>NZ_CP021235.1:2726154-3407692 GCF_003585765.1 Pontibacter actiniarum
TTTTCCGCTGTCAAGGCATCCGCATAGGTTTTGCGGGCATCAGCCATCAGTTCGCCCGCCCCCTGCGCCATCTTATCCTGTGTTGCTTCAGGGGTTTGGTTAAGGCCGAGGTTATTGCGAATCGACGAAACCACGTCCTGCCGGCGAAGGTACTCGCCTTCAATTTCTGACGTTTTGATAGCCTCCGCCACCATCATATCAAGCACTGCCTCCAACTGTACCGCTTCAGGCAAGGTCTTCAACATCCCACTGACGTGGCCCGTCAGCTCAGCAAACTCGAAAAGCATGTCCTCTACTTCGCTTACATCATAGCTGAAGGAAGGCCAGCCGGGTTGTTGCCAGTTATAGATCATGAGCCGATTACAAATCTTTTACGGCTCAAACATAACAAAATAATGAGCCGAATAAAAATCCTATTCGGCTCACCGCAATTTAAATACGCTGAAGCAGGATAATTAGTCTTGATCATGCCTGCTTAGCTAGACTTTGACATCATCACTGGAAGGGAGGTGTTGGCTAGGCAGCACGAGTCGGTGGAGGCGAGGTTATGATTAATTTCCCTGGGTTAGAGCCTGCTATCATTTCAGAGTTCAACTTGACAGCAGGCTCCAGTCCGTTTTATATAAATTCCCTTTGCGCTGGTTAATTATTTTTAATCCTTAGCTATATTGAAGAGTAAAGCACTCTATGTCAAGTTGATGAAACGCAGTTTGGTCACCCGGCAGGAACTCTACAAACAGGTATGGGCTGAACCTATCACCTCCCTTTCAAAGAAGTACAGCGTCTCAGACTATGAACTGCGGAAATTGTGCAAGAAGCTGCTGATCCCGCTGCCAAAGTCTGGGCACTGGCAGCGCATTAAGGCCGGAAAGCAGGTTCCGGTTCCTACACTGCCCACCAATGAAACGGTAGCGCAGGAAATAGATTTAGCTACTGTTGCCGGGGCTAAATCATCAGCTTCCCACACTCCCCGTGAGCTTTTGCAACTGGAAATTGAACGCAGCTTGGGAAAGAAACTGAAGGTCCCGCCACGGCTAACCAATCCAGATAGATTGGTAACCGCGGCCAAAGCTGATATCGAGGCGCGAAACGCCAGATACCGTTTCACCGGTCTGATCACCAAATCTTTTGGTTTCCTGGACATCAAGGTTTCCAAACAGTGCCTCGACCGGACGTTCCGGCTAATGGACACGCTCATCAAGGCACTTCAGGCAAGGGGCAACCGTGTTTTGGCAAGCAATTCCCAAGCTTGCATTCATATCAGAAAAGAGCGATACGAGGTGGCCATCCGGGAGAAGCAGAAGAGATCTAATGAGATTAGGAAGGGGAGTTACTCCTACGATTATACTCCAACCGGCGTGCTGGTCCTGAAGATTGGCCCTTCCTGGAATGGAAGAGAGTGGCAGGATGGGAAGGTGCCCTTGGAAAGCAGGATCTCTGCTGTCATCGCCTATCTCGAGTGGAAGACACAGAAAGAGGAAGAGTGGCGTCTTGAATGTCAGAAAGCGGAAGAAGAACGCCGTGAAAAAGAGCGGATCCTGCGGGAGCTGCAGGCACGGAAAGAGCAGGAACTCCACAGGTTCAAGGTATTGCTGCAGCAGGCCAAGCGCTGGCACGAGGCGCAGCTGCTGCGTGCTTATATCACCGCCGTAGAACAGCAGGTTGAGGACATACACTCTCCTTCACCGGATCGGGAGGAATGGCTGGCGTGGGCCGCGCAAAAGGCTGATTGGTACGACCCGCAGGTAAACCTGCCGGTTGCCCTTTTAGACGAGGTTGACAAAGATACACTTGCTTTCAGGAAGAAGTCTCTTTCCTGATAAAAACCCGTTGTACATCCCTGTTGATCATGTAACTAAGCCTTGTCAATACTGGCAGCATAAAAGAGATTTACCTGCTCTGATAAAGCAAACATACCAATGTCCTGTATTTTATCGTCAATACTATATATAAATTATCTAATTATCGTACAAACCTGTATCTTCTTTGTAAGGATGGTACCGGCCATTGTCCCTGGCTCAAGCAAAGGCTTGTTTCATCGTGCTTGAGGTTAGAGGCAGTCGTTTACCGTAGGAGAAGATTTACAAAGGGTACTTAACAATCTTAACGCCCTATGAAACACTTAAAACAGTTTCTGATCCGCCTCCAGACCTTCCACCTTCACATCCAGCAAAGGAAGGTGCGCCAGGGGTCCCCTGCTGAAATCAACGAAGTGCAGGCTTATGACATCCGCCACGAGACTCCCTATGAGGAGGCTTCCGCCTTCGAGAGTGAGCTCCGGCTTCTTTCTGAACTGGCTGTTCTGGACCTCATTACCCTTGAAGTGGTGCAGCTACAAACAGTTGATCGCTTACTTAGCCTAATGGAGCGGCGCTTCAAAACCTTCTGGTTGAATTTTCATGGTCAGGCTGCTGAGTTCCGCTGGCAACACTACCCCTCGGGCTATATTTCCCTTGTTGGACTGGATAAGCTGTTTGTTGTACAGAACCTCAGGGCGGCTCATGCGCATGTGTTGATCGAAGAAACGTTTGTAGATGACCTGAGTGAATCTGTCAAGCTTCGGGAGTTCTTGCTTGCCTCCCTAAGGCAGCACGTTAATAGCCTGGTACCTGTTGAGCAGGTACACGCCACCTCAACAATACCCCCTCTGGCTGGTGAGCCTGTCCGCCGCTTCCCACGCTTTGTAGAGGGGGTCGCAGTGGCATTCTACGATATTCTGAAAGGGTATTTCGCACAGCACGAGCAACAACTGCTGCTGCCCCTCCTGCAGGAGAATTTACCCCCCGCTTCCCCCCTCGTTTTCCACGGAAACGGCAATCAGCTGGCAGATGCTTTCAAGCAGCTCTACGAGGCGAACCTCATTGTGGGCTGCCTCAAAGGGGACCTGGAGGAGTGGATCTCCAGACACTTCGCCTATGTATTCCGCAAACAACAAAGAACACTGCCCCCCAACTACCTGGCTGCCATCATCTCCTCTAATGTGAAGCCCTGTCAGTCCCCTATCCTGGACGTGAAGAAGCAACCTGACGGCACTTACGCCGTCTTCCCGGTGCTTCGCACGCAGAAAAACTATAACAGTCGATAGGTAACAGGTAGGAAGCGGGACTACCTGCTTGTAACCTTGTAAACAAGACTATTACCATTGCAGTGTAAACCAAACGAAACACTGCCATGGAAAACCTTACCTTCGAACAACTGCCCCAGGCCATGCGCCTACTGCACGAGAAATTGGATCGCCTTGAGCAACGCTTCGAGGAGCAAAACACGCTGCAGGACGCCGAAACTATCTTTAACGTCACACAGGCTGCTGCTTTTCTCCACTTATCCGTCGCCACCCTCTATGTGAAAACCAGCCGCAGGGAAGTCCCTTTCAACAAACAGGGTAAACGCCTCTACTTCTACAAAGCTGAACTGGATGAGTGGGTACGCAAGGGGCGGAAAAAGACTATGTCTGAGATTCGGGAGGAGGCAGGGCAACATGTGTTGAGCACCAAGAGAAGGACCTGATGTTTTGATCGCTTCCGAAGCGACAGGAGCGCACCTTTGACTTTCGAAAGCACAGGAGGCAGCGGGTGGCGCAGGTTTTACTGCTGCACCCGCTCCGCTTCCTTAAGGCACGCGCCCCACATGTTGATTCCAAGCCCAGCTATGGTACCCTCCCTTTCATGCACTGGCAGAGGCGTAAGCGAGCTGTGCAGCAGAAGCTGTTCGGGCACTGGCACATGCACGGGGATTTGCAGGACCTAGACCGTGCTGCATCCGTGTATTGCCTCAACAGGTAACATTCTCCCTGGAAGAGCCAATCCGGCCACTGTGTACATTTAAACTCATAAATAGTGTAAAATGAATATCCAGCAAATTAACAGTGAGCTCTCTATCACCGACTTTCTGGCAAGCCAGGGCATCCAGCCAGCGCATCGGAAAGGTTCTGACTGGTGGTACATCTCCCCTGTCCGCGCTGCCGAGCGCACCCCTTCCTTCAAGGTCAACACGCGCCTGAACCGCTGGTACGACCACGGCGTCGGGGAAGGCGGCAAGGTCTTCGACCTGGCCCTGCGCCTGCACCGCACGGCGACGATCCGAGAGGTGATCCAGCTCCTCTCCGCACAGGCGCTTCCTTCGGCGGCAACAAGCGTTAAAGTCATTCAGCCCTCTAAAAGTACTGTTCCCCGTGAAAGCACCATCGTAGCGCAGGGCCGCTCACCCGGCATCGAGGTGCTGGAGAAGAGGCCCCTGGAGGATGCAAGCCCGCTGGCATGCTACCTGCAGCAGCGCAACATCCCGCTTAAGACGGCAAAGCCCTACTGCCAGGAGGTACGCTTCCGTATAGGGACGAGGCAGCACGAAGCCGTCGGCTTTGCGAACCGGTCCGGCGGCTACGAACTACGCAACAGCTGGTTCAAGGGATCCGCCGCCCCCAAGGACATCACCTTTGTGAATAACGGAGCTAAAAGGGTTTGCCTGCTAGAGGGCTTCATGGACTTCCTATCCCTGCTGGAGCTGCGCCCCCAGCTGGCCCTGCGCTCCAACTTCCTTGTCCTCAACTCCCTGGCTCTGCTAAGCAAAAGCCTGGACGTGCTTGGGCGGCACCGGGAAGTGCTCCTTTTCCTGGACCATGACCAGGCGGGCAGGAAGGTGGCCGAGCGGCTCCTGCGCTCGGACCTGCGCTGCGCGGACGCCTCCTCCTTTTACCAGGGCAGCAAGGACGTGAACGAGTTTCATGTGGCAAGGAAGCGGCAGGCAAAGCAGCTCCGGGTGGGCCTTGGCTACCGGTAAGGTGCTTAGCTGTAGAGGCTTTCAGGGCAGGGAGCAAGTTTGTGTTTTTGTCATACAAAAACCTCTCCCCGGCCCCTGGCCTTCCCCTCAGCTCCCGGCGGTCGCAGCAGGGGACTTAGCAAGCACATGTATAAATCAGTCCCATGGAAACAGCAAAAGCACAGCATCAGGAAAACACTAGGAAGAAAGGGGGCCGCCCCTTCAAACGAGTCAAGCGGACGCACGTGTTGGTCGTGCGCCTGACCGAGACCGAGCGGCTTCTGGTGGAGGGTAAGGCTCGGGAGGCAGGCCTGAGCGCCTCGGCCTGGTTCAGGGCGGCGGCCAAGAAAGCGGTGGTCGTGGCACGGCTCCGGCCTGAGGAGGCAACCCTTTTGCGCATGCTATCGGGGCTGGCTAACAACTTCAACCAGATCACCCGGCTGGCACACCGGGAGGGGCTGCTCTCGGTGCAGGGCAGGTGCCGCCAGCTCCTGCATGACATCCAGCACATACTCCAGCAGGTAAGCAAAGATGATCGGAAAGGTGATGATCGGTAAGAGCTTCTCAGGCTGCGTGCGCTACGTGGTGCAGAAGTCTGAGGCTGTGGTACTGGCCGCAGAGGGCATCCG
The DNA here is from genome assembly GCF_003585765.1 of Pontibacter actiniarum. Taxonomy (NCBI): domain Bacteria; kingdom Pseudomonadati; phylum Bacteroidota; class Cytophagia; order Cytophagales; family Hymenobacteraceae; genus Pontibacter; species Pontibacter actiniarum. The sequence goes on from NZ_CP021235.1 coordinate 2,731,539, forward strand.
TACAGAGTCTGTTCAGGACATGGTCGCCGACTTTAACCTGCAGCGCAAACTCAGGCCCGAGCTGGAGAAGGCCGTGGGGCACATCGCCTTGAGTTGGAGCATACAGGATGCGGCTAAGCTTACCCCTGCGATCATGGCAGAGCGGGCAAAAGAGTATATGGAGCAGATGCAGCTCAAGGATACGCAGTACCTCGTGGTCCAACACCAGGACCGCAAGCACCCGCACCTGCACATCGTCTACAACCGGGTGGACTATGAAGGGAGAACGATTTCAGATAGATTCCAGCACCGGCGCAACGCCAGGGTATGCCGGGAGATGACTGAGCGCCACGGCTATTATCTGGCACCAGGCAAAGGGCAGGTGAATCGCCAGCAGTTAAAAGGAGCCGATAAAGTAAAGTATGAGCTGCACGACGCGGTGAAGGAGGCACTGGGCAGGGCCCGCAGCTGGCAGGAGCTGGAGCGCCTTCTTGGGGATAAAAGCATCAGCATTGACTATAAGCACAGGCGTGGTACGGACCAGGTGCAGGGCGTGAGCTTCTGTGTGGGGGAGCTGAGCTTCAAGGGCTCCAGCGTGGACAGGAGCCTGAGCTACGGTAACATCACCAAGCGACTTGAACAGAACAGGCAGCAAGGCCAGCGTACACTACTCGCTCTGCTGCCCCGGCAGGGAGGCCACGTGCGCCCTCAGGCTCTGGCTGTTGTCCCACCATCGGGAGAGAGAAGCGTACTGCATCACCTTACTGACACCCTCCTCTCCCCCGCGGCAGCGCAGGCGGAATATGACCAATATCTGAATGACTATCACTTCAAAAGAACGAAACGCAAAAAAAGAAAAGGCAAACGCTTATGAAAACAGAAGAACTGGAGGAACGGCTCCTGGACACCGAGCGCGTGCTGAGTCAGCATGCCAAAAGACTGAAACAGCTGGAGGAACGAGAGGGGCCGCAGGCGCCACAACCCATAGTCCCGCCGCCGTCAAAGGACTATACCTCCCACTTTGAAGAGCTGAAGGCGCTCATCAAGGAACATGATATTAGCAAGCATTCGCTGCAGCTCTACGCCCTGATCACCTCTTTCTGGGAGGCATACAACAAGCTGCCCAAGGTGCTGCCTGTCCGGCACTACCACCATTTCGAGGCCAAGTCGAGGGGCTTTATCATCGGTGGTTTCATGCTTTTACTTGCAACCTCCGTCTCCGTCGGGCTGTGCTTTAGCCTCTTCCGGGAGAATAGTAGGCTGCAGGAGAGCAGCACCAAGTATAGGCTTGTCCGGCAAGAATACCCAGAGGCAGCTTTCTGGGCGGACTCTACATATCTTCTGGCCCCGGAGGAGGCTGAACGGCGCGTGGAGCTGTTAGAGGAAACAGAGGTAATTGAAAAATAATAGGCGGCTTGTAGAGAGGCCGCTTGATGTAAACGATCCTCTGGCAGTAACGCCTGTTGTTGCTGCCGGAGGATTTCCACCTTCTCCCGCTCACTTGCCAGCAGGCGCTCATAGAGTTTCCTGTTCTCATCCATCACCTCAATGAGCTTGTCCAGAGGATTAAAGGTACATTGATTAAAATTTCCCTTTCCAGCAGAAGCGTGATCATGCATATGCTCAATATGAAACATATCTCCATCTTCTCTAAAGTTTTTGATAGCTTCAGCCGTCACTCCGAGAGCACCAGCAATTCTGTTTAGCATCGCATCATCCACCTCCTCCTCCTGCTCAATGCGGGAGATGTTCTGCTGGGTAGTACCCAGTTCGCTGGCTAGTGCGGATTGCTTCACTCCCAAAGCAGTCCGCATTCTTCTCACGTGGTCACCCATGTGGATTGGTCGTCTTCTTTCTGCTGTTTCCATACATTAATATACTTAAAAATGAACATTTAAGCAATAACACTCCTATGTACAAGACAATTTTGTGAGTGTTAAGAACAAGTCATAAACTAAACTTCTTATCATTCGCAACGAATAAAATCAAAAAGCTTCTACATAAGATAAATTAAAAGTAGAGAGGAGGAACATGGTTACAACATTATCCTAATATGTTCAATCCTCGTGAAGATCGCGCAGGTATGTCTCAGACTAGCTTGTTTCATTACTTAAAGGCACTACATCCAACCTGCTAGTTCTAGTAAAGTTCTGCCGCACAATTAGGATGCCTCAGCTTGTTGGAACCCGTTGTCCTTAGCTGACTTAAGGATACGTAAACCATTTTTAGCCTGTTTGGGACTAAAGGAGGTCTTCCGGTTTGCAAGTACACCCAGGTTATATACCAGCTTCCTATCGAAGGGCGTAAACATATTATTTTCCTTCGCCCACTTTGATATGGCAAACCAGACTGCACTGTGTACTTCGGCTGCTTCATTAAGAATTCTGGCGTCCTGCGGTGACAGGTTCACTACTTCCAGACAAGCTTCCACGTTACTGACAGATTGAGAGATAAGTTCTTCTCCGAGAGGGCCTAAATCAATAAATTTGTCCTTAAGCGTCAGCCAGCATTCCTGCTTCTTGCACCACTCACCAATGTTCATCCCTGCCTTATAGGGAGCATTGATATGCTTCCAGACTATATTAATCATTTGATCTACGACTTGGTGTAGCTGCTCTGAGATAGCCTGATTTTCCCATATTTTATCAAGGTTAAGCTTTCTGTTTGTCTTATAGGAGAGCCAACTGATAAGATAAGATACCATATTGGCCTTATAGCCTCCGAGGTTTCTTCTCATTACAATCCTGTCAATCTGCTTGAAGAGAATCGCTTTTGCAACAAGATAATGATAATCCTGCTTGCTGATAACGACTTTGTCTGAATCTGATTCCTTCATAAATATCTTGAAGTTGTTCTCTGCGCCTTTGCTGACATCATACGGCCGTTGTCTCCAGCTCATTTCATACTTCGCCAGATCAGTCTTGGTGAACTTTTTCTGCTTAGGGTATTCTCTGTCAAATATACCTACCTCCTTCTTCGTAGTTCTTTTGGCCCTCTCATCCAGGTACTGACCCCGAGTTCTTTCATAGAACCACTTGTTGGTAGCTTTCCCACCTGTTTTAGCAGGCACCCATTCAGACCTAGAGAAATTTTCTATTGCGACATGATAATCACTATTTGAGTAAAAGTCTGAATCTTTTATAGCCGTCTGGCTGTTTGCAAAACGTGATATTCTGGGGACAATCTTGTCAATTTCATCTTCATGTTTCACTACAGAGACTTTCATCTGCACAAATGCCTTCGAGAGATCACTCCCCTTCTCGGTTGATGTTGCAAATATTGAGGCTGTAGTCTGTCCACCGTTGACAACCTGCAGGTTCTCAATTCGTGTGATATAAGCAGCATTCCCTTCATATTCAATATCTATTTTGTCTGCAGTGGTTGAGATCCCGTTGTTGTAAGAGAAAAACATGTCCGCCCCACCTCTGATGGTTTCCCGTATCCCCTGGTTTACTTTTACCTTGAACTGGAGAAATGTCCTTACATTCTTCTCCAGCAGCCCTTGTCTGTATTTTTTGTATATTTCGGCTAGAATATTGGCGGGCATTATTGTAAGATAGGCATCTACCTTGTCGCTCACCGGATCCATCTGCAGGCATTTGAGCTTAAAGTTGAAATCGTTGATGAAATCAATCTCAATTTTTTGCTTGCCAGAGCGGATCAAATACTGCTGATAAACCCGCTCAATGTCCCAAAGCTGAAAGTCCAGGTAGACACCGTTTTCTTCTTTGGCTTCAGGTACAATATCTGCCGAAGTCTGGCCGTTGGTCAGTACAAAAAACCTTACATTCTTGACTGAATTCCTGGACTGTTCAATTATCTGTACCAGGTCAAAAACAACTGTGTCAGATTCATCAACTTTACCACTCAACCTGCCATCTCTTGCAGACCAGAAAAAATTCAATGCTTTCTGGAAGGCATCCTCCACTTCCCTATCATTTACCTTATGAAGACGAGCATCGCTTTTGAATATAGTGATGAAAAGGTCTATAGTCTGACTTTCTTCATCATAGTTCCAGGCGTTTACCTTAATGCCCCTCACCTTGTAGTGGCATAGCTCGCCGGCAATGACTTCCCCAGAATCAACGACATATTCCAGTATATCATTGGTGATAGAGTCCTCTTGAGAAATTTTCTCCTCATCCACTGTAATTAATGAGCTTTCTAAGAACTCCACTGCAAACTCTTGTAGCTGCATTTTTTTAAGGCGTATGTATAACTTCCATGTTTACTTCAAAGGGGGTACAGGCCGCAACTGCAACCGTATATTTCAGATCGCCCACACCATCTGGCAGACCCGATGACATCACACGCGGGAAGCCCTCCTTTACTTCATACATCTTGGCGTCAGCCACCGTGAATCCTGTTTTGTAATGAGCAGCATGTTCCATGCTATATCCGTACTTTGTGACTTTTAAATTAAAATGGAAAAAAGCGACCGGATCCTCCTGTAGAATGTCTTGAATCTCCTGCACCAGAACAGGCAGGCTTCTGGCAGGAAGGTTCTGATGCAAACGAAGTGTAAATATTGCCAGATAAAGATGTTTAAGCCCAACTTCATCTAACTGCCGCTCCGACGAAACCGTAAATTTTTTGTGTTGCTTGCTGGATGTGGCTTTCACTTCAACCGCATTCTCTCCTAACTGAAAATCATGGGTTGTCTTGTCTGCCCCTGTCCAAAAGCTAATGGCTTCCTGGTGAGTAAAAAGGTACAGCAGGTGCTCCTTGAGGAAAACCAATTCTCCCACTAGACCTTTTTGTGCAGACAGAGACAAAACTGGTTTTTCCCGGCCTTCAAAAAAAATCTTCCAGGCACTCAAGATCTTGTGCAGCTCCCGAAAAAGGCTGCTTGCATCCTTTAAAACAGCCACGGCATCACACAAATCCGATATAAAATATTCAAATATCCTATCAGATGCTGGAATTACTTGAGAAAATTTAATAAACTCCTTGTCACTAAATCCCCCAATGGTCGTTATTTGACGACATACTTCAAGCCCTTTAATTCCTGGAAGCTCATTTAAATCAAGCTGTTGCAAAGAATCAGCCTTAAGATACAGCAGGCGGAGGCCGCTCTTGTAATCCGAAGCCAGAAAAATTGGAAACGCACCGCTTGTTCTGACACGACGCGCGACCAGTCGCTGCCTTCCGCTACTGACTGACTCTGCATTGACGGATTCCCAAATTTCTTGATAATCAATCATACCGTGCTAGCTCTAGTTCTTGATAGACAGAATTAATGCTGTAAACCAGCTCTACTGCCGTTCCGCTAACATTCCAACTGATAGCAAAAGCCACAGGTCTTTTGTCGAATGGCAGCAAAGCATTGCCGTTTTCGACCGTGTCTCTCACATCAAGCAGGTAGATCATTAACAGTGGGTTTGTCCTGCGGGGGCCGGCATCCCGTGACGCAGCCGGTGTTCCCTTAACATCGACCTCCTTTTCCCGGCTGATCCGATCTATCTCAGAAACTTCAAAATCTGCCAGTTCGTCTGTTTTGGAAATCAGACGCTGTATGAAGATCGTTTCAGAAAGCGGACGTGAAATAGTCCGCTCCAGTGGCACAATGTCATGTCCAGCAAATGGAACCATATCCCCCGCTCTTTCCCGCTGCTTCGTAACAAGTGATATATTCCAATGCAATAGCTCAGGTTGCTCTTTATTTACCTGCAGGTTGATATACTCTGCTATGCGGTGGGCATTTGCTGCCGGCAGTCCTTTGTAGGTATTGAAGTCATTCAAAAAACCGAGAACCATCTGTACCGGCACATCTTTCCAGATAATTCGCCGGTTTTGATCAACAGACGGTTTTCCCAATGACTGAATAAATTCCTCTGCCACAGTAAAGTTTGCCAACAGAGTTGCCTTGTCAGATGAAATCGTGGTTGTTTCTGTCAACGTTCCTTGATACTTGAGTTTCATCGTTTCCGTATGCCTCATCTTCATGGCGTTGGTTTCCATCATGTCCGGATGGGAGAGCACCCGTAACCCAAACTCCATCGGGGTTGCCTTATTTCTGCTCATGACCAGAAACTCTTTCCTCAGTTTTTCAAATGCAGTGGAGATATGCCTGTACCAGCTATAAAGGTCAGGCGTGGTGTAGATTCTGCAAAGATCTTCAAACCCGTTTCTGTAGCCAAACCACCTGCCCATCTGCATCAAGGTGTCATAAAGGGTGCTTGCCCTTGTAAAGTAACTTACAGTCAGCCCTTCCAGAGTCAGACCGCGAGATAATTTATCCCCCCCGATGGCAATCACACTTAGGCCGGTACTCTCACGGCTTTTATAATCCAGTATGTCTCCAGCACTCCCGTTGATAATGTGCGGTTTTCTTTCCATCTTAAGGACCGCAGGCTTTAAGTTATCCCGGACTTCCTCCCACGTGTGGATTGGGCAGTCCATGGCGGAGGAGATCCGCATATAATCCCGCTGCCACAGTAAATGAAGTTCATTGACAATATCTGCATCAAAGTTGGTTATACCTCCCCGAAGCCTGTTAAACTCATCTTCCACCAGCACACCAATGGCATTTTGTATGTCATTGAAGCGCGTACAGTGGATGAGCATGGTATTATGCTTGTTGCCTTGACCTCTAAGACGCCTAATGGCTGAACTGATGATAAAAGATTTTACGGCTTCTTTCAATGACTCCGGAATATAGTCCGGCACATCACTAGCTCGGTGTCGTAGGGGCAGAAACCTGGAGTGAGCCTGCGATGCATCCAGTACAGGCACGTGAATTGGCAGGCCTCGCTCGGTTTCATCATCATCCAGGCCGAACACCTTCACAGGACCGAAATAATTGGATGGTGCTTCCATGGAAATGATAAAAGAGGAAGGGAAAAGGTCCTTGCCCAGTTCGGAATGTGACTTATCGTGATGAATGAAGATATTTGCGAAAGGTGTGGCGGTATACCCCACGTAAGCTTTCTGATTAAAAAGGTTGAGCAGTTGCCGTATACAGTTGTTAATCGCCGTGGGGTCAAGTTCCCCGTTGTCATTTTCAGGAGGTCTCGTGTTCGGGGATGCCTGGTCCGCTTCATCATCAATCAGTAACAGGGGCAGATTGTTTAGGAGGGTGCTTCCGTTCTCATCTTGACAGACAAAGTCACTGCCCATGGTCTCAAGTGATTCTCTGAAGTACCGGATAAGGTTCCGCAGTACGGAAGCATTTTTCTTGACAATAAGAATCATGGGCCTGTCTGTACCGGGCTGAATACCGCCTACTTGTTGTGCAAAGCCGCGATTAAAATCTCCATTGTCATCCTGTGTTGTGAAAGTGACTGTGTTGATATAACTTTCCCCCTGCAACGTGGCTACACCTATCCGCTTTACTTGAGCTTGATCGCTCGTGTCACGGCCTATCACTTCCTCATCAATGCGCATCTGCGTCTGGCTGCGCAGGTTTTTATGGAGACCGCTGAGGATAATAATTACTTTATATCCACTGTCAATACCTTTGTTTATTAAACCGGTAAAATTAGCTGTCTTTCCGGACTGCACATACCCTACTACAAGCCCCCTCCTGTCAAAGGGTCTGTTCCTAATAGTTGGATCTTCCAGTTTCTCAATAATATCGTCCGTCACCTCATCAAGCCTATTGACTGTCTCCGAGCCCCAACCTTTAATATTGAGCAGGTACTTTTTATACCTGCTCCAGAACTTAAACTCTATTGCATCAGCGGCCACCTTATCCCTGTACCAGGGGATATGGCCGGTACTATCACTCAAGGAATGATATTCACCTGCCGTAACCCCTTCGTTCACATTAACTTCATACTGCAATTCAGACATCAGCAGGTCCTTTACGTCTTCAATGGAGCTGAAAGTGATGTTCGGGTGAACAATGTCGGAGTAGTCTATAGCACTGAGAACATTATCAGCCGCCCTTTCCATTGCCACCTGATAGGGTAGGTAATCTTTAAAAAGATTAAAGCTGTCTTTGACAATGCTTTTGACCAAATTGTAGTGTCGCTGCTTCATATTATATTATAGGTTCTTTAGTTGCTGAAAACAATCCAGGCTGCCTGCTTTATCCCGGGCTTCCTGGAGGGATAATCCTTCTTTCATTAGGGCAGATAAAGTATTCTGATATATTGACTGTAACTCTGCTTCTGACCCTTCGAAGAAGTCTTTCATAAGAGTAGCCGGGTCTGAGAAATCCTGCATAATGAAACTTACTGGCAGTGATTCTCCTATCAGTTTCATGTAGTCTTGGAAAAGAAAGGCACTTTCACCCAGCTTTGCCTGTATCAACTCATAAACCGGATGTTCTCTGTTTACCTCATAAAACCGTTTCCCCCGTCGCACCCTGGCCTGCCAGGTATATGTTATGTCTTGTCGCCTGGTTTTCCGCCTAATATAGGCCCCTCTGTGCGTATAGACTTTTACAGCTTTCTCTACTGCAGCCAGGCTTAAGTTTCGTACCCTTTTGCGAATGACATCCGGAATTTTCGCTGATGCTTTTCGCACATCAATCTGCCACTCCTTATCAAGTGTGTTCGGAATATCAATAGCAATGCGGCATAACCGCTGGCTTTCCTTTTTTCTGAATTCCAGATCAAGCCAGGTGCCATCAGCTATAAGGCGGCGGTTACGGTAGAGATAAATGCCTTGATGCTCTGTCCATCCCTTAATGATTTGGAGCTGCCTCCTCTCGTTCCCTGTCAGCTTGGACTCGTGCGGCAGAATGTAAGGCTGAATAGTGATTAGGTGTCCGTTTATAGAGAGCTGCTCTTCCTGCAATTCCGATGTTGGAACTCTGGTTGATATATGAAAGGGATTATGGGGCTTGATTGTGTCTCCATTTACAAAGATTGTAACTTCCCCAGCTTCTATGAAGCGATGGAATATAAGGCCCAGATGTTTTCTGACATTCTCAAACTTACGGTAGAAGTGCTCCTTAACCGCTTTGAACTCCCCTGCTTCAGTTAACCGATCAAGCTTTTCCCACAGTACAATCGTACCGGTACCTTCGCCCGGCAGGCTGCCCAGATTTTGTACTGAGTTCTGGTCCGCACACTGACGCAGCAACACCCAATCTTTTTCCTTCTGCACAATATCAAGATCCCAGCATCGGACAGATTGTATACCGAACCTGTCCCTTGTCCTTACAGTCAATCTCCGGCACTGTGAAAATGAAGCAGTTTTAAGCCCCAGTCCAAACCTGCCCAGGTCCGTCTCTCCCCGTTGTATGAGAGGGCTGCTGCTGCCAAGCCGCAGTCCGTTTAGCAATTCCTTCTCAGACATACCTTTCCCGTTGTCCTCTATCCTAACATAAGATGTAAATTGGTCAATGGCATAAGAGATTGCTATCTTGGAGGCGCCCGCTGTCAAGCTGTTATCGATTAAGTCCGCTATCGCGGTTTCAATATTGTACCCGAACGAGCGTGCAGACTGGAGCAGACTGTTGGGTTCCGGTCTCAGAATATCATAATTCGCCGTCTCTGTCCGTCGTGGCATATTATTGTTTTGATTCAAGTATATGTCTCAAATCTTCTACATCAATCAAGTTAAAATGCTTGTTAAGTATTTGATGGCAATTGCTGCAAACTACACAGAAGTCTTCCATATCACTTGCCTCTAAACCGTGCAGCAGCGTTGGGTCCTGTGTGTAATGAATCTCCAACATCCCACGGCCTAATTCCCCGTAGCAGTCGGTAGGATCAAAGGTGCATACTTCGCACTTAAGTCTTTCCTTATCTGCCAGTACCATTTCCATTTTTAGCTGTATAGCCAGGGGGTCTGTTTCCCGGTGCTTGTGAATTTGGAATGCAAAGTCGGCATTATTTGCGGATAATATCCTGGAGTGCATCTGCTTCTCTTTATTATGCAGGAAGATCCTACGGATTCTTTCTGCCTCACTCTTCAGCCCGTCCCGATAACCTTGAAATTCCTGCCATACCTCCAGATCGTGCTTTGCTCCGTCTCTCATACCGCTCCCTGCAAAATTCCTATCCAGCTTCTTAAAATTGGCAAGCTTCAACGAAACACTATTGACGCTTCGGAATGAAAAAGGATCTGGCACGACAGTATGTAAGCCTAGGGCCTGTAGGTCTTGGCTTAGCTGAACTACCGCAGGGTTCTTCCCATGCATCTGACCATAGTCCAACTTAAAGTAAAGGTCAAGGGCTAGAATCAGTTCCTCTCTTTTCCAGTGTGGATTTTTCATCTACCTATCCTGCACTTTAAGGTGTACAAACAGGTAATGCAGCAGGGCATAGCCTGTATTAACACTAAGGGCATTGCCGGCTTGTTTGTATAGCTGATGATCACTTACTCCAGCCCTCATGGCTGACTCATAAAAAGTATCATTAAACCCTTGAAGCTTTAAAGCCTCTCTCGGTGTCAGTTTCCTTACAGGCTTTTTATATAATATTTCTTTTGGTGTGTCCTTGTGTGAAATTCCTTTATGCACGAAATCATCAGAGTAATAATTATCCTGGCAAGCCCTATGCATTTTTACCATGGTGGCTGTCAACGTCCTCGCAATATCCAGGTCTATTTGAGATTTACTCCAGAAGTTTTTGGTCCCACCATCCAAAATTGTGTACTTTATTTTCTCTGAAAGATAGTACTTGGAATCAACTTCCTTTTCTAGAATATCAAGTACATTGGAATAAACAGAGAGGGAGGTCGTTTGTATCCGGCTAAAGTTGTCCACAATCGCTTTTTCAGAGAGCTCAATGTTTAGTTTCCGTTTGCTGCAAAAAAAGAAAATCCTACTCCGCCGCTGTGGAAGCCCAAAATTTTGGGTGTCTAGAATCACATAGTTGATATACTGATAGTCATGCTCCCTGAAAAAATCCAGGATCAAATCAAGTGTTTTTCCTTTATCGTGGTTGATGATGTTACGAACATTCTCCAGAACTATAAACTCAGGATTTTTCTCCTTCAGCAGCTCGTGGATACTAAAAAGGATCTTCCCCCGCTCATCCTCAAGCCCCAGTTTCTTACCCAGCAGGCTGAAGGCCTGACACGGGAAGCCCCCTAGCAGGACATTAAAATCGGGCAGGGCGGCTATGTTCCCGGGATCAGCTGCAAAACGGACAATATCATGCATAGCTGTTTCCCCGTTCAACCTGTAGTTTGCGCCATAAGTCATCAACGCATACCGGTCTATTTCGGAAAACCCAACACATTTCAATTCTATTCCTGTGTCCCTTGACAGGTGCTCAACCGCACTACGAAAGCCGCCTATCCCGGCGAATAACTCTATATAATTCATCTGTAATGTTCATAAATCTGATTGGCCACAACTTCTGCCAGCTTTACCGGAACGGCATTTCCTATCTGCTGATACCAGTCATTTAATGCTCCCCTAAACATGTAGCAGTCCGGGAATGTCTGAATTCGGGCAGCCTCACGGGGACTTAACCCTCTTGCCTGGCTTGGGTGAATGTACATGTGACAGTCATACTTCATGTGGGAAGTGATCGTCCTGCAGACCTCATCCTGCATTAATTTGTAGTACTTGTCTTTGAAGATATGATCCCGGTTCCTGTAATTGTTCAGCTCTTGAATACTCTCATGCAGGGAATTTGCCCCTTCTGGCAACCGCCTAAATATCTCCAGATCGTTTTCATTGTTGTACCTGGATTTGTGATTAAAAAGATAAGTAACAGTCTCCCCTTTATTTATCTCCTGTAGAAACGCATTTTGTTCAAGCGGAATTTTCCGAATTGTAAAACCATGTACTTCGCCTTCCAATTCGGGTCGTCGCTTAACAGGATTAGTGCCAATTGCTGGCAATCCGAACAAGGCATCCTTGAGCTTATAGGAACTAAATGACCTTTCCATTCCTTTGATGCTGGTACCAATCTGCTCCAGGGTGAACACATCCCTTCCCCCGATTAGTATATACCTGTCGCGGCTCTGGGGCACGTTGAACCGTTGTGCATCTAGACGCAAATGAGTGAAATAGTACTCTACATCTGTTGCCTCGCGGATATCTACTTCGATCTGCCGCTTGACCTTCTGCATCCCCTTTACATTCTCCATAATAAAGAAGTCCGGTTTGATGATGCCTAGCAGCCTGACAAAATACTTATAAAGCTTATTCCGTTCATCCTCAATGAAGCGCTTTTCCGCTGTAGCTATATCCAGTTTAAAGTTTCTTCTGTTGGCCATGGAAAACCCCTGGCAGGGCGGCCCTCCTGCCACTACCTTTACTTTTTCAAATAAGTGTTGGTATATCAGAAAATTATCCAAAAGATCTTTAATGTCGCCCTTGAAAAAGCGGCTTAAGGGTAGAGTATGATTGAAGTAATAGGTTTCAAGCGCATCTGTGTTATGATCATTTACAAAAGCAGGCTGGAATCCCGCATAAATCAACCCCTGGCTCAACCCCCCAGCACCGCTGAAGAAGTCCGCAAAAAGCAGCTCCCCTTGGGGTTCCTGCCTCGTCTCAGGCAGGTACTTTTTTAAGAGGGGGTGAGCCGAGGCATGATTCCCCCTAAATGTGGCATAGAGGTTATTTAGGCGCGTAAAAAGTTCAAGAGGGAGTTTTTCTCTGTAAGAAGCCGGTATATGCAACTGCTCCGTTTCAATAGTATTTAGATTTTCATTTAGGACCAGCAAGTCCATTTCATCCGCCAAACACTCTGATTTACTAATGAATGATTTCGGATGGTACTTTTCGTAAAATTCGAGCATGTAATGTTTTAAATCTTAGCCTTTCCTCCGGTGCCTCTTAGTGCAGTGGACGCAATAGAAAAAATACCGCTATTTACTGAAGTAACGGCATCTACAATCTGGTGCAGCAAAACACCTAAACTTTCCAAATGCTGGTTACCCAAGCTAGAGGCACCGCATCATTTGTCGGACCTACTGGATATTATAACAAGGCACAACAGACACTCAATCAGCTCTTTCAGCATCTAACAGAGCCTATATACTAGGTATTTTACTTCTAAAATGTGAAATACCCATAGCTGAAACGTGAATTTACTATAGAAAAACATACAATAAAATATCTATATCATAATTTAGGCTTAAGTTAATTATTTAAAGTTAACAGAAACCACTCTCAAGCATATTACAGGATAACCCGTCGGAAGAATATCGATACGAAATCTGTCCACGCACTCCATTTGAAAAGATAGTGCTCCTTTCCTGGATGCTGCCCCTTTAGCTGGAACTCAACAAACTTTATGTTAACTTTCTATGGCAGTTCTCCTATAAATATTGCTGCTAAAATACTAGACTGAGGAGCATAATGGGCTACCACCCTCTATATCTAAGTTCAACCAATAGTATCAACATTAATTATCGGAGTTTATATATCTATATCCATTTTTATTGGTTGTGCAGCCACCTTGTTTCTCATAAGCTCCTTGCCCTTAGTTTTCCCGTTCTTCCTTATAGAAGCGGTAAATCAGCTTATAATTTGTTTTTTGCTCTACCGTTAAAGCAGAATAATGATACGCCAGAAGCCGTAGCAAGACTTCTCTTGGGCAACCTTAGGCACTCTTAAACGAAGAATATGATCGAAGATATAATTAAGGAATTTAAGGTTGAAATCATTAGGGAACCCGGACCTGATCCTTTAACCAGTGAGTTTTACCCCTTCGCATATGAAGAGCTGAACATAGAAGCTACATCAGAAAGGAGTGCCTATGTGATTGCCTGTGCTTTGTTCAAGATGAAGGCAAGAGGACAATTACTTAGATTTTTTATCAATGGAGAAGAATATTTTGACGAACAGCTTTAACTGAAAGCTGCAGATAGATAAGCCTCACTTCGTTACACCTTTATAGAATAGCTTACACAGGATTGAATTAGAGATAATAGTAGCTTTACAGTTTGATACAGGCAAACGATGTTTTAAATGCTTTGTTTGCAGGAAAAATTTTGTAAACCACTCATCAACTCAAGAAGATTAGAAAAGTTTGTGTGCAAATTGTGTGCACATAAAAAAAGCACTTATAAGTTTTACCTCATAAGTGCTTGATAATCAAGTGATCCCGTTTGGATTCGAACCAAAGACCTACTGCTTAGAAGGCAGTTGCTCTATCCAGCTGAGCTACGAGACCAGCGTTCGTCAGGAGAGCAGATGCTCTACCCTTAAACAAAAAATTTCGGAATCACTTCCGAAATTTTTTAGTCGGGGTGGCAGGATTCGAACCTACGACCTCCACATCCCAAATGTGGCGCGATACCGGGCTACGCTACACCCCGAACTATTTTCGCCCTCATACAGTAGGCCAGAAGCCTTTCTGCGTGATTGCGGTGCAAAGATAAGTAAAGATTTCTGACTTACAAGAGCCTTTAAAGACTTTTTTTCATCATCATCTTACAGCGGAGAAGGGGGGATTCGAACCCCCGGTACCGTTACCAGTACGGCAGTTTAGCAAACTGCTGGTTTAAGCCACTCACCCACCTCTCCGTGGATTCCTCTTACTGCTTAAGAGACTGCAAACATACTACATCGGTTTTAACAACGCAATACCCCAGCCCAAAATTCCCGCTAAATTTTTCGCCACCAAAGCTCCCCTAGCGCATAACTCACTGATATTCCTAAGATTGCCAAAAGGAGCAAAACAGAAAAAAAATTACTCTTCCAGGCCCTATACCTGCCACAGTAAGTACAGCGTTACGCGTTAGCACCTTCTGAGGCACAAAACAGCCCAAAGCATGCCCACCGTGCATTTAGGTGTGGCCGGGGTTTAGTATATTTGTGGCTGCCCGTTACTTAGCAACACACTGTGGCTTGTAAACGGCATACTCTAAAGAAATGACCTGGTACCAAAGCCTAACTTTCATCGAAATCCTGTTCGGCGTGCTGTTCTTGGCGCTGTACGTGGGCTACCTGCTGCGTGTGCGGCGGGTGGCGCTGTTCTTTAAGCAGCGCCCGCACGGGGTTTGGTTTAAGTTTCTGCTGCGCCACACGTACCTTATCCTACTGGTGATCGCCGTTCTCGGCCCCTCCTTTGGCGCCATGAAGAAGGAAATAAAGACCATCGGCAAGGACCTCTACATTGCTGTTGACCTGTCGCAGTCGATGGATGCGACCGATGTGCAGCCTTCCAGGCTGGAGAAGGCCAAACATGAGGTGCAGCGCCTGATCAGCCGGTTTAACTCTGACCGTATCGGTCTGATGGTCTTCTCCAACGAAGCCTTTATCCAAAGCCCCTTAACCTTCGACCAGAACGCACTGCTGCTTTACACGCAGACGCTCCGAACGAGCCTGCTCCCCTACTCGGGCACCGACTTCGCTCCAGTGCTGCAGCTGGCGCTGGAGAAACTGCGGCCCCAGACAGCCTCCGCTGCCGAAGAGCAAAAGGCACGGGTACTGGTGCTGATCAGCGACGGCGAGGACTTTGGCGGCAACGTGGAGGCCCTGGCGGAGCAACTGCGCGAAGAGAACATCCGGGTGTATACTTTGGGAGTCGGCACCACCGACGGCAGCCGCATCCCCGTTGGGCGCTCTTTCAAAAAAGACCAGGAGGGCCAGGTTGTGCTGACACAGCTGAATCCAGAGCCCTTAGTACGGCTGGCAGAGCTAACCGGCGGCGCATACTTCGAGGTAAACGACCGTGTGAGCGAAGTCAGCAAACTCATCAGCGCCATCAATAACATTGAGGGGGAGCTGCGCGAAAGTAAAACCATAGACGTGACAGCCAACAAGTACATTTACCCGTTGGCACTGGCACTGGCGCTGATTTTGCTGGACATGCTGATAACCGTTAAACTTGTACGGATATGAAGGCAGCTTTTTTAGCCGTGTTGCTCCTTAGCCTCTTTAGCGGCGGCATTACAGCCATTTCCCGCATCAATGCCTCTGCCAAGGAAGCCGCCGCTGCCTATGCCCGCAAAGACTATATAGAGGCCATTGCCTCCTACAAGTACCTGGTGGAAGACCTGGGCGTACAGGACGACCAGCTCCGCCTGAACCTGGCCCACTCCTATTACCAGGCCGGCCTCTATCCGCAGGCTATGGGCATGTACCAGCTCCTGGCAGACCACCCCACCCAGCACCTGCGGGCACTCGCACACCTGCAGCTGGGCAACATCAACACAAAGCAACGAAAGTATAAACGCGCACTGGCCCTCTACAGACAGGCCCTGGTTGCCGAGCCCGGTAACGATGCCGCCAGGTATAACTATGAACTCCTGAAAAAATACCTGGAGCTACACCCGGAGGCGGCAAAAGAAGACGAGGAAGAACTTCCCGCCCCCGAGGACACCCCGGCTGAGCAGGACAGCCTGCAGGCACCGCCCCCGGCTTCCGAAGAGGAGTTGGAGCCACAGCCCCGGATGAAGCCTGACGAGCAGGGCCAGCAAGAGGAAGAAATAGACAAGCCAGAGCCTGACCAGGACGGGCAGCAAGCGCAGCAGGCAGGCGCCAGGCCACAGGATGCCCCACAGGGAAGCAGGGAGCGCGAAGAGGCTGCCGGCAAAGAGCCCGGCGACAAGGAGGGCCAGCAATTAAACAGCCAGTTTGACCCTAACCAGCAGCAACGGAGCACCAGCGGCGAAGATGTGTCTGACGAGGATCAGCGGGCACAAACAAGGCGCACGAGACTACGCCAGGCAAACATGAGCCCCGAGAAGGCCAAGCTGCTGCTCGACGCCATGCGCAACGCAGAGCTGCAGTACATCCAGCAGCTGCCCAAGAAATCGTCTCAAAGCCCGGATCGCAGCAAGCCGGATTGGTAGCCATGCGCATACCGGGCCTAACACAGAAGCGGCACGCTTCCACCACCCTCTTTCAGACATCCCGGCAGAAGGCCCCACAGTATGCAAAGTACACGGAGGGGAGCGGCACCTGCAGCAACTGCTCCTCCCCGCCCTTAAAAGCCAGTGCTGCAACCACCGGCAGGCCATACGGCTTGCGTATCGAACGTAACAACATGCAAGAAAACCCTACGACTCCGCCGAAACTGTACCTGGAAAGCCCGACCCGCATTCGCTTTGAGGACTGCGACCCTTTCGGCCACCTGAACAACGGCCGCTACATCGATTATTTTTTGAACGCCCGGGAAGACCAGCTCCGGGACCACTACCAGCTCGATATATACCAGCACATGCAGCGCGTGGGCAAGGCCTGGGTAGCCGCCTCTAACCAGATTTCCTACCTGCGTGAGGTGAAGTATAACGAGGAGGTAACGGTGCGCACCAGCCTGCGCTGGTTCACTGATTCTGACCTGCTCACGGAAGGCATCATGCTAAACCCCGAAACACAGGAGGTGAAGTCGGTCATATGGATGCGCTTTGTCTACATTGATGTGCGCAAAGGCGCCAAAGCGGTGCATGAGGATAGCCTGATGGACCTGTACCGCAGCGTGGCGACAGACGGGGAAGGCAAGCCGAATGTATACTTCGAGGAGCGGGTAAGGGAGCTTCGGGCTGCGGCCGCCGGCGCATAAGCCGTGCCTCCGGCGGTTGTTCGTCGTGAAAATACAGCAGTTTGTTGAGCGCCATCCCCTATTCGGATAAAAGTCACTGATAAACACTGGCTTCAGTACCGGCCCCTGCGTTTCAGGAGGCATTTTTTGTACCTTTGTACCAGACGTTTAACAACCGTTTCCCCCTGCCTATACTGTACAATTTGCCCATACCACAATAGAATTATGAAAGAAGAGTTGAAAAGAGTGCTGGAGGTGCTGCACCTTGCAGAAAAACTGAAGTATGAACTGCGCCACAGCTGGCTGTCGAACGGCCGGCAGGAAAGCGTAGCCGAGCACACCTGGCGCATGTCGCTGATGCTGGTTCTGCTGGAGCCGTACCTGGACAACGAAATAGACGTGGCGCGTGCCCTGAAGATGGTGATCGTGCATGACCTGGTGGAGGCCGAGGCCGGGGACATTCCTGCCTTTGAGGTGTTCACCGCGGAAATGAAAGAGCTGAAGCGCGTGCGGGAGCTGAAAGCCATCGACAACCTGCGTGAAGCGCTGGGTAACGGCATTGGCCAGCACGTGTATGAGCTGTGGCACGAGTTTGAAGATAAGCTAACCTACGAAGCCCGTGTGGCAAACGCGCTGGATAAGCTGGAAGTACAGATCCAGCACAACCACGCCAGCATGGATGCATGGCTGGAGATTGAGCAGGAGTTTGTGTTCCTGATGGGCCAGCACACGGAGTTCGACGCCTGCCTTTCCCAGCTTAAGGAGCTGATTGAAGAGCTGGCGGTGCAGAAGATGGAAGCGGCAGGTATAGACGTGGCCGCTGTAAAGCAACGCATGCTCACCAAGCCCGCGGTAGGGGCTTAGCCCGGGCAAAGCATTTATACCACAAGGCGCCTGCTTTGTGCCACTCTACCGGGCAAGCGCCTTGTACCTTTGCAACAGGAGAAAACCCAAAGCGGATTCAACCATGTTAAGCAAAGGATCAAAACTGTACAGCATCTTAAAGTATAAGTGCCCACGCTGCCAGGAGGGCCAGCTTTTTACCTACAAGGGCTGGAGCTACACCAGGTTCAGCGGCATGCACAGCAACTGCCCCTGCTGCCGCCAGAGCTATGAGCCGGAGCCCGGGTTTTACTACGGCGCCATGTACGTGAGCTATGCCATCACCACGGCTATCACCATTAGCCTGCTGGTGGCCATGAGCGTGCTGCTGGAGGAAATAACGTTGGCTTGGTTTCTGGGGGCACTCGCTACGGCCCTGCTAGTGTTTTTCCCTTTTATCTTCAGGATGTCGCGGGCGATCTGGATCAACTTTTTTATCCATTATAAAAAAACGCCGACGGCATCTGCCTAGTGTTTAAGTTGTTTGTGAGCAAAGTCCCCGGTTCCCGCACAACCGGGGACTTTTTTTATCGCTCCGCGTCTGGGGTATAGGGTACTTCCGCTCCCTTGTTCTGCGGATTTATACTTATACTTGCCCATGCAACACCAGGAACACTACCAGCGGCTGGAGCGCCTGTACCACCGGGCCCACGTGCAGGAGCTCTTCAGCGGAAGCAGCATCAGCGTGTGCCACAGCCGCGCCGAGATCACGCTGCCTATTCAGGAAGCGTATTTCCACGGCGCCAAAGCCATACACGGGGCCGTCTACTTCAAGCTCCTCGACGACGCCTCCTACTTTGCGGTGGCCTCTGTGGTGCGCGACATGTTTATCGTTACCTCCTCCTTTCAGCTAAACCTGTTGCGGCCCGTAAACAGCGGCGTTCTGAAGGCGGTCGGCACCCTGCGCTCCCAGGGCAGGAGCCTGTTTGTTGCCGAAGCCACCCTTTACAACGCACAGGGCAAGGAGGTCGCCTTTGGCACCGGCCAGTTCATGAAAACAGCGCAGCCGCTGAACCAGCTGGAAGGCTATGCCGATAGCCAGTAAAAAAAAGCTCCTCAAGAGTGGCAACAGGCTTCCTTCCTGCTGAGCCAGGCTACTTCGCCAGGGGCGTTTTGTAAATACTGAACTCCATGTTGCTGATATCTCCGGATACTTCGTTGATACGCGAGGTGGTAAAGTACAGCAGGTTGTCCGGGCCGATGGTAAAGGTGTCGGCCCAGCGGATGCGGTCGTCCTGCACCAGGGTTTTGATCTGCCCTTGCGGCGTGCGGTACACAATGGCCCTGTTTTCCAGGTCAGCCATGTACAGGTTGCCGCGGCTGTCAAAAATCATCCCATCGGGCGCAGGTGTTTTCCCGAGGCTTTGCACCTTATCCTGCAGGGCCTGCGCGGGCAGGGCAGCACCGGCCAGCGCCGCGGTAGGCAGCCGGTACAACGTGTAGCCCGTTAAGGCATGATAGTATAAACTGTCAGCAGCCGGCGCCAGCGCAATCCCGTCTGAATGCGTCTGGGGTTGCTTTCCGTTCTGCTTCCACTCCTGCCCGTCGAACATAAGGTTAATGCCTTCGGCCTTGGTGGAGGGATGGTTCTCCAGCAGCCGGCGGCTCTGCCCCGTTTGCGGGTCCAGCACCACGATCGCGCCCAGCCCGGAGTCGGTCATGTAAATCCTGCCGTGCTTATCGTCCACCCGCAGGTCGTTCAAATAAGACTTTTCAGGCGCAACACTTCGGTCAAACTCCCAGGTGTTTTTCAGTTCGTTCGTAGCCAGGTCAAACTCAAACAGGCGGGCGTTGCCCACTACCCCTTGCATCATGGGGTTGCCGGGGTCCAGTACGTAGAGCGAGCCCTTATGCGCCACCACCGACTGCACACAGGTAAACTGCTTAGGCTGTGGCTGCCCGGTCCAGCTGTTCCAGCGCTGGTTGGGGTAAGGTTTATGGGAGCCGTCCGGCATCACCTCTACCACCGAAAACGGCACGCCTTCGCGCCACCTCGGGAAGTTTGCAAACAGCCGCCCGTCTTCAGACATCGTTACGCCCGTTACCTGGTTGCCTTTAAAAGAGGCAACCTTCGTCAGGGTAGCCTCCGCGGTGGCGGTACGCGCGGCACCCTTTTGCTCGTTCCTCTTTTCCTGTGCGTGGGCAGTGCCTAACATAAGGCCAGCCACCGCCATCATAAGCCATATTTTCATAGTCGCTTTCCGTTTATGTGCATCTCAACCTATGGTTATACTTGTGGTTTTCAGGAGAAGTTAGATCAGCTGGGCTGTGCAATACCAGGATACCCAGAACACGGGCGGGTGGCGACCACAACCCTCCAAGGCTAACGGTCGTTTGGTTTTGAGGACAAATCCCTGTAACTTCACAACAAAACCCAACTAATCAAAGTCAAAACTATGCAAACGAAAGAAGTATATATCATTTCGGCGGTTCGTACGCCAATCGGTTCATTTGGCGGAGCGCTTGCCAGCCTTTCTGCCACGCAGCTCGGCGCCGCCGCTATCAAAGGCGCGCTGGAGAAAGCCGGCGTAGATAAGAAGGAAGTACAGGAAGTGATCATGGGTAACGTAATCTCCGCTAACGTAGGCCAGGCTCCGGCCCGTCAGGCTGCTGTTTTCGCAGGCCTGGGCTACGAGGTAGAGTGTACAACCATCAACAAAGTATGCGCCTCCGGCTCAAAGGCGATCATGTTTGCGGCACAGGCGATCATGCTGGGGCACAAGGATGTTATCGTGGCTGGTGGTATGGAGAGCATGAGCAATGTGCCTTACTACCTGGAGAAAGCCCGCTTCGGAGCTAAACTCGGCCACGGCCAGATGACGGACGGCCTGTTGAGAGACGGCCTGTGGGATGTGTACAACGACTTCCACATGGGCAATGCCGCCGAAAACACCGCCAAGGAAATGCAGATCACGCGAGAGATGCAGGACGAGTATGCGATCAGCTCTTACAAAAAAGTGGCAGAGGCTGCGGAGGCCGGCCTGCTGAAAGATGAGATCGTGCCGGTAGAGATCCCGCAGCGCGGCAAAGACCCTCTCGTGGTGTCTGAAGACGAGGAGTTCAAGAAAGTTAACTTCGAGAAGATACCAGGCCTGCGCCCGGTGTTCGACAAAGCCGGCACCGTAACGGCTGCCAACGCGTCTACCCTGAACGACGGCGCTGCTGCCGTCGTACTGATGAGCAAGGAGAAGGCAGAGGAGCTGGGCGTGAAGCCAATCGCTAAAATCCGCGGTTTTGCGGATGCGGAGCAGGACCCGATCTGGTTCACGACTACGCCATCCCTTGCTATCCCGAAAGCCCTGAAAAACGCTGGGGTAGATCCGTCTGAGGTTGACTTCTACGAGATCAACGAGGCGTTCTCTGTTGTGTCTATCGCCAACAACCAGAAGCTAGGCCTGGAAGGCGGCAACGTGAACGTGTTCGGCGGTGCTGTGTCGCTGGGCCACCCGCTGGGAGCCTCTGGAGCGCGCATCGTGTCTACGCTTTGCAACGTACTGGATAAAAAAGGCGGCAAGATTGGCGTTACCGGTATCTGCAACGGCGGCGGCGGTGCCTCTGCTATCGTAATCGAAAAAATGTAATCACGGCCCTCGGGCATATTATTTGCAGGAAGCCTTACGTTTATCGCGTAAGGCTTCTTTTTTATACTTTAGCCTGTGTATTAAACTGTTTCCTATCATTTTGATGTTTACCAATTCTAAAGAACCTATGTTACTACAGACCGAACTAGCCAAATTCTGGGAATGGGCAGGTATGACGCCAGACACTTACACGGAGAACAGAGGCCTCGGAGAGTGGGAAGCGGAGTATACTGAATGGAAAACCCTGTATAAGGCAGCCACAGAGGCGGTTGAACAGCTTAACACAGAGTTTAACCATGACCTGGCCCAGCTGCTCGTGTATGCGCTTGCCATAGATAATGAATCTGAACAAGTCCTGAAGATCATTGAGGAGAAACTGGAAAGCAAGTTGCGGTTCGTTAAAAAAGCAGTTAACTCGAACCAGCCACAGGCTAAATGGCAAGTTGCCGAGTTGCTGGGGAAGGTTGACGTTGAAAACAGGGAACAGCTTCTTGTTAACCTGATTAACCGCACCGACGACAACTATGTGAAAAGACGGGCATTGCTGAGCCTGAGCAAAGTCAACCAAACGAAGGCTGTGGAAATAGCTCAAAAATTCCTGAAAGATAAAGACCCGTTCCTGAAGCTGGTCTCAAAAGAGATCACAAAGAGGAAAGTATAACCTTGTACCAGACGCATTTACCACCTATGTTGAAATTGCTTTCATTTTTACCTGCTGCCCTACTTATCAGCTCCTTCGCTCTTGGGCAGGCGCAGCAGCCGGTCGTAACCTACCACGACGACACCTTTACCCAGGTGAAGGAGAAGTACTTTATCACCTCCGACTCTGCCATAGTAGGCTACTACCACCGCTACTACCCAACCGGTGAGCCCGAGGCACTGGTAAAGTTTGTGGAGGGCAAAAAGGACAGCGTGTACACGGAGTTTTACCCCAGCGGGCAACCCAAGCTGCAGCTTACCTATAACCAGGGCGTAAAGCAGGGGCCTTTCAAGGCCTTCCGCCCCGACGGCAAGCTGCTGCAGGAAGGCTATTATGAGAACGACCAGCAAAGCAAGCTCTTCAAGACCTTCTTCGATGATGGAACATTGAAGAAAGAGACGGCGTTCGTGGATGGTTTTCCGGAAGGCCTGGTGCGCGAGTACTACCCGTCGGGTAAGCTAAAGTCCGAGATCACGTACAAGCGCAGCAAACAGAACGGGCCGGCCAAGACCTTTTATGCCAACGGCAGCCTGGAGACGGAGGCCTCCTACAACAACGGCATGCTGGAAGGCTCCTACAAAACCTACTTCGATAACGGGCAGGTACAAACCGAGGTGCAGAATGTGGCCGGGGAGAAGCATGGGAGCTACAAGAGCTATTACCGCAGCGGCAAGCTCAGTACCGAGGGCAGCTTTTTAGCCGGCAAAATGCACGGCCCCGCCAAATCGTACTACGAGAGCGGCAAAACCCGCAGCGTCATCAACTATAAAAACGGGGAGGTAAACGGTACGGCCCAGGTATTTTATGAGGATGGCACCCTGAAGGAGGAGGTAAGCGCCAGCAACAACGGCGCCGACAGTAAAACAGCCCGCTACTACCCTTCCGGCAACCTGGAGGCGGAAGAACAGCTGAAAGACAAGAAAAAGCACGGCACCTGGAAGGTGTACTATGACGCACCCGGCAAAAAGCTAAAGCACAGCGAGAATTACGCTGCCGATAAGCTAACAGGCGAACACCTCTCCTACTACGACAACGGCCAGGTGGAGGAAAGGGAAACGTACGAGAAAGGTAAAGTTGTCGGAACCGCCTATACGTACTACCCTTCCGGAAAGCTCAAATCAGAAACCAACCATAAGGACGGGCTTCGCTTCGGCCCCTACAAAGCATACTTTGAGGACGGCAAAGTAGAAGTGCTCGGCCAGTTCCGCAACAACCGCGAGACCGGCACCTGGAAGTACCATAGCCCTGCAGGCAAGGTCATGAAAACTCGCCTGTACCGCAACGGCCAGGTAATAGAGGAAAACGAGAAATAGCCAGGTACAAAGCAAGAGAGCACCCGCCCATGGGTGCTCTCTTGCTTTGTACTTAGTCCCTCCGCTTTAGAAGCCGGCGCAGGGGTTTTAAAGCAGCAAAGTTAATGGCCGCCCCGGCAATGCAGTAAATACAAGCCTTCTTCTGCACGGCAGCCATGTTAAAGAGGTACTGCGCAGCGCCTGCCGCCTGCCCCAGCAGCACAGCTCCCATCGCCACATCCAACACCTGTGAGGGCCTCTTAAAGCGCGTAGCCGCGGCCGCTAGCCCAATGGTGGCCGTATACGCCCCCAGGCTGACAACACCGTCCGGCAACCCAAACAGCACCGCCTCTTTAGACGAGTTTACTTGCTGGGTATCGAACACCCTGCCCGGGACATCCGGCAGCTTTCTGATGTAGCCTAGCTGGAAGAGCGATATCAAGCTGAAGTCGATGAGGCCCAAGGTAGCCAGGGCGGCAATTTCGCGGCGGTACCGGACCACCTCGCTGGTGTCTTCCCTTATTTTGTCTATTGCAGTTCTTTCTTGTTTCATAGCTTGTCGTGTTTCTAGTTCAGGTCTACGCACAGCTTACCCTCAGGTTAAGGCTAAACGGCTCCTCTACAGGCCCATACTGCCGCTACGCCATAACAATGACTCGGAACGAGGCGTAACAACAGCAGAAGACAAGACTTAAACTAATAGAAAAGAAATGGCAAAAGACACTAACTATAACAGCAACAGGAAGGGAGTAGCCGTGATAACAGGCGCCTCTGCGGGCTTAGGCCGGGCCTGTGCCCGCGAGTTTGCAAAAAAAGGCTACGACGTTGGCCTCTTGGCGCGCGGCAAAGAAGGCTTAGAGGGTGCGAAGCGCGAGGTGGAGGAAATGGGCCGCAAAGCCACGTACGTACAGGTAGACATGGCCGATGCGCAGGGCGTGGAAGAGGCCGCCAACAAAATAGAGCAGGAACTGGGCGAGATAGACGTGTGGGTAAACAATGCCATGAACAGCGTTTTCAGCCCGGTTAAAGAAATGCAGCCGGAGGATTACAAGCGCGTAACAGAGGTGACTTACCTGGGCCAGGTATACGGCACGCTGTCGGCACTGAAGCGCATGCTCCCCCGCGACCGGGGCTCCATCGTACTGGTTGGCTCTGCGCTGGCGTACCGGGGCATTCCGCTGCAGTCGGCGTACTGCGGGTCCAAGCACGCGATCCAGGGCTTTTACGACTCGCTGCGCACCGAGCTCATCCATGACAAAAGCAATGTGAAGGTTACCATGGTACAGCTACCGGCCATGAACACCACACAATTCGGCTTTGTGAAGACGCGCTTGCCAAACAAGCCGAGGCCGATGGGTAAGATTTACCAGCCGGAGGTGGCAGCAGAGGTTATCGCCTATGCCGCCGAGCATGAACGCCGCGAATACCGTGTGGGCTACCCTACCCTGAAAGCCATTATAGGAAACAAGATTGCGCCCTGGTTCGCAGACTACGTCCTGGCGAAGAACGGCTTTAAAGGCCAGCAGACAGATGAGCCCGAAGACCCGAACCGAAAAAACAACCTATGGGAGCCTATTCCGGGAGACCACGGCGCCCACGGTACGTTTGATAGCCAGGCCACCTACTCCAGCCCGCAAACATGGCTAAGCCTGCACCGCGAGAAAGTGCTGGCCGGAGCCCTGGCTGTAGGCGGCCTGGTACTTGGCAGCATGCTCGCCAGCAAGCGGAAGCACGACCAGTACGATTAGGCACGACTGCACCTAAACAAGAGAGGCCGCCTGCAACTGCAGGCGGCCTCTCTTGTTTAGGTGCGGCGGGGGCATTCTAGCGCCCAAAATCGTCCTGCACCCTCACAATGTCTTCCTCGTCTGAGGGCTGTGTGGCATCCGTATGCTGCCAGATCTCGGCCAGCACACCCCAGCCGTCCAGGCCAACTAGCCTGTGGCGCTCTCCCTGCTGCAGCTTTATCTGGTCGCCGGGGTGCAGCGTCTTTCGGGCCTGCTCCTCATCTGTCGCACTGGTCACCACGTCCACGGTTCCTTTTACTACCTGCCATACCTCAGCTCTGCGGTGGTGGTACTGCCACGACAAGCGCTTCTGCGGGGCCACCACCAGGATTTTAGGGCTTAACTTCCCGGCTATCTTCAGGTCATCCACCGAAACACCATTAAAGTATGTATCGGCAAAACGCTGGGCCTGCTGTTCCTCAATCACAAAGAAACCACCCCACGGGCGCGAGCGGTCCTGCTTGTTTATCTGAAAGCCCTTGGAACTGAGTTCCTGTTCCAGTTCCTCAAAAAGGCTTGCTTTGTTTTCTTCTTCGGGTGCCATAGTAAAAAGTGTAAAGGGTGAGGCTATGCTGCATTCCTGTTGGAAATATAGACAATACGTATTTATTTACAGAAGTATACAGGAATATTTTTCCAAAGCGCGCTGCCGTAACATTGGGCCAACACACAGAGTAGTTGCCGTGGCACAGGGGGCAAACGCCTGCCGGTGCAGACGTAAAACACAGGTTGTACCGCTTACCTGATCCGGCTTTGGCTAAGGTGGACGTTGCAATACGCGTTTTCCCTTAAAGTACAGGCTGAGCCGTGATCAAGAATCCTGATAACACAACTTTCAAGATAGGTGTAGAAAACATTAATACCGGAGGTAATCCAGTAGACTTCTATAGAGTAACGATAAAAGTTGATGACTATGGTGCACAAAGTACATATAGCTCATTGGACAAGACTAAATTTTGCTCTTTTATATGTTTTTGAGGTGTTAGCGAGGTTATTTCAACTACTCCACGATACAAACTCCTCCTTAAAGTTTTCAGAAGATATTATTCAAAGAATAGCAGAATATCTTTTCGAAAAGTATCCAACAGTTCCGTATGCTCAAGCATTAAAGAACAACCACAAGGCTCAGAAGTTTCTTCAAGAGCATAACAAGAATATAATATCTCAGATAGAAACAATCAGCACTGGAGCAAACCTAGATGTTAAAGTTGGAGAAACTGTTTACCTCCTGTTTCATAAGGAAGTATGCAATTCACCTCAGGAGAAAGAACTTTATTTAGCGGCTCAAAATAAACTGAACAAAGTAATTCTTTTACCTAATGCAGCACTAAGCACAATAATTGCCTCAAAAGTTTGTGCTCTACTTGATCGGGAAGCATCTACTTTCTTTTTCAAATCTACTGTTGATTTATGCATTCTAGACCAAAGCACTTACATGCCTATCTTCTCTGTTGCGCTCGACAGCAGCTGGCACGACCTAGAGCGGAACTGAAACAATGACAAGACAAAAGACTTAGTATTTAAAACAGCAGGACTCCGGTTACATCGCCTACGCAAAAAAGAAAACAAGAACATGGTTGTAGCTTTCGAGCAGTTTCTAGATAAGTATTATAGAAACTAGCTGTTTTGCGTCTATCTTTATACTTTGGAAACCGGAACGCTAATCAGCACCATCGCCCTGCTCCTCTCCTGCTTTTTCTTGGCCTGGCACCTCTTCCACATGCCCTCTCCTTTCCTGTTCGGCGAGAAGGTAAGGATCACCTATAAGGACACAGGCAGAGCCCCGTCATCTCCAGGAGCTACAACCAGGAGGGCAGCAGGAGGCTGATCGAGTTCATGAGGCAAAGCCTAACAAAAGCGAATAAAAAGCCCCTGCTACTATACAGGGGCTTTTTGTTTCATTTACCTAGTTCACAGTCCCAGGCTCGGTAGGTTTTGGCGTGAGTGGGGTGCCTGGGCCACCGCCTGTTCCTCCACCGCCAGTGCTTCCGCCACCGGAGCCAGTCCCTGAGCCTCCCCCGGCCTGCTGCCACGCCAGGTTGTACCCTGCCATGTATGAATCCAAATAGTCTGCATGGATGAAGGTTCTCTGCTGCGTGTAGAGGTAAGGCCTTCCTGAGACGGCGTCTTCCCAACCATCCTGATACCCCATATCATACCAGTAACTGTCATCGTTCACGCTGACGTTTACATCAGTGGCCGCGGCTTCATTCGGGGAGAAGGCACCAAACGTGAGCAGAAAGACTCCCAGCACCGTGAGTAGAAATTTGTTCTTCATGGTTAACTTTTTTAGGTTCAACATACCTAAACATAACCAACCACAGCATACTTTTCCAGGAAGGTTACAGATGAAAAGTAACGTAAAACAAGCTGGTTACCAACAACTAAAACAGTTGCACAGGCTTATCAGCACCTTTAGAGGTAACACTAGCCCCGCCTTCGAAGGGTCACCTTCCAGGCCTGCAGGTGCCTACCCACCGTGCTGTCCTGAAGCCCCTCCCCGTAGAGATGCAGCTACTCCAGCCGTGCGTTTATTTCTTTTAAATAAGGGTGAGAGACGCGCAACTTCATGCGTGTGGGGTTCCAATCCTCCACTTTGAGGGTCTCCCCCACAGACTGCCGGAGGAGGATTACGCCGTCGCAGTGCACATCCATGTAGAACGAATGGGTGCCTTTGTTGCTTTGTTTCGTATGGAGGTGGAGGCGAATCGGAATCATAAAATTGCGGTGTGCCGTATTTACTCCGCAAAGTGTGCCGCAAGCATGTATAAAGTGCGATAAATTCCTATGATGCGGTATACTAACAAGATAAGCAAAAGGGCTGAAAGCAATAAAGCCAGACCACTTTTCGTGATCTGGCTTTATGTTGACCGTGGGCCCACCTGGAATCGAACCAGGCACCTACTGATTATGAGTCAGTTGCTCTAACCGAATGAGCTATAGGCCCGTTCCCTACTTTGGAATGTGCTTCCTTTGAATTGGGAGTGCAATTTTACATATTTGCATTCAATATATCAAACACACAACCAATATTTTTTACGTGGACTTAAAACAAACCAAAAATATAATCTTCGATCTCGGAGGGGTAATCATCAACATCGACTACGATAAAAGCATACAGGAGCTGCAAAAGTTCTGCAAAAACGACTGTACCATAGAGTTCAGCCAAAAGGAGCAGTCGCACCTATTCGACCTTTATGAAACCGGGGTTAGCACTGACGAAGAGTTCCGCAACAGCCTCCGCAAAGCCTACAACATTGAGGCGACAGACGAACAGATTGACCACGCCTGGAACGCCATGTTGCTCGACATCCCCAAGGAGCGCATTGACCTGCTGTTAGAGTTGGGTAAAAAGTACCGTATTTTCCTACTCAGCAATACCAACGCCATTCACCTCCGGCGCTTTAACGAGATCGTGGCCCACAGCTTCACGATCCCTAGTCTCGATTCGCTCTTTGAAAAAAGCTACTATTCGCACCTGGTGGGAAAACGCAAGCCTGATGCCCCCATTTTCGAGCAGATACTAGCAGAGAACAACCTGGACAGGTCCGAGACACTGTTCATCGACGACAGTGTGCAGCACATCAAAAGCGCTGATAAACTTGGCCTGCAAACACTGCACCTGCAGGCGCCGCTGACCATCAACAAAGTTTTTGCCGATGTTGCAGTCTAAGCGGCGACAGTATGGGCTACACCTGCTGCTGTTTTGCGTTACGCTGATTACCACAACCATTGCCGGCGCTGAGTGGCGCTTCGGGAAGCTGTTCTTTCTCGGGCCGCAGGGCTTCGACTGGATGGGCACGCTTACCTGGGCCGAGTTTACAGCAGGCCTGTACTTTTCGCTGCCCTTTCTGGGTGTGCTGACGGTACATGAGTTTGGCCACTACCTCACGGCGCGCTACTACCGCACAGAGGTAACCTTGCCTTACTACATTCCGCTGTGGCTTGGCATTACCTCATCCATCGGCACAATGGGGGCTTTTATCCGCATCAAAGAGCGGATATTCTCGCGGCGGGAGTTTTTTGACATTGGTGTGGCTGGGCCTTTGGCAGGCTTTGCTGTTGCTGTTCCGCTGTTGGTTTATGCCTTTACGCACCTGCCACAGCCGGAGTATATCTTCAGGGTGCACCCGGAGTACAAGCGCTTCGGAATGGATTATGCGCAGTATGTGTACCAGGACACCGTGGGCAGCTTTGCCATCGGTAAGAACCTGCTCTTCATGTTCTTCGAGAAGTTTGTGGCAGACCCGGCGCTGGTGCCCAACCATTATGAGGTTATCCACTACCCCTTCGTGTTTGCAGGTTATCTCGCCCTTTTCTTTACGGCCCTTAACCTGCTGCCGATCGGGCAGTTGGACGGGGGCCATGTGCTGTATGGGCTTATCGGGCACAGGCGCTTTAACAGGCTCTCCCCTATCTTCTTTGCCTTCTTTATACTTTATGCAGGGCTGGGGGTGATATCGCCTTACAGCAACCCGGTTTGGGAAGAAGAGCTACTGGTGGTGTTTGCCCCCTTTACCTACTGGGCCTACCTCAAGCTGCTCGGCAAGCGCAACTTCGCTTTGTCTGCCACCATGGCCATGCTCCTGCTGCAGTACAGCCTGGCAGCGTTCTTCCCCGAGCTTGAGGCGTATTTCTGGCTGTGGCCTTTTTACCTGCTTTACCTGGTGTTCGTGCTTCAGCCGGCCACGCCAACCATTAAGCGAACCTTGTACCTAGCCGCGGGCGTGCTCCTGGCACAGTTTTCTATTTCCCTGCTCTTTCCGGAGGCGGATGGCTACAGCGGCTGGCTGGTGTTCGGACTGCTGTTATCGCGTGTGATGGGTATTTTCCACCCCTCGTGCCCCGATGAGCGCCCGCTGACGCCGTTTAGAAAGGCACTGGGTATCTTCGCTTTCATCGTATTTATACTTTGTTTCAGCCCTTCGCCCTTTATTATTGAGTAATGGTCTGCGCTGTGGAGAAAAGCCTGTAGGCGCTTCTCCAGCACAAACAGGTAAAAGCTATAATACAGCACTTTGAGTGTGGCAAAAGCAAAGGAAGGCTGCCATGCAGTGACAGGAGGCTCCGGCTCGGCGGTAGCACTCCGCACAGCCCTTATAAAAGCTAAAAAAGGAGCGGGAGCCGTTTTGTTAACGGCTCCCGCTCCTTTTTTAGTTACCCGTTGTAGGCCAGAATCCCTCCTACCAGGTTCCTGACGTTACTAAAGCCCTGCTGCTGCAGATAGGCCTTGGCTGAGGCAGAACGGGCACCAGAGCGGCACTGCACAATCACCTCCTGCTCTTTCAGGTCTTCCAGGTCTTCCACGCGTTGCGGCAGCGTGCCCAGCGGGATGTTTTGCGCTCCGGGGATGCAGGTTTCCTGGTACTCCCAGTCTTCGCGCACATCGATTATAACGGGGGTCTCTCCCTTGTTTAAACGGTCCTTTAGCTCTTCTGCTGTAATGTCTGCTGATGCAATCATGGTTTAGTAAGAATTAGTTTTTTAGTGATAATAGCTTTTCTGTTCTGAATACGCAAGGTATAAAGCCCCGGTGCCAAGTGCCCCAACTGGAGTGGCTGCCGCCCCCCCTTGTACTGCTCGCTGTGCACCAAACGGCCCAGCAGATCAAACACCCGCACCAGTTCGTACGGCTCACTCAGGTTTACCGTACCCGTGCTCGGGTTTGGGAACACCCGCATGGCGGCGGCGTAGATGTCGTCCTCCACTCCGAGGGCTTCGCCTGTCAACACCGGCCGCAGCATCAGCGCCCCCTCATACTTGGTTTCCTCTGCCCACCCGCCGGACGCAGTATAGGTGAACCGCCGCCCTACAGCATGCTCATTTCTATCAAACCCGATGTTGATGTACTGCGAGCCCGCCTGTGTCCAGCCGATAAAGAAGGTGCCGCTCACCGGCACCGGGTTGGCGAGCTGTACTTCGTAAAACTCGTTTAACGTATCGCTGTACTGTATCTTAAAGCTTTGCTGGTGCAGCGTTTCGCCTGGCACGCCGTTGGCGTTGCGCCATACTCTGAACGTGATGGCGGTGCCGGAGATATCTTTGCCGATGCGCGGGAAGTATACCCGGAAAGCCGTTAGCTGGTCCGGCTGGTTCAGGTCATAACGCTGTGCCACCTGGGTGTTGCCCGTGCCCACAAAGCTAAAGCCGGCCTCCGCGGTGCCATCGTCGTAAGCGAAATAGTCGGAAAACTCGGTTCTGCGCTCGGTGCTGTCGTTGGCTCGCTGTAGCGGGTTCTGCTCTTTTGTATCCAGTATAATGCCATGGAGCAGCGAAAAAGGGCCGCTGCCTGGCAGGGGGATTCCATCGAGGCGCGGGGTACCGGTAACCGGGTACTGCCGGGCCAGGCCCGGCACGAGCGCCTGTTCCCGCAGAAAGGTGTCGGCGGCCGCCTGTGCGTACCTGCGGATATAGCCTCGCCAGCTAATTGCACCGGGAAAGTCTCCCAGGTTATTCAGGGTGGCCCGCACCTCCTCGGCCAGCTCCCCCTCCGGGTTTGGCAGAAACTGCCTGGCCGGCATCGCAGTGTAGTTCTTCAGCAGCCGGCTCACCCCTTCGCTGATCGCAATATCGCGGGTGGTGTTCATGCCTTTCCTGCGGTTCTGGTCCAGCTCAATGTAATCCACGTTCCACACATCAAGCATGCCGCTGCGCAAGCCCACGTTACGGAACCTAAAGCGAAACCCGCTGTGGAAATACTTTGCTTCCTTCAGGCCCACAAAAACCTGGTTAAAATCCGTCACCTCGCCCACGGCAGACTGCCGCCATACCTCCTGCCAGCTTTCAGTGTTATCCAAAAACTCCAGCACCAGGTAGCGCAGGTTACTCTCCGTCAGGTCGGGCACGTCTCCCAGCCCGCCGGACTGCCAGTAAAAGCTAAGGTACACGGAGTCGGCTGGCGTTAGGCTGCCCAGCAGTATGGGGGCAGAGGTAAGCGTGTCCGAGGCCCCCGCCGTCACGGCGTTCGGCAGGTAAGCCTGGCCGAAGGCATTTAAGCCATCAAAGGTCGCTACATTAATGGTGATCGGCTCAAATCCGAAGCGGTTGTTCAGAAACACGCCCGCACTGTTCCAGCGGGCCGGGTTCAGGGTGTTTGCACCCGAGAAGTCGTCGAAGAAGGGCAGGCTCAGGGCGTCCTCCGTCTGCCTGAGCGCTACTTTCTGGCGCTGCAGCTGGCTTACATCCTGCTGCAGGGGCTGTAGCACGGCCTGCCCCCTGGCTCCTGCCGCACTGCAAAGTATAAGTAGTATAAACGCCAGCTGTTTTCTCATATCAACAGGTCATCCACAAAAGTTAAGGATTTGCCACAGTACCGCATACGGCACTGCCCTTCTATAAGAACGAAAGCGCCCGCCATTTCTGGCAGGCGCTTCCTGAATTTTTGTTTCTTTTTAATCTATGCCCTGCACAGGCTCCTGCCCGGCAACCCAAAGGTCCACCAGTTCGCCTACCCGTATCTTGGCCCCTACCTCGGCAAACGGGCGCTGCTTCAGCACGGTGCCGTTCGGCTCATCGCTGCCTTGCACATAAATAATGTTGCCTATCTGCAGCCCCTGGCCTACCAGCAGCACCGAGGCCTCATCCACCGGCATACCTACCACGCTTGGCATCTCGAACTCCGTATTGCCCAGGCCATCGCCCACGTGCAGGTCTACCAACGCGCCCTTCGGCACCATCTCGCCCGGCTTCACCTCACGGCCGCCTACAAACTGCTTCAGCACGGCGTTCTGCTGCAGGTCCGGCACATAGGTGATCTTGCCTTTGCGCAGGTCATAGCTCTTCAGGATCAGCTCCGCGTTCTTCACCGAACCGTCTATCAGTTTCGGCATCTTGATCATCGGCGGGTTTTTCATGTTCACCGAGATGTAGATTTTGCGGTCCTCCTTTACCTTCGCCCCCGGCGCCGGATCCTGCGTCAGGATCTCGAACGGTTTCTGGTCGGGCTTATAGGTAGAGTCGTTGATAAAGTAGCGCAGGCTTTGCTCCTCCAGCAAGGCATCCGCGTCCTGCAACTGCATGCCGGTTATCTTCGGCACAGAAATACTCTCGCCATGGTTGGTGGTGGAGGGCAGGTAATAGTAAAAAAAGCCTAATATCAGGGCCGCCACAATGACACCCATAATAAGCAGATGCTTGACAACATCTAAAAATGAATTCGCTTTAAACATGGATTTTGTAAGACACAAGATTTAAGACACAAGACGCAAGACTTCAGCCTTTATCTTCGTATCCGGTATTTCAAAATTATAACTTAACTCTTAAACAACACTACAGCTCCGCTTTCATCCTGGTGCGCTCTATGCCGTAGCTCAGAATGCGGTCAATGAAATCGTATGGTTTATAGCCGTTGATGGCCGTCTGGTGGAAGATACAGGTAGCCGGCGTCATGCCCGGCAGTGAGTTCACCTCAATGATGATGGTTTCCACCGCATCGTTCTCCAGCACGCGCACAAAGGCATCGATTCGCGCATAGCCTTCGATGTTCAAAATCTGGGCCACACGCCGCAGGTCTTCCTTCACTTTGTCAGAAATTTTCTGGCGGCGCTCCGGGTCAGCAGCATAGCGGGCAGGCGTGATGTTCTGCCCCTCGCCGGCCAGGAACTTCTCCTCCAGCGACAGCACCTCTCCCTCGGCCAGCGCTTCAGACGCCTCAAACACCTCGTAATCCACCGTGCCATCGGGGCTGTACCTGGTCAAAAGGCCACCGGTAATCTCCAGGAAGTGCTTGGCTCCGTTTCTGCTGATGAGCGTCTCTACCAGGAAGCCTGCCTTGTTCGGGAACTCCTCCTTAAAGCCCAGCGACAGCGTACGGGCACACTCCGTGTCCAGCTCCTCCATCTCCCGGAACATCAGTGTGGAGAAGGCCTCCAGCTCCTGACGGTTCTTCACCTTCTTCACGGCCGAGCTACAGCCATCGTCTGCCGGCTTGGCGATAAACGGGTACGGGAACTCCGCTTCTATACGTTGGTAGAAGCTCTCTTTGTCCTGCAGCCAGTCCTCTTTAAGGGCCATGGCGTGCTTGGCCACCGGTACACCGTGCCGGCCGAGCAGCTCGTTGGTTTCATACTTGTTGATGGTGATCTGGGAGGAGCGGATACCGGAGCCGTTGTACGGGATGTACAGCTTCTCCAACTCCTGCTGCAGCGCCCCGTCCTCACCCGGTCTGCCGTGCAGGGCGATAAACACCACATCCACCAGGTTCTTCAGCTGCTCATAGGTGATGCGCTGCGGCTCCTGCAGGCTGCGGCCGGTATACTTGCGGGTTATACTGGCAGCCTCCTCCGTAATCTGGGCCAGCACCGGGTGCGGCTTTCCACCCTGCTCAAAGTATAACACCTTCTCCTTGATGTCGTCGGCATTGTCCTTCAGCATGATGTTGATCGGAATGGCGTACAGGCGGTGCGCTTCGTTGCTTCCGGTCAGGAAGATGGGCAGCGGCTCATACTTTACAGAAGACGACAGCTTCTCGTAAATATTGCGCCCGCTCTCCACCGAAATGTGGCGCTCCGAAGAATAGCCCCCCATGATCACGCCCACGCGTATCTTCTCCTGGCGGTGGGCCTGCTCGTCTTTTATACTTTTATCCAGCTGTTGCAGCAGTTGCGTCAGCTTTACGGTATCCTTACCGGTTTTCAGGCGCTCGGCCACAGAGGTACGGATGATATAGGTCAGGAACTGCGATGGGTTCAGCCCGATCTCAGCGGCCTGGTGGAAGAAGAACGACGACGGCAGCATGCCCGACGTCGTGTTCGGGTCGTTCAGGAAGATGTCGCCGCTTTCGGTGATAAAGCCGTCCAGGCGGGCGTACACGTTAAAGCCAAAGGCCGTAAACAGCCTGCTGGTGGCTTTTCGTATCGCTTGTATCTGCTCCGTGGGCAGGTTGATCGGCGTGATCTTTCGGCTCAGGCCCGGCAGGTATTTGGAGCGGTAGTCGAACACTTCGCTGCCCTTCACGATCTCGGTTGGCGGCAGGGCAATCGGCTGGCCCTGCTCATCCTGCACCACGATGCAGGAGAACTCCCGGCCCTGGATAAAGGCTTCGACCAGGATCTGCTGCTCATGCTCCACGTTTGTCAGCGTAATGCTGTCGGTAGCCGTGGTGCTGAACGTATGGTTGATGTAGTTAAAAAGCGCCTCCGGGTGATGGATAACCGTTCTATCCTCGAGCACGACCGGCATCCCGATCCCCTCGCGGATATCCACCAGTTGCTTCATGCTCATCAGTTGCTTCTCCTCTCCCATTGCCAGCCAGTGGCTCTTGTAAATGGTTTTGGTGAAGAAGCTGCGCTCCACGCCGGCCTCAAAAGCGTCGAAATCATCCTCTTTGATAATCGACACACCGATAGAGGAGCCTTGGTGCGGGGCCTTGAGCACCAGCGGCAGGCTCAGGGCTTCTTTCAGTTGCTCAAAAATCTGGCGGCGGTTCTGCTTGTCGCTCCACGCGGCGTACTGTATCGTTCTGTAGTCCGGCGTCGGGAAGCCGTGCTGCCTGAGCATCTCCTTCTGCGCCGCCTTGTCGATACCGATGGCAGACGGAAGTATGCCTGAGCCTGAGTACGGGATGTGGTACCACTCCAGCAGGCCCTGTATGCTGCCGTCCTCGCCGTACGGGCCGTGCAGCGCCAGGAAGGCAAAGTCGAAGTGCAGCTTGAACTCGTTCGGCTGCAGGCGCTTGCCGGCCCGGGCTATAATCTGGTCCTGCTCCGCTATACTTAGCTCGCCCAGCGACTCCAGGTAAATCTGAAGCCCGTGCTCACTCTCGGGCAGTGCCTCCACCGGCGGGTAGAAATCGCGGATAGTGCCCTTGTAAATAAACTGCCAGTCGAGCAGGATAAAGTTGCCCAGGCTGTCTACAAACACGGGAACGGCCTCAAACAGAGACTTATCTAAATTATCGTAAACTGTACGACCACCCGCAAACGAGATCTCACGCTCACGCGACGGCCCACCGAAGATTATACCTATTTTCATTATCGCAAAGGTAACAAATGGAGCTCCTAAATTAGTTAGAAGGCCAAAATTTAAGAAACTATACTGTATAAAAGAAGCAGAACCTTTCCCACTCTCCCCAGACCACACAACAACGCTGCGCCCCGTTCTATTCCACTGGCCTCGCAAAGAAGCGCACCACTGCCTCAGAAACAAGAAAAGCCGTTGGCTCTTCGGCGCAACGGCTAATCCCTCCTCTGGCTATTCTTTAATGACGCTACCCTCTGTTATCTCCTTAACGGAGTAGCAGGAAGGCTATTGCCTTATACTTTATATCGCAAGTCCGGCCTAGAACGGCGGCTCTTCGTCGAAGTTAGATGCCGGGAAGCCCCCTCCCCCGTCGTTCATGCGGCTGCCCAGGCGAATGGAGCCGGGTGCATCGGCATCGAAGGTACTGTTCGGCAATGCGTTGAAGCCGCCCATAGCGTCGCCGCCAAAGTCGTTATCCAGGTTGGTGAACTTAGTGTACTTACCGATAAACTTCAGCTGCACGTTCTCCAGTGAGCCGTTACGGTGTTTGGCGATGATCACCTCCCCCACGCCGGCGGTTGGGTTGCCCATCTCATCCTCGGTAATGCCGTAGTACTCCGGGCGGTAGAGGAAAAGCACCATGTCGGCATCCTGCTCAATGGAGCCGGATTCACGAAGGTCAGACAGCATAGGGCGTTTGTCGCCGCCACGGGTCTCCACGGCGCGGCTCAACTGCGACAGCGCGATCACCGGCACGTTCAGCTCCTTGGCCAGCATTTTGAGGGCCCGCGAAATGGAGGCGATCTCCTGCTCCCGGTTACCACCGCCTTTGCCGTCGGCGTTGCCGCTCATCAGCTGCAGGTAGTCAATAATGATCATCTGTATGTCGAACTGCGCCTTCAGGCGGCGGCACTTCGTACGCAGCTCACGGATGGAAAGGCCCGGGGTGTCGTCGATATAGATCGGCGCTTCGGTTAGCTTCGAGATTTTGTGGTTGAGCTGTGCCCACTCATACTCCTCCAGGCTTCCTTTTTTAATTTTCTCCGACTCCAGCTCCGCCTCCGAGGAAATCAGACGGTTTACCAGCTGCAGCGAGGACATCTCCAGGGAGAAGATCGCCACGCCTTTGCCGAAATCCACCGCCGCGTTGCGCATGCACGAGAGCACGAAGGCTGTTTTACCCATCGCCGGGCGGGCGGCAAGTATAACAAGGTCCGATTTCTGCCAGCCGGAGGTTACCCGGTCGAGCGCCATAAGGCCGCTCGGCACACCGGTCAGGCCGTCAGACTGCTTGCGCTTCTCCTCCAGCTCCTTAATGGCCTGGTGCATGAGCGAGCGCATGTCGTCGAAGTTCTTCCGGATGTTGGATTCCGATACTTCGTACAGCTTGGCCTCTGTTTTATCCAGCAGTTCGAAAACGTCCGTAGTATCCTCAAAAGCGCTGGAAAGCACCTCCGAAGAGATCGAGATCAGGTCGCGCTTAATGGAGTTCTCCGTTATGATACGGGCGTGGTACTCGATGTTGGCGGCCGAGTTAACGCGGGTGGTCAGCTGGGTCACGTAGTAGGCGCCGCCGGCCAGCTCCAGTTCCCCGTGCTCGCGCAGCTCATGGGTCACCGTCAGAATATCGATCGGCTCCGACTTGTCGAACAGCGCCAGAATGGCCTTAAAAATACGCTGGTGCGACTCCTTGTAAAAGCTCTGTGGCCGCAGAATGTCAATTACGTTGGTGAGGGCGTCCTTCTCCAGCATCAGAGCGCCTAGCACGGCCTCCTCCAAATCAAGCGCCTGCGGTGGCTTTTTACCTAACTCCGATACAACGGGTGCCTTTTTCTGCCATCCGTTTCGGTTTCCCGCAGGCCGCACATTCATTTTCATCTCCTCCATAAGCACAAAGATATATCCTTATATATCCCATGCCCGAAAAATGTTCGTAAAAATTGCCAACCCGGCTTTCAACAGCGAACGCGGGACCTTTACACAGGATATCCACATGATTATACACATATCCACAAACTATCCACATATTAACGTATAGCTATTTTATATTAAGTAAGTACTTATAACTTTGTCTGTTTGAGAACATACAGTGTTGCATATGGAGAAGAAGGATTTTCAGCACATACATCTTATCGCCATGGGCGGTAGCATCATGCACAACCTGGCGCTGGCCCTGCACGACAAGGGCCTGAAAGTGACGGGCTCGGATGATGAGATTTACGAACCCGCCAAAAGCCGCCTGGCCGCCGCAGGCATACTGCCGGAGCAGGAAGGCTGGTTTCCGGAGAAACTGGATGCCGGGCCCGATGCCGTTATACTGGGCATGCACGCCCGCGCCGACAACCCGGAGCTGCTGCGCGCACAGGAGCTGAACCTCCCGATCTACTCCTTCCCGGAGTTCATTTACGAGCAGAGCCGCGACAAGCAGCGCGTCGTAATCGGCGGCAGCCACGGCAAAACCTCCATCACCTCCATGATCATGCACGTGCTGCAGCACATCGGCCGCAAGTTCGACTACGCCGTAGGCGCGCAGCTGGAGGGCTTCGACCGCATGGTGAAACTCTCGGACGATGCGCCGGTCATTATCATCGAGGGAGACGAGTACCTGTCTGACCCAATCAAGCGCGTGCCCAAGTTCCACCTGTACCACCACCACATAGGCGTGATCAGCGGCATCAGCTGGGACCACATCAACGTGTTCCCGGACCCGGACATATACCGCGACCAGTTCCGCATTTTTGCGGAGATGACCCCGAAAGCCGGTACGCTCATCTACAACCAGGACGATGAGCAGGTGCAGCTGGTAAGCGTGCCGCGTAACCCGGCCGATATCTCCTACATCGGCTACGGCGTGCATGAGCACAGCATCCGCGACGGCAAGACCATCCTCCACACCAAGAAGGACGGCGATGTAGCGGTGCAGCTCTTCGGGGAGCACAACCTGCGCAACATCAACGCGGCGAAAGAAGTGTGCAAAAAGATAGGCGTGAAAGCGCATGATTTCTATGAAGCGCTGAAAACCTTTAAGGGAGCGGCCAAGCGCCTGCAGAAGCTGGGAGAGTCGGCCACGGCTAACATTTACCGCGATTTCGCCCATGCCCCGTCCAAGGTGAGAGCCACCACGGAGGCCGTGAAAAAGCAGTTCCCGGAGCGGACGCTGGTGGCCGTGCTGGAGCTGCACACCTTCAGCAGCCTGAACAAAAGCTTTATCCCGCAGTACGCCGGCGCCCTGGACCTGGCCGACGAGCCCATCGTTTACTTCAGCCCGAAAACGCTGGAGCACAAACGCATGGAGATGCTCACGCAAGAGGAACTGAAGGCGGCCTTCAAGAACCCGAACCTGAAAGTATACACCGACTCCGAGACACTGCAGCAGCACCTGCTGGAGCGCAGCTGGCAGAACGCCAACCTGCTGCTTATGAGCTCCGGAACCTATAACAACATTAACCTGGAGGCGCTGACACAGGCGGTTCTGAAAGCATAGCATATGAAACTGAACCTGAAACGCCCCATCGTTTTTTTTGACCTGGAAACCACCGGTACCGACATCAGCAAGGACCGCATCGTGGAGCTGAGCGCCCTGAAGATAATGCCCAACGGGGAGGAGATCCTGAAGACGCGCCGCATCAACCCCACCATCCCGATTCCGCTGGAGTCTAGCCTGATCCACAAGATCTACGACGAGGATGTGGCCGACTGCCCTACCTTTAAGCAGATCGCCAAAGACTTCGACAAGTTTCTGG
This sequence comes from Pontibacter actiniarum, assembly GCF_003585765.1. Classification (NCBI taxonomy): domain Bacteria; kingdom Pseudomonadati; phylum Bacteroidota; class Cytophagia; order Cytophagales; family Hymenobacteraceae; genus Pontibacter; species Pontibacter actiniarum. The sequence goes on from NZ_CP021235.1 coordinate 2,771,810, forward strand.
AAGGCTGTGACCTGGGAGGCTATAATGTGCTGCGGTTCGATATTCCGCTGCTGGCCGAGGAGTTTCTGCGCTGCGATGTGGACTTTGACATTGAGAACCGCCACATTGTGGACGCCTGCCGTATTTTCCACCAGATGGAGCAGCGCACCCTGTCGGCGGCCTACAAGTTCTACTGCAACAAGCAGCTGGACAACGCCCACAGTGCAGAGGCAGACACCGTGGCCACCTACCACATCCTGATGGCGCAGCTGGACCATTACAAGGAAGCGCCGTTTGAGACCTCCGAGGGAATTACGGAGTACCCGGTGCAGAACGATATGTCCGCGCTGCACAAGTTCACCTTCCAGAAAACGGCAGACCTTTCCGGCCGCATCGTCTATAATAACTCCGGGCAGGAGGTGTTTAACTTCGGCAAGTATAAAAACGTGCCTGTGGAGGATGTGCTCAAGAAAGAACCGAGCTACTACGACTGGATGATGAAGGGCGAGTTCCCGCTCTACACGAAAAAGGTGCTGACCCGCATCAGGCTCCGCAACATGCAAATGTCCTAAGGCTGCAATCCTTCCAACAGAAAAGGGCCGCTGTACATGTACAGCGGCCCTTTTCTGTTGAAAGGACTATGTGACGTATAAAGAGCGGCTACCTTTTGCCTGCCCCCCTGCCCTCTCGGGTAGACCGGAGCACCGGCACATCCTTCAGCAGGGTGTTTTTCTCTGTAAACCTGTGCTCGCAGTTATTGCCCGGTGCCCTGGAGGAGCACTCGCAGCCTGTAATGCGGTTGCCGGAGAAAGTAAAATAGCAGAAACCACAGCCGGCAGACGACTTGCACATGTGTTTGGCGCCGTTGCTGCTCAGGTACAGGCTGTTGTCAGCCGCCAGGTCCAGCTCCAGCGCCATGCTTCTGAAAGCGCCGTTCTGCATCCCTAAGCCCACCAGGTAGTAGGCCGGCTCGTCCTCCTTCGTCTCCTGCACTTTGCGGATCATCACCTTGTCTACCACGGTGCCGTCTCCGAACTCGCGGATAAACGGCTGCATCAGCTGTGTGGTGGGCACAATATAGTCCACGCTGTCGAACACGACCTGGGCCAGCAGCCGGCCGTCGTACGGCGGCGGCGCCTCCGGCCCCTCAGGGTCGGTGCTTGCCTCTTCCTGTATAAACTCCCGGCCCGAGCAGCCGGCGGCGGCTACCGCCAGGAAAAGCAGCAGGTATAAAAAGTGTCCGAACTTAAGGGCAGCAAAGGGCGTGCTGCTTTTTTTGATTCCGTCCATGCAGGTGTGTTGTGTTATCTGGCCTTGTAATACTTCAGCGCCTCCGGCATGTGCTCCCTCAGGGCAGCCTGCCTGGTGCCGGCGCTTGGGTGGGTAGAAAGGAACTCAGGCGGCGCCTGCCCCCCGCTTTCCGCCTCCATTCGCTGCCAGAAAGATACAGCTTCTTCTGGATTATATCCAGCCATGGCCATAAAAATCAGCCCCAGCCGGTCAGCCTCCGACTCCTGCGTGCGGCCGTACTTTAACAGGCCCAGCTGGGAGCCAACGCCATACACCGACATCAGCAGGTTCTGTGCCGTGCCCGGCTGGGCACCGGCGAGTGCCGACAGTGTCTGGCCTCCAAACTGCTGCGCCAGCTGCTGGCTCATGCGCTCGTTGCCGTGCTTGGCAATGGCGTGGGCAATCTCGTGGCCCATCACCACGGCAAGCCCCGTCTCGTTTTGCGCCACAGGCAGAAGGCCGGTATATACCACCGTCTTACCACCGGCCATGGCGAAGGCGTTCACCTGGTCGTCCTGCACCAGGTTAAACTCCCACTGGAAACCCGCCAGCTCGTCCTGCAGCCCGTTGGCGGCCATGTAGCGCTCCACTGCGTTCTGGATGCGCTGCCCCACGCGCTTCACCATGGCCGTGGCCTGCGCGTCCCGAGACAGCTTGTTCTCGGCTAGGAATTGGTCATAGGCATCGTAGCTCAGCGACTGCATCTGCGCATCAGACACCAGGTTTAGCTGGCGGCGGCCCGTAATCGGCACCGTGGTACATGCTGCCAGCATCACCACGGCAACTATAAAAGCAATTGATTTCTTGTACATCGTTCTAAAATTTAGTGGCTACTAAAAAACCGGATTCAAATTTTGAACCAATTTTTCAAAAACCAAGCATTTATACATGGTTAAATTAACATAACTATATACTTACATTCGAAGTATGCTGTCATGCGCACTCACTACCGGCGCGACACAGGGTGCCGCACCTGTTCAGGTATACGTCACGGTGCATTTAAAATGTTATAGTGCCCCAGGCGGATACTAAATGTACGGCTACGCGGTTACAGGAGGTAGAACGAGAGACGGCAGGCCCTAATCCGGCGGATAAAATTTACCGCCCTTTTGCTGGGCCTCTACGTTAAAAGTCCTATTTTTGAAAACATAACAGAAGACAAAACAGCTAACGCCCTTTACATGAAGATACTTGCCATCGGCAGAAACTATGCCGAGCACATTGCAGAGCTTAAGAATGAGGTTCCGGACGAGCCTGTGATCTTTTTCAAGCCCGACACAGCCGTGCTCCGTAACAACGAGCCGTTTTACTACCCCGAGTATTCCAACGACGTGCACTACGAGGTGGAGCTGCTCCTGCGCATCGGCCGGGAGGGCAAAAACATCGAGAAGAAGTTCGCGCACAAGTACTACGACGCAATCGGCCTGGGCATTGACTTTACCGCCCGCGACCTGCAGGCAAAGGCGAAGGCCAAAGGCCTGCCCTGGACGCTGGCCAAGGGCTTTAACGGCTCCGCGCCAGTCTCTGAGTTTCTGCCGCTGGCTGACTTCCCGGACCTGCAGAACATCGGCTTCCGCCTGGAAGTGAACGGGGAAACGAAGCAGCGGGGCAACTCCGGCATGATGCTCTACGACTTCGACGATATCATCGCTTACATTTCAAAGTTCATCACCCTGAAGAAAGGGGACATCATTTACACGGGAACACCCGAGGGCGTAGGCCCTGTTAAAATAGGAGACAGACTGGAAGGATATGTTGAAGATAAGAAACTCCTCAATTTTGAAGTTAAATAAGAAGCAGCTAGCCACGGCTGTACTTGCCCTGTTTACCGCCTGGGGTGCCGAGGCGCAGGCTCCTCCAGCCGCGCCGTCAGCCCCTGCGGAGTCAAATTATTTTCTGTTCCCGATTAAGCCCGGGGAGCGCAACTACCTGTCCGGCACGATGGGGGAGATTCGCTCTAACCACTTCCACGGCGGCCTGGACATAAAAACGGAGCAGCGCGTGGGGCTGCCGGTGCATGCCGCCGCGGACGGTTATGTGTCGCGGGTAAAGCAGTCCAGCTACGGCTACGGCAACATCATCTACATTACCCATCCGAACGGGCTGGTAACCACGTACGCGCACCTGCTGGAGTACTACAAACCGCTGGCCGCCTACATGCTGCAGAAACAGTACGAGAAGCAGGCCTTTGACCTGGAGCTGTTTCCGGAGCCGGGGCAGTTCCCTGTGAAGCGCGGCGAGGTGATCGGCCTGTCCGGCAACACCGGGGGCTCAGGAGGGCCGCACCTGCACTTCGAGATCCGAGACAAGCAGGACCGCCTGTACAACCCGCTCAAGTATAAGTTCTCGGAGGTGATCGACACCACGCCGCCGGACATCTACAGCCTGGGCATTTCGCCGCTCAACATCTACGCCCGCGTAAACAATGAGTTCAGCCGCGAAGAGCTGCGCACCAAACAGGTGGGCTCCAACTACAGCATAGCAGACACCGTGTACGCGCACGGCCTGATCGGGCTGGAGCTGCAGACGATTGACCGCCTGGACGGTGCCGCGAATAAAAACGGCACGCAGGAGGTAACCCTGGTGGTGAACGGGGAGGAACTCTACCGCCACTACATCGACCAGGTGCCCTTCGAGCTGTCGCGGCAGGTGTCGCAGCACATCAACTACAACCAGTACAAAATGCGCGGGCGCACATTCCAGAAGGCCTTTGTGGACTATGGCAACGACCTGCCGCTCTACAAGACCAAGGAGCGCGACGGGCGCCTGACGGTGCAACCGGATTCGGTGTACAAAGTACAGCTGGTGGCCCGCGACTCTTACAACAACGTCTCAACGCTCAGCTTTGTGGTGAAGGGGCAGAAGCCCACGTTTACCCAAACGGTGGCCGCCAACGTTAAAAAGCCGGCCCTGGACTACGAGATCATGGGAAACGTGCTCAAGATAAGCGCCACCGACACCAATGCCACCCCGCAGAACATTGAACTGTATGTGGGTAACCAGGCACTGATGCTGGTGCCGAGCTATATGAAGAACTCCACCTCCGTGAGCCTCTACGACCTGCGCGCCGGCCTGCCGGACTCCATGCGCTTCTGCGGGTTGAGCACCGACTTTAAGCTGAAGCGGATGGTGCCGCCGGGCAAGGATTTCATGTTCTCGAACCGCGACATGAAGGTGCAGTTTGACAAGGAGTCGCTCTACGACACGCTGTACCTGCAAACAGACCTGGACAAGGGCGTGTACACGATCGGCGACTACTTTACGCCCCTGCACAAGGCGATGAAGGTGACCATCCGGCCCGACACCGCTGGCCTGGACCTGGGCAAGGCCGCCGTATACTTCCTGGGCACCGGCCGCGGCCGTGGCTACACCGGCGGCAAGTGGGAGGGCAACACCATCACCTTCACCACCAAAAACATGGGCAAGTTCAAAGTGCTCGAAGACACCAGGCCCCCGTACATCAGGCTGGTGAGCAAGAGCCGCAACGGCATCAGCTTTAAGGTATCAGACGATCTCTCGGGCCTGAACTCTTTTGACGCCTGGGTGGACGGCAAGTGGATTCTGATGAAGTATGAGCACAAAACCGCCACCATCTGGTCTGAAAAGCTAGACAAAAGTGTACCTTTGTCGGGTGAAGTAATTCTGAAGGTAAAGGATAACGCCGGCAACGAGGCCACCTATACGGGCAGGATATAAGTTTTGAAGCACGACACACGCATCACGATTCAAGACTTGAATTACCTCGTGGTACGTGCGTCGTGATTCTTGATACGAAATAGCGAACGATTAACTATGCAACTGAACACCGGAGACAAAGCACCCGAATTCGAAGGCAAAGACCAGAACGGCAATACGGTAAAGCTGAGCGACTACCGCGGCAAAAAGGTGATCCTGTACTTCTACCCGAAGGACAACACCAGCGGCTGCACCGCCCAGGCCTGCAACCTGCGCGATAACTACACAGGCCTGCAGCAGCAGGGCTACGAGGTAATCGGGGTGAGCACCGACAGCGAGAAGTCTCACCAGAACTTTATCGGCAAGCACGAGCTGCCCTTTACGCTCATAGCCGATACCGATAAGCAGATCGTGGAGCAGTACGGCGTGTGGCAGGAAAAATCGATGTACGGCCGCAAGTACATGGGCACCATGCGCTACACCTTTGTGATCGATGAGAACGGCCTGATACAGGACATCATTACGAAGGTGAAAACGAAAGAGCACGCCGCTCAGATCCTCAAGTAACAGAGCAAACATGCAAACGCAGCTATCCGACCAAGGTGGCTGCGTTTTTTTTGTTATATTTACCCTTGCGAAGGCCCTAAGCTTCACTTACTCAAGCATAAAGCCAACGTACAACAAGTGAGGAAAACCTTTATTCAATCCATAATTCTTTAACTTACAAACTGTGAATCCACACAATCAAAGCATTGACGAGCTGAAGCAGACCGCCGCACAAGTACGCCGCGACATCGTGCGCATGGTGCATGCCGTTAACTCTGGCCACCCGGGCGGCTCCCTGGGCTGTACAGACTACCTCGTGTCGCTCTACTTCCGCGTGATGAACTACAGCACCGACTTCACGATGGACGGCAAAGGCGAAGACCTGTTCTTCCTGTCCAACGGCCACATCTCCCCTGTCTTTTACAGCACGCTGGCCCGCGCCGGTTTCTTTGATGTAGCAGAGCTTGCCACTTTCCGCAAACTGAACTCCAGGCTGCAGGGCCACCCGACCACCCACGAAGGGCTTCCGGGCGTGCGCATTGCATCCGGCTCCCTGGGCCAGGGGCTTTCTGCCGCAGTTGGTGCCGCACAGGCAAAGAAGCTTAACAACGACGACAGCCTGGTGTACGTGCTGATGGGCGACGGAGAGTTGGAGGAAGGCCAGATCTGGGAGGCGGCCATGTATGCCCCGCACCACAAGGTGGATAACCTGATTGCCACGGTGGACCGCAACGGCCAGCAGATTGACGGCTCGACGGAGGAAGTAATGCACCTGGGCGACCTGCGCGCTAAGTTCGAGGCCTTTGGCTGGCACGTGCTGGAAGCCGACGGAAACAACTTTGAGCTGCTGCTGCCTGCACTGGAAGAAGCCAAAGCCGCAACAGGCAAGGGCAAGCCGGTTATCATCCTGATGAACACAGAAATGGGTTACGGGGTAGATTTCATGATGGGCTCTCACAAATGGCATGGCGTGGCTCCGAACGACGAGCAGCTGGAGATCGCCCTGCAGCAGCTGGCCGTTAACGTAGCCGCTGACTATTAATTTATACTTTAGGGCCAAAAACCCGTCTGTCTTCCGGTGGTAGTATAATGGCAAACTGGTGCACGCGAATGGTAGCCTTGCTTTTGTTGCTGATGCTCTCGGCAGCACAGGCCTCTTTTGCCCAGGACGGTAAGCCCAAAACGCGCATCCTCTTCCTGCTGGATGCCTCGGGGAGCATGCTGGCGAAGTGGGAAGGCAGCGACCGCATGGAGGTGGCTAAGAACCTGCTGGCGCACCTGGTAGACTCCCTGGACCGCCACGAGAACGTGGAGGTGGCACTGCGGGTGTACGGGCACCAGTTTGGCCGCGAGCGCAACGACTGTAAGGACACGAAGCTGGAGGTGGCTTTCGGAGAGGATAACGCTGAGGCCATCAAGAAGAAGCTGGTGGAGATTGTGCCACGTGGAAACACGCCCATCACGTACTCGCTGCAGCAGGCGGCGGGCGATTTCCCGGAAGAGCGTTCGCGCAACGTGCTCATCCTGATAACGGACGGTCTGGAATCCTGCGGCGGCGACCCTTGCGCCACATCGGAGGCCCTGCAGAAAAAGCGGATTTTCCTGCGCCCCTTCGTAATCGGCATCGGCATAGAGCCGCAGCACGAGAAGCAGTTAAGCTGCATCGGCCAGTACTTTAACGCTGCCGATGTCGAGACGTTTGAGACGGTGCTCACCGAGATTGTGACGCAGGCGCTGAGCCAGACCACCGTAAGCGTAGAGCTGCTCGATGACCAGAACCGGCCAACGGAGACAAACGTGAACATGACGTTTGTAAATGCGCTGACCGGCGAAGCCGAGTATAACTACGTGCACTACCTGGATGGTAAGGGCAAGCCAGACGTGCTGGATGTGGACGCGCTCCTACCCTACCACCTGCAGGTAAACACCGTGCCGCCGGTGCTGGAGCGCAACCTCAACATCACGCCCGGTAAACACAACGTGGTGAAGGTACAAGCGCCCCAGGGTGAGTTATACCTGCGCCAGGACGGCCCTTCGCCCTACGGGCAGCTGAATGCCATTGTGCGCCAGGCCGGCTCGGACGAGACACTGAACGTGCAGCGCTTCGGCAACAGCCAAAAGTACCTGACCGGCAAGTATGACCTGGAGATCCTGACGATGCCGCGCATGCAGCTCAAAGGGGTAACGCTGGAGCAGGGGAAAACCAACACGGTGACCATTCCGCCGCCGGGCCAGTTGGCCATCCCCTCGCAGGTGCAGGGCTTTGGCGGCGTGTATGAGCTGGTGGAAGGCGGAGGCCAGCGCTGGCTCTGCAACTTACCGGAAGACAACAGCAAAGTGACCCTTGCCCTGCAGCCGGGCAAGTATAAATTAGTGTACCGTATGAAATCAGCCCAGTCGAGCAAGTTCACCTTTGTACAGGACTTCACTATTCGGTCGGGCGCCACAACAACCGTTAAAATTTTCAACAGATAATAAAACGCGCATGCCGCGGCATACGCGTTCTTCCTGACCTTAAGAAGAATATGATAAAGATGAAAGAGTATACTTATACAGAGAAAAAAGACACGCGCTCCGGCTTTGGGGACGGTCTGCTGGAGGTTGGACGCCAGAACCCCAACGTGGTAGGCCTTTGCGCCGACCTGATCGGCTCCCTGAAAATGGGCGCTTTCCAGAAAGAGTTCCCGGAGCGCTTCTTCCAGGTGGGTATCGCAGAGGCGAACATGATGGGCCTTGCCGCCGGTATGACCATTGGCGGTAAGATCCCGTACACCGGTACGTTTGCCAACTTCTCAACGGGCCGCGTATACGACCAAATCCGTCAGTCTATCGCCTACTCCGGTAAAAACGTGAAGATCTGTGCTTCGCACGCTGGCCTCACCCTGGGTGAGGACGGTGCCACGCACCAGATCCTGGAAGACATCGGCATGATGAAAATGCTGCCGGGCATGACCGTTATCAACCCGTGCGACTACAACCAGACCAAAGCCGCCACCATTGCCATCGCCGAGTACGACGGGCCGGTGTACCTGCGCTTCGGCCGCCCGGTTGTGCCTATTTTCACGCCTGCAGACCAGAAGTTCGAAATCGGCAAAGCGGTGATGCTCAACGAGGGAACTGACGTGAGTATCTTTGCGACAGGCCACCTGGTGTGGAAAGCCATCCTCGCCGGTCAAATCCTGGCCGACAAAGGCATCTCTGCAGAGATCATCAACATTCACACCATCAAGCCACTGGATACAGAGGCCGTACTGGCATCGGTTGCTAAAACAGGCTGTGTGGTATCGGCTGAGGAGCACAACCGCATCGGCGGCCTCGGCGATAGCATTGCGCAGGCATTGGCTACAAGCAAGCCGGCTCCGCAGGAGTATGTGGCTGTAAACGATACCTTTGGCGAGTCTGGCACACCGGAGCAGCTGATGGAGAAGTACGGCCTGAGCGAAAACGACATTGTGGCTGCCGCCGAACGCGCTATCAGCAGAAAGAACGGCTAAAGCGCAAGCAGCGCTGTTGCTTCGGCAACGATAGCTTACCATAGAAAAGAGCCGCAGGAGGTTTCCTGCGGCTCTTTTCTTTTTATGGAGGAGCATTCTGGCGCCCCCCCCCGCTTGTTCCCCCGCCTGTCCCTGCTTCTACTGCCATTCCGCCACCTCTGCCTAACCCCCTTTCTGGCAACTGCAGAGCTCTCCATCAACATGGGCAGAAGGTGTTTTAGGCTGCAGGCTTCCAACTATTTAAGCGAAGGCAGCGGCAACGCAGGAGTTTCTCCTGAACCAGCAGTTACATCATGGCCTCCAGAGCGGTGCAACAGGAAAGAATAGCGCCGGCGGGCCGAACCTTTAGGCAAAGCCATTATATTTGTAACGGAGGTGTGGACATCACCCAGCACCTTCCAGCAGCTGAAACACCCTTGGAAGACAAAGAGCTTTTAGAGAAATTCGCCCAGCCTGAGAGCCGTAACATGGCCTTTAACCAACTTGTGCGCAAGTACCAGCAAAAGATCTACTGGCACATCCGCAAGATGGTGATCGACCATGACGACGCCGACGACCTGACGCAGGAGGTATTTCTGAAAGTATGGAAGAACCTGGACAATTTCCGGCAGGATGCGCAGCTATACACCTGGATTTACCGTATTGCCACCAACGAGTGCCTTTCCTTCCTTTCCAGCAAAAAACGGAGGTTTTTCCTGCCCCTGAACGATGTAACCGCCGAGCTGATGGAAAAGGTGGCGTCCTCCCCCGACCTGGCGGGCGATGAAGTACAGCAGAAGCTACAGAAAGCCATCCTGCGCCTACCCGACAAGCAGCGCCTCGTCTTCAACATGAAGTATTTTGATGAGATGAAGTATGAGGAGATGTCGCAGATACTGGGCACTTCCGTGGGGGCCCTGAAGGCCTCTTACCACATTGCCGTGAAAAAAGTAGAGGAATTTCTAAAGCAGGATTAAACTTTAAACCACGAGGCGCATCTAACGATATAGAGTTCACCAACATGAATAAAAACCTAAAGCTCAGCGACATACCAAAGCGCAACCCGTACCAGGTGCCCGAAGGCTACTTCGACCGCCTGCCGATGCGTGTGATGGAGCAAACCGCCTCCCGTGAAAAGCCAGCCTGGCAACAGGTGCTGTGGCGGCCTGTGCGCCTGGCAACGGCTCCGCTGGCCCTGCTACTGCTTCTTGCGGGCGTGTATGTGGCCAACCTGCCGGAGCAGCCGGAGCAGCAGCTAGTAAACCTGGCCGCGGTCTCTGACACGGACATTGTGCAGTACCTGAGCACCTACGCCACACTGGAAACAACGGACTTTGAAGAGCTCAGCACCCTGCGGGAACAGGAGTTGCCCGCCGAGCTTTTAAACGTGAGTGCAACAGCCGCCGAAGAGGAGCTGGAATATTATACCCTGGACGATATTGAATACTAATCACCCATGAAGCATTACCTTTTTATTTTGATTTTATGCTGCGCACTCACCACCCTTGGCAGTACAGCTGCCTTGGCGCAGGAGGGCAGCAAACAGGAACGCCGGGAAAACGTGGAGGCGGCAAAAACGGCCTTCCTGACGGATAAGATGGAGCTTACAGCAGAGCAGGCCCAAAAGTTCTGGCCCCTTTACAACGAGTACGAGAGCAAGCGGCGCACCCTCGTTAAAGGCTACCGCAGCGGCTACAGAGAGAATGTGGAGGAGCTGAGCGAGCAGGAGGCAAAAACCAGGCTAGACAATATGTTCGTCATCAAAGAGCGAGAACTGAACCTGGAGAAGGAATACGCCAACAAGTACCTGCGCATCATTTCTTCCAAGCAGCTGATAAAGCTGTACCGCGGCGAGCGGGAGTTTACCAAAATGCTCCTGAAGCGCCTGGATGACAGAAGCGCAAGCAACTGAATTTCAATTGGCTAAAGTTGAAAAGGAGAAGGCACTACCGTAACCGGAGTGCCTTTCTCTTTCTTTATACTTTCTCTGCTTCAGATCAGAAAAGCATCTTTGTCAGGAGTTCTTCTGCTCGGCAATCCACTCATCCACCTTCTTCTCCAGCACGGCCAGGGGCATAACGCCGCCTTTCAGGATCACATCATGGAAGGCACTGATGGAGAACCTGTCGCCTAGTTGCTGCTCTGCCCGCTGGCGCAGTTCCTTTATCTTCAGCTCCCCTATTTTATAGCTCAGGGCCTGCCCCGGCAGGGCCATGTAACGCTCTATCTCGGCCACGGCGGCCTCGCGGCTCGTCAGCTCGTTATCCAGTGAGTACTGGATGGCTTGCTCCCGGGTCCACCCTTTGGCGTGCATCCCTACATCCACCACCAGCCGGATGGCCCGGTGCATTTCATCGCTCAGGCGCCCGAAGTACTGGTAGGGGTCTGTGTAAAGGCCCAGCTCTTTGCCGAGGCTCTCCGCGTACAAAGCCCACCCCTCGCCAAAGGCGCCGTACCAGGCGTACTGCCGGAACCGTGGCAAACCCTCCTGCTCCTGCTGAATGGAGATCTGGTAGTGGTGCCCCGGAATGGCTTCGTGCAGGAAGAGCGACTCCATGCCTACCATGTTGTACTTGCCGGCGTCCAGAATCGGCACATAGAAGATTCCCGGCCGGGAGCCGTCCGGCGCAGGCGGGTTATACTCCGCACTCGCCGATGCCGCCCGGAACGCCTCCGTCTGCCGCACCTCAAACTTCGATTTTGGGGTGATGCCGAACAGTTTGCCCAGCTGCGGCTCCATGCGCTGCGCTATCGCATCATAGGCGCCAAGCACCTCCTCCGGCGAGTTGAAGGGAGTGAATTTCGGGTTGTCGTTGACGTACTTGAAGAACGCAGCCAGATCACCTTTAAAACCCACCTGCTCTTTTACCTGCTCCATTTCACCCCGGATGCGGGCCACCTCCTGCTGCCCTATCTCAAAAATCTGGTCGGGCGTCATGTCAGTGGTAGTCCAGTAGCGCACCAGGAACCTGTAGTACTCATCGCCCCCCTTGATGCCGCTAATACCGGTGGTGGCACGGCTCTTGGGCAGGTACTCCTGCTGCATAAAGTCATACAGCTTTTTGTAGGTCGGGATCACCTCCTCCTGGATGGCCTTGGTGTAAGCCCGGCGAATGCTGTCTTTTTGCGAAGCGGTAAAGTTATCCGGCAGGTTTTCCACCGGAGCCCAGAAAATGGTTTTGGTGGGCTCGTCGACCACCATGGCCTGCAGCTGGGGCAGTACTTTTTGGGTGAGGGTGCGCGGGAGCACGACTCCCATACGTATCCCTTTGCGCATGTTGGCTATGGCCGTATCGCCCCAGACGGTGAAGCCTTTTATACGCCCCAGGAAGTCCTGGTAGTCTTCCGGAGTTTTAAAGGGCTGGTTGCTGGAGCCAGACCCCAGCTGTGCCATGGTGATAGGCAGGCTCCAGAACTGGTTAATCGGCAGCAGGCTGGCAGGCTGCTCCAGCCCCTCCAGCGACACCTCCATTTCATACTTAAAGATATCGTAGCTGACCTGCTCCTGCTCGTTAAGCTGGCTGCGGTCGATGGCTTTGATCTTGCCCAGGTAGCGCTGATACAGCTGGCGCACCTGCTCCTGGTGCTGCTGGCTCAGGTCGTTGGGCAACTGATCGTTGTAGCGGTTATCGGCGATGGCAGTAGCCTCCAGCGGAAACAGCTTCAGGCGCTCCTCATAGTAGTTCTCAAAGAGCCGGGCAAGGTTTTGCTCAGCGGCCACCGCTTCAGAGCCTTGCTGTTGTTCGGATGTGCGGGAGCAGCTAACGGCGCCGAGCGACGCCGCCACCAGCACGGCACATAAAGTGAGTCGATGTTTTTTCATAGGCTTTTGATTTAAAAACGGGAAAGAGGGCACTCTAAAGAGAAAAGCACTCCATCTATGCCTTAAAATAACAAAAAAAGGTGAGACTTTACGCCTCACCTCCTCCATAGGTGCTATCTGCCTTCTTGCTTTGCTTCGGTCCTTCCAAAGTACACCGCGTGGCCAAAGGAAGGCAAACCGGTATTGGCTAGTACGCATCCATAAGAAAGTGAATTTCTTCCGTAGTTTTAAACTCCATCGGCTTCTGGCCCTGCAGGAAAACGCGTGCCGTGTGTGGCCCCAGCAGCTTTACGCCATCGCCCTTCACCCGCAGCATACTGCCTTCACGGAGGCCGATCACCGGCTGGCGGTTATGGTGGTGAAACTCAGCGATGCGGGTATCCCGGGTTTCGCCCATGTGCGTGGAGTTCGGGTCCGGGTCCTGAAAGTGCGGGTTGATGTTGAAAGGCACCAGTTGCAGCGCGTCAAAGGTTTTCACGTGCACAATGGGCATATCGTTGGTTGTGCCGATGGTTCTGCCTGCCACATTTGTGCCGGCGCTGGTGCCCATGTACGGCATGCCCTTCAGCACGCGGTGGCGCAGCGGCTCCACCAGCTTATTGGCGTACAGGTTGCGCAGCAGCACAAAGGTATTGCCGCCGCCAATAAACACGGCCTCTGCCTCGTTTACGGCCTTCACCGGGTCGTCGTACTCGTGCACGCCGCTCACGCTGATGCCCCACCTCTCGAATGCCTCACGCGCCTTGGCGGTGTAGTCGGAGTGCGAAATGCCTCCCGGACGGGCGTAAGGTATAAACAGGATGCTCTTTTTCCCTTCCAGCAGGGACTTTATCTCTTCTTCGGCGTGCTCCAGGTAGCCGGTGCCGTGCGTGGTCGAGGTGCTGATCAATAGTAAGTTTCTGCTCATACCCAAAGGTATAAATTTTGAGTGGGTGAAGGAGCAAGCAAGCCGATTTTGATTGCCGGGAATTAGGAGAGGGCCGGGAAATTAACAGCTGCAGCAGGCTCAAAGCACGCCCCATGGCCGCAACTGCCTTTACTGCGGCACTACTTCTTTCGCTTGTGGTGCTTGAGCCTGAGCTTGATTGTCTCGGTGTAGGGGTCCAGCTGGCGGTAGCTGGTAAGCGCGCGCACCAGGCCAATGCTCTTAAGGTCATACAGGAACCACAGCTCCACATAAAAGTCGTGCAGCCAGTAGAGATCTATCTTACACCAGCCCTTGATGCGATGGTGCAGGTAATGCCCCTGCTCCAGGGCCAGCTCAGCCTGCAGGTGTGGCGGCAGCTCATTAAATTCTTCGGCAGTCATGGGTAAATATCTACTTCACTATCCAACATTTTATAAAAAAGGCTGCGCAAGGCAGCCTTTATAGTTTAACGTAAATTTCCTGAGTTTGGTCTAGTTCAGGTGCAGGGTGTACAGCTCGAAGCGTGTAGAGGCAAAACTCCAGTGCGACGGCGAGGGGTGAATCTCTATCCCATCCTCATCCATGATAGTGACAGCAAATCCGTCGCCCTGGTTAAGAGGCTCCGTGAAGTGCTTCACAGGATACACCTTTCCTTCTTCGATCCACTCATCCGGAGCGAAGGCTGGCATCGACGCATCCACGCACTTCGCGTAAACGGCCATATAGCTTGGGGGTACGAATAAATTAACCATATTAGATAAACATTTCCAGAAAGATAAAAAATTCCTGCATAACAGGAAATTAGCGGTGCCATATTTATGCGGCCCACACGCCGAAACTCAAAAAGCGTGCCTCGGCAAGTATAACCTGCAAACGCACCAGAGGTTTACAGAAATTATGACACGCTGGCGTACCTTATGGCCGTACTGGCGAAGTACTCCCCCGGAATTGGCAGCTTAATCGGCAGATGTTCCGTATGAACAAGTTCGAGTTTGAACTATAGCATAATAAAACAGGCTTATGGAAGCAGCATCACAAAAAAGCAGGAGCAGCCACAGGCACTCCTTTGTCGCGGCACCGCGCGTGTGGGGGCTCAAAACGGTATTTGTAAACCTTTACTACGCGGCAAACCCGGATGGCTCCTGGGTGTTGATAGACACAGGCGTGCCCGGTTCGGCCGCGAAGGTGAAGCAGGCGGCAGAGGAGATCTTTGGCAAGGACAACCGGCCACGCGCCATCTTACTCACCCACGGCCACTTCGACCACATTGGCTCCGTTAAGGAGTTGGCCGAAGAGTGGGATGTGCCGGTGTACGCCCACCCCATGGAACTTCCATATATCACCGGCTTGTCCAGCTACCCCCCGCCAGACCCAAGTGTAGGCGGCGGTGCGATGGCTTACATGGCGTTTGCCTACCCCAAAAAACCTATCAACATTAAAAGCAGGGTGGAGTTGCTGCCACCGGACGGGTCTGTTCCGGGCCTGGAAGGCTGGAAGTGGCTGCACACCCCCGGCCACAGCCCGGGGCACGTCTCTTTTTTCCGGGAGGAGGACAGGACGCTGATCGTGGGCGACGCCTTCAGCACCCGCGATGCGGAGTCGGCGGTGGCCGTGATGACGGAGAAGCGCGAAGTACACGGGCCTCCGGCGTATTTTACACCGGACTGGGGCTCTGCGCACCACTCCGTAGAAAAGCTCTATGAGTTGCAGCCGGAGATTGCCGCCTCCGGGCACGGCATGCCCATGCGCGGCAGAGAGCTGCAGCAGCAACTGGAGCGCCTGGTGCATGAGTTCTGGATCGTGGCCGTACCGAAGCACGGCCGCTATATACACGAGCCCGCCGTAACAGATGAGTACGGCGTGATATCGGTGCCGCCAGCAGCCAGCAACCCCGTGCCGAAGGTAATGGCAGTGGCAGGTGCTGTGGCCATAGCGGGGCTGGCATGGGCCGCCTGGAAAAGACGCGACAACTACAAAGAGGGGTACGGCTACGCCAAGCGGCAGCACGAGCCGCCCGCACAGCGGCCCTACTCTCACAACCGCGTGATGCAGGGAATGCCCGCCAACGTAGACCCTGACCACGACAACCCGCACGCACACACCAACAACTATCCATGATAAACAAAACGGCCAGAAGCTTTCTTCTGGCCGTTTTCTATTGCAATCACCTTTACCTAATCGTTGCTGTGGTTCTTTCTGCCGGAGCCGCTCCTGTTGCCGCCTCCGTCCTGTTTGTTTACGGTTGCCCAGGCGCGTTTCTCCGCCTCCTTGTGGCTTACGCCCCGCTTTTCGTACCCTTCCTCAATATGTTCTGCCTTACGCTTCTGTTTATCCGTATAGGCTGATTTATCTCCTCTTGCCATTGCTTAGTCCTTTCTTTTTCGTGCGACATCATTTTCAGATTCTTAAAGCTCCATCTGGTTTACGTGCACTTTTGTAAAACGATAGCCTGTTCGCACAACAGGCGCTACCGGCAAGGTTATCAGGCACCGAAGTATGCCGGAAGCATTCGCTTGGCTGCCCCTCCGGCAAAGTGCTTGTACCCGCGGTTTTTAAAAGTGCCTGCCTTCCCTTACCTTAAGGGCTGGGATAACGCATAAAAACATGCTGGAGAAGAAAAGTATCTTTAACTGGAGCGGCGGAAAGGACGCTTCGCTGTGCCTGCACCACGTACTGCAGCAGCAAGAGTACAGAGTAGAGGCTCTGCTCACAACCCTGAGCAGCACAACACAGCGTGTAAGCATGCACGGGGTGCGGGAAGAACTGCTCGAACTCCAGGCAAGGAGCCTGGGTCTCCCCCTCCGGAAGCTTTACCTGCCCGAGCAAGCCAGCATGAGTGCCTACAATAGCCTGATGGAGCAAACGCTGCGCCCACTACAGCAGCAGGGTATCCGGCACGCTGTTTTCGGCGACATTAACCTGGAGGACCTGCGCGCTTACCGGGAGCAGCAGCTGCAGCAGGTTGGCATGGAGGCCGTTTTCCCGCTGTGGGGCCGCTCCACCACTGAGCTCGTGCAGGAGTTTATGGGCCTGGGCTTTAAAGCTGTGGTGGTTTGCGTGAACGAGCGCTTACTCGATGCCTCTTTTGCAGGGCGCCCGTTTGATGCGGCTTTTCTCCGTGACCTGCCCGCCGGCGTGGACCCTGCCGGCGAGAACGGCGAGTTCCATACGTTTGTGTACGACGGCCCGATTTTTAAAGAGCCTATCCCCTATACACCAGGCGAGAAAGTGCGCAAAAGCTACGGCCCTCCAGCTTCTAAAGACGATCACTGCTTTAAAAAGGAAGACGAACCTGTTTTTGATACTGCTTTCTGGTTTTGTGATCTGCTGCCTGCGTAGTAGATCACAAAACCAAAGTGCAACCTTACCTGGCACAACTGCTACTTTAATCCCCACCTGTCATTTTTTCGCTGCTACACTCCTTGGAGAACGTCAACCAAATTCCCATCTGGTACAATCCCGCAGAACCCTCTTCTCAATAAAGTTCAATAAAACATATAGCGATACTTTTACTATGCACGCAGATTGTATGATCCTACCTGCAAAGGGATGCGCCACACTTACACCAACCTGCCTTATAGCATTTTACAAAACACTGGTCTAAGTGAGTTCAGAAGAATAGAGCCGACAGTTTTATTTAAATATAAGCACACTACGATATAATTATTATAACATATTAGCATACAGTATTGGATTAGATAATTCATAGTACCTATTTTGTCGTCGTTTTAATCCAACCACCTTATAGAGTTAAACCTTTACAACCAACCTTTTTATGAGAACCAAGCCTTTTGCCTCTTCCTTAGAGGCTAAAAGCATGTGGTGTACCCGCTCAGGCACTCGCTCGAGATGGCTAACTATGTGCTTTTTAATTATGTGGTGTCTGTTAAGCTCATATCAGACGAAAGCACAACAGTATACTGCTAACTTTACATCCTCTCCGGTTTTTTATGAGGGGTTTTGGTCCGGCGCCAAAACACACGCTACTGTAACTATTGGCGGCACCGAGTATGACGTTACAGTAGGCCAGGTAACAAACTGGACTCACTCTTCGACAGGTGGGGAATCAAATAGTGCATCCATCACCTGTATAGGAGGAGGTGACGTAAGTGTTACTCTAAAAAGAAAGGATAATCAACGGTTTCAGTTCTATGGTGTTTGGTTAAAGTACACAAACTACTCTAACTACCCAAACAAGGATCTTAGAGTAAACTACAGTGGTTCTTCTGACCCACAACAAACCTTCGGAGGAAATACAACTACTGTTCTTTCAAAGAACGTAAATGTAACTTCTGTTTCGCTTAGCTTTGGAGGACTTGATAGGTTATATCTGGACAACTTAATTGTTGGCCCAGCCATCGCTTCCCCTCCAACACTAACCACCACAAGTGCAACTAACATCAACGCTACTTTTGCCACGGCAGGAGGTAGTGTTACAAACGACGGTGGCGGTACCGTAACTGAGCGGGGTATAGTATGGTCAACTGCACAAAACCCAACGACTGCCAATAACAGGCAGCGCATGGGCAGCGGCACAGGCTCTTTTTCCGGACAGATAGCAGGACTTGCAGCAAATACCACCTATTACATCCGTTCTTACGCGATCAACTCTGCAGGTACAGCTTATGGCAATCAGGTGTCATTTAAGACAACGGATGGTTCAGGGCCGCTTACACTTTTACCAACCATAGACACCTCCTTTGATAATGCTGGTTCATATCCATCTGACCCCAGTTGCTATGTTGGGTATACTCCTGAATACGGTCAGCAAACGGCAGCCCTCAAGTTTTCATTGACACCTGTGACTGGCACAGTAACCTCTGCCAAACTGAGGCTATATGTAAATTTAAAAAACGGAAGCAATGTTTTTGCCAAAGTATGGTCATCTACAGATGAAACATGGACCTCCTCCATTACTTCCCCACCCGCTCAAGATCAAGCTTTAGGCCAAGTAGCTGTTACCACAGCTGGTAATTGGATTGAGATAGATGTGACAGATTATATCGATGCCAAAGTGAAAGACAGTAAGGTAGCTTCATTGGTCGTTACAGGAAACACTTCACTGAACCCTGGTGAGGTGTACTTTAACTCAATGGAGAGGACCACAAGCCAGCCTCAGTTGGTTATAGTGACGGGCAGTGCTCTTTCCTCTAACGCTAACCTATCAAACATAGCACTATCCAAGGGTACCCTTACCCCCACCTTTACGGAAGGAACGGTGAACTACACCGCTCAGCTTCCATATGAAACGGAAAGTTTAACGATCACGCCAACCCTTGCCGATGCCAACGCGACTTTAAAAGTACAAGGCACTGACGTAGCTAGCGGAACAGCGCATTATGTTACTTTAAACATAGGCTCCAACGCTATCCCAGTAGTAGTTACCGCACAGGATGGAACAAAAAAGACCTATTCTGTCTCAATAACTCGTGCTGCTCCTTCAGCCAACGCAGACCTAGCAGGTTTATCACTGAATAACGGTGTACTCTTCCCTGCGTTTTCTTCTGGTGTTACCAGTTATGCAGCAAACGTTGGCACTAGCGTCTCATCGGTTTCTGTTACACCCACAGCCGCTGACAATACAGCAACAGTTACCGTGAATGGCTCGCCGATAAGCAGCGTAAGCGCTTCGGCGCCCATCGCTCTTCAAGTAGGTAGCAACACTATTACAACGGTGGTTACGGCACAGAACGGTACGACAAGAACATACACTACTACAGTAAACCGCAGTATATTCCCACTGCACACCTTACCCTTCAACGGAACCGACCAATATGTTGCCGTGCCAAACACCGCTGCACTTGAGTTCACGGCTGGCACCATCGAAATGTGGGTGCAGCCAGATTGGGCTGCAAATACGAAAGGGGCCAACCCCTGCCTTATCTCCGAAAGGTCATCCAGCGGAACAAGATTCAGCCTGCACATGGAGAACAGCCTGCAGGGCATCGGTATCTGGAACAATAGCCAGTACCTCACCCGCCCTTACAATTTTGTAAGGGGGCAGTGGTACCACATAGCGGCGGTAATTGGCGCCAGCTCTACAGAGTTTTTCGTTAATGGCGCCTCCATCGGGTCTGTCAACATAAGTATGAACTCCTTTAAAAAAGGGGATGACCTAAAAATTGGTGCTTCGGTGACAAATTCGAATAGCGAGTACTTTAAAGGCGCTATGGACGAAGTCCGCATCTGGAACACGGCCCGAACGGCAAGCCAGATACACGGTAACATGGGCACCGCTATAAACCCGGCCAGCACAGGCTTAGTGGCATACTTCCCGGTTGATGAAGGCGTCACAAGCCAGGCGAATGCCGTAACAAGAAGGCTTACCGACTACTCTGCAAACGCTTTGCACGGGACGCTGTACAACTACTTCTTGTCATCCAACGCCAACCTGTCAAACCTGACGCTATCTGCCGGCTCCCTCTCCCCTGCCTTCGCCGCCAATACAACGAGCTACACTACTACCGTGGGCAACAAGGTTACAAGCCTTAGCCTGACCCCGACAGTTGCGGACGCAAGGGCAACTGTGACGGTAAATGGTACTGCTACGCTAAGCGGAAGCGCTGTAGCTATCCCGCTAAACGTGGGCAGCAACACGGCAGCCATTGCTGTTAGGGCAGAAAACGGCACGACTCAAACCTACACGCTAACAATTACCAGGGCACCTAACGCTGCGCCCGTACTAACACTGGTAAGCCCCTCGCTGGCGACCATTCATGAAGATCACCATAACCACCAGGGGTATCAGGTGGCTTCTATCCTTGGCAGCTCTTTTTACGATGCAGACCAGGGGATGCAGGTAGGCATGGCAATCACGGGGGCCTCCTCCGAAAAAGGCAACTGGCTCTACTCCACTGACAACGGCACTACCTGGACAACGACCGGGGCCTTCAGTGTTTCTGCTGCCCGCCTTCTCCGCCCGCAGGACTGGGTTAAGTTCCTGCCGGACGGCAAGAACGGCGTTACAGCGACCATCACCTACAAAGCCTGGGACCAGACAGTGGGTTCTGCCGGAGGAACTGCCAACACAAGTGTGAGTGGCGGCTCAAGCGCTTTCTCTACGGCAACAGACCAGGCCACGCTCACGGTAACCGACGTGAACGATGCGCCTGTGCTCAGCGGGGGGCCTTATAGCTTCCCTAACATAGAGGGCAATACGCAATCCGCCGGAAAGGCCATTTCTGCCATCCTGGATGCCATGGTGTACAATGAGGTGGATGAGAACGACACAAGAGGCATTGCGGTTACCGGTACAACCGGCAGTGGCTGGCAGTATTCGGCAGACGGAACCACCTGGAGAAACGTAGGTACTGTTGCCCCGACGTCGGCTCTGCTCTTAAGCGATGCCTCCTTCTTGCGCTACGCAGCGGGCACAAACGGTGAGACGGCTACGATTGCCTTCCGCGCCTGGGACAGAACCATTGGAAGCCCCTCATCAAACACTTTGCGCGCGACAGCCGGCGTCTCCAGCAACGGGGGCACGACAGCCTTCTCAACGGGTACAGCACAGGCCACCATCACCGTAAATGAGTCCACAACTGTAGCCTCTATTACCCGCACATCCCTTAGCCCAAGCCGTGCCGCCTCTGTAGGCTACACCGTTACCTTCGCCGACCCGGTTACAGGGCTGGATGTTTCTGACTTTACACTCGCTACAACAGGCCTCACGGGTGCCTTCATAGAAAGCATGTCCGGGGCAGGGGCAGTTTACACTGTAACCGTAAACACCGGAAGCGGTGACGGTATACTTCGCCTCGACTTCACCGGCATCACCGGAATAAGCCCGCACGCCCGCACGCCCTATACTTCCGGCGATGTGTACAGCCTCGACAAAACGGCACCTACAGGCACCCTTGCCATCAACAACGGCGCCGCTTACACGAACACGGCAGAGGTGGCCCTAAGTATAACAGCTACCGATGGTACAGGCACAGGAGTTACGGGAGCCCGCTTCCTGAATGAAGGCGGCACCCCAACCGAATGGGAACCTGTAACAGCCGGCAAAACCTGGAGCCTGCCAGGCGGCGATGGAAGCAAGACCGTCAGCATGGAACTGAAGGACGCGGCCGGCAACGTATCGCTCGTTAGCAGCACCATCTTTTATGACACGACCCAGCCAGGCGTAACCGTTACCAGCAATGCACCAGCCTCCCTTAGCGGAATGTTCAGCGTAGCCATCAACTTTACAGAGAGTGTTACCGGGTTTGAGCAGGCGGATGTAACCGTTTCCAACGGCACCCTGCAAGGCTTTACCGCCGTCAGCCCCCGCCAATACGTTGCCTTCGTAGTACCTTCTGCGGAGGGTGAAGTGGCCATCTATGTTGCCGCCCACGTCGCACAGGACGCCGCCACCAACGGTAACCTTGCATCCACACCGCTGACCCGCATTTACGATACCACAAGTCCTTCCGTAGAAGTGGTTGCCACAGCGGCTACCCAGGTTAACAAGGCTTTTGAGGTACAGGTTAACTTTTCGGAGCCTGTCAACAATTTCACACTGTCGGATGTGACAGTCACCAATGGCAGCGCCGGCGCCTTTGCCAAGCAGGACGAAGCCCACTACACCCTGACAGTAACACCGGCCTCAACCGGCAAGGTACTGGTGTACGTGGCCGCCAACGCCGCGGAGGATGCCGCGCACAACAGCAACGAAGCGTCAAACATCCTTACCCGCTTCTACGACAACGTACGCCCGGAGATCACGCTACACACAACAGCCGGCAGCCCTGTTAACGCCGCTTTCGAGTTAAGCATAGAATTCTCGGAGGCCGTAACCGGCTTTTCCGCAGCAGACCTGCAGGTAACAAACGGAACAGCGGGAGACTTTACTGCAGTGAGCGACCAGGTATACACAGCCCTGATCACTCCTGGCGCGAATGGCACAGTGCAAATCTCTGTTGCAGAGCATGCAGCCGAGGACGCGGCCACGAACGGCAACCAGGCTTCTAACCTCCTGACGCTTCTTTACGACGCCTCGCAGCCGGCTGTAACGCTTAACAGCAACGCTCCTGCCGCACTCAACGGCGACTTCAACGTGGGAGTATCTTTCACAGAGGACGTGACGGGCTTTACAGCAGCGGATGTGACTGTGGCAAACGGTGCGGTCAGCAGCTTCACCAAAACAAATGCCCGGGAGTACGAGGTCATGATCGCCCCGGCTGCCGACGGTGAGGTAAGCGTTTCGGTGGCAGCTAATGTAGCAGCGGATGTTGCCAAAAACAGCAATACGGCCTCCAACACCCTTACCCGACACTACGATGCCACCAAACCTACACTACAGCTGGCAAGCACGGCCTCAAGCCCTGTAAACACAGGCTTTGAAGTACACGTTAATTTCTCCGAGCCTGTCGCAGGGTTTGACCTAACAGACGTAGCCGTTGCAAACGGCGCAGCCTCAATGTTCACGCAGGCAGACGCGGCGCACTACACTGTTTTTGTTACGCCAACGACAGACGGTGAAGTAACTGTCTCAGTTGCCGCCAGCGCGGCACGGGATAACGCTGCAAACGAAAGCGAGGCAGCCCAGCCGCTCACCATACGCTACGACGGCACACGCCCTGCCGTAACACTGACCGCGACAGCCGCCAACCCGGGCAACACCGCCATCGGGGTAACGGTGGAGTTCAGCGAAGCCGTGAGCGGGTTGGATGCAGCGGATTTCACCGTTACCAACGGATCGGCTACCGCTTTGACGAAAGTAGGCGAGACGAAGTATACTGCTGTGATTTCACCTGCCGCGGACGGCGAAGTGAGTATTTCCATGGCAGCGAACATCGCAGCGGATGCAGCCGCAAACGGCAACACCGCCTCCAACACCATCACGCTGCAGTACGATGCCACAGCCCCTGCCGGCTACGCCATCGCCTTCAACACCGGCCGCATGGATGTTAGCAACGCCGGCAGCATGGCCGTGGCCGTGACGGGTGCGGAGCCTGGCACTACCTATTTCTACACGATTGAGAGCAACCAGGGCGGCACCCCAGTATCCGGTACGGCCGCTGTTGCGACAGAAGCCTTTACCATCGACGCCCCGGATCTGACCGGCCTCAGCGACGGCACCCTGACCGTTAGCCTCTACCTGGTGGATGCCGCCGGGAACAAAGGTGCCGCGGCCACGGCGCAGGTGACCAAGATCATGCGCGACGTTGCCGCTGTGGCGACGCCTGCCGCACTGCAGGTGCCTATCCGCACGGGCTTCGCCAACGCTGGCCTGCCAGCAACGGTGGAAGTAACCTATACTACCGGTGAGAAGGAAGCAGTTCAGGTAAACTGGCAGGAAGGCAACTACAACGGTTTGGTGGCCGGCGCTTACACCCTGACGGGCGAGCTGGAGCTGAAGCCGATGACCACGAACCTGAGCGGCCACACGGCCAGCATCACCGTGGCGGTACAGCCTAACAAGGCCCCTACCGCCATCGCGCTGAGTAACGCGGCCTTCGGCCCGGGCACCGCCCCTGCTGATGTGATCGGGGAGTTCTCTACCGCAGACGCCGATGACCCTGCCGCCCCGCTTTACCAGGAGCATGTGTACACGCTGGCAAACGGCGAAGGAGACACAGACAACAGCCTCTTCGAGATCCGTGGCAAAGAGCTTCACCTGAAATCCAACAACGGCCTGTCGGGTAAAGTGGACTACAGCATCCGTGTGCGCTCAACCGACCCTTACCAGAACACCTTTGAGCAGGTATTCACGCTGAAGAAGACGGCCTACCAGGTACCGAAGGAGGAGCTGAGGATCGTGAACGCCTTCTCTCCGAACGGCGACGGCGTGAACGACAACTGGACGATCCCGGAGCTGCGCTTCTACAACCAGGTGCACATTCAGGTGTTCGACCGCTCCGGCGTGCGCGTGTTCGAAACAACAGACCCGGAGACGGGCTGGAACGGGCGCAGCACCGATGGGCAGATACTGAAAGGGCCTTTCCTTTATATTGTGGAGGTGAGGGATATTAACTGGGTGAAAAGAGGCGTCGTGACAATCCTTAGCAAGTAATCAAAATGAAAAAAGTAACCTTAACCATTGCATTCATCCTTTCTGTTCTGGGCCTGCAGGCCCAGAACAGAAAGCACGTGGCCAACTTCCCCCTGTTCCAGCAGTACTTTAACCCCTCGCTGACGGGCTATGAAGGCTCCATGCTCAAAACCTACTACCGCAACCAGTGGACCGGCTACGAGGATGCGCCGAAAACGATCTTCGCCTCCGCCGAGCTGGACCTGGCCGACATCAGGGCCTGGCAGAGCGACAACACCGTCAAGACCGCGGCACAGGACACCTACGACCGCCAGTCCGGCGCGGCGCACGCCTTCGGGCTGGCCCTGTTGCGCGACGAGTTCGGCGCCTTCTCCGAGACGCAGGTGCAGCTGAGCTACGGCATGCGTGTGCGCCTGTCCGACAGGCTGGCCCTGCGCTGGGGCGCTGCGGCCTCTTACAGCGCCAACCGCCTGGACGGCAACATGCTGACCGTGGACGAGGAAGGCGACCCGATGTTCCAGGACTACCTGGGCAGCGTGGGCAAAACAGGCAAGGCCGATGTTAGCCTGGGCCTGACGCTCACGGCCCAGGACTACTACCTGGGCTACGCCATGCAGGACGTGACACAGGGCCAGCTCATCAGCACCGGCGACAGCTACCTGGAGGACACCTACGCCCGCCAGCACGTGGTGCAGGCCGGCTACCGCAGAGGGCTTACCGAGCAGCTGGGCGTGGTGGCCAACGCCGTGTACCGCTACGACTCCTACCTGGGAGAGACGGTGGAGGGCCAGCTGAAGGGGGTGTTCGCCAACACCTTCTGGGCCAGCGCCGGCTACCGCAAGGACCTGGCCTACACCCTCGGGGCGGGCGCCAGGCTCAGCCAGTTTAAGGTGAGCTATGTGTACGAGGCACCGGTGCAGGACGCGGCGCAGGTTGGCCGCAGCACCAACGAGCTCACCCTGACCTATAACCTGATACCGGTCAAATACCCTAAGTACGGCAAGAAAGTAACCATGTGGTAACCCAATAGAAACATGAAAAGAGCAATTTACACCATAACTCTGTTGCTGGCCGCGGCCTCCGCGCAGGCGCAGACACCCATCAAGCAAGCCAGGGAGGAAATAGCGGACGTGACCCTGCTGGGCGAGCACCTGCTGATCTACACGAAGAAGGAAGACCAGGGCCAGTACCTGTACCGCGAAGAGAAGGGAAGCGGCCACGCCGAGAAGGATCCCCAGCTCAACGCCGGCACTGTTAACACCGCGGTGGGCACCAACGCGGCGGGCAACGAGCTGTACGTTTACCAGCAGAGCGGGCGCCGCTCGGGCCGCATTGCCGTGTACCGGCTGGAGAACGGGGCCTTCACCAAAACGGAGGAGCGCAAAGCACCCCGCTTCCTTAACCACTCCCCCAACCTGGGCATGCACCTCTCGGAAGACAGGAAGCGCCTGCTCATTACAGCGGAGCTGGCCAAATCCGAAGGCTACGACGACCTGTACCTGAGTGAGTGGCAGAACGGCAGGTGGAGCAAGCCCAAGAACCTGGGCAAGGAGGTAAACAGCCGCGCCGCGGAATTTGCCCCCTACGTGTCGGGCGACTCGCTCTTCTTCTCGCGCAAGCAGGGAGAGGCGGCCTATGTGTACACCGTGCCGCTCCGGGAAGGCGGTACCCCTGCCGGAGAGCCCGTGAAGCTGAAGGGGCAGGTTAACCGCGAGGGCGCCTTCAACGCCTACTACAAAAAGGCTGGGGAGCAGGAGCTGTGGGTGTCTGCCGCCGCAGATAGCTACGTAGCTTACCTGACGGAGAAGGAGGCGCCGAAAGCGGAGCCTTCCGAGGAGCCGGCAGCAGAAACTGTAGCCGCCGCCGGGCCAGCCGTGGCGTCGGGCACAGCCACAGCGGCCGGGCCGGTTTCTGAAGATGCGGTGCTCCAGCTTACCTACGGCTTTAACCAGGTGTATATGAACGAGGAGTCGGAAAAACAGCTGCGGAGCTTTCTGGAGGCGCTGCCAAACGGTGCGGCCATCTTTGTGGAGGGCTTTTCCGACGCGCAGGGCCCCGAGGCGGGCAAGGTCAGCGTCAGCCGCCAGCGCGCCGCCTTCGTCAAGTGGTACATCCTCAACAAATTCAACCATAAGAGCTTTAAGACAAAGACCGGCAGTGAGGTACTGCAGCAGGTGGGTGAGCAGGCAAGGCGTGTGGAGCTAAAAGTACAGTAGCGTTATACTTGCACATCTAAACAAAAGAGCCCTTGCCATCTGGTGAGGGCTTTTTGTTTATCACCCTCTCCTACTCCTTTTCAGGTGCTCCTCCACAGCATCATGCAAAAAGCACTTATACTTATACTTATACGACAGAGCCTCCTCACCTCTGGCACTGCGCCGCGCGGTTTTAGGCTGTTGGTGCGCAAAAACAAGACGCGCCCGATACACGGCGCAGGACCGGCTCTGCCTTTCGCACTTATTTCTGTACCTTTGTAGCATGATTTCGATGAGGCAATTATTTCTGCAGAATGTGGCGCAGACATCAGACTTTCCGCTGATGATTGAAGTAGAGAAGGCAGAGGGTGTGTACATGTACGGCAGCAAGGGCGAGCGCTACCTTGACCTGATCTCCGGCATTGGCGTGAGTAACGTAGGGCACCGCCACCCGCGCGTGTTGAAGGCCATACAGGAGCAACTGGACAAATACCTGCACCTGATGGTGTACGGAGAGTTTGTGCAGGCCCCGCAGGCCATGCTGGCGCAGGCTATCACCAGCACCCTGCCTGAGCGGCTCAACAATGTGTACTTCCTAAACTCCGGCACGGAGGCCGTGGAAGGCGCTCTGAAGCTGGCCAAACGCTACACCGGCCGTACCGAGCTTATTTCCTGCCGGAACGCCTACCATGGCTCCACACAGGGAGCTCTGTCAGTAAACGGAAGCGAAGGCTTTAAGAACGCATTCCGCCCGTTGCTGCCCGATGTGCGGCACATCCGCTTTAACCACCTCCCCGACCTGCAGGACATTACCACCCGCACTGCCGCCGTTATCATAGAAACGGTACAGGGCGAGGCCGGCGTACGCGTAGCAACAGACGGTTACCTGCAGCACCTGCGGGAGCGCTGCACAGAGGTGGGCGCCCTGCTGATACTGGACGAGATACAGAACGGCTTTGGCCGCACCGGCACTTTCTGGGCCTTTGAGCAGTTCGGCATTGAGCCGGATATACTTCTGTGTGCCAAAGGAATGGGCGGCGGAATGCCTATCGGTGCTTTTATAGCTCCCCAGGAGATTATGGCTGCCTTCAAAACCGACCCTATACTGGGCCACTGCACGACCTTCGGCGGCCACCCTGTCAGCTGCGCCGCCTCCCTGGCGACCCTGCAAACCATACTGGAGGATAAACTACTGGAGGGAGTTGCCCGCAAAGCCGAACTGTTCCGGGAGCTGCTGGTGCACCCGCGCATTAAGGAGCTCCGCCAGTGCGGCCTGATGATGGCCGCAGAGTTCGAGAGCTTTGAGGTGCTCAAAGCCGTCATCGACAGGGCCATCCTCAATGGTGTGCTTACAGACTGGTTCCTGTTCTGCGACAACTCCATGCGCATTGCGCCGCCGCTGGTGATTACCGAAGACGAGATTCGTGAAGCCTGCGCGGTTATCCTTAAGTCCATTGATGAGGCAACGGCGGCTTTGGATTAGTCTGCTGGATTTGATAAAGTGAAAGGCCCGGGTGCTCGCAGGAATACCCGGGCCTTTCACTTTTACGCACCACCGTACCTGCTTTACTCCTACAGGAGCTTTCTCCGCCTTTTTCCCTCCTTAAGTTTGCACCGCTGCACGCATGCCAGGAGCCACAGCCAAAACCTGCCCCTTGCCCCAGCTGTGCTAAAGTATAGAGCCGTGGCTTGTGGAGCCGGCAAATTATATCCCTGCAGCAGCAGCAACCGCAACATCAATTGCACGTAATAACCGACATTGTATACTTCATCCTGAAGTATAGGCTTATCAGAAACTTTATGGAAATAGCCCTGGTGCTAACACTGCTGGTGATCGCTGTGGTGCTATTCGCCACAGAGAAGCTGTCTGTCGAGCTGGTGACGCTGCTTATGCTCATCATACTTGCCAGCACCCGTATTATCACGGCAGAAGAGGCCTTTGCCGGCTTCAGCAGCGACTTTCTCATCATTATAGCCTCCATCTTTATACTTAGTGCCGCCCTGCAGGAAACGGGCGTACTCGACTTTGCCGTGGTGCGGCTGGTGCGGCTGGCCAAGCAGAGCCGGAACCTGATGCTGTTCACGGTAATGATTGTAACAGGTGTCGTATCAGCGTTCATGAACAACACGACCGTCACGGCCATGTTCGTTACCCCTCTCGTGGGCCTGTCCCGGCGCATCAACTCCAGCCCCTCCAAGCTGCTGATGCCACTGGCGTTCGCGGCCATACTGGGAGGCACCTGCACCCTGATCGGCACCTCTACGAACGTGGCCGTGAGCGGCTACATCGCCAAAAGCGGCCTGCCGCCTATCGGTATTTTCGAGATTTCGGGGATAGGCTTTATCATCTTTCTGGTAGGCGTTGTTTACATGATGACGATCGGGCAGCGCATGCTCCCGGAACACGAAGACCAGAAGCTGGCCGAGGAGTACAAGCTGCAGAAGTACCTGACCGAGATCATCATCAGACCCGACTCGCCACTGGTGGGCCAGCTCGTCTTCGCCTCCGACCTGACCTCGCTGCACTTCCGGATTCTCAACATCATCCGGGGCAAGGATAACTTTCTGCCGGACTTCCGCACCCGTATTTCCGCCAACGACGTGCTGCTGGTGGAGGGCGACCTGGACAACCTCATCAAGGTAAAGGAAACGAAGGGGATAGACATTATGGCCGACATCATCCTGGAGAAGGACCTGGTGACGGACAACATCCGGCTGGCGGAGCTACTCGTTGTCCGGCAGTCGGACCTGATTGGGCGCACGGTGAAGGAGGTGAACTTTCTGCAGCGCTACGGCCTGGTGGTGCTGGCTATCTCCCGCTACGGCGAAACGCTGCGCAGCAAGATCGGCAGCATCCAGCTGCAGATCGGCGACTTGCTGCTGGTGCAGGGCTCCCCGGAGCGCTTCAGCCAGCTGCGCACCTCCAGCAATGTGGCGCTGCTGGGCGAGTTTGAGCCCCTGCTCTTCAAGAAGCGCAAAGGCATTATTGCCATTTCGTGCTTTACCATAGCCATTCTGCTGGGCACCATGGACCTGCTCCCCCTCTCCGTTGCCTTTCTGCTGGCCGCGATCTGCACCATCCTGTTCCGCTGCATCAGCTCGGAGAAGGCCTATGCCGCCATCGACTTCAAGCTCCTGGTCCTGATCGGGGGCATGACGGCCTTTGGCACCGCCATGGAAAACTCCGGTGCCGCTGACTTCCTGGCGCAGGGCATTGTGGACGTACTGGGGCCGCTAGGAAAAATGGCCGTTTTGGCGGGCTTTGTTGTGCTGACGGTGCTGCTCACACAGCCCATGTCCAACGCGGCGGCGGCGCTGGTAATCGTGCCGGTGGCGCTGCGCACGGCGGCTTCGCTCGGCTCGGACCCCCGCGCCTTTGCGATTGCCATTATGCTGGCCGCCTCCGTGTCGCTGGTGACCCCTTTTGAGCCCGCCTGCATTCTGGTGTACAGCCCCGGCAAGTACCGCTTCAGCGACTTCATTAAAGTGGGCTCCCCGCTCACCCTTCTGCTCATCATCGTCATCCTGGTGCTGGTGCCCGTTTTCTGGCCTGTGTAACAGCGCAGGCTAAATGGCAGTACAGTAAAAGGATCAATCTTTCAGAAAATGAAACATATACCCTACCTGTTGGCGCTGCCACTCTGCCTGCTGGCCTGCTCTCCGGAAAACGAAGAGGTAAAAGATGAGTACGTGGACGCTGCCCCTCCCGCAGACGCCCTCGACTCTATTGCCAATGTGCCCAAGGATGCCGTAAAAACCGATGAAAACGACATAAAGCCCACCATACCGCTGCCGCAGCCGGTAATGGAGCTACTGTCTGAGAAGTACAGGGGCTGGGAAAAACCGGAGATCGCCGCCAATGCGTTGCGGCAGGCGGAAGCGCACGAAAGCACCGCGGCTGTGGCCCGTGGCGACTTTAACGGCGACGGATGGCAGGACGTGGCCCTGCAGCTACAGCAGGGCAAGGACGTGGTGATGGTCGTAGCGTTTCAGACGGGCGACTATGAGTATGAGCTGGTAGAGCTGAGGCGGGATATCCTGTTTAATGAGCGCGGCACGCTTAAGAGCCTGTACTACCTGTTTACAGTGCCGCAGGACGAAGAGCTGCAGAGCGAGGAAACAGGCCAGGAGATGGAGCTGGCCCACGATGCGCTGGCCATCGGCATGGAGAGCAACACCACGGCCTACGTGTATCAGAACGGCAGCTTCCAAAGCTACACGATCGCAAACTAGGCTGGGCAGGGGCCGGCACTCTCAGGAGTAGGCCAGGAAGAACATGGAGGCCACCACAACGGCCACAACAGTGCCTATACTAAAGGCATAGGCGCTTAGCCGGAGCGCCCGGCGCCTGTCCAGCTCCGGAATAACATGGGCCTGCTGGCGGACATAGAACAGGAAGGCAAGTATGGCCAGTATAAAGCTGCAGAACCAGAAAGTGCTGAACCGCATGATAAACGCCAGCGGCAGGCGGTAATACGACAGGGTGTGCAGCACCAAAGGCTCGGCGGCAAGGAAAAAAGCGGCCAAAGCCATCAGGACGCTCCCATAGAGCGAGAGTAACAGAAAGTAGTACTGTGCGTTTTGCCTCATCCGGTCTGCTAGTAATTCAGAAATGCCTGTGCCTCCTCTTTAATGTTGTCCCTGGTAAGCCCGTCCTTCACTCCCACCGAGATTTTACGGACCAGAACGCCCACAATGGATTTCTTGAAGCCGAGCTTTGCGGCCATGTTAATGCAGAAGTCCATTTCGTTTTCATCCACAATGCCGTCAGCCAGCATCATTTCCACCAGGTCGTAGATCTGGTCAAAGCGTTCCGAGTCGTTGGTGGGCAGCTGAGAGTCAGAGGCTTTGACACTCGAAACCAGGTCCCGCACTTCATCCGGCTTCATTCCGTGCTTTTTACCGATACCTACTATAAAATCCATCTCGGAGGGGTCTAAGTGGCCGTCAATTTTCGCCAGAGCACCCAGGTTGGTGATGTGGCTTCTTAATCTTTTTGTTTCTTCGCTCTCAAAAAAACCGAACATACGTTGCCTCTATAGGTTAAATTACTTTACTTGGACTTTCGTTGTGCTGACACAGGTCATGCGCTTTCTTTCGGTAAGACTTCTCTTCCGGTGGCAAAACGCCACAAGGCAGTACCTCCCACAGAAAACAAGCAGTTGGCGCCTTGGTTATAACATACGACTTTCGCTATTTAAAGTCGTGGATTAGCGCCAGTTTTTCTTTCTGGTGCAAATTGAGCGCGTCCTACCCCTGGTGCAGCATATGCTAACGATTATTTAACGTATCTTTACGACTTATTTAGTATCTATACCTCAACTAAAAGACACAACAACACCATGAAAAGAATTGGAGTCTTTACTTCGGGCGGCGACTCACCAGGCATGAACGCATGTATCAGAGCAGTAGTAAGAACAGCCGTTTATCATGGGTTAGAAGTATATGGCATCCACCGGGGCTACAAAGGCATGATTCAGGGCGAGATTTACCGCATGGACTCGCACTCGGTGAGCAACATCATTCAGAAGGGCGGCACCATTCTGCGCTCTGCGCGCAGCAAGGAGTTCATGACGCCGGAAGGGCGCAAGAAAGCCTATGATCAACTGCAACAACACGGCATAGAGGGGCTGGTGGCCATTGGCGGCGACGGTACCTTTACCGGTGCTAATATCTTCTTCGAGGAGTACGGCATTCCGACTGTCGGAGCTCCCGGAACCATCGACAACGACCTCTTCGGCACAGACTACACCATCGGCTACGACACCGCCGTGAACACCGCCCTGGACGCCATCGACAAGATCCGCGACACGGCCGACAGCCACGACCGCGTATTCTTTATCGAGGTGATGGGCCGCGACTCCGGCTACATTGCCATCCCTTGCGCCATCGGTGGCGGGGCTGAGATTGTGATGATCCCGGAGACCGAGACAAGCATTGACTATGTGGTAGACACCCTGCGCACCGGCTGGAACCGCTCTAAAACCTCGTTTATCGTAATTGTGGCCGAGGGCGACGATGCCGGCAACGCCACACAGGTGGCCGCCCAGGTACAGCACGAGCTGCCGCACATGGATGCCCGCGTTACCATACTTGGCCACGTGCAGCGCGGCGGCTCCCCTACAGCCGCAGACCGCATGCTGGCCAGCCAGCTGGGCATTGCCTGTGTGGAAGGCCTCATAGGCGGGCACAAATGCGAAATGGCCGGCATCATCAACGGGGAGTTAACGTACACTCCGTTTATAGAAACCATCACCAAGGATAAGCTCATCAACCCGCAGTACGTAAAGATGGTAGACATCCTTTCGGTTTAGGCACCATAGCCTAAACGGTTGGCTACAGCCGCCCTGCTCCTGCGTTTTTTACGGAGGCGAAGGGCGGCTGTAGCTGTTTTGCACCTCCCGTGAAAGTACGTTAACGGGCCAAAACGCCTTTATATTCTAAAAAGACTATCCCTATCCGCACAAATCCGTAAAAGCAGAGCACGAACCTAAACATTTGAGCTATCGCATCTGCTAAACATATCGGTAAAACAATCCTGAAAATCATACTGTGGCCGTTGGCTGTCATAGTGGCGCTGCTTCTCCTCATCATTATCGCGCTGCAGTTCCAGGTGGTGCAAAACTATGTGGCCAGGCAGGCTGAGAACTACCTTGAAAACACGCTTGACACACAGGTGGACATAGGCGGCTTTACCACCGACTGGCGCAACACACTGGTGCTGAAAGATGTCTACATTGAGGACCAGCAGCAGGACACGCTGTGGTACTCCGAGCGGCTGGGAGTAGACATGGCCATACTTTCGCTGATCAGCGGCGAGGTAAACATCCGCAAGGTAGACCTGGACAACGCCACGGTAAAGCTGCACATCCGGCAGGACAGCACGAGTAACTTCGACTTCGTGACCGAGGCCTTTGCCACCGACACCGCCGCCGCGCAGCCTGCTGACACGGCTTCGGCCATGCAGTTCTCCCTGGGCATCGCGAACCTGAACAACGTGTACCTGGTGTACCAGGATGAGGCCGGGGGAAACTTCATCCGGACGCGCGTGGGAGAGCTGACCACCACCATGGAAGAGATAAACCTCGAAGAGCAGCGCTACCTGGTGGACGAAATCGAGCTGGCTAACACCTGGGTAGACTATGAGCAGACAAAGCTGCCCCCGCCCGACACCGCCGCCACCGAGCCGCTGGAGCTGGACTTTGGCCTGAACCGCGTGGCACTGGAGAACATCCGCCTCAGTTACCTGAGCCGCCCCGCCGACCAGCGCATCGAGCTGGCCCTGGGAGAGTCGGAGCTGGTGGCCGATAACATCAACTTAAAGGAGGCCCGCGTGGACCTGGCAAGCTTTACCCTGCAAGACACCGACCTCAAGTACATTCAGCAGAAGTACAAGCCGGTGGACTCTCTGGCCGTAAACCCTGCCAAAACGGCAAAGGAGCTGGACCAGTCGGTAGAGCAGGCAAAGGGAGCGCCCGTGAACTGGGTGGTGACCCTGGGAGAGATCGATGTGGCGGGGCTGGACGTACTGTTCGATAATTTTAACGCGCCGAAACAGCCGCGCGGCATGGATTACGACCACCTCAGGTTTACGGATGTGATTCTTGATGCGGAAGACATTTTCTACAGCCTAAACCGGTACCAGGCCGACATCAACCAGCTCACGCTGCAGGAGCAAAGCGGCTTTGAGCTGATAAACCTGCAGGCCCTAGTGGAGGTGGACACCACCAGCGCCAGCCTCACCAACCTGGACTTGCAGACCCATAACAGCCTGATCCAAAGCGACCTGGCTCTAACCTACCCTTCGCTGGAGACTATCACGGAAAAGCCTGCGCAGGTAGGTGTGAAGGCAGATATCAACAAGAGCTACATCGGGATGGAGGACATACAGCTGCTGATGCCTGAGCTCGCCAAGGACCCTTCTTTCAGAAAGATAGCAGGCTCCACCGTAAAGGTGCAGGCCGCCGTAACCGGCACGCTGGAGAACCTGCAGCTTCAGAACCTGCAGCTGGCAGGGCTACAGAACACGAACGTGGATGTGAGCGGCGAAATACGTAACGCCATGGACCCGGAAAACCTGTACCTCGACCTGGACATAGACCGCTTTACCACCACCCGCACGGATGTGGAGGCGCTGCTGCCGGACGACGCCATCCCCGAGGGCTTCAGGCTGCCGGGGCGGCTCAGCCTGCAGGGGAACTACACAGGCTCCCTCACCTCCTTTGATACCAACGCACGCCTCCGAAGCTCTTTCGGCGACCTGAACCTGGACGTCGACACGAAGCCAAACGGACGCTTCACCGCCTCCGCCAGCTCAGAGGGGTTTGCGCTGAACCAGCTGTTTACCGACAGTCTGGGCCTGGGAGAGATCGCGTTTACAGCCAAAGCCTCGGGGGCCAACCTAACGGAACCGGCAAAGCTGGTCGCAAACGTAAACGCAACGGTCAACCGCTTTAGCTACAACAACTACACCTACAACGACATCGTTCTTGATGCCGACATCAACAAAGGCCTCTACACGGTGGAGGCTGTATCAGGGGATGAGAACCTGGCTTTCGAACTGGCGGGGACCTTTGACATGCGCGACACGCTGCAGCCGGCCTATGCGTTTAACCTTGACCTGAAAGAGGCGAACCTGCACGCGCTTAACTTCTACCCCGACTCGCTCTCCATACAAGGGCAGTTGGAAGGCAACTTTACAGGAGCAGACGCCAGCACCATCAGCGGCACGCTGGTGGCGGAAGAACTGGTGGTGCAGACGAACGACAGGCTCTTCCCGATCGACACGCTGGTGATGGCCCTGGAGCAGACGGGAGAAGTGTCGGAGCTGGATATCCGGTCTGACATTGCAGACGGGCAGGTACGCTTTGAGAACTCGCTGGCGACGCTGCCAACGGCCATGCAAAAGTACTTCTCCAACTACTTTGACTTACAGCCAGACCCGCCCTACCCTGCCGATACCAACCTGGAGGACTTTACCTTTACGCTGGACCTGAAAAAAACGGGCATTGTGACGGCGTTTGTACCGGGCCTGGAGCAACTGCAAACCTCCGGCCCCATCACCGCGAGCTACGACAGCGAAACCCAGCGGCTGCGGATGATCGGCAATATCAGCAAACTTGTGTACACCGACTATACGTTGCAGAACATCGACCTGCGCGTACGCGGCGACAACGAGCAGCTCGCCTACAACATCGACCTGCAAAAGCTCATTTCACCGTCCCTGAACGTGGAGAACGTGTCGCTGGAGGGCGCGGCCCGGGACGATGAGCTCAGCGTGAAACTGGCTGTTGCCGGAGACAGCCTGCAGGACGGGGAGCGGTTTGTGCTGGGCGGCGTGCTCAACAGCCTGGGCCGTGGCTACCGCTTCTCCTTTAACCCGGACCAGCTGGTGATCAACGGAGACAACTGGGATGTGCCGCAGGACAACTACCTGCAGTTCAGCACTGATCTGCTCTATGCCAACAATATCAGGCTATCGCACAACAACCAGACCATTGCCCTTAACAGTACAGGCCCGGTGGCTCCGGGCGCACCGCTCCAGGTGGGGCTCGACAACGTAGACATCGGCTACCTGCTGAGCACTTTCCAGGAGCCGCAGGACAGCCTGATGGACGGCACGATCAACGGCACGGCCACCCTCACCGATATCATGTCCGGCACCCTTGCCTTTACCTCTGACCTGACCGTGACGGACTTTGTGTATGAAGGCGTGCCGGTGGGCGACCTGGCGCTGGAGGCGAGCAACACGGGTGGCAACCGCTACAACATAGATGCCTTGCTCACCGACAACGGCAACGAGGTGACGCTACAGGGGTTTGTGGAGATGCAGCCAAACGCCACGCTCCTGAACCTGGATGCCAACATCGCCAGCCTCAACCTCGGCGCGCTGGAAGGCTTCACGGCCGGCACGATACAGGACATGGACGGCCTGGCCAGGGGGGACCTGCGCATTACCGGCACCCTGGACAACCCCCAGATCGTTGGCCCCCTTGCCTTTGACCAGGCGCAGTTTAACCTCACCATGCTGGGCTCTTTGTTCACGCTGGAGGATGAGCGGCTGCTGTTTACCGAAGAGGGCATCCGCTTCCCGAACTTCACGATCACCGACTCGCTTGGAAACGATTTGGTGGTGGAAGGCACCATCCTGACGGAGTCTTACACAGACTTCCGGTTTAACCTGGAGGTAGACACGGAGCGGTTCCTGGCCATGAACTCCACTGCCGCCAACAACGACTTATACTATGGCACCGTCTACCTGGCTGCCGAGGCAACTATAACAGGCAACCTGGAAGTTCCGGTGATTGAGGCGGAGGTGCGCGTGCTGGATGGCTCCGACTTTACGGCCGTTGTACCGGCAGACCAGGTAGGCGCCGCCGAGCGGGAGGGCATCGTGGAGTTTGTGAACATGAACCCCGAGATGACCCGCATTCTGGGGCAGCAGGCAGCGCAGGACACAGTGGAGGTGACCGGCTTTGTCGGGGCAGACATCGAAACACAGCTGTACATAACCGAAACCACGCCCGTCACCATCATCATCGACCCTGTAACCGGTGACCAGCTTACCGTGCGCGGCACCGCCGACCCGCTTTTCATTGGCATACGCCCGAGCGGCGAGATCAACATGACGGGCCGCTACACCGTGGAGGACGGCCGATACAGCATGGACTTCTACGATCTGGCCTCGCGCGAGCTGGACATTGTTGAGGGAAGCTACATTAACTGGAACGGCGACCCGCTACAGGCGACCATGGACATTACCGCTGTTTACACAGTGGAAGCCGCGCCACAGGAGCTGGTTGCTTCCCAGGCGGGCGGCACGCTGGACCCTGCCCTCAAAAACCAGGCGCCGTTCCAGGTACTGGTCTATGTAGAGGGAGACCTCCTTACCCCGGAGATCAGCTTTGACATTCAGCTTCCGGAGGATGAGAAAGGAAGCGTGCCGCCGGTTGTGGTCAGCGCCCTGCAGGAGCTGCGCCAGGATGAGTCGCAGCAGAACAAGCAGGTGTTTGCGCTGCTGGTGCTGGGGCGGTTCCTGGCACCGGACCCGCTGGCCAGCTCCGGCGGCGGCTTTGAGGGCACCGCCCGAAACAGCCTGAGCAACGTGCTCTCCGACCAGCTGAGCCAGCTCACAAACCGGTACGCCGGCGGGCTGGGCCTGGAGCTCGGGGTGGACTCATACCAGGATTACTCTTCCGGCTCCGCCCAGGGCCGCACCGACCTGAATGTGGCCCTGCGCCAGCAGTTCCTCAACGACAGGCTTACCGTACGCGTGGGCACCGATATCGGCCTTGAGGGCGGCAACCAGTCGAACCAAAGTATGAGCGGCTTCGGCGGCGACATTTCGGTAGAGTACTCCCTAACCGAGGATGGCCGGCTCCGCGTGCGGGGCTTCCAGCGCAACCAGTACGAGGGCATCATCGAGGGCGGCGACGTGCGGGCCACCGGTTTGTCGCTGATCTACGTGCGGGAGTACAACAACTTCTCCGACCTGTTCCGAAGCCTGGAGGCCCGGCAGGCCCGGGAGGAGGAGCGCAAACTGGAGGAGGTGCAGAAGCTCAAAGAGGAGGAAATCAAAAAGGAGGAAAAGAAACTTCAAGAAGAAGGTATACAATAAGTAAGATATGACAGAAACTCAACCCTGGGTGAGGCTTACACGCATTTCCGTTACGCCACTTATCCTGGCGCTGCTGCTTTTTTCAGGATGCAATGTTACGAAGACCGTGCCGGAGGGCGATGCCCTGTTCGCCGGCTTTGACGTAACGGTAAAGGGCGAGAACGACAGCAGCAACCGCGGCGCAGCCCTGGAGACCGAGCTAAGCGCCACGGTGAACCCGGAGCCAAACGCCTCCATACTTGGCTGGCGGCCCAAACTCGGCATCTACAACGCATTCTATACCGAGAAGGAGAAAGGGCTGAAGCACTGGATCATGACCAAGCTGGGCGAGCCCCCCGTGCTGTTCTCGGAGGTAGACACGGGCAGCATCAGCACGGTGATGAGCAACCGCCTCCACAACAGGGGCTACTTTAACAACACCGTCAACAGCAGCACAGAGATAAAGAACAAGAAAGCCTTCATTAGCTGGACTGCGCGCGTGGGGGAGCCTTACCGCCTGCGCAACATCAAGTATACCTGGCACGACTCGCTGCAGGTACAGCAGGCCATTGAGGAGGTGCAGCCCGAGTCGCTGCTTAACCCCGGCGACCCCTACGACCTGAGCGCGATGACGCAGGAGCGGATACGCATAGACGGCGCGCTTAAGAACAGGGGCTACTACTTCTTTAGCCCGGACCTGCTTCTTTACAGCGTGGACACCACCGTGGGTAACCGGCAGGCCGACGTACTGCTGCGCATCAAGCAGGCCGCCTCCAAAAAGGCCCTTAAACCCTACACGCTGGATGACATCTACATCTTCGCCAACTACTCCGTCGGCGACAGCCTCTCCGTTAACGACACCATCGACTTTAAGGGCTATCATTACATCCCGAACGA
Source organism: Pontibacter actiniarum (assembly GCF_003585765.1). NCBI lineage: Bacteria > Pseudomonadati > Bacteroidota > Cytophagia > Cytophagales > Hymenobacteraceae > Pontibacter > Pontibacter actiniarum. Next base: position 2,811,163 of record NZ_CP021235.1, read on the forward strand.
AAACTACGTGCGGGCCCGCCACCTGCTGGACGGTGTTTTCCTGGAGCAGGACAGCCTCTACACCCGGGAAGACCACTTGCTAACGATCAAGCGCCTGAACGGGCTTTCGGCCTACAAGTTTGTGAACATCGACTATGAGATAGACTCTACCAACACCAACCAGCTGGACGCGTTCGTGTACCTTACCCCAGCCTTGAAGAAATCGCTGCGGGCGGAGGCGCAGATGGTCAGCAAGTCAAATAACTTTGCCGGGCCAGGCCTCAATGTGTCCTTCCGGAACCGGAACACCTTTAAAGGCTCTGAGCTGCTCAACGTGGAGTTTACCGGGAGCTTTGAGACCCTTACCGGCGGCACCGGCACCGGCCCGGCACCGGACGGCGTGGAGGACACCGGCAGCGATAAGCTCACCTCCTATGAGCTGGGCGTAAAAACCACCCTGTCTATTCCGCGCATTGTCTCGCCCTTCAACTTTCGGAACCTGCGCACCGAGTTTGTGCCACAGACCCGGATTGGCCTGGGCTTTAATTTCCTGAACCGGGTTAACTTCTTTCAGCTGAACTCCTACAACGCCTCCTACGGCTATAGCTGGAGACCAAAAGAGACGCTAACCTTCGACGTTACGCCAATAAACCTGCAGTACGTGCGCCTGCGCCAAACCTCCCCTGCCTTTGATACGCTGCTACTGGAGAACCCTTACCTGCAGCGCAGCTTTGAAAACCAGTTTATCGTCGGCTCGATTTACCAGCTGACGTACAGCACCCAGATGTTTGAGGAGCGCACAAGCCAGATCTTCGACCGCGTCACCCTGGACCTTTCGGGCAATGTGGTGAGTGCGCTACAGTCGGTGGCTGGCGCACATAAACCGACCGACGACGACCCCCGAACGCTTTTTGGGGACCCGTACGCACAGTACGTGCTGTTCGACAACGACTTCCGCCATTACCTGAACATCGGGAAGGAAAGCCAGTTGGTAGCACGCCTGGTAACGGGCGTGGGCTACTCCTACGGCAACTCCAACACCATGCCCTATGTAAAGCAGTTCTCCATCGGGGGGCCCAACAGCATCCGGGCTTTCAGGGCGCGCAGCGTCGGCCCGGGCACCTACGACATTCCCGACGACCTGGCCTTTTCCTACTTCGACCAGACAGGCGATATCCGGCTGGAGGCCAACCTGGAGTACCGCTTCCCGATTGTCGGCTTCTTTAAAGGCGCCGCGTTTGTAGACGCGGGCAACGTGTGGCTGTTACGCGACACATACACCGAAGAAGGCGAGGTTGTCAGGCCGGGCGGCAAGTTTGAGGCAAAGGATGTGCTTAACGAGTTGGCCGTAGGTACCGGGCTTGGCCTACGCATCGATATTGAGTTTTTTGTGATTCGCCTGGATGTGGGTATCCCGGTGCGCGTGCCTTACCTGCCCAAAGGGGAGCGCTTTGTGCTCAGCGAGTTTGACGGCAGCTTCAGCGGGGAAAACAGCATGGTGCTGAATATTGCCATCGGCTATCCGTTCTAACTTTGAGTGACTGAATAATTGAATAACTGAGTCTGCATCTAAAAGAGGAGTGTGTGATGTGTTGACAGGTTCCGTTAAGACTATACTTGTTTAGCACAATTCACTCAATCACTCATTCAAAATTCAGTTATTCAAAATTCAACACTCGCTCATCAATGAACGCCACGATCTCCTGCCATTGCTGCGGGTGAAACCAGGTGTACTCTTCCGGGCTTTTGTTAAACCACGTGAGCTGGCGTTTGGCATAGCGGCGGCTGTTGCGCTTTAGCAGGCGCACGGCTTCCTCCCAATCGTACCTGCCCTCCAGGTAGTCGAATATCTCTTTGTAGCCAACGGTTTGCAGGGCATTGTGCGCCCGGTACGGGTACAGTGCCTTTGCCTCCTCCAGCAGCCCCTGCTCCAGCATCAGGTCCATGCGCTGGTCGATGCGGCCGTACAGCTCGGAGCGGTCGCGGGTAAGGCCGATTTTAACGATGTTGAACGGGCGCCCCTGCTTTTCGCTGCTGCGGAACGAGGAGTAGGGCAAACCGCTGCTCAGGCATACTTCCAGTGCCCGCACCACCCGCTGCGGGTTTGCCTTATCCACCTGCGCAAAGTAGAGCGGGTCCAGTTCCTGCAGCTTGTCCAGCAGGGGCTGCAGCCCTTCTTTCTCATACTGCTGTGTGAGCGCCTGCCGCACCTCTGGGGCCACCTCAGGCATCTCATCCATGCCCTCCAGCACGGCGCGCACGTAGAGTCCTGAGCCCCCCGTCATCAGCACCACCTCATGCTGCTCAAACAGCTTCTCCAGCAGTGCCAGCACGTCCTGCTCAAAAGCGCCGGCGTTGTACGTCTCCTTTATACTATGGGAGTCTACAAAATGGTGTGGCACCCCCTGCTGCTCGGCTGCGGTGGGCTTGGCCGTTCCGATGGCCATCTCCCGGAAGAACTGCCGCGAGTCAGCTGAAATGATCTCCGTGCGAAAGTGCTTTGCCAGCCGCACACACAGGTCTGTTTTGCCCACGGCCGTTGGCCCCACCACCACCACCAGGTGCTTCTGCTTCTCGATACGATCCATAGTTTTAGTCAATTCTATCAGCTTTACCCCTACGCCAGCACGTATCCCCTGCATCCTGAGGCAGCAACAAACACGCCGGCTCCCGGCACTGGGCAAGCGCGTGGGGCAAGGTTGCTTTATTTTTTTTGCAAAATGCACAAACAGCGGCGCCTCGTTGTTTTAGCACTGCCAGCGATAGCCTTCGTTATGATTTTTTGCTAAATTATCGCTTTATTTATTAAAACTTACAAAGCCACGGCGCCTGATTGCAGCAGTACGCCAGCTTTGAACCTTAGACACTTAAGATGCCTTACATACCAAGTAGGTTACAAGACGAAAAAGCAGGCCAGCTCGCCTCCTCCTTACTGCAGGTGCTGGTGCAACTGGCCAAGCCTTCGCATGGCGTGGTGGTGGCCCTGCCCACGGGGCAGGTACTGTCGGCAAATGCGCAGACCATCAACTACAAACCTACTGACTCAGACTTTAACACCACCCGCCACCTGCGTAGCCTGCTGGGAGTTTCGCCGGAGCGGTTTCAGACGATTCTGGATGAGCTGCACCAACAGCGCAAGTATACCGGTGCGGTAGAGTACAACGCCACTGCCCACTGCAGCTCCTATACCTACAGTTGCCGGATGGTGCACTTCCAGGAGGAGGTGTTCATCTGCGTGGAGCTGGCGAGCATCGGCCAGGCCACGGCACTGCTCCCCTACGACGGCGACAGCTACCATGAGGTGTTTGAGGCGAACTCAGAGCCTATGTTCCTGCTCGACTGCGAGGGCAACTTTATCGATATCAACCATGCCGCCTCGCTCCTGATAAAAGTTCAGAAGGAGCAGCTGAGCGGCTCTTCCATATTCCGCACATTTGAGCTAAACCTGTTTGAGCGCGTTGCCCTGAAGGGGCAGATACAGCAGGCGCTGCACACCGGCAAGCAAAAGTTTGAGTGGTGGCTGCACGAGAACAACCACGAGCTGCTCCCGGTGGAGGTTACCCTGCAGAAAGGCAAGTTCAAGGGCGAGGATGTGCTGTACGGCTCAGTGAAGAACCTGAACGAGCTGATAGACTCGGAGCAGGATATTCGTTTCAGAAACCACCAGCTGGAGTTTGTCAACCAGCTCATTACCAACCTCTCCACCTCCGACAGCCAACACGAGGTACTGCACAACACCCTGGATGAACTCCTGGAGAAGAGCGACATCACCGGTGGCTGCGTGTACACCTACAGCGAGTTGGAGAGCACGGCGCAACTCTCCTACTCTGCCGGGCAGGTGGGCGATACGGGGCTGCCGGAAGAAGTAGGTTTTGACCCCGAGCTGATAGAGCAGCTGCATACGTCTAAGCGGAAAGCACTCAAGCGCCTGCAGGAGCACCTGCATGTGCACCTAAACCGCAAGCTCACGGTGGTGCCCATCACCACCGACCGCCAGGTGCTCGCCTTTATACTTGTGTGGCCGGGCAACGAAACCCGCATGTCGCAGTCTTTTGTGGCGCTGCTGGATTTTATAGGCACGGCCATAGGCAACTACATTGCACGCCACCAGTTGCAGAAGCAGCTCATCCGGACCGAGGACAAGTATAAGATGCTCTTTGAGTCGTCTTACGACGCCATTCTGCTGTTTAAGGACGGCATTGTGGTGGAGTGCAACGACAAGGCCATTGAGTTTTTCCGCTGCACGCGCGAAGACCTCATCGGCAAGTCGCCCAAGGACTACTCTCCCGAATTTCAGCCAGACGGCCAGAACTCTGTGGAGAAAACCGAGCGCCTCATGCGTGACCTGCTGACAACGGGGCGCTCCGTCACGTTTGAGTGGAAGAACCGCCGCAAGGACGGCACCCTCTTTGACACGGAGATTACCGTAAACCGCCTCATCCTGGATGGGGAGTACTATGTACAGGCGTTTAAGCGGGATATTACGCAGCGCAAGCTGGCGCAGCAGGCCAGGCGCCGCGAGGAGGTTCTGCGCGAGTCGATGGATCAGTTCCGCAACTTCCTCGACAAGGTAAACCTGATTTACTACAGCCTCGATAAGAAAGGCAATATCGCCTTCGCCAACAACTACTTCATGAAGTATGTGGAGTACACGGAGGAGGAAATGATAGGACAGAACTTCTACGAGCTGCTCGTGCCGAAGCATGACCGGGCGCAGCGCCTCCAGGACTTCCACAAGGCGATGGAAACCAAGCACCTGAGCTCCTACTACGAACGGGACGTTGTCACGAAGTCCGGGCAGCTGAAGACCATCCGCTGGAACTGCATGTTCGAGTACAACCAGGAGGGAGAGGTTACCGGCCTCACCAGTGTGGGCAAGGACATGACCGACAAGCGCATTGCCATGGAGGCCCTCAAGGACAACAAGATCCGCCTGCAGGACCTCTTCGACAACGCCCACGACCTGATCCAGAACATCTCGGTAGACAACAAGTTTATCTTCGTAAACAAGGCCTGGAAAGACCGCCTTGGCTACACCGACCAGGATATAGAGTCGCTGACGCTGAACGACATCGTGCACCCGTACTACAAGGCAAAGCTGATCTACCAGCTGCGCAACCTGTACAAGGGCGAAAACGTGAACAAGATCGAGACGGTGTTCCTCACGAAGGCGGGCAAGCCGGTGCACCTCATCGGGAGTATCACCTGCAGCTGGCAGGATGACCGGCCGGTAGCCACCCGCGCCATCCTGCACGACATTACGGACCGCATCAAGGCGGAGCGACTGCAGAAAGTATACTACAGCATCGCCAACCTGGCCATCAGCAGCAAGGACCTGAACTCGCTTTACTCGGCTATCCACCGGGAGCTCAGCAAGATCATCGAAACGCGCAACATCTACATTGCCCTCTGCGATAACGAGCACAAGTTCCTCAACTTTGTGTACCTGGTAGACCAGTTTATCGACAAGGCCTCCAAATCGCAGGTGAAGCGGCCGTTCTCGGTAGGCCTGTCGGAGTACATAATCGAAACCGGCAAGCCACTGTACATGCAGAAGCAGGAGCTGCTGGAGCTGGCCAGCCGCGAGGGCTTTACCGTGCACGGGGCAACGCCAGAGGTTATCCTTTGCTCCCCGCTTGCCATCGGCGAGCGCATTATCGGTGTGATTACGCTGCAGGACTACCAGAACCCGGACGCCTACGTGCACACGGACATCGAGATCCTGCACTTTATCTCAAACCAGGTGGCCCTGGCTATTGAGCGCAAGCGCAACGAGGAGCAGATTAACACGCAGAACGCCCGCCTCAACGCCATCTTTGAGTCCGGCACGCACCACATGTGGTCGCTTAACAGGCACTATGAGCTTACCTCGTTTAACCGCAACTTCGCCCAGGCATTCGAGTCGCGCAACTCGCGGCAGCTGGAGCAGTTTACCCCCATCAATGACGACTCCATGGTGCATGAAAGCAGCTACGCCTTCTGGGAGGACAAGTATAAGCAGGCCTTTGCCGGGCAGCCGCAGCATTTTGAGATCCAGCTGAAGTACCCGGAGAGCTGGCGCGAGGTATACCTCAACCCGATTTACCTGGAGGACGGCTCCTTTGAGGAGGTATCCGGTATAGCGCTGGATATAACCGACAAGAAGAAATCGCAGCTCGCCCTGGCCGAGAACGAGGAGAAGTTCCGTAGGATATTTGAGTCGTTCCAGGACGTGTACTACCGCTCCTCCCTCGAAGACGGAACGCTGGAGCTCATAAGCCCGTCTATTACCCAGTTGCTAGGCTACGAGGAGCACGAGGTGCTCGGGCAGAGCACCCTCCTCTTCTATACCAACCCCGAAGATCAGACGCGCATCCGGCAGCTTGTGGCTGCCGAGCATACCGTGCGCGACATAGAGGTGGAGATGGTCTGTAAGGACGGAACCCCAAAAACGATTGTGCTCGATGCCAAACTGGTCTATAACGAACACGGCGTTCCGGTTGCCATGGAGGGTGTGGCCCGCGACGTGTCTGAGCTGAAGCGCACGCAGATAGCGCTGCTAACGGCCAAGGAGGAGGCCGAGAACCTGCTCAAGGTGAAGACGCAGTTCCTGGCCAACATGAGCCACGAGCTGCGCACCCCGATGAACGGCATCATCGGCATGATAGACCTCCTGAGCCAGATCAACACCGACCCGGAGCAGAGCGAGTACATCGACACGCTCCGCAAGTCGTCCGACGCGTTGCTGGCCATCCTGAACGACATTCTGGACCTCAGCAAGATACAGGCAGGCAAGCTGGTGCTGCACGAGAGCGGCGTGGACCTCCACGAAACACTGGACAAGATCCACTCCCTGTTCGTGAACCGCGCCCAGCAGAAAGACCTGACCTTTACCTATGCCATCGACCCCAATGTGCCGCGCCACGTTGTAACCGACGAGACACGGTTGCTGCAGGTGCTCTCCAACCTGACCTCCAACGCCATTAAGTTTACCAACGCCGGCGAGGTCAGCATCCATGTTGGGGCCGAGCAGCTGGACAGAAAGCACTTCAGGCTGCATGTGCGCGTGAAGGACTCCGGCATAGGCATTTCGCCGGAGGGCCAGGAGCTGCTGTTCAACGACTTTACCCAGCTTGACAACTCGTCGACGAAGACCTTCGGCGGCACGGGGCTGGGCCTGGCTATCTCCAGGCAGCTCACGCACTTACTGGGCGGGGATATCGGCGTGGAGTCCATACCGGGCGACGGCAGCGTGTTCTGGTTTAACATCAAGGTGCGCCTGGCCAGCACGCTGGAGGTAGAGCAGCAGCAGCTGCGCCAGCAACAACAGCTGCAGGAGGTAGAGTCGCTTACTTACACCCCCTACGTGCTGCTGGTGGACGATAACCAGATCAACCAGAAGGTGGCGCAGAAGCAGCTGGAGCGCTTGGGCTGTATCACCGAGATAGCCTCCAACGGTTACGAGGCCATTGAGCGGGCCACCACCAAGAAGTACAACATCATTTTCATGGACATACAGATGCCGGAGATGGACGGTGTAACGGCAACGAAGCACATCAAAGAGCAGCTCGGCTCGGCCTGCCCCCCTATCGTCGCCATGACGGCCTACTCCATGAAGGACGATGCCGCCAAGTTCATGGGCCAGGGCATGGACGACTACGTGTCCAAGCCGGTGAAGAGCTCCGACCTGCACGCCATGATCAGCAAATGGGAAAACACCACCTGGCACGCCGCGCCGGAAACCGAAGAAGAAGCCCCGGATACGGAAACCGGGGAGCCCATCATCGACCTGGCCGTGGTAGAGCAGCTCAAGCAGATAGGCGGAGAGGATTTTACCAAGCAATTATATACTGAGTTTGAGGAAGAGGCCGCTGAACTCATCGCGGAAGCCAAAAAAGAACTCAGCGTACAACATTACAAAGGGATTTTAAGTACATTGCATCAGCTTAAAGGCACTGGCTTCACGTTGGGCATTAATCCACTCGCAGAACTTGCCAAACAACTAGAGCACGACATTAAAAACGAGCATTTGGAGTATATAGATGAAAATTTCTCCAAATTGCAGATGCAGTACGAAAACTATAGAAAATCTTACAAGGACATTATATTCAGTTAGCAAATGGCAGAAAGCAAAACTATTTTGATCGCTGAGGATAGCTCTGTTATCCTGAACCTAACGAAGAAAATCCTGGAGCTACAGAACTACAAAATTCTGGTGGCCAAAAACGGCGGCGAGGTTCTGAAGCAGGTGGAATCCAACAAGATCGATGCGATCCTGATGGACCTGAACATCCCGGTGAAAAACGGCATGGACTGCACCAAGGAAATTCGTGCGAGCAAGAACCCTGAGGTGGCCAACATTCCGATCATCGCTGTGACAGGCAACGCCAACAACTACAGCATGGACGACTTTAAGGCTGTTGGCATCAACGATTACCTGCCTAAGCCACTGGACTTTGACATGCTGGTAGAAACGGTTAAGAAGTATACTGTAAAGTAAAGAATGCAGCTTAAGTACACGCGGCCATTTTTAAACAAGTTGGAGGATATTTTTGCAGAGTCGGATTTTGTGCTGCGCTACGAGAAGGGCAATTTTAAAGCCGGCTACTGTGTGCTACGGGATATGAAGGTGGCGGTAGTGAACAAGTACTACAGCCTGGAGGGCAAGATCAACTGCCTGTATGATATTCTCCGCACCATTTCTGTTGATGAAAGCCGCCTGAGCGACAAGACCAGGCAGCTTTATCTTGAAATCCGCAACGAAGAGAACGCCAATTGAAGATAACATTGTTAGGCACGGGCACCTCGCAGGGCGTACCAGTTATTGGGTGCACTTGCGAGGTTTGCCGTTCTGTAGACTACCGTGATCAGCGCCTGCGCGTATCGGTGCACCTGCAGGTCGAGGGCAAGAGCATTATCATCGACTCCGGCCCCGACTTCCGGCAGCAGGTGCTGCGTGAGCGTATCAAAACGCTCGACGCCCTCGTCTTCACGCATGAGCACAAGGACCACACCGCCGGCCTGGATGACATCCGCGCCTACAATTTCTCCCAGAAGAAGGACATGCCCCTGTACGCCGAAGAGCGCGTGCTGGAGCAACTGAAGCGGGAGTTCTCCTACATCTTCGCAGATTACAAGTACCCGGGCATCCCGCAGGTGCAGCTGCACCCGATTACCGAGGCCCCCTTTGAGGTGGAGGGCGTGCTGTTCACCCCTATCCGGGTCATGCACTACAAGCTGCCCGTGCTCGGCTTCCGCATCGGGGACTTTAGCTACATTACCGACGCCAACTACATCTCCGAGGCGGAGAAGGAAAAGGTGCGCGGCTCCAAAGTCATTGTGATGGATGCCCTGCGCCACGAGCCGCACATCTCGCACTTCTCGCTGAAAGAGGCGGTTTCCCTGCTGGAGGAACTGCAGCCGGAGCAGGCTTACCTCACCCACATCAGTCACCTGATGGGCCTGCACCGCCAAGTGGAGCTGCAACTCCCGGACTTCATACGCCTGGGCTACGACGGCCTGCAGATAGAAGTATAGCTTTTGACGAAGGAGTAGCTAGCCTCAGGGCAAACGGCCTGCCTGGTAGTCTGTCGGTGTGCATGCCTTTTGTCTTTTGTCCAACAGTCTTTCATCCTACCATGCATTTAAACTACTACTTCTTACGCCAATTAACACAGGCGCTGCGCGCGAAGGTGCTCGGCATGCAGGCGATTACGGCCTTCAGCCAGAACAAGGATGAACTTATACTTGGCTTTGCCCGGCAAGGGGAAGAGCTCTATATCCGGGCGCAGTTGGGCGCTCAGTTTACCTCGCTCTCCTTCCCCGCTGAGTTCAGAAGGGCCCGTGCCAACAGCGTGGAGCTGATGCAGGCAATGCAGGGGCAAACCGTGGAAGACGTGGTGCAGCACCGCAACGAGCGCAGCTTTTACTTCCAGCTGAGCGGCGGCTACCTGCTGCTCTTTAAGCTGTTTGGCAACCGGTCCAACATCATACTGTACCAGGGGCAGGAGGCGGTAGAGCTGTTCCAGCATAAGTTTGCCGCCGACGCCGCGCTGAACCCGCTGCAGATGGACCGCCCGCTGCAGCAGAACGCCGAGGCTTTTGCCAACGCAAACGGCAACCTGCGCAAGGTATACCCTACTTTTGGCGATGTACCGGCCCTGTACCTGGAGGAGCGGGGGTACCAGGAGGCCAGCCTGGAGGAGAAGTGGGAACTGGTGCAGGACACGCTGGACGTACTCCAGGCACCGGAGGCGTACTACATCATCCGCCTGAACGGGAAACTGCGCCTCTCGCTCCTGCCCGTGGGGGAGGTACTGCATACGTACTCCGGCCCCATGGAGGCAGCAGACCACTACACCCGGCACTACTTATCCGAAACAGGCTTTGAGCAGCAGTACGGGCAGGCCAGCCAGGTGCTGGAGCGCAAGCGGCAGGTAACGCAGACGGTAATGGAGCAAAGCGAGCAAAAGCTACAGGAGCTGCGCCACGACCGCTCCTACTCCCAGACCGCTGACGTGATCATGGCCAACCTCACCAACATTCCACCGCGCGCCACAGAGGTAGAGCTCTACGACTTTTACACCGATCAGAACCGCACCTATAAGCTCAAGCAAAACGAAACGCCGCAGAAGTTTGCCGAGCGCCTGTACCGCAAAGCCAAAAACCAGCACGTAGAGGTAAAGCAACTGGAGGAAAAGGTGGAGCGCAAGCTGGAAGAGCTGATCGTGCTGGAGGATGCGCTGCAGGCGCTGAGGGAAGTGGAGAACTATAAACAGCTGAAAGCCTACCTGCGCGAGTACAACCATTTGCTGGGCAGCAAGCAGCAGGAGCAGCAACAGGTTCCGTTCCGGGTGTTCGAGAGCGAAGGCTTTAAAATACTGGTCGGCAAGAGCGCCCAGAACAACGACCAGTTAACGCAGCGCCATACGTACAAAGAGGATATCTGGCTACATGCCAAGGATGTGTCCGGCTCACATGTGGTTATCAAGCACCAGGCGGGTAAAACCATTCCGGTAACCGTACTCGAAAAGGCTGCACAGCTGGCAGCCTACTACAGCAAGCGCAAGGCCGACTCTCTGTGCCCGGTTATTTACACACCCAAGAAATGGGTACGGAAACCCAAGGGCTCCCCTGCCGGCTCTGTGGTGGTAGAGCGGGAGAAGGTGCTGCTGGTAAAGCCGGAGAACCCCTTCGCCAAAGTATAACCCGGCCTTTCCGGACGCTCTGCCCCCTTACCCACGCCGGAGAAGCCCGGGCCTGGGCCACCGGTACGTTGCTTTACACCCCCAGCTTCCGCAGGACCAGCAGGCTAAGGGCGATGGAGCCGGAGACGTTAACCTTTCCACTCATCACCATGCTTTCCACCTCCTGCAACGGCACTTTCAGTACTTCAATGTTTTCACTGATATCCAGGTCCTGCTCTGCTACCTTGCGGGCGTTGCGCGCCAGGTAATAGTAGATTCTGTTCGTGTCTTTGGTGGGGTTGTCAATCACCTCCAGCAAAGGCTCCATGTCATCCGAAATATAGCCCGTTTCCTCCAGAAGCTCGCGTTTCGCAGCTGCCAGAGGCGCTGCTTCGTCCTCGTCTACCACGCCTCCCGGCAATTCGATAAAGACGTCTCCGGCGGCATGCTTGTACTGGCGCACGAAGATCACGTGGTTGTCTTCGGTTAGCGGAAAGATGAGCACCACGTTCGGGCGCACACTCACGTAGTAATCGTCCAGCACCACGCCGTTCGGCAGCTCTACCTCGTCGCGGCGCAGTTTGTACCATTGTTCGTCCACCACCATCTCCGATTTCAGGATCGTCCAGGGCTGTGGGGTATCATTCTTTGTTGACATAATCGCAAGTTATACTTATTACGCGTAAAAAAAGCCATGCAAAGGCATGGCTGCTGTCGGTAAGGCCCGGGCGGCTTTTCTCAAACCGGCGCAGGGCACCTATCGGGAAGTTTATTTCTTGTGCCGGTCCAGCATGTAGGTGTTTTTGCCTTCCACTTTGTGCTGCACGGCCTCCTGCCAGTCCTGGCCAGTGGCAGACAGGTACTCCGACCGGTTCCACTGCTGGTGCTGCTTTAGTTCTTCGTCTACCTCCAGCACGTACAGCTCATGGCCCGGGCGCTCTTTTACACGCAACCCGCAGGAGCGCATCATCGCCTCAATGGCGGCGTGGTTGGGTGCCCACCAGTTGGTCAGGTCGCCTGCCATGCGCTTTTCGATGAAGGCCATTTTAGGCCAGCTCTCGCCGAGCATGCGTTGGCGATCGTTAATGTCGAAGTCGTCCGGGGTGTCTGCCGCTTCGTTTCCGGGCATGGTCAGCGTCTGGAAAACCATCTGCCTGCGGCACTTTTGCGAGAGGATATCCAGCGAGAGCAGCGGGTAACGCAGGTGGTAGAGCACGCCCATGTACCAGATCAGGTCAAACTCCCGCTCCAGGTGGGCCACATCGTACACCTGCATCTGCTTCAGCTCGATCTTATCTTCCAGGCCAAACTGCTTTGCCGCCCACTTCGCCTGCCGCAGGTAGTGCGGGTCCACGTCGATGCCGAGCACCTGGGCGCCGCGCCTGGCCAGCTCTATGGAGTAGAAACCGGCGTTACAGCCCACGTCCAGCACGTTCCACCCAGACAAATCAGCAGGGATGTATGGCTCCATCTCCTGCCATTTAAACTTCGGGAAATCACCTAAGAAGTGATTTGGAGCCGTCTGCTCCCCGTTGGGCAAGTGCAAATTATGAAACCAAGGGCCTAACTGATCGATCTCCGTCATAAGTAAAAAGTGTGAATTTGTGTTATGGATGTGCTTACGCAGCCGAAGCCGATAATGATGCACCTAAAGCAGCAGCTGCCACTCCTGTGTGTAGAGAAGTGGCAGCTGCTGTGTGGTTTTGCTATGCTTCCTGGCTTACCATGCCCGAGCTCCTGGACAGCGACTGCTGTACCGTCATCAGCTCTTTGGCGTAGCCCACCAGCTCCTGCGCACGGTGTGCAGCCGTGTGGTGCGCCATTACCTTTTTGCGGGCGCGCTCTGCAATAAGCTTTCGCTCTGTTTTGCTGATCTCGCGCAGGAACCGGAGCGTGTCTTTGGCAGAGTGGGAAATCAGGATCTCCGTGTCAAACTCAAAGAAGGTGTCCAGCCCCTCCCAGTAGTCAGAAATGATCGGGGTGCAGCAGGCAGCGGCCTCGAACAGGCGCACGCTTGGCGCATACCCCGCCTTGATCATATCGGCCCGGGTAATGTTCTGCGTAAAGCGCTGGCTGTTGTAGAAGTGCCTGTGCTCTGCAGGCGGCAGGTGGTGGATGTGCTGCACGTTCTGCGGCCATTTTATACTTGCCGGGTACTGCGGCCCAGCCACTACAAACCGGCCCTCCGGCCATTTGCGGGCGGCGTCCAGCATCAGCTTCTCCAGCGGCGGCTGGCGGTCGTCGGAGTAAGTGCCCAGGTAGCCCAGGTCCCACTTGGCCTCCATCAGCTCCGGGTAGTAAAGCTCCGGGTCGAAGGAGCAGTACAGCGGGCGCGCCATCGGAGAGTTGTACTTCTGCTCCAGCAGGTCCAGCGTTGGGCCGCCGGTAAACGACAGGTACAGGTCGTACTTAGGGATGAGGTCCGGGTGCAGGTACTCGTAGTCCTCGCGCTCCAGCTTGGCCAGCGTTACCGGTGTGTCGATATCGTAGAAGGCCTTGATGCCCCGGGCGGTTTTCACGACCCACTCCCCTACCGGCACACCCTCCGGCACATAAGAGCCCACTATCACCATGTCGGCCTCGCGCACCTGCTCGGTAAAGCGGGCCTGCAGGTCCGCCAGCGACTGGTAAAGCTCTGTCTGGCAGTATTCGGGGTTGGGGAGGTCGCGGTTTCCGGCGTACCACGGCACGTCGCGCTCCAGAAAAAGTACCTGATGGCCTTGCTTGTTTAGCTCTCTCACCATTCCCCGGAATGTGGTGGCGTGGCCGTTGCCCCAACTCGAGGTGATGGATAAACCGAGAATTACGATGTTCATGCCAATGCTTCTTTAGTCCGTTTCACTTTTGCATACAGCAGCTGCTCCAGTTGCTCCGCACGGTGTTTATACGTGTGCGCGGAAAGAACTTTCCTGTATGCTGCCTCTCCTATTTCTTTCGCTTTAGCTTCTGTTAAATCTGCCATGATGGCGGCCACTTCTGCCCCATCCCTGGCCACAAGTATCTCTTTCCCCGGCTCAAAAAAGAAATCGATCCCTTCCCAGTAGTCGGTGATGATGCAGGCCCCTGCGCCAGCCGCCTCAAACACGCGCGTGGCCGGCGAGAAACCATAGCGGGCCATGCTCTCCCGGCTAATGTTAAGCACCGCTTTCGGGGTGCAGTTAAAGGCGTTGTGGTCCTTAGTATAGACGTGGCCGACGTACTTAACGTTGTCGCTCATTTGCTTGTCGCCCCAGCCGCTGCCCCCGATGATGAAGGTTTGGTTCATGTTGAGTGCCGCCGGCTTCAGGAAGAACTCTTCCACGCGCGCCTCGCGGTCGGGCAGCCGGTTTCCCAGAAAGGCCAGGTCGCAGGCGAAGCGCGCATCCGGTTCCACGGGGAAATGGGTGGCTGTGTCCAGCGCGTTATAGATCGGCACGCATTTCTTCGCACCCAGCGCCTCGTAGGCTTTTACCACGGGGTCGCCGCCGCCGTAGGTCAGCACCATGTCGTACTGCGGGATCAGCTCCAGGAACTGGTCGTTCGGGTCGTTGTGCACGCGGTCCAGCGTGGCTGGCGCATCCACGTCCCAGAACACCACCAGGCGCTCATCGGTCTGCAGCTTCAGCACCTCGCGCTCCAGCAGCTCGTCGAAGACGCCCACGCCGCTGGCTTTTACCACCATGTCGGCACCGGCAGCATCCTCCAGGCATTTATAAACGGCCTCTTCGGTTGCCTCATACACCACTACTTTTGCCCAATCCGGGTCTTCCATGTCGCGGTTCTGCTGGCGCTCGTAGGCATCCGGCTCATAAAAGGTAACATGGTGGCCGCACTCGCTCAAAGCCCTTACAATACCTCTGTAGTACGTGGCAGCGCCATTCCAGTAGGCAGAAACAAGGCTGGAGCCGAAAAAGGCGATGTTCAGTTTTTTACTCTTCATTCAGGACTTGCTCTTTTTGGGTGAGATAGATTTTTGACGTTGCTATGCCCAGCTCCTCACACACGCTCTCCAGCTCGTTTACGCGGTGGGCACAGGTATGGCGGCTGCGGATGGTCTCTAAACCATGTGCCGCTACTTCTTTTGCTTTAAAAGGATTGTTCAGGATGGCTTTCAGCTGCTCTTTCATCTCTTCCCCGCTGCGGGCAACCAGGAAGTCCTTTCCGGGTGTGAACAGGTTCTCGGCGTCATCCCAGGGCGAGGAGATCAGCGGAATGCCACAGGCCATGGCCTCGAACGGGCGGATGGTCGGGATACCCGGCAGCGCCTCCACATAAGGCCGGCGCGGCACGTGCACGGTTACCTTATACTTGGCAAACTCTTCCGCCGCTTTGTAGTTAGGCAGCCAGCCGCCGTACGCAATACCGGCGTCGGCCAACGCTTTGCGGGCATGGTCGGGGTAGCGCACCCCGTATATTTTGGCCTTCAGCCCCAGCTCTTTCACCGGGTTTATCAGGAACTCGTGCAGCTCGGCCGTACGCTCTTCATCGCCCCAGTTCCCGATCCAGACCAGGTCGCCCTCAAAGTCTTTCTGCTCGTGCGGGTAGAACACAGAGGTATCGGCGGCCTCGTGCCAGGTCCAGGCCTTCTGCGTCCAGCCTTCCTGCAAGTATAAATCGCGGATCTTCTGCCCGAAGGCCAGCACCCCGTCGTAATGCGTGAGGTCATACTTGGCCATGCTTTCGCGCTCTGTCACGGCGCGGTGGTGGGTATCGTGGAACAGCAGCTTATACTTGCCTCCGTTGGCCCTGTGCTCCCCTACGCGCCTCACCAGCTCGTGCTCGCTCCACTCGTGCACCAGCACCAGGTCCGCGTCGCGCAGCACCGCATCCAGGTCAAGGGAGTCTAAGGTGTAGAAGTTGGTTTTGATGTTGGGGTAGTACTCTTTTAGCTCTTCCAGCTTCTCTTTTCCATAGCCTTCGATCAGGTTCTGCAGGCTCCAGCCGTTTTCCGGCTCATACACCTGCACCTGGTGCCCCCGCTCCTCCAGCTCCCGAACCACCCCGCGCAGGAAGTGCGCATTGCCGTGGTTCCAGTCAGAAAGTATAGAGTGATAGAAAAGGGTGATGTTCATAGGGTCAGTTTTGAATGGCTGAATGATTGAATTTTGAATAAATGACTATTGAATAATTGAATCGCTGCTTTTGAGTAGTTGAGCTTTGTCTGTGAGATGCCCCCTTTCTATCATTCTGGAAGAATCTTAGTGGCCAGGTTCAGTGGCAGTTTAGTATGCAGCCAAGATCCTTTCAGGATGACAAAAGAGAAGCGTTACACATGGTTATTCATTCCCTATTCAAAATTCAGCTATTCAACTATTCAAAATTAAACTGCAACCGCTTGCTTCAGCATCTGGCGGTAGATGTGGTCGTAATCCTGGCCCATGGGGTCGGCAGTGTAGCCGTGGGAGCGCTTGATGGCGCGCATGGCCATAATGTTGCGGGCGAACTCGTCCTCAATCAGGCTGTTAATCGTATCGCGCAGTTCATCGGCATCGTTCGGGTTAACATACTTGGCGGCGTTGCCCCAAATCTCGGCCTGGCTCTCGGCTTTGCCCACCACCAGGGCACAGCCCGACATGGCGGCCTCCAGCACGGTCAGGCCAAACGGCTCATACTTGGCAGGCAAGGCGTAAACAGACGCCCTGGAGAGCCAGTCCTGCACCTCTTTCTCCGGCAGCTGCCCCAGGAAGTGCACATTCTCCAGCTCCACCTCTTTGCCTGTGGCCGGGTGCTTGGCATCGCCGGCAATGTATACAGGCCACTGCAGGTCAGAGGCGATGTGGGCCAGCGTCGAGATGTTCTTGGCCTCATCCCACACACGGCCCATGCTGAACACAAACGGCTCCTTTTTACCGAACTGGTAGAAGTGCTGGCCGCGGCCGTTGTACACCACCACGCTGCTCTTGAACGGGCCGTACAGCTGCTCGGCCTGGTGCAGCATCGCCTGTGTTGGCGCCACCACCACATCCGCCGACTGCAGGCCTTTGGTTACCATCTCCTTGTACTTATCCCACTCCTGGGGAGCTTCTTCCTCCTTCACGGCTTTCCACCACGACAGCACGCAGGAATGCACGACCGCCAGGGTTGGCACGCCAAAATCCAGGCTCCCGTGCACCAGGCCGTTCAGGTGCACCAGGTCAGGTTGTACTTCATCCTTCAGTTTCAGCAGCCACTCCCCGGCTTTCTCCACGTCCTCCCAGGGGTTCTCCATCCACTCCAGCTTATAGTTGCTTTCGTAGATGGTCAGGTTGTCGATCTCACCGGCCTGCCTGCGCTGCTCCTCCGTGAGCGGGGCCCCCATGGTGGCCAGGGCGACCTGTGTTTTAAAGGGAGCCAGCGCCTGTACCAGCTCCAGCGAATAGTTCCAAACACCGCCTACAGTGTCTGCCGTCATTAATATTTTTGAAGGATGATGTGCTTCCATATGTCTTATCTTCCGTAAATTTTATCCAATACCTCTGCTACTTTCACAAACTCATCTGCTTCCTCGTTAAAGCCCTCGCCCTTCGCCAGGCGCTCTGCCCAGGCCACGCCGGCACGTCCCATCCAGTCGTCTGGCGGTGAGCAGAGCCGCTCTGTTTTAGTGCCGTAATAGCGCTCCGCCACAAAGTCGTAGAAAGAGCCGTTCACGTTTTTGAAAGCCACGCCGCCGTTGGTGCCGTAGAAGGTGGCGCTGATGATGGCCTCCTGCCCGGCCGGCAGGTTCCAGGAGCAGCTTAGCTGCATGTGCGTGTTGCCTTCCAGCTCAATGTTGGCCGAGGCGTAGTCTTCCACCTTGCCCTCTGCCATACTAATGGGCTTGCCCTTTGCGAACAGGTGGCTCTGCACCTGCTTCACCTGCGGGAAACCCATGCTCCAAAGCGCCAGGTCCACCAGGTGTACGCCCAGGTCGATCACACAGCCGCCGCCGGACAGCTTGGGCTCGTAGAACCAGGCCTTGTCGGGGCCATAGGCGTTGTGGAACACCAGTTCGATGGCATAGATCTGCCCCAGCTCCCCGCTCTGCACTACCTTGTACACGTGCTGCATCGCCTCCGTGAAGCGGTACGACAGGTCTACGCCCAGCAGCTTGTTGCTCTTTCGGGCTGCCTCCACCACGCGCTTCGTTTCCTCCACGTTGCGGCCCAGCGGCTTTTGGCAGAAGACAGCCTTACCGGCCTCCAAGGCCAGCGTGCTCTGCTCGGCATGAAATGCGCTCGGTGTAGCGATCACAATGGCATCCACCTCCGGCTGGTGCAGCATGGCCTCCAGCGAGTGCACCTGCGCTGCTTCGGGGGCGCTCTTCAGGGCCTCCTCCGCATTCTGGGCAGCGGTGTCGGCGATGTAGGACACCTCGCCGGCCTCGTGCTTTGCGATCACTTCCATACGGTTGCGGCCGATCCAGCCTACGCCTAAAAAGCCAAGCTTTGGCTTACCTCCGGCTAAAGAAGAAGATGCTGAAAGGGCTTCTGCTTTGTCGATTGTGGTTTCTTGCATGGGTCTAGTAAGTTATAAGGGCTTTAACAAAACCGTCCGGGCGGTTTGTGAGGTTGTCAAAAGCTTTCGCTATGTTGCCTAATGTGTAGGTATGCGTGTAGAGCGGCTCAGGGTTGATTCTCCCGTCCTCCACGGCCGAAACGGCTGCTTTTATACCTTTAATGTATTCCTGTGGGTCACGCTCGTGTGCGTTGATTACGTCGAGTCCGCGCCAGTTCCAGAGCTGAATGTTCACCTGGCGCATGCCGTCCTGGTGAAAACCGGCGATTATGAGCCTGCCGCGCTCAGCGGCCAGCTCGCCGGCCAGGTTCAGCGGCCATTCTTTTCCGGTGCACTCTACTACGCGTTCGCAGAAGTTTCCGTTGGTCAGTTCTTTAACTTTTTCTATAATTTTATAGTGATCGTCCATCCGGATGACTTCGTCGGCGCCACACTCCTTTGCCATCTGCAGCGAGAACTCCCTCTGCGACACCGCGATAACCCTGGCACCGGCGTTTTTCGCCAGCTGCACCAGCAGTGCGCCCAGGAACCCCACGCCAAGTATGGCTACGGTCTGGCCCGCCCGGATGTCGCTGCGCTGAAAGATGTTCATGGCGCAGCCCAGGGGCTCGCCCGGGAAAGGCTTGCCGGCCAGGGACTCGGGCAGCTTCACCACCTTGTCGGCATCCGCCAGGTCGTACTCGGCATACGCGTTGTAGGACAGCGCCGCCACACGGTCGCCTACCTTCACGGCCGTCACCCCGTCGCCCACGGCGTCCACCAGGCCCCAGCCTTCGTGGCCGGGGTTGCCTGCCTCCACCGGGTAGCTGAACCACTCGCGGCCCTCCCACACAGGAATGTTGGAGGCGCAAAGGCCACAGCCCTGCAGCCGGATGCGCACCTGCCCGGCGCTTGGCTCAGGCAAGGCGACTTCTTTTACTTCTACTTGTTTCGGTGCCGTGATCACGGCGGCATTCATGGCTGTAGCCCGGGTGTCTGCTACAGCGCTTTGTTCGTTTGTCAGTGTGTCTTGCATAAGTTAAGCAACTGCTACTTTCTTAACAGGTTCTTCGTCATTTTTCAAGGTGGCAGTGAGTGTCAT
Organism: Pontibacter actiniarum; assembly: GCF_003585765.1. Lineage (NCBI taxonomy): Bacteria > Pseudomonadati > Bacteroidota > Cytophagia > Cytophagales > Hymenobacteraceae > Pontibacter > Pontibacter actiniarum. Next base: position 2,830,840 of record NZ_CP021235.1, read on the forward strand.
CGGCACTTTGTAGCCGCGGTTCTCGCACAGCCACTGGTACAGCTTGGCCACTCCCTCCTGCACGTTGTGCTTCGGGTACCAGCCGGTGGCTTTCTGGAACTTGCGCGTGTCGGACACATAGTAGTGCTGGTCGCCCGGGCGCCACTCCCCGAACTTAAGCGGGATTTCCTCTCCGCGGTAGCGCCCGATGGTTTTGAGCAGCTCCAGCAGGCTCACGGTGTTCTCAGGCCCGCCGCCAATGTTAAAGGCTTGGCCCGACACTTGGTCCATGTGCTGCTGCGCCAGCAGGAACGCATCCACCAGGTCCTCTACAAAGAGGATGTCGCGCACTTGCTTGCCGTCTCCGTAGATGTTCACCTGCTCTCCCTCAATGGCCCTGATGGCAAAGTGCGCCACCCAGCCCTGGTCCTCGTTGCCGTACTGGTGCGGGCCGTAAATGCAACTCATGCGGAACACCGCCATCGGCAGGTTATAGGTGCGGGCATAGTCGATCACGTACTGGTCAGCGGCGCCCTTGGAACAGCCGTAAGGGCTGTGGAAGTCCAGGTGGCGCGCTTCGGATATACCGTACTTCTTGATTTCTGCCTCCGCCGGGTAGTAGCGGGAACCGTTAGAGATGAACTTCAGGTCCTCTAGCCCTCCGTATACTTTGTTAGTGGAGGTAAACACCAGCGGCGGCGGGTTATCCTGCTCCCGGATCGCCTCCAGCACATTGATAATGCCGCGGGCATTGATCTCAAAGTCATTTATTGGCAGGTCCAGCGAGGTGGTTACGGCAACCTGCGCCGCAAAGTGGAACACCTGCTCGGCACGCTTCATCACATGGCGCACCGTCTGCAGGTCCCGGATGTCGCCGACGTATACCTCCAGCCTGTCGCCGTAGGTGTCGTGCAGCCACTGCAGGTTTTGCTCCACACCGTCGCGGCTAAGGCTGTCGAACACCATCACGCGCTTACCCTGCTCGAGCAGGCGCTTGGCCAGGTTCGTGCCCACAAAGCCTGCCCCCCCGGTAATCAGCGCGTACGGCTCCTGGCTAGCGTCTACCGTGCGTTTGATGTAGCTCAGCTCGCGCAGCTTTTCGATGCCGTGCTTGGCCCACAGCCTGAACAGCAGCTTGCTGGTGCCGTCGGCGCGCTTCAGGCCGAAGTAGTACTCGCGGTCGTCGAGGTGGAAGCCGGCTACCGTCGGCAGGCTGGCATCCAGGTCTTTTACCCCGTACCAGTACAAACGGCTGGCATCCGCCTGCAGCGCCAGCTTAAACTCCTCCAGCTGCTTGTACTCGTCGTGCTGCCAGGTAGAGAAGCCGGCCTCTGTGATCCACAGTTCCGCTTTGCTGCCGTTTCTGTCCAGCACTTCACGCACTGAGTTGATAGTGTCTTCCCATCCGTCCCACATCTGGTCGAACACGTGCGGGAAGCCGTGTATGCCCACCGCATCGATGTACTGCATTACGCCGCGGTCGAACATGGTTTGCAGCCAGTTCGGGTCTACCGGGCTCATGCCCCCCAACAGGGTTTTCTTACCCAGCTTCTGGCACCAGTGCGCCGCGCCGCCAACCATTTCGGCAAACTTGTGCCAGCCGTAGTCGTGCGTAAAGTCATACTCTACGGTGTTGTTGGGCTCATTCCAAAGCTCCACCCACTCAAAGTGCTTCCCATGGTCTGCGATAAACACATCCAGGAAATCGGCATAGGCCTTTTTGTCTTTTGGGGGAGAGGAGGTGCGGGGCCGCTCCGCTATACTTGGCGGTGTGTATAAAAAGCAGGGAAGTACGTTTACCTCCTTGGCCAGCGTCGGGATCAGCCAATCGTACCAGCCTTTACCTTCCGGGCTGTAGTAGTCGGCCCACGACACGCCGGTGCGCAGCTCCGTTACGCCCAGCTCTTTCAGGTCGGCCAGGGTCTGCTTTACGTGCTCATACTCGCCGGGCCGGAACCACTCTACCAGGCCTACGATGGGGAGTGTTGCCTCTTTACTTTTAGCTATATCTTTGCTCATACTCATCAGATACTTTAATGATAGAATTCTGCGGGGCTTAAACCGTTAGCCCGCGTGCAGCCAGTTCGGCACTGGCCTCGCTCACCCGGTCGTAGGCAATCTGCCCCTCCAGCCAGTTCGCCAGCTCCTCTAACCCGGCATTGAACTCTACCTGAGGGTAGAAGCCGAGGACCTCTTTGGCCAGCGAGATGTCTGCATAGCAGTGGCGGATGTCGCCTACCCTGTACTTGCCGGTGATCTCCGGGGTCAGGTGCTTCTTGTCCATGACCGTCGCCAGGCGCTCGCCAATCTCGCGGATGGTATAGTTGTTACCGCTGCCTACGTTAAAGACTTTGCCGGTGGCCTCCTCTTTCTCCATCGCCAGGCGGCAGGCCAGTGCCACGTCACGCACGTGTACGAAGTCGCGCTGCTGATAGCCGTCCTCGAAGATCATAGGAGAGTTGTTGTTTAGAAGACGCGAGGCGAAGATGGCCAGCACGCCCGTGTAGGGGTTCGAAAGCGCCTGCCGTGTGCCGTACACGTTAAAGAAGCGCATCGCCACTGTCGGGATGTTGTAGGCGCGGCCCACCATCAGGCAAAGGCGCTCCTGGTCGTACTTAGACAGGGCGTACACCGAGGAAAGCGAAGGTGTTTTGCCCTCCGAGGTAGGCACCGGCTGCAGCTGCTCTCCTGCCTGGTTGCGCAGCTCCCAGTCTGCTGCCTTCAGCTGGTCGAGCGAGCGCTCGTGGCCAGCCGTCAGTTCGCCCGCAGGGCTTTTATACATGCCTTCCCCGTAAATGCTCATGCTGCTGGCAACCACCAGCTTTTTCACGGGCTTCTTTATCAAGGCCTCCAGCAGGACAGCCGTTCCGATGTTGTTGACATCCGTGTATTCTTTCAGCTCGTACATGCTCTGCCCCACGCCCACCATGGCCGCAAAGTGGAACACATAGTCAACGCCCTCCAGGGCGCGGGCCACATCCTCGGGGTTGCGCACATCGCCTATCATCAGCTCCACGTCCTGGTGGAGGTACTCCGGGCGCTGGCAGTCTTTGCCGTGCACCTGCTCGCTCAGGTTATCCAAAGCTCTTACGGCATAGCCATGCTGCAACAGCTCGTCTGCTAGATGTGAGCCGATAAAGCCGGCTCCTCCTGTTATCAAAACTTTGTTCTCCATAGTTCAGTTTTAAGTCTATTACCTGTTTCGTTTGATCGTGCCGGATCATATGATCCTATGTTTAGGCGTGAGCGCACAGCGGGTTAAAACCCCTGCGCCGTCGGCCTTAGGGTAATCTGGTTGATGGATACCTCCGGAGGCTTGTCCAGCGCGTACAGCACGGCATCGGCCACCTGGCCGGCCGTTAAGGCGCCGTAGCCAATGCTCTCCACCGTCTGGGAGCCGGAAAGGGTGTTTCCGAAAAAAGCGGTGTCGGTTACGCCCGGGGCAACTACCGTTACGCGTACTGCGGGCAGTAGTTCCTGCCGCAGCGTTTCTGCGACAACCTGCAGTGCGCTCTTCGTCGCCGCGTACACGCCTCCGTAAGGGTAAGCCTGGCCCGCCGATACCGACGACACCAGCACGACATCGCCCGTGCCCGCGGCCTGCATGGCTGGCACAAAAGCGCGGATCATGCGCAGGGTTCCCATGAGGTTGGTGTTTATGATGTGCTGCCACTTCTCCGGGTCACCCTCGGTAAGCTTCTCGTGTACGCCCTGGCCCGCGCTGCAAACCAGGATGTCGGGTGTGCCCAGTTGCTGCTGCACATCGGCAAAAAGCGAATCCACGGCGGCGCCGCTGGTTACATCGCATGTAAATGGGTGGGTGCTGGAGGGGAAATCAGTTGGGAAGTGCACATCTGCTGCCGCAGTAGCAACCTGGGCCGCAGACAGTTTCTCCACGATGGCCCTGCCTATGCCAGAACCTCCACCACTCACTACTGCCTTTTTGCCTTTCAGATACTGCACGTTCTTCTTTAAACCTTTTTCCTCCTTATATAGAATATAGCCAATTGTTAAACTGTTAGGTTGAACGTAGGAGAGGCAAATAGGGTTGTAGATGCTGAAAAAGGGCTATATAAAATCTGTCTAATTCATGCTTTTGCGTTCGCCTACGCCGATTTTGCACTTTCCTCCCCCCCAAAGAATGGCCCCTTTCGTTGCACTGCAGTGACAGGAGCAGCAGCAGAGTAACCGACAGGGGCTGTGGCGCAAGTGCGCGTAACCTAGGGGCCACAAGCGGCGGCGGGTGCTCCCGTCCCTACAGCCCCTGTAACCACAGCGGCCGTTAGGAGGTATGCCACAACATCGCCAACAGCAACCTCGACTTGGACACAGCCCCCACCACCGCCAAACGCATCTTCCTCATCCGCCACGCCCGCCCCAGGGTGTCGCGGAAAGGGCTTTTTGATGCGGCGGCTGCCCGCCAGTATATTTCGGACTACGATGCGGCCCAGGTGGAGGAGTTTGTGATGGCGCACGAGGGCATTCCCTACCAAGCGGTCGAGAAGGTGTACTGCAGCACACTGGTGCGCTCCCAGCTAACGGCCAAGGCTATTTTCGGGGAGCAGGCAGAGCTTCGGGTGGACCCTACCTTTCGGGAGTTTGAGCGCCGCATCTTCACCCTGCCCCTCCTGCGCCTGCCTATCAGGCTCTGGTTGCTGAGCGCGCGCCTGCTTTGGTTCCTGGGCCTGAACAGCCGCGGCATTGAGACGTTCAGGCAAGCCCGCACCCGCGCGCGCCGGGCTGCAGAGGTACTCGCCCAGGATGCCCAGGAGCACCACACCACCGTACTCGTGGCACACGGCCTGCTCAACAACTTTATTCGCCGTGAGCTGAAGGCCCTGGGCTGGCAGGAAAGCAGCAAAGGCGGCCACGGTTTTCTTTCTGTGCAAGTCCTTAGCCAGGAGTAGCTCCGGCAGCAGCGTGCCCGGGGGTTGCAGACCCCCTCCCGCTTACAGGCTGTGGCGCAGGTGCAGGCACAGAGCCCCTGGCTGCCAACAACAGCACCTCCTGCCCCATCCCCGTAAAAGAACACGAGGCAAGCCAGGGGCAGCCAACGCAAAAAGAAGGCTGATCACATTAAAACCGCCGCCTGGAAACCGGCTTCTGCAGGCGCTGCGGCTGGCAGTCTTTAGTTTTGTCCAAAAATAAACTAAACATTTAGTTTTAAAACTAAGTAAATAGTTATACATTTAGAAACAGATTAACAGTCGTTTATACTTCACATGAAAGAACTAACCAAGGCCGAAGAGGAAATCATGCAGGTGCTGTGGAAGCTGAAACAGGCATTTGTGCGAGACATTCTGGAGGAGCTGCCGGAGCCAAAGCCGGCCTATAACACCGTCTCCACCATTGTGCGCATCCTTGAGAACAAGGGCTTCGTGGGCCATGAGGCCTTCGGAAAATCGCACCAGTACTACCCGCTGGTGGCGCAGGACAAGTACAAGAGCTTCTTCCTGAAGAGCTTTATGCGCGGCTATTTCGGCGGGTCGTTCGAGCGGCTTGTCTCTTTCTTTGCAAAGGACAACAACCTGGACGTACGGGAGCTGGACGAGCTGATGCGCCATGTAAAACAGGACCTGGACCAGGACCAAAACAAAGACAGCAATGGAAGCACTACTTAACTACACCGTTAAAGTCGGTATCGGGCTACTGGCGCTGTACCTGTTCTATTTCGCGCTGCTGCGCCGGCAGAACAATTTTGCCTTCAACCGGGCTTACCTGCTCTCAGCGCCCCTCATCGCGCTGCTGCTGCCCCTTGTCACATGGCCCGCCCTACTTGCCCCGGAGGCCGCCGTTACCCAGACACTGGAGGCAGTGCGGCTCGGGGAGGTTATGGTGACAGCCCGCCGCCCCGATAATGCAGCACCGGGAACAGCTTTCGCTGTTAGCACTGTGCTTGCAGGCTTGTACCTGGCCGGCGTACTGCTGATTGTTGCCAAGCTAGGGCGGCAGCTGTGGCAGATCCGGCAAATGAAGTCGGCCGCTACCCCCGTGCCGGCAGCGGTACCTGCACAAGTGTACCAACTGCACACCCACTACCCTGCTTTCGCCTTCGGCAGCAGTATTTTTCTGAGCAAACAGCAGGCGCAACTCAGCCAGCAAGAGCAGCAGCAGGTACTGGCGCACGAGATGGCGCACGTACAGTTTGGCCATACCTGGGACGTGCTCTTTTACGAGCTGCTCTCCGCCGTTCTGTGGTTCCACCCTGCGCTCTGGCTACTGAAGCAGGAGCTGCGCGACGTGCATGAGTACCAGGCCGATGCCGCTGTGGTGGAGGAGCACCAAACACAGCAGTATACATCGCTGCTGTCGCGGGAGGCACTGCTTACGATGGGGCTCCCGGTGGGCAGCCACTTTACCAGGCCGCAGGTGCTTAAGCGCCTGCACATGCTGCAGCGCCAGGGGCAGAAACCAAGCTGGATACGCCCGCTGCTGGTGCTGCCGTTACTTGGCGGCCTTGCCTTTATGCTGGCACGGCAACAGGCTGCGGCACTGCCCGCCGCCATGCAAAGCCAACCTTTACGCACAGCCGTTAAACCAGCGGTTACAGAAGCTGCCGCAGATGAAGCCCAGCCCTCGGAGGAAACAGCCAAAGACCAGCCCTATACCTATGTGGAGCAGATGCCCTCGTTCGAAGGCGGGGATACAGCACTCCTGAAGTTCCTCGGTACCAACATCCGCTACCCCGAAGACGCCAAGCAGGCCGGCGTAGAAGGGCTGGTGGTGCTGAGCTTCGTGGTGGAGCAGGACGGCTCGCTCTATGACTTTCAACTGGTTAAGGGGGTATCGCCAAGTATAGATGCCGAAGCTATGCGCGTCGTGAAACGAATGGACGGCAAGTGGAGCCCGGGCAGGCAGAACAACCAGCCAGTGCCGGTACGCTACACCATCCCGGTCCGCTTCGCCATCAGATAATACACCGTTCATCCTTGTTTTTTCCTTTTTTCAGCCTGCTTTGGGCTGATACAGGATAGCTATTGCCTTTTTCCAAGTATAAATAAATGACACGCAGATGAAAAAAATTAACCTTCTTTCGCAATTCGCCGCCGCAGCCCTGTTTGGCTTCGCCACCCTGGCTACGGCCCCAGCCGCCCTGGCCCAGTCAACAGAGAACCCCTACACGTATGTGGAGCAGATGCCCTCGTTTACGGGAGGCGACAACGAGATGCTTCGTTTCCTGGGGGAGAATATCCGCTACCCCGAAGACGCCAAACAGGCCGGCGTAGAAGGGCTGGTGGTGCTGAGCTTCGTGGTGGAGCAGGACGGCTCGCTTACAGATGTGAAGCTCGTCAAAAGCCTGACACCAAGCACCGACGCGGAGGCCATCCGGGTCGTTAAGCTGATGAACGGCCAATGGCAGCCCGGCAAGCAGGGCGGCAAGCCTGTGCCTGTGCGGTACACGCTGCCTATCCGGTATGCGGTTAAAAAAGAAAATAGCTCAGCAGGCCGGCAGCCGCAGTTTAAGGGGGGCCAGGAAGCGTTGCTGCGCACCATCAGCCAAAACCTGAAGATGCCACAGGAGGCGAAAAAGGAGCACCTGAGCGCCCGGGTAGTGGTGAAGTTCACCGTGGAGAAAGACGGCAGCGTGTCGGACATACGCCTGGAGCACACCAAGCTAAAGAAAACCGTGGGCCCTGGCTCCGAGCTGGATTATATGGACGCCTCCACCTTTAACCTGCAGAACAAAACCATCCTGGCGAAACTGGCCGAGGCCGCAGCCGAAGCCGTTAAAACCACCTCCGGCCAATGGCAGCCCGCCACCCGGAACGGAGCTCCTGTCGCCGCCGAGATGTACCTGCCGGTGCAGTTTTCAGGCTCGGCAGTAGAAGGTTTGGGAGAAACAAGGAACAGCTCGCACACGCGGCAGGAAAGCCCTACACAGGCAGCCAACGCAAAGGAGTTGAACCCGGAAAGCGTGGTTCCGCCCTTCAAGCTGGACCAAAGGCCTGCCTTCAAAGGCGGCGAAATGCCACCAAGAAGTTCTTTGCCAAAAACATCCGCTACCCCGACACATCGCTGGAAGGAGACGTTACCGCTTCCTTTGTTGTTCATGAAGACGGCAGCACCGGAAAACCGTCGGTTGGCACAAGCATGGGCCAGGTGCTGAAAGATGAGGTACTGCGGGTGGTGGAGCTAAGCAGCAACATGTGGCAACCCGGCTACAAGGACGGCAAACCGGTCACCACGCTAAATTTCATGGTGTTCCGGTTTATAGCCAAAGGCAGCAACCAGGCGGCAGGCACTAAAGAGCGTTTGGCTGCCGATGTCATCATCACAAAGAACAGGTAGAACCGATCTCTGGCAGGAAGAAAAGTAGCAGCCGACGTGGTGGTAACAAAGCAGCGCTAAAGCTGTGTTTGGCAGAACATCTGCTTTATACTATCTTTAGGCTGAAAATAATTTTTACCCGCTATGAAACACAAACTCCTTTCTGCTGCCTTACTCCTGGCGGCCCTAGCAGCCACACCTGCCCTCGCCCAGGAAAGCCCCGGGCAAGACTCTGAGCAAATCTACACTTACCTGGAGCAAATGCCAGCCTACGAGGGCGGCACAGGCGCGATGATGCAGTTTATCAACGCACAGATCACCTACTCCAATGCACAGCCGGAGGGGATGGTGGTGCTTCGCTTTGTTATAGATCAGGAAGGCGGCATAGATGCGGTAGAGGTCGTAAAGGGCCTAACCCCAGCGCTGGATGCCGCCTGTGTAAACGCCGTAAAAGCAATGGGCGGCCACTGGAAACCGGGAATGAAAGACGGCAAGCCGGTGCCGGTCCGGTTTACGCTGCCGGTTAAGTTTGGCCAGCCCAGGCCAGACGGCAGTGCGCCCGAAACCATGCCTGAGTACAAAGGTGGTGTTGCGGCGTTTAAAGCGTTCATGAAACAACATGCCAGATACCCCCGCAAAGGCACCAAGTATGGCACAGTGGTGGTTTCTTTCGTGATCAATGAAGATGGCTCACTAAGTGACTACCAGGTCAGGAGTGGCGTGGAGCCTGCCCTGGACCAGGAAGCGCTCAGGCTGGCGAAACTTACGGACGGCCAGTGGCTTCCTGCGGTAAAAGATGGGAAGCGCGTAAAGGTGCAGTACAACATGCCGGTTTTCTTCTAGCTTTATACTACCCTGATGCAAAAACGGCCCTGCTGCACAAGAGCAGCAGGGCCGTTTATACTTTACAACCAAGCGGCTTTAGAACTCCCAGTTTTCGTTGATCATGCCGATCGCGTGGTGGGCCGTCATGTCGAACTGGCAGGGCACCACCGAAATATAGTTGTTCACCAGCGCCCACTCATCGGTATCCTCGCCCTTGTCGAAGTTCACGAAGCTGCCCGTCATCCAGAAGTACTTGCGGTTGTGCGGGTCCAGGCGCTCATCAAACTCCTCCTGCCACTTGGCGTGCGCCTGGCGGCAAACCTTGATGCCTTTAATGGGCTCATCGCCTTTCTTCGGGAAGTTAACGTTCAGCGCCGTATTGTCCGGTATCCCGTGTTCAACAGCCTGCCGGATGATCTTCTCTACAAATTCCTCGGTATGTGAGAAATCCGCTTCGTGGCCGTAGTCGCAGAGCGAGAAGCCAATGGCTGGCAGGCCCTCGATAGCCGCCTCGATGGCCGCCGACATCGTGCCCGAGTAAAGCACGCTGATGCTGGAGTTGGAGCCGTGGTTGATACCGCTCACCACCAGGTCCGGCGTACGCTCGCGGAGCACATGGTGCTTGGCCAGCTTCACGCAGTCGGCCGGCGTGCCGGAGCACTCGTAGGCCTCCACGCCCAGGTCCTCTAAGGCTATGGATTTGTCCAGGCGCAGCGTGTTGCCGATGGTAATGGCATGCCCCATGCCTGACTGTGGCCCGTCCGGTGCTACTACTACAACCTCTCCCACCCGCATAGCCACGCGCACCAGCGTTCTGATGCCCGGTGCCGTGATGCCATCGTCGTTGGAGACCAAGATTAATGGTTTAGCCATTTTGATATTTTTAGTTGGTGTATGACAAAATAAATTAAATCGATTTACGTGCTAATATACTACAACCTGCTCCTGCACATCAAGGTTTAAAGTTAAAATAACATCACGAGACAAGGCCATCATGTTGAAGAATATTATCTATGCGGTGCTGCTGGGAGTGAGTATGGCGGCTTGTCTTTCGCAACAGGATAAAGAGCCCGCCACCTCCAGCGCCCCCGCGGAAGAAACCAGTTTAGACACGCCCGCAGCCCCGGCGGCACCTGCTACTTTTGTGATAGCGCGGGGCCATGTGGGCAGCGTGCGCCTGGGCACCCCGGTAGAGCAGCTGCGCGAGCACCCCGCGGCGGGCCTCACCCTGACCGACACCACCCTGATGCAGGAAGGGATGCAGAGTACGGCCTATGTGCTCCGGCCAGAAGGCGAGCCCAAGGGCCTGCTGGTAGAGCAACGCTGTGATACCGCGTGCCACGTATGGCGCATTAGGGTGCTCGGCTCCGACTTCAAAACTGCAAAGGGCATAGGCGTAGGCTCTAAGTTCAGTGAGCTGCAGCAGGCCTATAACATCCGGAGCGTCACTTTTGAGGAGGGCAACCTGGTAGCCCTGGCCCCGGAAACCGGCATGAGCTTCGTGCTGGACAAGAGCCAGCTCCCCTCCGGAAAACTGCCAGACTTTACAGCCGCTACCCTACCTGCCAACACCGTTGTGAAAGAAATCTTAGTATATTAGCCTATTGCTATACTAGCAGCTTCTTCGTATACTTGTCTCTATGGCTATACTTCGCTCAGGTTACAAACTCAGGAACTTCGGATTGTTGTTGCTCCGTGTGGGCATCGGTATCATGTTTATACTGCACGGCTGGCCAAAACTTGCAGGCGGCCCCGCGCGATGGGAGGCAATAGGCAACAGCATGGGGGTTTTCGGGATTGGGTTTGCACCGGTGTTCTGGGGCTTTATGGCTGGCTTTGCCGAGGCGGTAGGCGGCTTCCTGATCCTGCTTGGCTTCTTTTTCCGCCCGGCCTGCATCCTGCTGCTGCTCACCATGCTGGTAGCCACCACAAAGCACATGGTCGCCGGCGACGGCTTCGGCGGGTATTCACATGCCCTGGAGGCGGCTATCCTGTTCCTCTCGCTGCTCTTCATCGGCCCCGGCAAGTACAGCCTCGACAGCAAAGTGTTCCCGAAAGACAAGGGCAGAAGAACCCGTAAGTACTTTGCGTAGCGTTGTACCGAAGCGCCTTCTAACATCACGCTGCAGCCCCGCTCATAGGCTTAGTAGCCGCCGGTGCTTACCTACTCCAAAGGCAATTCTGCTAGTGGCCTGGCCGGGTTAAGCTGATTCCTGACGCCACTTGTATGGTGGCCCTGGACCGTCAAAGTATAACGACAACAAGTACAGGAAACATACCTGACAGCGCTTCTGGGCTGTTTTGCTCTGGCTATGCTTACCCTCCGGAACTGTGGCCCGAGCCCCTTCTGCAACAAACGGTAACAAGGTGCTAACCTGAGGCGGCTGGTTGTACCTCGCTGGGCTACTTTCAGCCTTCACCAGTTCTGCCTTACTCCTGCCCGGCCTGCTCCGCCCACGCGGCTCTTTTGGACAGGCCTATCCCCCTCTTCTGCCAACAAACTACTATTTCCCCTCAGAAATTCTTATCATTGCTGTTCACTATCACCTGAAACAAAACCATGTTAAGCACCTTACTACTTGCCGCGATGCTATCGGTGGGTGGCCCTGCTCAGGGTAAGCCCAACCTGAAAACCCCTTACGAGCAAGGCAACGGCAACCAGACGGCCACCTATGATGAGGCGATCCAGTGGTACCAGAAACTGGACGAGGCCTACGACGAAGTGAAGATGATGCCCTACGGCTCAACCGACGTGGGCCGCCCCCTGCACCTGGTGGTGGTATCAACAGACAAAGACTTTGACCCGGCCTCTATCCACCGGAAAAACAAGCGCGTCCTGCTTATCCAAAACGGCATTCACCCGGGCGAGCCGGAGGGCATAGACGCCACCATGATGCTCGTGCGCGACTACCTGCAGGACAAAAAGCGGCGCAAGCAGCTCGACAACGTGGTGCTGGCCATCATCCCGGTCTATAACATCGGCGGCGCCCTTAACCGCAACAGCCATACCCGCACCAACCAGAACGGGCCCGAGAGCTACGGCTTCCGCGGCAATGCCCGCAACCTGGACCTGAACCGCGACTTCATTAAAACCGACTCGCGCAACGCCCAGACCTTTCACCAGATCTTCCGGGAGTGGGACCCGGACGTGTTCATGGACAACCACACCTCCAACGGGGCCGATTACCAGCACGTGATGACGCTCATTGCCACGCAGCACAACAAGCTCAACCCGACCCTGGCAGAGTACCTGAGCGGCAAAATGGTGCCGGCGCTGTACGCGGGCATGAAGCAGGACAAGTTTCCGATGGTGCCCTACATGAACCACGCCGGCGACACACCGGACGAGGGCATTATTGGCTTCATGGAGTCGCCGCGCTATGCCACAGGCTACACGGCCCTCTACAACACCATCGGCTTTGTGCCCGAGACCCACATGCTGAAGCCGTTTAACCAGCGCGTGCAGGCCACTTACAAGCTGATGGAGCACATGATCGGGACGGTGCACCGCGATGCCGACGAAATAGGCAAACTCCGCCAGCAGGCAAAGCAGGAAACGCTCACGCAGGAGAAATTCCCGCTCGACTGGAAACTGGACACGACCAAGGTTACGAAGATTCCGTTCCTGGGCTACGAGGCCAAGTACAAACCGAGCGAGGTAAGCGGGCTGGAGCGCCTGTACTACGACCGCAAGTCCCCGTACAAATCCATGCTGAACTACTACGACGAGTTTACCCCTACCGTAACCGTGGCAAAGCCGGTGGCCTACATTATTCCGCAGGCCTGGCGTGAGGTGATTGAGCGCCTGAAGACCAACAAGGTGCAGCTACAGCAGCTGCAGCGCGACACCACCATCACCCTGGACACCTACTACATTGCCGACTATAAAACCCTTGAGCGCCCGTACGAGGGCCACTACCTGCACCACGGTGTGCAGGTAGACACCAGGCGCATGCCGCGCCAGTTCTTCAAGGGCGACTACGTTGTGTACCTGAACCAGCCGGCTAACCGCTTTCTGGTGGAAACGCTGGAGCCGCAGGGCGTGGACTCCTACTTTAACTGGAACTTCTTCGACAGTATTCTGATGCAGAAGGAGTACTTCTCCAGCTATGTTTTCGAGGACCTGGCTGCCGAGTACCTCCGGCAGGACCCGGAACTGCGCAAGCGGCTGGAGGCGCGCAAAAAACAGGACCCTGAGTTCGCCAAGAGTGCCCGTGCCCAGCTGGACTTCGTGTACCGCAACACGCCGCACTACGAGTACACCCACACCATGTACCCGGTGGGCAGGCTGATGCAGGATGTAAAGCTGCCGCTGTAACGCATAAAGTACAAAAGCCACCCCGCGGGGTGGCTTTTTCGTTTCGGTGCAAGTCTAAACTGCCCCTTAGCGCCTCAGGTAAGCAGAGTACATCCAAACCAGCTTCTCCTGCTCCCGGATGTAGTCGCTCATCAGCGCATTGGTGCCTTCGTCGTCGGCGTCGGCGGACAGAGCCAGCAGCTCACGCTCCGACTCAATCAGCACTTTAAAGCCGTTCAGGACCTCCTGCACCGCCTGGTTGCCATCCGAAACGTTGTCTACCTCCTTGATGGAGGATTTCTCCAGGTAGGTAGAAAAAGAATGGTAAGGCGTGTGGCCCAGCGTCAGGATACGCTCTGCGATCTCATCAATCTTCAGGATCGCATCGTCGTAGAGCTCCTCAAACTTAGCGTGCAGCTCAAAGAACTTATTCCCCGAGATGTTCCAGTGGAAGCCTCTTGCATTAATATAAAACAGCTGATAGTTAGCCAGCAACGTGTTCAGTTTGTCTGCCAGCTGCTGTGCCTTACCGGCGTCTATGCCAATCATGTTTTTGGTTGCCATTGTTGATGTGGTCTTTATAGGTGAAACAAAGTTCTCTCGTGAAAGTAGCCTGTTGCGGCCACACGGCCAATGACATTCGTCATGCCTGGCCGCCTTATTACCTACGTCTGTGGCAGCGGTTGTGTGCAGGGGCGGCTCCCGTAAAAAGTATAGCCGCTTTATTCCTGTAGCATAGAGGCCGTGTTGGGGGTAGACAGCAGTTGGCCGAACACCTCCCAGCGCTTTTCCGGCTTGTCGGCCGTGCCGCCGTTTGCCTCCACATACTGCCGCACCAGTTCCTGCCCCAGGTTGTAGTTAATCACGTAGCTTCTGTAACGGTCTATAAAGCGGGTGCGTTGCAAAGCCTTGCCTTTCTCATAAAAGTTATACTTCACGAGCCATTCTGCCGCTTCCTCCCGGCTGATCTCGCCGTTCAGGTAGCGCCGGGCGGCCTCATTGCCGGCAAAGTCAAGCTTGCTTATTTTACCCAGGATGCCGTAGTAGCGCGCCGCTTCCGACGCATCCAGGCCAGCCAGCGGGAACAGTACCTGCTGCTCAAAGGCCAGGCGTTCCTCAGCCGGGAAAGCCACCTTTACGCCATAGTTGGCGCTGCCTTCCGCAATCAGCGACTGAGGGCTGAACAGCGGGTAAATGGCGTATTCCTTCCAGCCTCTCTCGTTTACCAGGTGCTGCTCCAGCAGCACGTTAAACACGTGGTGCCCCGGATACCCTTCGTGGCCGGCCAGGTCTATGGCGCGCTCAATGTAGATCGGGAAATCAGTGTTGATCTGGATAAGGCTGTAGCCGTTGCCCTGGAAATAGTTGTAGCCAGACCACGGTTTATCGGTTACGAACTCCACCTTGAAGTTCTCGTTCTGGGGCAGGTCGTAGTGGGCTTTGGTTCTGTTTCTGGCCTCGGTGATGGCGGCCTGGAAAACAGTGTCCAGCTTCTCTTTCGGGATTTCGAATTTTGCCTGGTAGGCTGCCCAGCGCTCCGGCACGCTGCCTTTGCCCGGCAGCTCGGTATCTATGGCCGCTAAAAGCGAATCGAAGTACGCCTGCTCGTAATGCGGTGGCGTGGCATCGTACAGCAGCCTGGCCTCCTCATCAAACGGGAACTCCTTGCCCTGCATCATCTCCACCTTGGTGATGGCGGCCAGCACCTGCTTCTGGAACATCGCCAACCTTCTTTTTTCAAGCGCCGTCAGGGTATCCGTTTGCTGGGCCTGCAGGTTGCCCTGTATCAGGCGCAGCTCGGCCAGGAACTCCCTGCCCGGAAGCGAATCGGCCGGCTCACCCGTTGGCTTCCATTCCTCCGGGCCGTAGTAAGCGTCCACGATATCGCTGTCGTACTGGCCCAGCTTCAACAAGGTTTTTACGTAACGCTCCGCCAGTTCATCCATCGGCAGGGCCGCCTGCTCCGTTTCTTTGGTGGAGGTACAGGCCCAGAAACAAACCGCCAGCAGCAGTAGTAGTGCTTTTTTCATAGTAGGTAACAAAGTATAAGTATGGTTCCACCACTCAAGTTAAGCTTCCTTTAACAGGAAGAAAAGAAATAAAGGCAGTAGTGGGAAAATGGCACCGCGGCAAGAGTAAAAAGGAGGTCTAGCTATTCGGTACCAGTTGCTTAGCCAAAGCGCAATCGTGCGCTAAGACCAGCACCAGCCGACCAGTGGCGTACATACAGGCTCCTGCAAACCTATCTCCTGTACAGGCCAAACGTATTAGGAACTCATCCGGTATAAACCTCTATGGCACAAAGTATAAATACCACCCCGCACCTCCTCCAGCCGCACGGCAAAATCCCGAACAACCAGCGCCTCCCCGTGCTGGTGTATCAGCAGGTGTTCCCAGGCCACCACAACCTGGCAGACCGATTTAAGGAAGCCTTCGCACAGCATAACTGGCGCGGCAGCTGGGTAAACGGCGTGTTCGGCTACCACCACTACCACAGCAGGTCGCACGAGGTGCTGGGCGTGGCTTCCGGCGCCGCCACGCTCCTGTTAGGCGGCCCCGGCGCTGATGAGGTGCAGGTGCAGGCCGGCGACATGCTCGTGTTACCCGCAGGAACAGGCCACTGCCTGAAGTCGGCCTCCGATGACTTTAAAGTAGTGGGCGCTTACCCCGCCGGGCAGGAGCACTATGACGTGTGCACCGAGAAGGACGACCCGGAGGAAAAAAAGAAGAACATTGCGCAGGTACCGCTTCCCGAAACGGACCCCGTGGCCGGCAAGCAAGGGCCCCTGCTGCAGCACTGGCGCCACTCCTGAGGCCACCCCGCACCTGCCGCCCCACCACTTTACGGGTGCTAAACATATCCGGCACTGAGGCGTTACAATAGTAGAGCAATTACCAAACTGCTCCACAGGGAAACTTCCTGCCCACGCTCCACGGGTGTGTGCAGGAAGTAATTTTTAACGCTAAACTATTAACATGAAGATACTGATAGCCGGTGCACACGGCACTACCGGAAAACAAATTGTAGAGCTTCTTTCTGAGACCGATAAGCATGAGTCCTATGCCATGATTCGCAAGGAGGAGCAGGCAGCCGAAATGAAAAAGCTCGGGGCTGACCACGTTGTCGTCGCTAACCTCGAGGGGGATGTTTCGGAAACAACGAAAGGGATGGACGCCGTTATTTTTGCAGCGGGCTCCAAAGGCAAGAACGTAGAGGGCGTGGACCAGAAAGGCGCTGAGAAGCTGGTGGACGCAGCCAAGGCAGCAGGCGTGTCGCACTTCGTGATGCTCAGCGCCTACGGGGTAGACGACCCGCGCGGGGAGCTAAAGGAGTACCTGGAGGCAAAGGCAAAGGCGGACCAGCACCTGCTGGACAGCGGCTTACCCTACACCATTGTGCGCCCCGGCCACTTAGGCAACGACGCCCCCACGGGTAAGGTAAAAACGGCAGACCACTTCAGCAGCGCCGGCGACTCCAAGATACCTCGTGCCGATGTAGCCCACGTGCTGGTGAAGTCGCTGGAGGTGGAGAACGCCAGGAACAAGACCTTTGAGCTCCTGACCGGGAACACGCCGATACAGGAGGCCCTGAAGCAAATCTAGCAACAGCATAACATAAAAAAGCACACCCCCCGGCATGCGTACGTGTGCCGGGGGTTGTGCTTTCAGGCCTCTGTGTCTTCTTATCCGGAAGTACGGTACGTGAAGGTTTTTCTGTTATTAGTACATGGCCGGCTGGCCTTTCTTTGGCAACGAAGCGCGGATAAACTCCCGGATATCCTCGTTCCCCATTACCAGGTCCTCCTTGCGCAGGTACATCATATGGCCGCTGCGGTAGCCCTTCCAGCTCAGGCGGTCTTTCAGGCGGCCGCTCGGGTCCAGGTGCCACATGCTGTACTTGGCGTTAAAGTAATCGCAGGCGCCGTCGTAGTAGCCAGACTGCACCATCACGTGCAGGTAAGGGTTCTGGGCCATGGCCTGGCGCAGGTTCTCGCCGGTGTTATCGTTCTCGTTGTTCCAGGGGTGCACCGGGCCAAACATGTTGTACTTGATGTCGGTTTTATACTTCAGCTCATCGCGCAGGTAAAGGTTAATGGCCGGTGTAAAGGCGTGTAGCCAGGCCGTCAGCTCCGCGTTGAAGTCAGGCCGCACACCGGCGTCCTGGCGGTCTATGCCTTTGTAGCGGGAGTCGAGGCGGCCTACGGTAAAGCTCTCCCGGCGGAGCAGTTCCTTCCAGAAGAAGTTGAGCGGCACATCGAGGTTGTGCTGCTGGATGCTTTCTTCCGAAAGGCCGGAGTAGCGCGCCATTTTTGCGGCAATCGCCTCCTTCTGCGAGCCTTCCAGGAAACCGCCCTTCACAATAGCCGGGATCAGTTCGTTTACAGTAAAGGCCTCCACCTCCGGCAGCACATCGGTCAGGTCTTTTTGCTGCAGGTCCTGCGGCAGCTTTTGGTGGTACCAGGCGGTAGCGGCATAGTACGGCAGGCGCAGCGCAGCCTCCACGGGCCCTTCGCGCTCAATGCCCAGCTCTGTGGGCGACACCAGGATCACCCCGTTCAGGTACATCCACTGGGAGTTCTGCAGCTCCAGCGCCAGCCCCGATACGCGGGTGGTTCCGTAGCTCTCCCCGATCAGGTACTTGGGCGATGCCCAGCGGCCTTTGCGCGTCACAAAGGTGTTGAGCCACTCGGCCAGGTACTTCACGTCGGCGTTTACACCGAAGAACTTCTCCTTCATTTTATCTTTATCCACATCATCGGCCATTCGCGAATAGCCGGTGTTCACCGGGTTCACGAACACAATGTCGGCTATGTCGAGGATAGACTCCGGGTTTTCGCGGATGCCGTAGGGCTGGATCGGATAGCCTTCGTCATCGATCTGCAGCAGTCGGGGGCCGGTGTAGGCGATGTGCATCCATACCGAGGCGGAGCCGGGGCCACCGTTAAAGGAGATCACGAGCGGCCGCGCCGCACGGTCTTTTACGTCTGAGCGCTCATAGTATGTGTAAAACAGGCCGGCAACGGCTTTACCGTCTTCGCCCCACACGGGCTGGGTGCCGGTGGTGGCAGTGTACGGCACCTTCTGCCCTTTTATCGTTACCTGGTGTTTGGTCGTGACGGTGGAGTCAAGGTTGATGGTACGGCGCTGCGCTGCTGCCGGAAGCACAATAGCAGCCAGGAATAAGGCCAGTGCCAGAAGCTTTCTCATGTTCAATTGGATATACGTAGGATTCAAAAATACACTGCAGAACGCACGCGCTGCAGCCTTCATCCACAATATACAAAAAATAGGATAGTTCTATTTACCATGTGGTCAGCTGAGGCGCTCCGGCTACCCTGCCGGATAGCAGGGGCGGCAGCATTAGCCTCTTGAAATAAGCAGCTCACTCAGTTAACCCACTGTACTCCTACTTCCTCCGGTACACATAGCAGCCAATCTTCTCCGGGTGGTCCTGCACCAGGTCAGAGGCCCTGGCATGGCGCAGCATCCAGAGCACCAGCAGATCGCCGGAGGCAGCCAGTGTAAAGAGCAGCCCGAACAGGAACAACAGCAGCTTGCCCGTTGCCATGCCTGCCAAAGCCGGCAACAGGCCCATCACCAGCCCCGGCATAAGGCCGCCAAGTATGTACGGGCGCAGCGGCAGCACCTCCCGGCAATGGCAGTACGGCGTCAGGTAGCTCCAATGCACGCCATAGGTCACAGCCTTTACTCCGCGCTTGCAGAACACCGCCCAGGTAAGGCCGTGGAGCAGCTCGTGCACCACCGCGCCCAGGATGAAAACCAGCAGCATCAGGAGCGGGTAAAACAGCGTTGCCACACCATGCGCACGCACAAAGCCCTCCAGTAACTGCCAGCTGAACTGCTCCGGCCACAGCAAAAAGTAGGGCACCATGTACAGCACCAGTATCGGGAGCACGAAAGCCAGCGCCTGCTTGTTAGCCGCCGCGGCCGTAACGGTCAGCTCTGTCTGCTCGTACTGTGCCTCATCCATACTTACGCTGTTGTGCTCACCAACTCCTGCAGGTCAGCCAGAGCGGCAATGGCCGGCACCTCTGCCTGCACTTCTCCAAAACCGTAGGCAGCCAGTATAAACGGCACCTGTGCCTTTACGCTCGCATCATAGTCGCCCTGGGTGTCGCCGATGTACACAGGCCGCTGCAGGTTGTTGCGCTGCACCACGGCACGTATGTTCTCGCCCTTCGACAGGCTTTTGTCGCCGTAACAGGCGATGTCGGTAAAGTAAGACTGCAGGTCGAAGTACTGCAGGAAAGCCTCTATGTAACCGCTCTGGCAGTTGCTCACAATACACAGCTTATACTTTGGCTGTAGCAGCTCCAGTGTTTGCCGCAACTGCGGATAGGGCTCGCCCCCCTGTTTGTACAGGTACTCCAGCTCCAGCTCTGCGGCCGTTTTCTGCAGCTCCTGCCGCTGCTCTGTGCTCAGGCCCGGGAAAAGTTTTTCGTAAATGGCATCGTAGGGCATGCCGGCAATGTTGCGGATGTCCTCGCGCGTCAGGTTGTTGTCTACAAAGTCGAACTGGTTGATGGCGGCGTTCCAGGCATCGGCAATGGTTTGGGTAGAGTCCCAGAGGGTGCCATCCAGGTCAAAAATAAGACTATCGTAAGAAGTAGTAGGGTTCATGTGTTGCAAATTGGTTATGTGGGCGAACAGTTGCCGCCCTCCCCGCAAATTAGAGAAAGCACCTCACCTATAAAAGCAAAAAGGGAACAGGTATTGCCGGGAGGTAAAAACCCGCCTTACAAAAGGGGCGCTAAACGTTGTGCCTCCAGCCCCGGCAGGGCAACGTATAACCGGTGCCGCGGAATGCCACAGGTGCAAAACGTAGCCTGCTTTACCGGCTATGTTACTGCCTGCCCCCAGCGCGCTGCTTATCAGATCAGGGGCTTCAGGAGGAAAGCAGCACAAAAATGCTATATTTGTTAAGGCTCCCGCAGCGCGCTGGGGGCCTCCACGTAACGCCCAACTTTGTGTCACTTATACTTGATATACATACGCTCAGCAAACGGTACGGCAGCATACAGGCCGTAGACAAGCTTTCGCTGCAGGTGGAGAAAGGCAGTATTTACGGCTTGCTGGGCCCTAACGGCAGCGGCAAGACCACCACCCTGGGCATGGTGCTTGATGTGATCCGGCCGACCTCAGGCAGTTTTTCCTGGTTCGGGCAGCCAGCCTCCCCTGCCACCAAAAAGCGCGTGGGCGCCCTGCTCGAGACACCGAACTTCTACCCCTACCTCACCGCCCGCCGCAACCTGGAGATTGTAGCCGAGATAAAAGGCGCCAGCCACAGCCGCATTGCCGAGGTACTGCACCTGGTGGGCCTCTCCCAGCGTATGCACACGACTTTTAAAGGGTTCTCGCTGGGGATGAAACAGCGCCTGGCCCTGGCATCCTCGCTGCTAAACGACCCGGAGGTGCTGGTGCTGGACGAGCCCACGAACGGCCTGGACCCGGAAGGCATCGCCGAAGTGCGGGAGCTTATCCTAAAGATTGCCGCCGAGGGTAAAACCGTTATACTTGCCAGCCACTTGCTGGATGAGGTGGAAAAAGTATGCACCCATGTGGCCGTGCTGCAAAAGGGCGTGCTGCGTGCCCAGGGCCCTGTAAGCACGGTGCTTGCCGCCAAGGACCAGCTCGTGATCAGCGCCGGTGACGTGCCGCAGGTGCTTGAGGCGCTGCGGCAACTGCCGTTCGTGGAGGCGTTTCAGCAGGCGGAGCGCGGGCAGGTGCTCCTGACGCTGCAGGATGGGTACGGCCCCGCTGATGTGAACAAGGCCATGTTTGAAGCCGGTATCGTACTGCAGCAGCTTACCCTGCGCCGTAGAAGCCTGGAGGCACAGTTTCTGGAAATCATTAAAAAGCAAGCCTGATGAACCTTCTCCGCATCGAACTCTGTAAACTACTGCCCTACCGCACCATGTGGGTTATACTGGGGATTTTTGTAGCCCTCATGCTTCTCCTTCTCTACGCCAGCAGCAACGTCAGCATCAACGGGCAGGAGCTGGGCAACCGAATGTACGACCTGCCCCGGTTCTGGCAGACACTGGCCTATGTCGCCAGCTTTTTCAACCTGCTTTTCGGCATCCTGCTTATTGTGCTGGTGTCGGATGAGTACAGTTTCCGGACGCTGCGCCAGCAGGTGATAGACGGCCTGACGCGGGTAGAGCTGGTGCTTGCCAAGTTTTACGTGGTGCTGGGGCTGGGTCTGTTTGCCACGGTGTTCCTGCTTTTGCTAGGCCTTTACTTTGGCCTGCTGCACGGCAGCCAGCACACCCTGGGCGCTGTTTTCGGGCAGATCAACCACCTCTCCTACTACTTTGTGCAGGCTGTCGGGTACATGACGCTGGCCATGCTCTTCGGCTTTGCCATCCGCAAAAGCGGCCTGGCTATCATCGCCTTCGTTGCCTACGCGCAGGTGGTGGAGCCGCTCATTCACTTTCGCCTCCCCGATACGGTGGACAAGTACATGCCTGTCAAGGTTTTCAAGAGCCTGACGCCCATGCCGGCGCAGGAGGTGCTGGACCAGCTTACCGCGCCCACCGAAATGCTCTCTCTGCCGTGGGCGGCCCTGCTATCCATCGGGTACGCCGGTTTATTTTGCTTCCTGAGCTACTACCTGCTTAAGGTCCGAGACCTGTAGCTGCGCGTTAAAGTAGTTGACGATAGCCACCACGTGGTGCGGCTTTTCATAGCTGAGTTTGTGCTCTTTCACGTACTTTTTCATCTGCTTTGCCCTCTTGCCAAAAAGCTTGTGCAGGTCCTTGCGCACATTCCGGAGCGTCACAATCTCACCGTCGGGCAGCATTACGTAGTATAGTTCCTTTATCTGGCTTAGCCATTCACTGCCCGGCGCATAGTAGTTGCTGTCGTACAGGTAGCCTTGGGAAGAGTAGGGCGATGTGCCGCGGGAGTCCTTATGCACATAGGATTCGCGCATGATCAGGGTGAGCGGCCCCTGGTTCAGCTGCTCAAAAAAAGTAGGTTTCTTAAAGTCTGAGTAGTCACGCCCCATGTCCCACATCAGGGAGCGGAACGTATAGGCTCTGCCGCTAGGCTGCTCCTGGGCAACAAAGTACTGCACGTTTACAGGCGAGAAGGAGCTGAGGGAACCGTCCTCATTCTGCACGTTTATCACTTCCTGTGAGCGGTGAAAGGTAACAGGGCCGTAAATGGTGTCTCCTGTGGCAAGTACGATTTTGCCCGAAGGCCATTCCTGAACATCGATGGCAGACCTGAACTGGGCCTGTGCCATTTGCGGCAAAATAGCGGTAATAAATGCAAGAGCGGCGGTAAACGCCAGCGTAGTCGTTTTGTTTTTCATAGAATAGGGGGAGCTGTAAGTAACACAATAACCAACACCAGATTTCAGCCGCACGGGCAGCTTTCATCACCTGCTACAGGCCTCTATAATTTGTATGACTTTCAGCCTTAAAAGTTGCCTGCTTGCCTTAACTATTCCCCCTGAAGACTAAAAAAACCTGCACAAGCGGCTAACAGCCTCCTATGCAGGTCTTTAAAGTGTGTTTCAAGCGCGCTTATTTGGTAATTGTGGCGCTCTTTAGTATCTCATGGCCCAGCTTGTCGCGCTTGGTTGTCAGGTACTTCTGGTTATGCTCGTTAGGCACCACCTCAATCGGCACGCGCTCCACTACCTCAAGCCCGTAGCCCATCAGGCCGGTGCGCTTGCGCGGGTTATTGGAGATCAGTCGCATCTTGGTAACGCCCAGGTCGCGGAGTATCTGCGCCCCCACGCCGTAGTCGCGCTCATCCATGCCAAAGCCAAGCTCCAGGTTCGCCTCTACGGTATCCAGCCCCTGCTCCTGCAGTTTATAGGCCTTCAGCTTGTTGAGCAGGCCGATTCCGCGGCCTTCCTGGTTCATGTACACAATAACGCCCTTGCCCTCTTTCTCTACCATGCGCATCGCCTCATGAAGCTGCGGGCCGCAGTCGCAACGGCAGGACCCGAAGATGTCGCCGGTAACGCAGGAGGAGTGTACCCGAACCATTACCGGCTCGTCCTCCTCCCAGGTACCCTTTACCAGGGCCAGGTGCTTGGCGCCGTTGCTCACCTGGGTGTAGGCATACAGGTCAAAGATCCCGAAGTCAGTTGGCATCTGCACCACTATTTCGCGGTCTATCAGGCTCTCCTGCTTCAGGCGGTAGGCAATCAGGTCTTTTATAGAGATCAGCTTCAGGTCAAAGCGCTCCGCCACCTTCACCAGGTCCGGGAGGCGCGCCATCGTGCCGTCTTCATTCATAATCTCCACCAGTACACCGGCCGGGGCGAGTCCTGCCAGGCGCGCCAGGTCTACGGAGGCTTCCGTGTGGCCGGCGCGGCGCAGCACCCCTTCCTTCTTCGCCTTCAGCGGGAAGATGTGGCCGGGCTTGCCCAGCGCGTGCGGGTCTGTGGCGGGGTCTACCAAGGCAAAAATAGTCTTGGCGCGGTCGGAGGCGGAAATACCCGTGGTACAGCCGTGCCCGATCAAATCCACTGACACGGTGAACGGCGTGGCGTGCAACGCGGTGTTGCGGCCCACCATCAGCTCCAGCCCGAGCTCATCACAACGCTCCTCGGTAAGGGGCGCGCAGATAAGGCCACGGCCGTGGGTGGCCATAAAGTTTACGATCTCAGGCGTGATTTTTTCGGCGGCACAAACAAAGTCGCCCTCGTTTTCGCGGTCGTCATCATCCACCACGATCACAACCTTGCCTTGGCGTATATCTTCGATAGCGGCCTCGATGCTATCCAACGGCCTTATATCACCAGTTTTATTGGTTTCCATACTTTTTACTTTATGCCCACACTGCCCGTGGTAGCGGGGCTGTTTATCTTTTGTAAAGCGGTGCAAAATTATAAAGTTTATACCGCAAAACTGCTATTTATTGCATAACAGTTTTAAAGAGAGATTAGTTGACACCCGCGATGTGCCTGTGATTGGTTATCTTTACAGACCAGCCCCAGTTCCTATGAAATGCTCCTTACTCGTTGCCAACTTTAACCATGCCGACGTTATACCGACTGCCCTTCAGTCTATTGAGGCGCAAACGTACCCCGACTGGGAGGCTGTTATTGTGGATGATGCCTCCGTCGATAACTCGCTTGAGGTGATCCGCAGCTTTATAAGCGCCTCGCAGCACCGGGAAAAGTACCGCGTCATTTCGCTTGCCCGGAACATGGGCGTGGGGCATGCCAAGAAAACCGCTGCCGAAAACGCGAGCGGAGAGGTTATGGCCATCTGTGACCCGGATGACGCCCTGCACCCGGAGGCAGTCGCCAAGGTAATGCAGGAGCACCTGAAGCAGCCCCAGGCCAGCCTGGTTTACACCAGCTACTACTACTGCGACAGCGCCCTGAGGCCGCAGCGCGTCAGGCAGCATGCAGGGCATATTCTCCATTCTGATTTAAAGGAAGACAAGGTATCTGCGTTTGCCGCCTTCAAAAGTGCCGCCTACCACCGCACGGCCGGGTTTGACGCTGCCTTTAGGTTAGCCGAAGACAAAGACCTTTACTACAAGCTGGAGGAGGTGGGCGAGGTGGTTTACCTGGACGAGCCGCTCTACTACTACCGCATTTGGGACAGAGGGATTTCGCAGGGCTTTGATTCTTTTGTGCGCTCCCGGGACTACCGGCTAACAGCGATCGAGCATGCGATGGAAAGGAGAAAGAAGAGCGGTATAAAGCAGCTCTCTGAAACCGAGCGCCGCCACCTGCTTGCAGCCATACACCTTCTACAGGCCGAAGGCATTATGTACTCCGAGCAGCCTGTTACCGGCAAGTTTTTTAAACACTGGTACAAGGCCGTCCGCTTACACCCCACCAGTAAGCTAAAGGTAAAAGCCAAAACGCTGCTCCTGCTCAGCAGGGTGAAAAGGAGCTTGAGGCGTCTCCTTCAGAAAAAGTAGCTTACTTGTTCACCACAATGCCCAGCATCTCGCCCAGCTGGTTCTCAAAGGTTTTGAGGCTGAGGATATAGTTGAGCTGGCGGTCCTGCTCGGCGGGGTCGGTGACCAGGCGCAGTTTCTCCAGTTCGGCTTTCAGCAGTATCTGCACCTTCATGCGCTTGAGGCGCAGGATGGCACGCTCAATGCCGTACATGAGCAGGTCCTCCTCGTTTGGCACATAAATCTGGTGCGTTTCCCAGTTGTGGCTCAGGTCGTAGCGGTTAGAGATCAGCTCGATCACCTCCGAGCGTATTTCCTCGTCCGGGTCGTTCACCAGGTCCTCCCCCTTCACCACATAGCCCTGGTTAAACTGCCGCAGAATCAGGTTGTAGAGCTTCACGTAAATCGGGATCTCGAACTCCACATCCTCCAGCTGCTCCAGCATGTACTGCGTCACGGTTTGCTGCTCATCCACGGGCTTAGCCCCATAGTTTATCATCATCCGGATAATTTCCCGCTCATACCTTTTCAGGACGTCGGTGTCAGAGGCGGGCTTCTCCGGCTCTGGCTCGAGCGCGGGTTCCGGCGCGGAGTAGTGCTGCGCCTGCCCGCCGGATGGTTGCTGCTGCCGCCCCTGCAGGTGCATTTTGTTGTACTCGGATATAAGCACCTGCTCATCGATATCGAAGATAAGGCTGCAGCTCTGGAAGAACACCGTGCGCTTGATGGCATCCGGGATTTTCGAGATGGAGGCCACGACCTCTTTTATCGCCTCGGCTTTTTTAACCGGGTTGCCCGCCGCCTCCTCGGCAAAGAGGCTTGTCTTAAAGGAGATAAAGTCCTGGGAGTGCTCCTTGATATAGGTTTTAAAGGCCGTGTCGCCAACCTTATGGATGTAAGAATCCGGGTCCTCCCCTGCCGGAAAGGTCACCACGTTCACGTTGAGGCCCAGCTCCAGGATGAGGTCGATACCGCGCAGGGAGGCTTTTATACCTGCCGCATCCCCGTCGTAGAGCACCGTGATGTTCTCGGTATAGCGCGAAATCAGCTTGATTTGCCCCTCTGTGAGCGACGTACCGGAAGAGGCCACCACGTTTTCAATACCGCCCTGGTGCAGCGAGAGCACATCCAGGTATCCCTCCACCATATAGCACATGTCCTGCATGCGCATGGCCTGCTTTGCCTGAAATAGGCCGTAGAGCACGTTGCTTTTGTGGTAGATGTCCGACTCCGGGGAGTTGAGGTATTTCGGGCTCTTCTTGTCGTTGGATTTGAGCGTACGGGCACCGAAGCCCACCACCCGGCCGGACACGTTGTGGATCGGGAACATGACACGGCCCCGGAAGCGGTCATACTTTTTGCCGTCCTCCCTGGCTATCGTCAGGCCCGTCGCCTCCAGGTACTTTTGCTTGTACCCTACTTTCAGGGCGGCGTCCGTCAGGTCCGTCCACTCATCCAGGCTGTAGCCCAGCTCAAACTTGCGGATGGTGTTGCTGCTCAGGCCGCGCTGCTTTAAGTAGGATTGCCCGATTGCCCCCTGCTCATGGCTGGTCAGCCGCTGCTGGAAGTGCTTGGCGGCAAAGTCAGAGACTATAAAAAGGCTGTCGCGCTCGCTCTGCTCCCGGGCATACTCGGGGTCGTGCTGCTCCTCGGGCACCTCAATGCTATACTTCTTGGCCAGGTACTTGATGGCTTCCGGGAAGCTGGTTCCCTCCACATCCATAATAAACTGCACCGAGTTGCCCGCCTTGCCACAGCCAAAGCACTTGTAAATACCCTTGGCCGGCGAAACCGAGAACGAGGGGGACTTTTCGTGGTGAAAGGGGCAGCAGGCCCACATGTTCTGCCCTTTCTTTTTAAGCGACACGAAATCTCCTACCACCTCCGTTATATCGGCTTGGGCAAGTACCTGGTCAACTACTTCTTTGGGGATAAGGGACATGGGCAAAAAAAGTATAAGCGGATGGCAAAGATAAAGGTTATAGTGCGAACGACCGCATCAGGAAACAGGTGAATTTACACCCGGTGCCTTCCCGGGCGCAGCGCGCTGGCTTCTGTGCCCTCCCCTTCTCCTGTGCCATATAAAACAAGCCTCAGACAACCCGCTTTAACCCCGGCACCCGGCTGACAGCCTGCACCAGGAGGACAGAAACAAGCAGCACCAGGCAGAACCTGAGCGGGATGTCGAGCAGGGCCGTACCGGTTGACAAAGCGTACTTCTGGCCAAGCCTCTGAAACGCCTCCAGAACACCGGCGTGTACCACGTAGATACCCAACGTCAGTTTTGCCAGGCGAGCCAGCAGGTTAGGGCCGAAACGCAATTGCGAAAACATCTTAAAGAGAGCCAGAGAGGCCACCAGCACCAGCGGCGACAGAAACTCATAGAAGTACATGCTTCGGGTAGCGTACACAAACAGTGCCGTGAGTAGCGACAAGAGAACGTATACCAGCAGCAGCAGTACCTGGCTATACTTCGCCACACTACGGGCCAGCACATAGCCCATCAGGTAATAGCCCAGGTACTCCGTAAACCAAAGAAGGACAATAAAACCGCTGCCAACATAGAAGTTCCAGAGATTTATGGTAAACCCGCAGAGCAGCAAAAAGCAGGCAGCCATACTTACTTCCCGCAGCGCCAGCCCCGCTATTGCCCTGCTTATGACCGGCGTTACAAGGTACAGGCCGAGGAGCATGTAGAGGTACCACAGGTGATAGAACGGCTTTCCTGTCAGCGCTTTTACGGCCACGGGTGCAACGGCCCACCTGCCGGTAAGCGCATAGCTGCAGTAGAGCGCGTACAGGCTGTAGGCCCCGACCCAGAACACAAACGGCCAGAGGATCCGTGAAGCCCTGTTTAGATAGAAGGTGGCATAGGCCTCTCTTCTCCCCAGCAAAAAGGACCCGCTGATGAGCACAAACACCGGTACGCTCACTCTTGCAAAGGAGTTCAGCACATTACCCGCCCAAAAGCCTGTGCCGAAGGCACGGTCTTCTAGCCCGTCGGACGCGTAAGGGGCCGCCACGTGCAAGAGTATCACCAGCAGCATTGCCAGCGTTCGCAGCACGTCCAGAGAGTGGTTCCTTTCCGCTATGCCCGCTTTTGGCAGCGTTTCCGGTATAGGCATTGGTGATGGTTGCTTCATTTCGATTGCTCAAGGCACTACACAGGCTGTTTTCACACCTGCCGCTGAGTTGGCACTGGTGCGCCGCCTTATGGCTCCCCCCGGCGCTGCACCTACCGTTTGGCTCTCCTGCCGGAGCCCCCAAGTACAGCACTGCCCCTGCGCGCATGGCACCTCCGAAAACCTTGCTGGCAACCCGAGGCAGCGGCATTTGGCACGGCCTGCTGAACAAAGCTATAAAAATATCCCGGCAAGCTCATCTAAGTTAGAACATCAAGTATAAAAGAATTCCTATCTTTAGACTGTCAACACATTAAGGCTTAGCAGGAAGTGCGCCCTGACTCATACATTCATACTTGTAACACTGCCGCCACGGTGGCAGCAAAGGCAAACCATGCGAAACAGATTTACCCGTTTAAAAAAAGTAGCCTGGCTGGCCCTGGTGCTGGGGACGCAGGCAGTACAGGCCCAACAGCTGAACCTGTCCTGGCAGCCGCGCCAGGACCTGAACATCCTCCTGCCGGCCTCGGTGCGGGTGCACGAGGCCAACGGCAGCTTACCCGACGGAGCCCCGGTGCGTGCCATGTACGCTACCGTGGACCTGCGCGATGAAAACCTGTCGCTCCGGACCGTAGGCAACCCCGCTAACCGGCAAACAACCCTGGAGCACTACCAGGACTACAACGCTATACTGGCCATCAACGGCGGCTACTTCGCACCGACCAAGTCCGTAAGCCTCTACATCTCTGACGGGAATCTGATTGAGCCGGGCATCCGCAAGTCCGGCGGCAACAACATTACCCGTGGGGCCTTTGGCCTCGTGAACGGCAAACCGGAGATTGCCTGGACCGCTAACCCCATCGGCAACCTGATCTACAAGTATAGCCAGCCCACCCAGCCGGGGCAGCCGGCCCCGACAACGCGGGGCGGTGAGCTGTGGCTGCCGGGGCAGGCGGTAGGCGGCGGGCCGGTGCTGGTAAAGCAAGGCAAGGTAGTGGATGTGGGCACCGTGGAGGGCTTCGGCGCCGCTCACCTCGGCCGCAACCCGCGCAGCGCCATCGGCTACCTGGATAAGCACACACTGCTCCTGCTGGTAGTAGACGGTCGCCAGGGTGCCAGCGCGGGCGTAACCACCGTGGAGCTGGCCCACATGATGCGGGAACTCGGATGCAGCGAGGCTGTAAACCTGGACGGCGGCGGCTCCTCCGCCATGGTCGCGGCAGACGAGGTTGTGAACATTCCGGTAGATGTGCCAAACGGCAACCGCCACAGCCTCCGAAAGAACGCCAACGCACTGGTGCTGACGCAGCGGGAGAGCAGCCCGAAGCGCCAGGTAACGTACATTGACACCGATAGCCCCAACTACACTGAGTTTGGGCTGTGGCGAGACACCAACCACGCCAACTACTACGGCTCCACCCTCTCCCGGCAGGCCTCGGCCAACAGCCACAACAGCGCCAGGTATGATTTCAAAAGTATAGCCAAAGGGAAGTACCAGCTGGCCACCTGGTGGACGGTGGACACCAGCCACAATGCCGCCCAGGTGCCGTACGTGCTGCACCGCGGCAGCAAAACCGATACCCTGCGGGTAAACCAGAACACCTACGCCACCAGTGGCCGCTGGAACGTGTTGGGAGATTTTACACTTGGCCCCGGCGATTACCTGGAGTTGTTGGCCCAGGGCAAAGGAAAAAAGGCGGTGGCAGACGCCGTGCGCCTGGTAAGCATCGAAAAGTTCCCGGAGCTGCCCCGCCGGGGAGACCTGCGCCTGGCCGTGATCAGCGATCTGAACTCCGGCCTTGGTGCTGCGACCTATGAGTGGCAGGTAGACAGCATTATTCAGCGGCTGCCGCGCATCTGGCAACCAGACCTGGTAGTCTGCGGCGGCGATATGGTGGCCGGCCAGGGCGTGTCGGATACGGAGACGCTTACCAAAATGTGGCAGGGCTTCGACGACCATATCGCCGCGCCGCTACGTGCCGCTGGCATTCCCTTTGCCTTTACGCTCGGCAACCACGATGGCTCTCGCTCTTTTGCCATGGAGCGAAACGCCGCCGGCAGCTACTGGAATGACGCTAAGAACCTGCCTTCGCTGCAGTTCATCGACAAGCGCCACTTCCCCTACTACTACTCCTTTACCCACGGCAACGCGTTCTTTGTTTCCTGGGAGGCCTCCTCGCCGGAAATTACCGACGAAAACCTGCGTTGGCTGGCAGAGCAGTTTAACCTGCCGGAGGCAAGGCAGGCAAAGTACAGGTTCGTGCTCGGCCACATGCCGCTCTACAGCGTGGCGCAGGAGCGCGACTCCAAAGGCAACCTGCTCAGCAACCCGGAAAAGCTGCGGCAGCTCCTGGAGCAGTACAAGGTAAAGACCTACATCAGCGGCCACCAGCATGCCTACTATCCGGGTAAGCGCGGGAAACTGGAGCTGCTGAACGCCGGGGCTGCCGGCTCCGGCCCCCGCTCCTGGCTGACGCTGGACAAGACGCCGGTGAATACCGTGACGCTGGTGGACATCTTTTACGAGCAGGACACACTCGTTTACACGACTTACGACATTGGCACCGAGCGTGCAGCAGAGATGGCAGTGTTTGATGAAAAAGTCCTCCCACCGGTTATAGAGGGCGTGAACGGCCACCTCATCCGGCGGGACATCGCAGTAACTGGCGAGGCAAAAGGCATCTTCTCTGCACTGTCGCCGGGAGCCTCGGCAACAGGCACGGCAGCCTTGGAGGTACGCGGAGACAAGCTGTACATCTCGGGCGAGTTTACCGGCCTGGAGGGGAAACTGCTGAAAGAGCAAGGTGCTGTATCCCTTTACCACGGCCGCCACACAGAGCAGGGGGCGCCACTGCTTGCCCTGAAGGTAAAGTCCAGAAATGGGCGCAAAGGCTCTTTCAGCGGCAGGATGGCGGTACAGGACGATGAGAAGGAACTGCTGTCGGTAGGCTCGTACTATGTCAGCATCAAAACAGACAAGCACCCGGACGGGGAACTGCGCGCGCAGCTGTACCCTGCTGCCAACCAGGCTCCGGCTGCCGTGGCCGTTAGCTCGCACAACAGCCGGAACGCGTACGCCGTGCGCCAAACCGAAGCGCTCTTCAGGCTCAGCTGGGACAAAGCCACCGACCCGGACGGGGACTTTGTGTCCTACAGCTACCAACTGGCATCCGACGAGCACTTTAAAAACCTGTTATGGCACAAGAACACCGGCAGGGTGCCTGGTATAAAGCCACAGGAAAAAGAGTGGTACGCGCTCCTGCAGCATGCCGCCGAGGGCGAGCCGGTTACCTTCTACCACCGCATTATTACCTCCGACGGCAAACACACCACCTATGGCCCCGGCAAGCCTTTTCAGCTGATGAAAAGCAATGAGCCGCTGGAGGATTTTGTGGAGGTGCCCGCGCCGAACTACGTCTTTGCCGGAAAGGTGCAGGAAACCGGTGCCGGCTACGGAGCCCGGTGGGACAAGCATGGCAACCTGTGGCTGGCCAGCTACGACGGCACGCTCTATGTCAAGAAGCCAGACGGCACCGATGCTCCCTTTTCGCCGCTGCGCCAGATTACGGTAAACGGAGAAGCCTTCGACCTGCGCACGATTGGAGGCATCGGAGTGGACGCAGACGGCAATATCCTGCTGGCGCGCAACCGCCACCTGCTCAAGGTGGATGCCGCCAGCGGGCAGGGCATTGCGGCCTGGGAAGTGCCAAACGGCGGGCGCGCCATTACGGCCCCGCGTGTAAACGACAAGGGGGAAATTTACGTTATGTCGCTCTTCGGCGAGGATCCCAACTATGTGCTGAAGCAGAATGAACAGCGGCCGCACCAGTTTGACCTCGTTCGTACGCTAAACTTGCCCGAGCGCATCCTGGCCCGCACGTTTACCATGGCACCGGACGGTAAAACGCTGTACTTCCCGAACCCGGGGAGTCCGTACATCCAGGTCTACACCAGCGAAGACGGCACGAGGTATAAAAAACAGGAAAACATCACCAGCACAGCTGCCGGCTGCAACGCCATAGAAGTTGGCCCGGGCAACACCCTCTGGACAGCCGTGCGGGCCAGCGGCGTGGTGCCCGCCACGTTCCACTTCCGCGATGAAAAAAACAAGAAGATGTGGACGCTGCAGCTGCCGGAGTTAGAGGGCGCCGAGGCCCGGGGCCTGGGCGTGTCTGCCAACGGCGATACGCTCATCTTCTGCAGCTGGGACAAAGGCGGCGGGTTTTACAAGTATGTACTGCAGCCAGCTGAACAGCAGGAGTAAAAGCAGCCGGTGGAGCGGTGTAATGGAAAGGTGCCTCTTTACAACTCTAGCGCTGCAATACCGGAATTAAGCATCTCAGGCTCCTCCTTACCAAAGGAGGGGCCTGACTTTTTATAAGTCTACCCATCACTGGAGCGCTAGTGTAAGCGCCGTCAGTTTAGGCTAAGGAAGTATAAGCAGGGGCAGTTGGCAGTCCACTTACCCTTCCAACATACAGGCCTTTTTGATCCGCTTTGCCATGCGAAGCGAAGGCGCCCGATGTGAAGCGTCTACCTCCACTCACAGTGACACAGGCCCCTACCCATAAGGCAGAGCTGAAGCAGGCTTGTGCCGAAACGCAAATTTTTTTTTGGTAGCTGTTATGAACTACTGAAAAACATACGCGCTGATCATGCATATTGGGCTGCACCAACTTTGAAGCTCATGAAAGCAACTCTGTCGCCTCTCCGCAACCAGCCAAAGTGGTTCTTTTCCATACGTCAGGCGCCCTTCCCTTAAAAAAGGCCCCTCCTCCTAAATTCAATCCCTCTCCCAGACAAGTGTTATTCCTAAACCTATAACCCATGAAAACAGAAACAACAGTGCCGCAAGGCAAAAGAGCCAGGCGCCGAAAGAAGCACCCCAAGAACTGCATGCTAACCGTACGCATGACAACTACTGAAAAACTCCTCATCACCGGGAAAGCCAGAAGCGCAGGCATGAAAACGGCCGAATGGCTCCGTGCTGCGGCCAAAACCGCAGTGGTTTCGCCCAAGTTCTCACCCGAGGACGCGACTGTTCTGCGTCAGCTTACCGGCATGTTCAATGACCTGAACCTGATAGCCGGGCTTGCTGCGCAGGAAGGGCTGCTATCGCTCCAAAACAACTGCCGCCAAACAGTAAAGAAAATCAATCAGTTGCTATCATACCTGAACAGCGATGATCGGAAAGGCATTCATCAGTAAAAGCTTCGCCAGGAGCGCGCAATACCTTGTGCAGAAACCTGGCGCCCAGATCCTGGCAGCTGACGGCGTAAGGACAGCCAGTTGCCAGACCATTGCAAGTGATTTCGCAATGATGTGCAGGTTCAAACCTGGCTTGCAGCGGGTCGCAGGGCATGTTTCCCTGAGCTGGAGCCCTCTTGACAGGGAGAAGCTAACACCACAGGTAATGGTGGCGCGGGCAAAAGAGTACATGGAAAAAATGCGGATCCAGGACACACAGTACCTGATCGTGGAGCATCGCGATACGCAGCACCCCCATATACACATTCTCTACAACAGGGTCAGTTACCAAGGTAAGGTGATTCCCGACTGGCGCCAGTGGCCACACACGGTAAAAGTATGCACTGAAATGAGGCAGAAGTATGGCTATCATATGCCTCAAAACCAATACCTGGGGGATCACCAGCGCCTGAAAGGGGTAGACAAGGTGCGCTTTCAGCTCCATGATGCCATCCAGCAGGTCCTGAGCCAGGCCAAAAGCTGGGATGAGCTTCAGGCAGGGCTACAAAGAAAGGGCATTACGATGCGGTGCCGGTATGCAGGCGGCACAGGCAAGGTGCAGGGCCTTAGCTTTAAAATGGGAAACCTCAGCTGGAAGGGATCAAGCATAAGCCCAAAGCTAAGCTACGGCAACATCGCCCGTAAGTTAGAGCGCAACCTGCAGCTCCAGTTGACACAGGCAAAGGAAAGGACTTCCAGGAAGCGTATGGCACACCGCCACAAAAGGCGCTCATTATAAAATTACGGTTACAACCTGCCGTAGCCCTTCTTCAGGTTTTAGGAAGGCGGGCAGGAGGATATTTTGGGGCAAACAGCCTGGTGCCACACAAACACCCTTTGAAGAGATCAGGCTTTGCCTCCGGTATAACAGTCACACTTTAACAGGAACAAGCAAATGGAAACTGAAGAACTCTCTGAAAGATTAACGGACGCAGAGGCCTTGTTAGCGCTGCAGGACAGGCGGTTAAAGCAAGTAGAGAACCGGGAAATAAAGACTCCTGCCTGCAACATCCCCGACTACACCGCCAGCTTCGAGGAAATCAAGCAGCTACTCCGGACGCAGCACACTGCGCTTCCTATTTTAAAGATAGACGCCCACCTCAAGGCGCTGCACAAAACCATCTCCGGAATACCCAAGGTGTTGCCCGTGAAACACCACCATCACCTTGAGGATAGCGCCCTGGGATTTATAGGAGGGGGCTTTGTGCTTTTGCTTCTCACGGCCGTATCCGCCAGTCTTTGCTTTAGCCTTTACAGGGAAAACAGCCTGCTGCAGGAACGCAGCCTCAAGTACCGGCTGACCCGGCTCTACTACCCGGCTATAACCCGCTGGATGGACAGCACATATTCCCGTAGCCCGGACAGCACAAGACAGCTGGTTGAAAGTCTGGAGGCCAGGCAGCAGGCCATCCTGCAGGCACAGGAACTGGAGAAGCGCAAGCAAGAGGAGGCCAGGGAGGCTACGCAGAAACTAGAGCAGCTTTTGAATGGGAAAGAGAAGCTTCCTGCCTCCCGCTAAATTTGACTGACAATTTGGCCCTGCACATTCGTAGCGGCACAGACAAAAAACAGCTGTGGATTTATGGATAACGCTGTCGGGTTACCCACAAGTCCACAGCCTCAATAGTCGTAAGAGTAAGAGTAACAGTGATCTTAACAGTTGTACCAGTAGCTTGCTTGAAGCTCCACATATCAGACTCTACTCGCGCTGTTACTCTCCTTTTCTCTCATCAGTTTTTCCAGCAGCTCATTTTTCTCTCGCTCACTTTTCAGCAAGGCGTCGTATAATTCGACGATCTTATCTATGGGGTTAAAAGTATAACTGTTGAAATTTCCTGAAGTAAGGTTTCCTGAAGCATTGTCATGCAATGTCTGAACGTTAAACATCGCGCCTTCTTCCGTAAAGTTCTCAATTGCTTCCGGTGTCACGCCAAGGGCCTTGGCTATTCTCTCCAATGTGGCTTTATCCATCTCCTCTTCCTGTTCAATGCGGGAAATATTTTGCTGCGTAGTTCCCAACTCACTGGCAAGAGAAGCCTGCTTTACTCCCAAAGCGGTTCTCATTCTTCTTACGTGGTCACCCAGGTGTATGGGTCTTTTTCTAACTGCTGTTTCCATACATACAATATACTGATATTATTGTAATTACCCAATCTAAAAAGAGTGTAATTCACAATAAATCAGCTGTTTAAAACTTAAAAAAACTTCCCTGCGAGTCGTCTGGATCAGTAGTAAGCCTAGGCAAACAGCAAAGAAGCTGCTAAAGATATAAGCTATTATCAATATTACCAACGGTATCTTCTTTACCTAAACTATCAAGCGTCGATTGCAAGAAGAGATCGACACAAGCGGTAGTTCTCATCATCAAAGCAGACAAACACCACCTGCGCTATACTTGTCTCATGCGCCTGCAGGTATCGTTTTACCGCCTCCACGGCTATCTTGGCGGCCTTGTCTTTCGGGTAGCCGTACACGCCAGTGCTGATATTGGGAAAGGCTATGCTTGTCAGGCCCCTTTCCGCGGCAAGCCTTAAGCTGTTGCGGTAGCAGCTGGCCAGCAGTTCCGGCTCACCTTTGCTTCCGCCCTGCCATACCGGCCCAACCGTATGGATCACGTACGCGGCAGGCAACTTTCCTCCTGTGGTGATCACCGCCTCCCCGGTGGGGCAGCCGCCTTGCCTGGCCCTGATCTGCTTGCACTCCTCCAGAATGGCTGGCCCTCCGGCCCGATGTATCGCCCCGTCTACACCGCCACCGCCTAACAGGCTGCTGTTGGCAGCGTTAACCACTGCCTCCACCGCTGCTTTCGTTATATCTCCCTGCTGCACTCTTATACTTGTCTTATCCATTGTTCGTGTTGCTTCTGCTGTGCCTGTGGCGTGGCCCAGGCCATAGTTTCACTATTTAAAACTAATCCCTTCGCTAACTTGTTGCACAGTATACGCTCTGCCTTTTCAAGAGGAATATTTTGTTTGTATCTTTGCAGAGCAATTGCAAATTCATCCTATGGCTATCACAAAAGAAGATATACTAAAAGCCCTCAGCTATGTAGAGGAGCCGGACCTGGGTAAGGACCTGGTAACGCTGAACATGGTGGAGGACGTGCAGGTGGACGGCAAGAACGTAAGCTTCACGGTTATACTGACCACACCGGCCTGCCCACTCAAAGACCTGATCCGCAATGCCTGCGTTACCGCCATCCACACGATGGTAGACAAAGAGGCGGACGTGACGGTGAACATGACCTCGCGGGTAACCTCCGGCCGCGGCGATACCTCCGAGGTACTGCACGGGGTAAAGAACATTATTGCAGTGGCCTCCGGTAAAGGCGGCGTGGGCAAGTCTACGGTTACCTCTAACCTGGCGATTGCCCTGGCGCAAAGCGGGGCAAGGGTTGGCCTTATCGATGCGGATATTTCCGGCCCTTCTATCCCTACCATGTTTGGTGTGGAGCAGGAGCGCCCCCGTATGGTGCAGGGAGACCACGGCAAAAACTACATTCTGCCGGTAGAGCAGCACGGGGTTAAAATGATGTCGATCGGCTTCCTGACGCCGCAGGACGGCGCTGTAGTATGGAGAGGCCCGATGGCGAGTTCGGCACTGCGCCAGTTTATTTCTGATGTGGAGTGGGGCGAGCTGGACTACCTGCTGCTGGACCTCCCTCCCGGGACTTCAGACATCCACCTGACCATGGTGCAGGCCTTGCCTGTCACCGGTGCCGTTATCGTGACCACGCCGCAGAAAGTAGCCCTGGCCGACGCCATGAAGGGGCTGCAGATGTTCCGCCAGCCGCAGATCAACGTGCCGGTGTTGGGCGTTGTGGAAAATATGGCGTACTTTACACCTGCCGAGCTTCCGGAGAACAAATACTACATCTTCGGAGAAGGCGGCGGCAAGGCCCTTGCTGATAAGTACAACGTGGCCTTGCTAGGCCAGGTGCCGATTGTGCAGAGCATCCGTGAAAGCGGCGACAACGGAACTCCTGTCGTTATGCAGAACGATTCTCCGGCAAGCGGTGTTTTCAAGGAGCTAGCCCAGTCTGTTGCCCAGCAAGTGTCGCTGCGCAACGCGACCATGGCCAGAACAAAACCAGTAGAAATTAAAAGCTAAGATACATGGCAGTCCTAAACGTAGATCAAGAGTTCATGCTCCGCATTGAGTCGGCCCTCGACCAGATAAGACCTTACCTGGAGGCCGATGGCGGAAACGTGAAAGTGCTGGAGGTAACAGATGAAATGGTGCTGAAGCTGGAACTGCTGGGAGCCTGTGGGTCCTGCCCGATGTCGGCCATGACGCTGAAAGCCGGCGTGGAGCAATCGGTTCTGAAGGCGGTACCTGAGATAAAAGCGGTGGAGGCCGTAAACGTGACTCCCACTGCCGTGTAACAAAACGAAGCAGATACTATAGAGGCGGGTGCAGTTACGAGAGTGGCTGCACCCGCTTTGCTTTTACCTGTGGCTCAAACCACTCCCTCTCCAGGTCCCTGCCTGCCTCGCCGCCAGCAGGCCTTCCGCGAAAACAGCCGATACCTTTAACATCAGCAGGTAAAAATGCTATATTTGTATAGCTAACCAGAACCTTCTGACACGATGATAAAAGCTAACGACCCCTCGCTCCACTCCTGGATACAAATAGACGCCAAAAGCGATTTCCCGATTCAGAACCTGCCATTCGGCATTTTCCGCACACCAGACCGCGACCCGCGCGTGGGTGTTGCCATCGGGGACTATATCCTGGACCTGTGCGAGCTGGGTCGCCGCGACTTCTTCGAGCTCATAGACCTGGACCCAAACGTGTTCCACCGCCCGTACCTGAACGACTTCATTGCCCTGGGCAAACCTGTCTGGCGTGCCGTGCGCAACCGTGTTTCGGAGCTCCTGCGGAATGACAACGACGAGATCAGCGGCAACAGCAATCTGATGCACGCCCTGCTGGTAAGGCAGGACGAGGCGGAGCTGCTGCTGCCGGTAAAGGTGGGCAACTACACGGACTTTTACTCCAGCATGGAGCACGCCACCAACGTCGGCACCATGTTCCGCGACCCTAAGAACGCGCTGCTGCCAAACTGGAAACACATTCCGATTGGCTACCACGGCCGTGCTTCCTCCATTGTGGTTTCGGGCACCGCTATACACCGCCCGAAAGGCCAGACAAGGGCCCCGGATGCGGACACGCCGACCTTCGGCCCCTCCAGACTGTTGGACTTTGAGCTGGAGGTAGCTTTTATCACGGGCAGAGAAACAATGCTTGGCCAAAGCATCAGCCCGAACGAGGCCAGCGACTATATCTTCGGCCTCGTGCTTTTCAACGACTGGTCGGCGCGGGACATTCAGACGTGGGAGTATGTGCCCCTGGGGCCGTTCCTGGCCAAAAGCTTCGGTTCATCGGTTTCTCCCTGGGTGGTGACGCTGGATGCCCTGGAGCCGTTCAGGGTAAAGGGCCCGGTGCAGGACCCAAAGCCCCTGCCCTACCTGGAGTTTACCGGCAACTACAATTACGACCTGAACCTGGAAGTGCTGCTGCAGCCGGACGGCGGGGCAGAGAACAGCATTTGCCGCTCCAACTATAAGTTTATGTACTGGAACATGAACCAGCAGCTGGCGCACCAGAGCAGCAATGGCTGCAACATCCAGGTGGGAGACATGTACGCCTCCGGCACCATCAGCGGCGCTGACAAAGGCTCTTACGGGTCCATGCTGGAGCTTACCTGGCGCGGCACCGCGCCAATACAGCTCTCAGACGGTTCTGAGCGCCAGTTTATCAACGACGGCGACACTGTGATCATGCGCGGCTTTGGCGAACGCAACGGCATCCGGATCGGCTTTGGGGAGGTAAAGACGCGGATACTCCCGGCACTGTAGCCACCACCTGTTTAACGATCCGCCAAGTATAAATCTAAAGAATGAGTACGATAACGATTGATCCGAGAGAGGCCAGCACGGCAGAAGTTTATGCTTTACTGTCTGGTGCAGTAGCGCCGCGCCCTATCGCCTTTGCCAGCACGACCAATGCCGGTGGCGACGTAAACCTCAGCCCGTTCAGCTTCTTTAACCTGTTCAGCTCCAACCCTCCTATCCTGATTTTCTCTCCCCTTAGCCGCATCCGCGACAACTCGTCGAAGCACACCCTGGAAAATGTGCTGGAGACAAGGGAAGTGGTTATCAACATTGCAAACCACGCGATTGTTGAGCAGATGTCGCTGGCAAGTACAGAGTATGACCGGGGCATCAATGAGTTTATAAAGTCTGGTTTAACGCCCGAAGCCTCTGTTTTGGTAAAACCCCCGCGTGTGCAGGAAGCTCCCGTAGCCATCGAATGCAAAGTGAACGATGTCGTAAAGCTCGGGACGGAAGGCGGCGCAGGCAACCTGGTAATCTGTGAGGTGCTGCTGATGCACATCCATGAGAACGTGCTGGACCAGGGTGGCAGCATCGACCCATACAAGCTGGACGCAGTGGCTCGTATGGGCGGCAACTATTACCTGCGCGCCAACGGTGACTGTATTTTTGAGCTGCCCAAGCCCATACGCAACAAGGGCATAGGCATTGACCAGTTACCAGACCACATCCGGCAGAGCAACACCCTTACCGGCAACAACCTGGCTCGGCTCGGCAACACAGAAAGGATGCCATCCGAAGCAGAGGCTGAAGCCTTCAGGGCCGATCCACTCGTGAGTTACATCCTGAACAAGTATAAAGCAACACCTGCCCAGCTCCGGCAGGAGCTGGAACTGCTGGGAAAAAAGCTGCTGGAGGATAACCAGGTGGAGCAGGCATGGAAGGTGTTGCTGCTTGCCGGAAGCGTGTAGCCTCTGGCGCAGCACACGGTGCTTGTGCTGCGGTTCAAGTCTTTGCCTTAGCACAGCCTACGTTCCTCCTCCCACACATTGCAACGTTGCAGAAGGCCACTGCACAAACAGTAAGCATGTATAAAAGCAAAGGCCCGCTCATTGGAGCGGGCCTTTGCTTTTATACATGTATGAGTGGCCTTACCTAGTTTACCTGAAAGTCCAGTTCTTCAAAGCGGGAGTTTTTGCTGATGTACTCCGGTACAATCTGCTTCATCTTTCTAACGACCTGCAGTTCATCCTTTGTCTTGTTCAGCTTCATCAGTTCGTCTATATCGCTTACCACGTCATCATAGCTGTAGTGGCGCACTTTGGAGATCTTGATCTTCTTGTGGTGGGTCGGAATTGTCTGCTCCTCCTCGTTCAGAAGCTCTTCGTACAGTTTCTCCCCTGGCCTTAGCCCTGTGAAGGTAACCGGTATGTCTACATTAGGAATAAGCCCGGCGAGCTTGATCATTTTATTGGCCAGGTCTACAATCTTCACTGGCTCGCCCATGTCAAAGATAAAGATCTCGCCGCCGTTACCCATCGTACCCGCTTCCAGCACAAGCTGCACGGCCTCCGGAATGGTCATAAAGTAGCGGGTTATGTCGGGGTGGGTAACAGTGACCGGCCCTCCTTTTTCGATCTGCTGGCGGAAGCGCGGGATAACCGAGCCGTTGGACCCAAGCACGTTTCCGAAGCGCGTTGTAATAAAACGCGTCTGCACTACTTTGGTGTAAGGGTGCGTGTGCCCGTTAACTTTGCCGTGGTGCAGGTTGTTTAGCGACTGTATGTAGATCTCGGCAATGCGCTTGGAGGTACCCATGATGTTTGTCGGGTTGACCGCCTTATCGGTAGAGATCATCACAAACTTTTCCACATCAAAGGTAAGCGACAGGTCCGCCAGGTTCTTGGTCCCCAGCACGTTTGTCAGAATCGCCTCACAAGGGTTGTTCTCCATCATCGGCACATGCTTGTAGGCTGCCGCATGGTACACCACGTCCGGCTCATACTCTTTAAACAAAGTGTACATTCTGTCAGAGTTCGTGATATCGCCGATAAAGATGGCGATCTGCGCATCCGGGTAGAGCTCCTCCATCTCCAGCTGCAGCTCGTGCAGCGGTGATTCCGCCTGGTCGCACACAACCACGAGGGCCGGATCGTAGCTCAGCACCTGCCTTACAATCTCAGAGCCGATAGAGCCGGCACCGCCTGTCACCAACACGCGCTTCTTGCGCAGGTCGCTGCAGATGCGGTCGTTCTCTATCACAATCGGCGGGCGCTGCAACAGGTCTTCAATTTTCAGGTCCTTTATCTGGTTCAGGCTAAGCTGCCCGGACATCCACTGCTCTGTAGGAGGTACGGTGAGCACTTTAATGCCCATTTCGATACACCGCTCCACAAACAGCTTTCGGTTGTCTGTTTTGAGGTCCTCTGAAAAAATGATCACTTTATCAACCTGGAGCTTCCGCTGTAGCCTTTCAATATCATCGATGTAGTAAACGCGCTTTTGGTGAATGTCCTTATCTACCTTGTTCGGGTTGTCGTCCAGAAAGCCACAGATAATGAAACGGCCTTCGCCACTGGCTTCCAGGGCCTGCTTCAGCAAGATAGAGTAGCCGTTGGCACCGTAGATCAGCACTCTCTCCCTCACGGAAGGGGAGCTGCGTTTTATAAACACGAACAGGGCTTTGGCTCCCATCCGTACCAGCGTGAGCAAGGTGGAAGACACGAAAAAGCTGATCAGCAAGACCAGGTAGATGTTGACAGAGTCGATATGGTGAATTGGCGCCACCCACAGGCCTATCAGTGCCGCATATACAAGGCTTGTGATAGATACAGCTGAAAATATCCTGTAGATATCGTATATGCTGGAATACCGGATCAGGCCGGTGTGCACCCGCATGCTGTAAAATGTGATGAGCGAGATGATACCGAAAAGGCCGATGTACACTAGAAAGTGCCCGCGCATGATCTCATCAAACGCAAACTGTTTGATAATAAAGAAAGAGAGCGCAAAAGACCAACTCATGATAAGTTGGTCGATTAAAAGGACAATCCACTTAGGGAGTGACTTATTAAGTAAAATTTTCATATGTTGTATCTATACACACTTACATTACCAAAGCTGTGTGTAGCAGCTGCAGTCCCTGCAAAATCTGTGTACCTTTAGTAAAGCTATACTACCATTCAACAAAACTACCTAAACACAAAGTTAATGGTATTCCTCTAAAAAGTTATAAAATATTATTACCCCGGAAAGAAGGGCAACACGGGCCTGGCCCTAGTTGTTACATTAAAACGCAAAGAAAAATGTTTGGTTTTACCTTCGTTAAAAGTCTTTTTTAATTTATACCCTTAAACATTTTAGTTATACTATATAGCAAAGATAATTTATAGCTATGCTGCTACCTTACGATAAAACAGTGCAAAAACCATAATAATTTGGACAAGACATTGCCTTTCCGAACCTGCTGCGGTACGCTGTTCGCACCTGGTTTCCTGGAAGCAACTGTGCCGTATTATCTAAATATTACATTTACACCGGGCAGCACCGTTTAACTTCTGTACCCCCCACCACTGCACAGGATACGGCTGCAGCACAGCCTTGTTTTCCATAGCTACTGCTCAACGCTCTTTACTCCACGGTGCTTTATTACACTTAAACGGCAACCTGCAAGCGTACAGATGGCATAGCACAACAAGTGCCCCGCTGCGCCACGAGTTGATAAACCTCGCCTTCTTATGGTCGTAGACTAACATGAGGCCTGCAAGAATTGCAGGTAGTAAACCGTAAACGAGCAAAACAAAGTTATGGCAGACAATCAGAATAAAGATAAAACAGAACCAACGAAGAGAAACCTGGCCAGCAAGGCAAACGCACAGCCTAACCCGGCAGACTATTCTAACGAAGCGAATATTAAAGGTGCAACAGACACTGGCAGAAACGGCACAAAGCCAACAGCCAGCCAACAGCAAGGGCAGGGAGCACAGAACAAGAACACAGACAGCCGCACCGGCACAGAGAGCGGCGGCGGTGATGGAGGCCAGGGAGGCAGCACGCCTACCGGTAAGTAAAGAGACATATAACACAGCGGCCCCGGGGCAAAACCCCGGGGCCGCTGTGTTATATGTCGTCCTCTTATGTTAGGAAACGCTAAAGCCTAGCACTCCAGCCATATTCTGCTGAAACCTTTTGTGGCTTTTCACGAGGTAAACACTATA
This sequence comes from Pontibacter actiniarum, assembly GCF_003585765.1. Taxonomy (NCBI): domain Bacteria; kingdom Pseudomonadati; phylum Bacteroidota; class Cytophagia; order Cytophagales; family Hymenobacteraceae; genus Pontibacter; species Pontibacter actiniarum. The sequence continues at coordinate 2,874,533 of NZ_CP021235.1, forward strand.
GGTTTACGCCTATACAGAAGTTCCCTCCAATACAGCTGTCATTTGCGCTGCAACCCGCTTCAGGTCCTCATCTGATAGATTAGAGCCTGAGGGTAGGCAGAGGCCCAAGTCAAACAGCCGCTCACTCGTACCGTCCCCATAAAAAGGGCTGTTGGCAAACACAGGCTGCAAGTGCATCGGCTTCCAGAGTGGGCGCGTCTCGATGTTGTCCTTCTCCAGGTGCAGGCGAATGTCTTCCCGCGTTACGCCACCGTTGGCCTCAATCAGTACAGTGCTTAGCCACCGGTTTGAAGAATAGTCTGCGTTTGGCTCATCGGCGAACTTGATGGCCTCCATGCCCGAAAAGGCCTTTTTGTAGAAAGTAAAATTACTTCGGCGCTTCTCCACCCGCTGCGGCAGCACCTCCATCTGTCCACGCCCTATACCAGCGCTGATGTTACTCATGCGGTAGTTATAGCCAATGTGGGAGTGCTGGTAGTGCGGTGCGGCATCACGTGCCTGTGTCGCCAGGAAGCGGGATTTTTTGATCCACTCTTCGTTCTTTGACACCAAGGCTCCGCCGCCAGAAGTGGTGATGATTTTGTTTCCGTTGAAGGAGAGGATGCTCATGGCACCAAACGTACCCAGCTTCTGCCCTTTATAAGATGAGCCCAGCGCCTCTGCTGCGTCTTCTACGACAGGAATCTCATACTTGTCCGCAATTTCCATGATGCGGTCCATCTGCGCTGGCATGCCATAAAGATGTACTACGATGATGGCTTTAGGCTTTTTGCCATTTTCTATCCTATCAAGTATAGCAGCTTCTAAGTACTTCGGAGACATGTTCCATGTCTGCTCCTCGCTATCCACAAATACAGGCGTTGCGCCCTGGTAGGCTATTGGGTTGGCTGAGGCCGAGAAGGTCATGGTCTGGCAGATAACCTCGTCCCCGGCCTGCACGCCCAGCATAATTAAAGCAAGGTGCAAAGCAGCCGTGCCTGAGCTTAGGGCAGCCACGTGCACGCCTTCGCCTAAGTAGGTAGCCAGGTCTTTCTCAAAACCATCTACGTTAGGCCCCAGTGGCGCTATCCAGTTTGTATCAAAGGCTTCTTTTACAAAGTTAAACTCATTCTCGCCCATGTGCGGCGAAGAGAGCCATATTTTATCGTTCATATTAGCAGTGTTTTATAATCTTGGCCGGGTTTCCGACAGCCACAACATGATCTGGTAAATCTCTTAAAACTACAGCGCCAGCACCAACTTTACACCATTTCCCGATCTTTACACCCGGAATGACCACAGCGCCAGCACCTATCCATGTTCCTTCTCCGATCTGTACATTGCCACACAATACCGCACCCGGCGAAATATGGGCAAAATCTCCCACAATGCAGTCATGGTCTACTCTGGCCCCTGTATTGACAATAGCATGCTCGCCTACCTGTACCTCAGCCTGCAAAATGGCGCCCTGCATCACTACCGTTCCTTTCCCTACAGTAGCTGTAGGAGACAAGATAGCAGTTTTATCAATAGCCTGTCCAAAGTTTACTTTTAGTTGCTGCGCGATTTTTTGCCTTATCTGGTTATGCCCAATGCTGATGATGAGGGGCAAGTCTAACTGTTGTTCAGCCTTATACTTACCAAGCACTGGTAACCCGGAGAGCTGCTTCAGGTCTGGGTTATCATCAAACAGGCCCGCAACAGATACATCTATCCCTCGCAGGATATCAATGATAACTTTAGCATGGCCGCTGGCTCCGTATAAGTACATTTGAGAGTTAAGAGTTATGAGTTAGAGATTCGACAGTTACCATGAAAGACAAGCATTAGCAGGCCCCACAGAGTCTGCTTCGCCAGTGAAAGCTTCACAGCACATCTAGCATTGGTGCAAATGGGTTTAACTTTTGTTCCCCTGAAACTTCGGCATTGTAGCCACTCCCTCCGCGCTGATACCTTCAGACTTGAAGATTTTCAGAATGGTGAGGAAGATGATTTTAATGTCCAGCATGGGCGATATGTTATCTACGTACCACACATCATACTTAAACTTTTGGTCCCAGCTGATGGCATTGCGGCCATTTACCTGAGCCCAACCCGTAATGCCCGGTCTCACTTCGTGCCGCCGCTGCTGTACCTCATTATAGAGTGGCAGGTACTCCACCAGCAAGGGGCGCGGACCAATTAGCGACATATCCCCTTTGATCACATTCAGCAGTTGCGGGACCTCATCCAGGGAAGTCTTACGCACAAACTTACCTACAGGCGTCAGGCGCACCTCATCGGGCAGCAGGTTCCCCTGTGCGTCCTGCTGATCATTCATGGTTTTATACTTGATGACACGGAAGATCTTGCCATCCTTCCCGGGACGCGGCTGCAGGAAAAAAGGCTTGCCTTGGTTGGCCATATAAAGTAGCCCCGTTACGACCAGGAAAACCGGTAACAGCACGATGAAAGCCGTGAGGCTAAGTATAAAGTCAACGAGGCGTTTTAAGTAATTACGGTATAGCCAGTTCATGCTGTCTTAAATGTTCTTGGTACTCCTGATATAGTAACTCCCAGAAATGCTCCTGGTCGTAGCGCTCCACAATCATACGGCGGGCGTTTGACTGGAGGTGTGCGTAGAGATTCTCATCTACTAACAGCCGCTCCATTGCCTCCTGTAGCTTCTGCGTGTTCTTCGGAGGGATAATCAGGCCATTCTCTCCCTCTACTATGATTTCATTACAGCCGTTGATATTTGTAACGATACTTGGTAGCTCAAAGCATCCCGCCTGCATCGGCACATTCGGAAAGCCCTCCCGGTAAGAAGGGAAAGCCAGGGCCTGACTCAAGGCAAGGTACGGCCGAACATCATTTTGATAACCAACGGGTATAATGCTTTCATTCTGCTCTATCTCGAGCAACGTTTCAGGCGGCAACGGGTCCAGATCCTGTTCCATCGGGCCCACTAGCAGAAGCTTTGCCTGTGCATACTTTGCCTGCACCGCTTTAAACGCCGACACCAGCTCCCGAATGCCCTTGTCTTTTACCAGCCTGCCGATAAAGACAAATACGAAGTCGCCAGTGTTTATGCCCAGCTCGTGCTTCAGCGCTTGCAGCTTGTCCAGGTTAAGCGCCTCTACGCTGAAGAAGGATGTGTTAATGCCGTTGCTACTGCCATTCCCAATCACCTTTACCTTCTCTGGACCGCAATAGCCGCTTTGAAGTATAAAGTCTTTTAGCACAGTTGAGTTTGGGTATACTTTGGTCGCGCAGGCATAAGTTAGCTTCTCCACAGCATCCAACACACGGCGTTTCGTACCTGTGGCCTCCATTAACGGAAGCCCGGCCACGGTATGCAGCCGCACTGGCACCCCCGCCAGTTTGCCGCCCAACATCCCGATGATACCGGCCTTTGGAGTATGCGAATGAATGATCTGTGGTTTGTGCTTTTTACACAGCTTGTAAAACGTCCACAGCGAGCGCAGATCCTGTAGCGGCGTTACTTTGCGCGTCATCGGAACAACAACCAAGGGGCTCTCCTGCTCTCTTTTTGCAGCCTCTGCCTCCGGTCCCTCAGCTGAGATCATCAGCGGCTCAAAACCTTTAGAGCGCATGTACGGCAGCTGCCCTGTTATGAGCTTCTGCAGGGAGAGCGGCACTGTAGTGATTCGGAAAAGTTTTGTCATAGATTACCTGTTTCCCTCCACGTATTCGTAAATCTCCTGCATGGTCATACTTACCATGTCATACTCCTTCTGCAATTTTTTATAATGGCCTATAATAACCTTCAGGTCAGCCATACTCTGCTCTGGATACCCTCCAAAATTATGCGGATGCCACCATAAGTGATAGCACTCTTTTCGTTTGGCAGCTTCCGACATTTCACTTAGGATACGCTTTAGCCGGAGCTTATTAAGTATAGATTTGCTTCCTACTGGCCTTAGAAACCTGCTTGCCGGTATTGAAAGAGGAAGGTTCGGCTCTTTTGTAAGAGAAGAAAGCGGAAATGAAGCCCGTTGCCCTAACGGTAAATAGCCGTCACCCGTTCTAAATACTTTGTTAAGAAATTTATCTTCTACCGTATCTTGCCAAAACCAATCCTTTGGATTTGAACGAACACTTGTAATACCTTCCTCAAAGCACACTTTCAAATAGTCCTGATTGTACTGATTCCTTGGAAACACCAAAGAGCGCATGGGAGCGCCAATACGCGCTGCCACATGTTTTGCAGCACGAATATCGCTGCGGAACTGGTTTACGGTTTGGCCTGGCTCTTTGCAGTAATAGTGACTAAAGGTATGCGTGGCCATCTCCTGGTACGGGGTATCAGCCACTTTTTTTACTAGTTCAGGAGCAAAGAAATAAGGCTCTAGTTCAGCTTTCCCGTGCAGCTCCTGTTGGCTGTAGGCAGAGAGTTTTTTGTTACTGTATGCCGGCTTCTCTGCAGGAGCAAGGGCACTCCAGTCAGGCCAGTCATTGGCAAACAGCATTCCTACTGTTGCCCAGGTAACATGCACCTGCTCCTGCTCAAAAAGGTGCAACATTTGCGGAATTACTTTCCGAGTATTTTCAAAGTACTGGTAACGGTCTTTTAAAGGGACTTTATCGAAAATACCCCAGTATAACTCAAAGTCTAAGGAAATGGTAAAGACGGGTATGTTTTGCATTAAACTAGACGTAAACGTTTACGAGGAGCAGTGGCAACAGCCTCCTCATTGCTCCCAGAGTCCGCTTTCTTGCGTTGCTTGTACTCCATGAAAGCCATAATTACAAAGAAGAGGAAATACATAACTTGACTTTTTTGCCTTATAACAATACCAAGATTAGACATAACAAATGACAGGGCAACTGATGATGAAAGAAATATGACTAGACTCATCTTTACCATTGATGAAGATTTCTTTAGGAAAGGAATGAAGTCTTTGTCCACAAGCTTCCAAGTCAGCAGCAAGTATAACAGATTTTCTAATGAAATATATAAAGCAAGAGCTCCGGAAGCATCAAAGAAAAGTGGTCTAAACCAAAATGTAAAAAGCTTGACAGGTAGAGGGTAACTGCTCATGTCAACTCCAGAACCGGCTTTCGCTAAATGGCCTGCTCGTGTCTCGGCAAATTCATCAAAACTTTCAAGTGGATTCTCAGCGTCTATGTTAGCAACAGCCAAGATCTCATCATACATTAAAGCTAAACTACCTACAAAAGCTAAGTAGACAAACAACTTCTGATACAGCGGTACCCTCTCCTGACCAGTAAAAAAGCCTAATACTGCTCCAACCCCTAAAAACAGAAACATGTGTGGCCTAATGCTATAAACTATAAAAGAACCTATAATTAAAGCCATCAACCGCTTCTGCGGAAACTTCATAGCATAAGCAAACAATCCTATACCTAAAAATATAAGTGAACCTTTCCCTAAGGAGGCAGTCCAGAAATGCATGTTTGGCAGAAAGAGTAACAGGGTTAACAAGTCATAGTTGAGGAACTTAATATTCAGCCTAACATTTTCCTTAAAGAAGATATAAAAGTAAATAAATCCAATGTACCCAAACCATGAAAATAAAGCCATAATGGCTTCATAAGAAAAGTTTAAGCCATTGATAAAAGGAGAAGCTATGAATTCTATAAATTTTGTATCTGTTCCATAAGAGGTTACCCATGTGGAAAAACGCGAAGTGCGTTCATAATATCCATTCGAATCTGAAGGGTTATAAGTAGCATAAAGATAATAGATAAACCAAAATAACACATGGAAAAAGTACAATTTACTCAGCAACCCAACTGATATAAAAGTATGCTTATTCTTAAAGTGCCCCAAAATGGGTTGATTAACAGCAAACAATAAAAGAATAAGAATAATCGCCCCTACCATCTTACAATATCAAGTTAATTTCTATTAATGACCGTTACCTGTTTCAGGACTAGCTTATTATTAAATAGCAACCTCAAAATACTTAAACCTGCTTTTGATTCTTATACCATATTTCCATTGTCAGTAAGCTAAATAAAATCTTAGCTCGCTTATCTTTTGAGATATTTAATGTTCCATTCATTAGGCGCTGAACCAGCTTAGGATCTATTACTTCCTTATAAAGGCAGTCGCTACTGTTCACATAATCTTTAAGAAGTGGGTTTATATCTTTATCAACCAAATTGATGATTGGCACTTCAAATCCCTTCTTCGGCAGTTTATCATTGCCTGCCGGAAGGTACTGACTGGCAAGCTTGCGCAACAAGTATTTTGTTGTCCCTCCCCTGATCTTTAAGTTATCCGAAAGGCTTGGTGCAAATTCCATAATCTCTTTAGACAGGAACGGAGACCTGCCCTCTAAGGAACTTTGCATGGAACTTATATCTATCTTCTTGAGCAGGATATAAGGTAGAATTCCTTGAAAATCGGTCAACATTATCTTTCTTAAGCCCGAAATGTTTTTTGAAAAATTTCGAGCTACAAGGGTCTGAAAAGAGGGTTCAGGTTGAACTTTATAATCACGTTTATAGTCGAAGAGTACATCTGTACTTGCACTAAGATACTGCTCAAAATCGTTCCTGCTACTTAGCTTCACGAGTCGGTACAGATAGTTGTACATATTCATTTTAGAGGCAGGAGCAGGTAAAAAAGGAGCTACAGCTTTAGATGCCCCCTTTACAACACCATTTCTAAAAAAAGAATGCGCAAAAGGTACATACCTCCTGTAACCGCCAAACAATTCATCCCCTCCATCTCCGTTGATGATCACTGTAACATGCTTTTTGGCTTCTCTAGCTACATAGTAAGACGGGATCTGAGAATCATCCATAAAGGGTTCACCATATGCTCTAACAATGCTTTCAAAATCATTTGTTAGCTTATCGTATGAAACCTCCAGTTCTTGATGATTTGTATTTAGATACTTAGCAACTTGTTTCGCAACGACAGACTCATCATACTCATTTTGGAACTTCACTGTAAAAGTTCTTAGATTAGGTTTCAACTCAGAAGCCATCGCAGCCATTATGCCACTATCGATACCTCCGCTCAAAAAACACCCTACTTCTAAGTCACTACTTTCTACACGCCTCTTTACTGCAATTTTTAACTTTTCATCGAGCAACGCTAACGCCTCCTGCTCCTGAAGTTCCAGCACTTGCTCATAGTAAGGCTCTATGGACCACCACTGTTGTTGCTCGGACATAGATAAGTTCTCTACATCTATAGAAATTCTATGTCCTGGCTGAAGCTCATAAATATCTTTGTAAGGTGTATTTTTACCATATACCATACCTGTTTGCAGGTATTCTGCAATGGAAGGTAAGTATATACTTGGCCTCATGATCTTCTGCAAGAGATTTTGCTCACTACCAAAGTAGATACCATCATCCGCAACCCCTATATAAAGAGGCTTTTTGCCTGCTCTGTCTCTTAGCAGAAACACCTTACCCTGCTTTTTATCAAAAAGAGCTATCGCAAACATGCCATCCATGTGAGAAAGCATATCAAGCCCTAATTGCTTATACATTAGTAGCACTGTCTCTGTATCAGATCGAGTTTTACCTGTAAGGCCAAATTTAGTTCTTAGCTCTTGGTGGTTATAGATTTCACCGTTAAATATAATAGCAAGGCCTTCATCGTCCATAGGTTGAGTTCCGCCCTCAATATCAACAATACTTAACCTGGCATGAAAGAAATGTACATTTTGAGCATAAGTTTTATGTACTTGCCCATCAGGTCCTCGGTGGCATAACATCTCTGTTGCCACGTGCATATCTCTTTCTCTCAAAGAGCCCACTTTACCAAAAATCCCACACATACTAAAACAGTTCTAGATCGCCCAAATTAAATGACCAATTATTTGCATCTTCTACCCTAGTAATTAGCTCAGCATCATTCACTTCTCTGATAGTGATCTCTGGTGCGTACTTTTTTAACGAGAATACTCTGTAAGCTACTGTTTGCACAAAGTTCATTTTGTAGTTTGGAATGAAACTTATAACAGGTGTGCCTAGCTTACGTGCAAGACTATGATAGGCTTTTAAGGCAGTTGCTGACTCAGCAACTCCATCAGACCAAATTTCATCACAAATTCTCAACTCATAGAACCGTCCCCTCATCTTGAGGTGAAAGAAAAGCATTATTGCTCTTTCTTTACCTTCGTACACATAAGAACCGTAAGGTATCTCAGGGATAAGTTGGTAACGCCACCTAAAGTACGCAAGGGTATGATGTGTATGTACCAAACCTTGTGAAGAAGCAGGTTTGAAAGGTAAATTATCGAAGTCAACCTTCTGCAAAGAACCTCTATACTTCTCAAACCTTTCTAAAGCCTTCCTACTAAATGCCAGCGCTATACTTCCAACTACATTTGGCTTGCCTAGTACTTTCCATCCCATTTTAAGGTAGCCGGGTTTGGATTGAGTATTTGGAGTATTATAGATAAAACAGGAAGGCTCTGTCTGCTTGAGCTCCTGAATTAGTGCTTTTGTTAATTTTGAGAATATACCTTTCCCACGGTAATCTGGATGAGTCGCTGTATCAACTGCTCTAAAGGCAGGAATGTTCTTACTGTTAAGCTCCCATCTCCAGCGCATAAACGCACGCAAGCCAATTAGCTTATCTTTATCGAAAGCGAGCAAAACAGGGGATCTACCAAAAGGATTATCGATGTGCTTCCACCTCCAGAAGGTTTCTACTGGGGCCCCTCCATCACTACCTAACGAAAGCTCAAATAAATCCAGAATTGCGGGTAAGTCCTGCTCCGTTGCTGCTCTTACTTCATACTCCATATTTTGCATACTGCTTATACACAACCTCTAATTTTTGTACCATGTTCTTCATGCTAAAACGTTGCTCTACTCTCTCACGCGCATTAGCAGCTAAAGTGGTACGCTTCTCTTTATCTTGCAATAATAAGTTCACGTTTTTTTCAAGAGCTACCACATCACCTGCATCACATAATAGCCCTGACACTCCATTCTCGACCACCTCGGGTACTCCTCCAACAGCTGTAGAAACTATTGCACAAGACATACTCATTGCTTCTAGCAGTGCAATTGGAAGCCCCTCAAAATCAGAAGTCATCAGATAAACATCTGCCATATTAAAGTATGGCTTCACATTTTCTTGTAGACCTGCGAAATGCACCTTCCCTTGAGATCGTAAGGGCTCAGCCAGAACTTTCAGCTTTTCTTTTTCAGGCCCATCACCAACAATAATGAAAGAAACCTTGTCATTCGTACTGCACACTCCTTCAGCAACTTTTAAAAAGTTATCAAGTCTTTTTTGTTCACGGAAAACCGCAGCAGTTGCAACAACTAGGTTATCGGCAGGAATTTCTAATTTGGAACGAAAGCCTGCATCTTCTGATGTTTTTCTAAAGGAACCTGTGTCTACACCATTAAGTATCAGCTTAATTTTCTCTGGGCTAACAAACTTTTTTAGAGCTACTTCAGCGTCTCTAGATACAGGTATTATTAGTTGGTTCAGAGAAATAGTTAAGCGGCTCGCGAACTTTGTTAAGCTATGATACCGGGAAAAATTGTTATGCTCTGTATAAATAACTGGCACACCTGTTAGCTTAGCAGCTATTCTACCTGCTATTCCGGCCCATGGCAAATGGCAATGGACTAAATTAATACCCTGTTCACGTATATATCGGACCAAGCTGGGTACTTTTTGAAAAATTTGTATGTTATTAGACGCTTCAAAGCAACTAACTACTCCACCATTATTTTTGATAGCTTCAACCATTTGGTTTTTCCAAGGGAGGAAGTAGATGTAGTGGAATTCAAACTCAACTTTATTATGATACTTCAACGTCTCAGGTAGCAGCATCTCAGCTCCACCTCTACCTAGAGACTTTATAACGTGAAGAACTTTTATCTTTTGCGACATGAGGATCTATTGTTTTACCTAATTTCTTGGTTACTCCATGAACCGTTCCACGGAAAAACCATTCTAGCTTTGCTGATTTATTATTTTCCTTGAGCAATATAGCCCCCAATAACTTAACCCAACTTCTAACTAGTTTATAGGCTCTTAAAGTTGTGCGCTCCTTCACATACAAGCGCATGTAAAGCATATTACGAACTGTATAATAGTACCGCCAGGGTTGCCTGTAATTTGTGACTCTTGTCGTAAAATGAACGCCCTTGGCAGCCGGAACCCATTTAAGGGGATAGTTAAATTTATCTCTCATCCTGTCCATTAGGTACTCCGAATCCTCGGCCCAGAAAAAAAAGTCTTTGCGGGGATAACCAACGTGCTTTATAACTTGCATGGGTATAAGCACCCCCCACCATCCCGGCATTCTCCTTGTCGCAAAATCTTTTTCACGTATGTAGGGAAAGACTACTGTTTTATCATTCGTAGAGTTTAGCAGGACTTCCAAGCAGCTATCGAACGGGAAGAAATCATCATCCATCATCCAAACATAGTCAACATTTGTTTTTTCTGCGAAGAACTTAACCCCTTCATAAAATCCACCTGCCGGGCCTGTATTTTCGCTTAAGTAAATTTTTTCAATGTTATCCATTGAATCAAGATACTCCCGCGTTCCATCAAGTGAATTGTTATCAACTACTAAAACTTGAATAGACTTATGTGTTTGCGCCAGAACTTTGCAAAGGGTTATCTTGAGAAGTTTCAGGCGATTGCAGGTTAGAATTATAACCCCAACAGATTTATTCATGAGAAATTAAAATTATAGCCTGTGTGCATCTTAGATTCTATTAGACAACTTTTGATATAGGTTAGCAAAAGAACTGGCTATGTTTTTATTCATATACTTCTCTTCCACCATGCTTAAGGCACACCCCACTAAACTTGAAACTTTTGATTTATTAGTTAAGCAGTTATTTACAGCCTGGGCAAAGGCTTCTTCTTCTCCACGTTCTACTAACCAACCTGTTTTATCAGGTATTACCACTTCACTTATTCCGCCCACATTATTCGCAACAACAGGTGTTTCATACAGCATCGCTTCTAAAATCACGCCTGGCAAACCCTCAATTACACTAGGCAGAAGAAGCGCATCTCCATGCGCAATATACTCCAGGGGGTTGTTTATGAAGCCTGTGAAGCTAACTCTATTTGCTATCCCCATATGCTGAACGCTTTCTTCGACGTCTTTTCTAAGAGGTCCATCACCAATAAGCCAAAGATGCACGTTAGGTACTAACTCAATTATCCTTTTATAGATCCGCAACAAGCCAACATGATTTTTTTCAAAAGTGAAACCTCCTACATGCACTAGGTTTTTAGATCCAGAGAAGGCAGTACGAGCAAAAGGGTTACTAACACGTAACTTAGGCTCCAAACCTATCGGAATAGTTAAGGTCTTTTTTGCCAATTCTGGAAAGAGCCTCACTATGTCACCTCTTGAATAATCGCTTACTGATGCAACTGCATCAACTTTACTTAGCAAAAACCTTGTGTAAACTTTTTGTAACGGATTCTTTAGATAAGAACTTAGCGTACTTGCATTACGGAACACAATTGGCTGAGGCCATTTGTGCAACAGCTTTGAAAACACAGCATATTTTAATGTATCTCCAGCATTCGCTTGTATAACATCAGGGTTCATTTCCTTTATAACATCCGCTAACGCTTTCCAACCATTTTTATCCCAAAGGCGAGCTTGAGCATTTGCACCTAGCAATTGGTAGTTGTTTCTCTTAAACTTACCAGCTTCGTTCCCAGCATACAGTGCTAGTAATTTGGAGGCGTGTCCTTGCTGTTCTAAATTATCAGATAATTGAGCTGCGAAAGTTTCAGCACCACGAGGTTGTGGCTTTTGAATTAACTGCAGGATTTCCATGTCTATATTCAAATGTAAGCAGGCAAAATCTTTTGATCCTGATAGTAATTTAGAAGTAAAAAAATGTGCTTAACTTCATGAAAAGAATAAATCAAGAATTTAGGTTGGCTACAGAATTAGTATTTACATTTAACTAGCTTAAAGGAACAGTGGCAACAGTTTGATAAACCACTTACGAGCCTCTACATATTTGCTGACCTGTCTACTTAATTTATAGAATTATGTTTGCCTAATTTTTGGTAAAGCTGTAACATCTTTTCGTGCACCACCTCCAGGTCGAAGTTTGCTTCAAAGTTTTCTCTACTTTTGATTCCGTATTTAGCACAGGATTCAGGAGACTTATAAAAGAACTCTATCGTCTTAGCGATTGAGCTTACATCAAGCGAATCAAAAAGTGCAGCATTTTGCCCTACTTTAACGACCTCTCGTAGTACATCAATGTTATTACAAGCAATGGGCAAACCTGCAGCCTGAGCTTCAATAACAGCCCCTCCCAACCCTTCATAAAATGAGCTAAAAGCAAATAAGTTGCAGCTGCGTAATATTTCAGGAACATCATGTCTATATCCGGCGAGGCAAACAGAAGCGTTCAAGTTATTTTGAGAAACGAAAGTTTTCATTTCTTTTGTACAGGTTCCATCTCTACCTAATATAATAAGCTTTACATCAGTAAATCCTTTTTCAGCGAGTAGTTTAAAGGCTTTCAGAAGCTGAAGTTGTCCCTTTTGGAACTCATGCCTGCCGGTATTGACTACGATAAAGTCAGATTTGTTTACCCCAAACTCCTGCATAGAATCTTTAGGGGATACTTTAGCAGCATTTCTCCCTCTGTAGATAACAGTTATTTTATTGGAGGGTATATTTAACTGCTCAACATAGTGGTGCTTCACAGCGTCAGTAATACTATGGAAATGATCTACAAATTTATTAGCTGTCAATTTGTCTATCATCTTATAAAGTCTCAGTCCCAATTTATTTACTTTAGGGTCCAAGAATCTTTGTTCAGAATAAGTCGTGTTAACCAAGCTTTCCAGATGCACAAACTTAGCTTTAAGTTTACAGAGCCTTACACGTAAATTTGAACGAAAAAGAACGGAGTGCACAACTGTTATTGCTTTCTCATGAATTACAGTAGCTATATAGCTAACCTGCTTTAGAAAACTAAGGTGATCTAAAAAATGAATAGTGTAACCCTTCGATAACATGTCCTGCTGTACACCTATACTCCTTTTATCTAAGCAAATAATCTCAAAAGGGACTTGTACACGTGCTAAATAATCACAAAGGACTTGGGTTGATCTTTCCGCACCCCCAGAACCAAGTGAGTCGATTACTATCAGAACTTTAAGTTTATTCATATAATCCTTTATCGGGTATTCGGATTTTTAAGAAAATCTATTTTACAAGATATTAAGTGCAGGCAGAGTAAAGAGTATAATGTAAATTAAGTATGCCTTTCGTATTAACATTAAGTTTGTGAGACACCCTATTCCGCATCTTATACTTTGAAGCTAATAAACAAAACAGTTCTAGACGCAAATCTGCACACCTTTAATATATTATCTTCATAACCGCAATTTAACCTTTTTATTGGTTAAAACCTTGACACTACATTCGGCCAGGAGGGTTCTCCTACAACTTATAATTCAATACAGTGTCCTTATCAAATCACTAAGGTTTGGAAAGAAGATTAGCCCTAGCAACATGTAAAAAGCTTTGTATCTAATTCTTGGTAACTGGTGCAAATGTCGGCTCCCCAACTTTAGAACTGCCTTGGAGTAGAATTTTCAACAAACTTAAATTCACTTCTGCTACCACTGCTATGGGTGTTCATTGTGGGTAACCTGAGAGGGTTATCCACTGTGAACGCCCTGCGCGTTTGCCCTGGCGTACTCCACCGGGCTCATCCCTTGCAGGCTGTCATGGGGGCGGAGGTGGTTGTAGTCCTCCAGCCAACTCTGGGCTATCTGCCGGACCTGGTCCAGCGAGTCGAACAGGTGCGCATCCAGCACATGCTCCCTGAAGGTGCCGTTGAAGCGCTCAATGAAGGCATTCTGCGTCGGCTTGCCCGGCTGGATGTAGACGAACTCAATGCCCTGCACCCGGCTCCACTCCTCCGTCAGCGAGGCAACGAACTCCGGCCCGTTGTCCATCCGGATGCGCTTTGGCTTCTCCCTTCTCCTTATCAGGTGATTCAGCACCCACACCACCCGATTGCTCTTCAAGGAGAAGTCCACCTCGATGTGCAAGGCCTCCCGGTTATAGTCGTCCATCACGTGAAAAGAGCGGAATTTCCTTCCGTTGGCCAGGGCATCGCTCATAAAGTCAACCGACCAGGTGTGGTTCGCCTCCTCAGGCACCTGCAGCGGCTCCTTTACCCGCTCGGGCAGCCGCTTCTTGGCTTTCCTCCTGATACTCAGCCCGATGTTCTTGTAGACCCGGTGCATCCTCTTATGGTTCCAGGGCTTGCCTTCCCTGCGCAGCCGGTGGTAGGCTTTCCAGAAGCCCTCCCGCGGGTGCTGCTCGGCCTTCTGCCGCAGCGCCGCTTCCACGGCCGAGTCGTCCTTTTTGCTCTTGTAGTAGTAGACGCACTTGCTCAGTTTGAGCACACGGCACGCCCTGCTGATGCCTACCTCCGGCAAAGAGGCCACTTCCTGAGCTATCTGTCGCTTCTGGCAGGGCGCTAAAGCTTTTTTTCGATTATCTCCTTTGCTACTTTCAGGTCCAGCGCCAGCTCGGCGTACATGGCCTTGAGGCGGCGGTTCTCCTCCTCCAGCTCCTTCAGGCGCTTGAGCTCGGTGGCGTCCATGCCATTGTAGCGCTGGCGCCACTTGTAGAAGGCTGCCTGGCTCACGCCATGCTCACGGCTGATCTCTGCCGCACTCTTGCCTGCCTCGAACTCCTTGAGGATTTTGGCGATTTGCTGTGGGGTAAATGTTTTTCTCTTCATAAGTAACTGTTCAAAGTTAGAGGTTTTTCTCTACTTCAAAACAGTTCTATTTGCAGGGGAGCTGACACAAAAGCTAAAGCAACAAATTCTTGAAGGCTCATTCTGTAACGTCTTTGCTACTACTCAGCCTTCTTTCTTTGCTATTAGGAGACCCAAAAAGATATTTCAGCAATTATTTGCTTATTTTTACCAGCAAAAAGCTATATGAGTAAAGGCCAGTTTTTCCAAAAATTAAAAAAAGTCCCTCGCGCAGCTTATCTAAAAGCTGAAATGATACTACACTGGTGGCTCTTTAAGATTGCTAAGAATTGGGTTATTTTAGACCGTATAAGCTTAAGTTTAAGACCTTCCATATGGAGAATGGTGGGATGTCATGTTGGGAAGAATGTTGCCATTGGATATGATGTTTACTTCGATGTGCACAATGCGTCCCTTATACATATTGAGGATGATGTTTGGGTAGCAAGTCGATGCCTAATCTTGTGTCATAAAAGAGACTTATCAAACTACCGTAAGCATGATAGATATAATAGTCTTGGTTATTTGAAGCTCCCCGTTACCTTGAAGAAAGGGTGTGTAGTAGGAATGGGGTCTATAGTTATGCCTGGTGTTACAATAGGTGAGGGCTCTGTCATTGGAGCCGGCTCACTTGTTGTAAATGATATACCAGCTTGGTCCATTGCAGTTGGCAATCCGGCAAAAGTTGTAAAACAGCTAAAAGAACGAGAATCGTAATTTATTTAATTTATCAACAGTTAATAAAGATTTTGGTAACAACACGCATCCAAAGCTGTATTATGCCTTACTCACCATGAAACAATTATAGTTATTTTAGAAACCATAAGCTAACACCCGATTAGCTCTACAGGATGTAGTACATCTAGTTATTTTAACTCTACCTCTTTAATATATTGTAAACTTTCTTTCGGAGTGGTAGCAGTTTTGAGTGCATACCGCTTAAAATGAACTTCATTTTACCTAAACTAATTTGGTCGGTAACACTTAGCCTAGATATTCTGTAAGGATTACCGTTAGGGTCCGACAACTGATGGTCAAACAAAAATGCGTATTTAATCCCTTCCTGCTTGGCTACTTCTTCAGCTAATAAATTTACATTGCCATTCGGGTATGCTAACAATTCATACCCATTTAGCCCATGCTTCTGAAAGAAAGCCTTTGAATTTTGAAGTTCCTGCTTTAACTCTTCAGCAGTACACTTATCGAACATGGGGTGGGTATGTGAATGGTTTGCTATAACAACTCCAGCATCCTGCATTTCTAGGAGCTGCTCTGTTGTTAACTGCAATTGCTCAAGCCTAGGCTTGC
The DNA here is from genome assembly GCF_003585765.1 of Pontibacter actiniarum. Classification (NCBI taxonomy): domain Bacteria; kingdom Pseudomonadati; phylum Bacteroidota; class Cytophagia; order Cytophagales; family Hymenobacteraceae; genus Pontibacter; species Pontibacter actiniarum. Next base: position 2,890,562 of record NZ_CP021235.1, read on the forward strand.
TAGACTGCTCTCTTAACCTCTCTAGATACTCAACTCTGTCTTTATTTGGCCAACCTTTAACTTCCCATACTTTTTTCTCTCCTTCTGCATCCCCAAGTAAATACACAAGTTCATCCCACCAAAAAGGTGTCTTTGTATCAATAAGCTCAGTAATAATAAACAAAACGGAAGGTATGTTGCTCTGCTTTAACAGAGGGAACATGTAGTTGTAAAAAGAAACATCTCCATCATCAACAGTAATAGCTACATTTTCTTTTTTAAATAACTGGAAATGTTTTGACAGATTGTTCTTCTGCTTAATCTTGTGGTAAGTAACTATTTTACGATAAGATAATATCTCATTAATTATATCCATTTTTAATTATTTCAGTTGGGCTTTATCAGACAGGCAGCATGAGGCTTAAAGTGGTACTACACATTTTTAATGTAACCTTCACTACCCTTCATACTTACAATTTTTGCAGGGTTACCTACAACAACTGCATGATCAGGAACATCAAAGTTTACAAATGATAAGGGTGCTATCAACACATCATTTCCTATTTTGACATTTCCCACAACTACAGCGTTAGCACCTATCCAGACTCTGTTTCCGATTATGGGACTGCCTTTCTTTGCTCCTCTACTCACATGACCTACTGTTACTCCTTGTGCAACGTTACAATTTTCGCCTAGTACAGCATGCTGGTTTATCACTATCGACCCATAGTGTCCTAGAAAGAGGCCGCTTCCTATCTTACAAGTATGAGGTATTTGAAACCCATATTTAACCTGCATTCTTCTAAAGAAAAATCTGGCTATAACACCTAAGGGATGTAAAGCCCCATAAATGTTACACATTCGGAACAGGTACATAAACCTGACTCCAGGTCCTCCCAAAACCTTACGGAGGCTCTTATTTTCGCCTTTTTTAATATATCTGTGCGAATCACATTTGAGCATGTGGGGTTTCATCTTTTACTTTAGATGTATAACTTAGTTAGTCTGGCTAGTGGAGCTGCCACAACATAAAAAGATGCTATACTTAATTATCCTACTATATATTTTATACTAACAACGATGAATGAAGAGAGCCTTTTAACTATACTCTTCCTTCTTTGAGATATAATTTACTACGTACGGATAAGATAGTTCTTCTGGGGTGCCTTCTGATTTGATATATTTAGATTTGTAACCTTTATAACCGGCGAGAGCATCAATATCTAGATGTGTATATACAGGCTTTTCTATATTAATTGTTGGTACCTTCAGCTCGGAAGCCATAGATCTTATTGAACGCTTAACCCTTTCTATACTGTCAAAAGAATTACTCTCCAACATAATTAAGGGCTTATCATATATAACTGCAAAATTGACAGCAGTACTAAAGTGCGTTAGTACCAAGAAAGAATACTTAACCAAACTTAAACTCTCACCTACAATAAATCTTTTACCCTCAAATTTTGCTACATAGTCAGGATACTTCTCAGATTCTGGGTGCCCGGCAATAATAACAGGTTTGCCGTACATTTTAGAAACTTGATCTAGAACAATGTTTAAATCTCGATAATATTTATCTACATCAACTGGCTCAGTAATAAGTTCTTTTAGATCAGGATGATGAAATATCATTTGATCTAGAAAAACGATTGCATCTTTTAACTCCTCTTCTAGCTGTGATTCAATATTAAGCAAATGAATATTATAATCATCAGTATGGGTAACGACTACTTTCTCTTTAGGTATGTAAGCTGGAACAACACTAAAGTTAGAAGCCATTAAAAAATCCGGTTGGTACGCCTGCACCCCTAGCGCCTTCCCATATTTTCGTACAACTTTCTGATAAGCATATAGAAACACATTCCGAAGGGGCTTATACAACTTAAAGTGAAGTATAGTCCCTATCATGGCTTTCAATGCACTATCACGATTATCGGCTTTCAAGGGAACTGATTTAGTGACTCTACCAACCCAGATCAAATCCTCTCGTGATTTGACCATTTTGTACAGTACCGGGTAATAATAAAAGAGACCTAACTGAGAAAATATGATTGTATTTTTCTCCAATCCTTTTACTTTCTCTTTCAAAGACTTAAAGCTTTTAACTACTACTGCATACTCTTTAATAGCTGGAGCGCTGGTAATAAAACTACCACTTACCCCAAACAAGTCTCCAAGGTACCAGATTTGCACTTCGTGCCCTAACTGCTTTAGTTGATTGATTTGATAGGTCTCAATCATACTGTTTCGGAAGAGCCGGAGTTCTATAAAAACTACCATATTATATGCGCCTGAAGCGAAAAGGGTTTTTGTTAAGCCGAAAGAATGGGAATAGAATCTTATTCTGAGCTTAAGCCAATTATGTAAGCTTACAAGTTGTTCATTTCAACAAGCTTGTTAAACCTGCTAGAAGTTTCTCTTAAACGATCAAAGGTTCCTATACTTTCAATAGCACCATTCTTGAGGTATACAATCTTATCAGCATCTTTAACAGTAGATAACCTATGGGCAATAATTATTATGGTGTACTTACCTTTAAGCAGGTTTATGTTCTCCTGAATACTTTTCTCTGTTTCCGAATCCAAGGCAGAAGTAGCCTCATCCATAAAGAGAAAATCTACCTCTTTGTATAGTTCTCTTGCAATAGAAATCCTTTGTTTTTGCCCTCCGCTTACCATTACTCCATTATGACCTAAAGGTGCATTTTGCTTTTCAGGTAACTCCATTACAAAATCAAAAATTGCGGCCAACTTCAGCGCATTTTCAAAACGCTGAATGTTAGCTTCAGTTGGCTCATCCCAAAATGTAATATTGTTAAAGACAGTGTCATTAAAAATGACAGGCTCCTGAGTTATATAACCAATCCTTTTTTGGAAGGAAAGCATATTTATGTCTTTTCTATCTACACCGTCAACTTCATACATACCTCTCCCAACCGGAAGTAAACCACATAATACGTTCATCAATGTTGTCTTACCAGATCCGCTTTCACCTACCAAAGCAATTGTCTCATTCTTAGATATTGTGAAAGAGACGTTCTTTAATACCTGCTCCTGATTATAAAAGAAGTCTAAGCCGTTAAGTCTTAACGATTGGTTAAAACTATTAACAGATTTTGTTCCTTGGTGCTCCTGGTTAACGGCCAGGTCATTGGTGAACTCCGTCATGTTATCTAGTGATCCTGATACTGACAAGAATGTGTTCCAATGATTTTGCACTGCCATTAAAAAAGTCAATGCCCTATAGAAGAAAAGTAGGCTCAAGATGATCAGGCCCAAGCTCCCTCCAAGGAGCTTCATCTGAATAAGAATAACAGCAACAACAACCAGCATAACAATTGGCTCTCGAATGGCTACTAGGGCCGATGCAAGCATTCCTAATTTCCTCTGAACCTCCTCAATGTGAGCAATTGAACTTTTAAGTTTATAACCAAAGTTTCTGATCAGTCCACTTGCTTTCAGGTACTTAAAATTAGCCACTTTTTGAATGAGAAGGCCTTGAAAAGAATGTGACTCTAAAGTGAGGTTCTTAGACTGTATTTTTGTTTTCTTGTAGAATTTGCTGAAAATGAAATTTGTCAATCCTCCCCCTATCATTACAAGAATTGCAAACTGTGCATTAGACATAAAGGCCAGAAACATATAAACAGCAACCAAAATACCACTTTGGAAAGCACTGAAGTATGACCGGTACGCTTGCATTACCCTTTCAACCTCACCACTGAGGGTGTTTTGAATCTTACCAGAATCACTACTAACAAAAGATTTATAATCATAGCCAGACAAGAGGTCAATGTTAGTAAACCGAATTTGCCTAATAAAAACCTGTTGCAGAATGACTTTGTAGTACCCCTCAAAAAACTTCATAACACCTTTCAGTACGAAAAAGACAAGCATTACCATTAATACTGTCTGAAGAGAAATATCAAGTCCAACAGTACGTAGGCCTTCAACTAAGAAAGACAGTTTCCCCATTTCCTCAGAACTCACTTCAGCTCCACTGCCATCTACCATTTGCAACAATGGCAAAAACATGGCTAAGCCAAAGCCGTCTAAAACCCCAACAAGCAAGCTTAAGGCAACAGAAATAAATATCTTGTTCCCCAAGTGCTTATGGAAATAAATGAAGCTGCCTAAATGACTATTAATTAATTCTTTTAATTTATTCACCCTTTCTAGTAATGACTAATTCAGCTAAAGTAAAATCCAACTCATCATCTATATCAATAGATGAAACCTTATCCATCAAATATTTTTTCTTTTTCAGTTGTGCAAGCCCAACCTCTTTAAACTTCTTTACTTCTATGATATAGATCGCCCCGTTTAACTCATATACTTTAGGACAATCCTGTCTCCTATGGAACAAGCCAGTTTTAGACTTATAAAGCACTCCTTCTGAATCTTCCTCCATTAATACATAATAAGGGTTTGCATCAGTTTCTTTTACTGATACAATCATCTCTGTCCCCTCATCTATAAGTCTCAAAGCTTCTTTCAAATGTTGGCCTGTTCTCAGTGGGGAAGTAGGTTGAAGCAAAACAATATAGTCGTAAACAAGGCCATTCTCCTCATAAACTTGCAACGCATGCTCCACTACCTGCTCAGAAGTAGCGAAATCTGTAGCTATTTCTGACGGCCTTAAGAAAGGCACTTTTAAACCATATTGCTCCACAACATTCTTGATTTCAACATCATCTGTAGAAACACAGATGTCAGCAGCATCACTAACCTCTCTGGCAGCTTCAATTGTGTAAAGAATTAGAGGCTTACCATTTAAGCTTTTGATATTTTTACCCGGTAAACCTTTAGAACCACCCCTTGCAGGGATTAAAAAGAGAGTCCTCATTAAAACTTAATATGGTATATATCTTCTTGCGCTTTTTTGAAATCTTCCGGTTTACCAATATCTAACCAATATCCTCTTAACGGGTATGACGTTACCTTCAGCCCCTTGTCGATCAACAACTCCATGAGATCAGTAGTGTTGTAGAAGCTGCTTTTTGGAATATACTTTAATACCTCTTTCTTCATAAGGTATATTCCACCGTTGGAGTAGTAGGTATATGTTGGCTTTTCCTTAAAACTTTTGATATCATTATCCTCTGTTTCTAGAACGGCATAGGGTACGTTTACTGTGTATGGAATCGTTACGACAGAAAGAGCAGCATCATTCTTTTGGAAATCAAGGAAGAAGTCTTCATAGTCAAGGTTAGTTAGCAAATCTGAGTTTGCAACTAAAACGTAATCATGCTGAAAGTCTTCTATCTTACTAACCGCCCCTAACGTACCTAGCGGTTCATCTTCCCAAACGTACTTTACATTGATAAATTTAGAACTACCATCCTGGAAATACTCCTCAAGCTGTTCACCTAAATATCTTACCGAGATCCAAAGATCATCTATTCCAAAACTTACCAACCTATCAACGTTATGTTCGATGATTGGCTTATTGCCTACTTTAAGTAATGGTTTAGGTGTATTATCTGTAAGCGGACGAAGACGCTCCCCCCTTCCGCCTGCCATCAACACTGCATCAACTGGTAAATAAGACTTTAAAAACCTAAAGTTTATAATATTTACGATTTTCCCCTCTTTACAAAGAACTGGGACTATTTTAAAATTATTATTCCTATAGTGGATTACCTCATCAATTGTATATGAGCCCCTCTGCAAGAACTTTGGATTAGGCTGTATAAAGTTATCTACTACATCCTCTAGCGTGAGCCCCTTTAAAAACCCCCTTCTTACATCCCCATCGGTTAAAGACCCGATCAGCTTTTCTTCTCCATCTACAACAAAAAGTATAGCATCAGCTGCCAATTCATTTAGTTGGGCTAGCGCTGTCTTGATGGGGGTTTGGCACAGAATAATATGTTTGCGATAATCAATCATGCTTATTTATCAATATATTTTATTAGCTGGAAAGCCTCTGCATAATGCACTCCAACACTAGCCCCTCTAAAATGTGCTAGCGCTTTAATATTTTCTAATGATCGTGGAAATGGGTGCTCACCAAGCTCAGATTCATATACTTTCATAATTTCAAGCTTCTGCTCCAGATGCTCTGAAATATCTATGAAGTAGTTTGGTAAGAAGGCTTTTTCTGGAAGTACTGGAGCGAATTCTGTCTCAGAAATACATTCATACATAAGAACTCGCTTTATGAATGGATATCGAAATGACTTTGTGCAGGCCATCACAGCATCAAAAATAACTCTATGATCAGAATGCGCGTCAGACCTGTTTAACGAGTAGATGATTTCAGGCTTAATCTCTTGGAAAATGGCAGATATTTCAGGGACCATTTTAATCAAGCTGGAGCTTGACAACGTCATTGTAGGGTAGTCAAGTTTATAAGTCTGCTTAACTCCAAGCAGGTTCGCCACTTTTACAATTTCGTCCTGCCTAGTTCTAACTCTATCCTCCGAAAAACCATCCTTTTCAAATATGTTGGTAACTATTAACCAATATATATCATCTCCATTTTCTTTATGCTTGAGTAACGCACCACCTACACCAAGAACTTCATCATCTGGATGGGCAGAAATAACTATAACCTTTGCCATTATATATATTGTCCTACTGCTATATCTTTAATTTCATCGAACTCTGTAAGCCATAATGCTCCATCTCCTGTTTTGACTAACATTCTATCAGGTTCAATTTTCAAAATTTTGCCTGGCTCTATGTTTGTCAATTTCTCAGTAGTACCAACTTCACATTTCCAAACTTTATACTCCTCACTATTGTGCACAAAATGTGCTCCGAGATAAGGCCTTGTTAAAGCTTTAACAAGATTCATAATTAATTTACTTGACATTCGCCAGTCAACTTCTCCGTCTTTTTTTCCTCTTTTCCTCCAGGTATTACCTTCGCCTATCTGCTTTATCCTTTTATACTTCCCACTGATTAGTTCAGGTATGAATTCTTCAATTTGGCCCAATGCTACTTCTATAATTTTATTATAGAGGCTAGCTGCGTCATCATCACTAGTAATTAAAACCTCCTTTTGATTAAGAATATCACCGGTGTCAGCACCTTCATCCATAAAAAAGAAAGTAGACCCTGTTTTATTCAATCCTAATGCCAGAGCCCAAATAATAGGATGCCTACCTCTATTAGCAGGAATAAGAGCAGGATGAAATCCTACAACACCATGAGGGGCTAGAGTAAGAACTTCAGGCTTGAGCAAACTGGACCATCCAAAACAAAATAACACATCTGGTTTTAGTTGCTCAATCCACTTAACATTATTTGGATGGTTGATATTGTTAACATATTTATAACCAATACCCTGCTCTTCACATACATCTACCAAATTGGCGAAATCTGAGTTAAACTCTGACTTCGCCTTGGTTACGACTCCAACAACATTAACATTAAGTTCTAGAAGCTTAAGTAAGGCTTTCCTTGAGAACTCTACAGTACCAATAAAGACTACTCTCATACCAGGTCATAAAACTTCTTTTTAAGAAGTGCGCTTAGGTTCGTGTTCTTAATTACTTTAACTATTTCTTTAGAAGAATCTTTTTCTCCGTAGGGATTTTTAACATGAAGTAGTCTCTCTTGAAAACTATCGGAGAACGCTTCTTCAATAGCATTTTTGATTGAATTAGAGTTAGGCTCGCAGGATATCACACTGTCTGCTTTGATTCTCCCTCTTTGTCTGTCTCCTATATCTATCGTCGCAGTTTTAAAGCTAGGCACCTCAATTAACCCACTTGAAGAGTTGCCTATTACGGCATCCATGAATTGTAAAGCTGATAAATATCTCAGTTGACCCAAAGACACAAACGCGATACTCTTTTCCGGGTTCTTCTTCGTATACTGATCAATTAAATTAATTATAACCCTTCCATCAGTATCTGCATTAGGCTTTGTAAAAATTATCTTAGTAGCCTTTAGGTCATCTAAGGCTTCTAGAAGCTCAGTAAATTGATGCTCAGCTGTAGCGTTTTCAAGCGTTACTGGATGGAAAGTTACGAGTACATTTTTATCTCCAAGCCTGAAGCCTATACTCTCTTCGAACTTTGTTCTACTTAATAGTGCAAGCTTATTGATATTTTCAATTCCAAGAGCCCCCACGCTGTGCACATTTTGAGGTTGCTCGCCTAACTGGATTACCCTTTTTCTATATTCTTCAGTTGAAGTGAAATGTATGTGTGACATCTTGGTAATTGAATGCCGAATCGGCTCATCAATTAACCCTTCTGTCGCCTCCCCTCCATGGCAATGAGCAACAGGAATTTTACCAATCATAGCAGCAGTGGCGGCTGCAAATGCTTCAAAACGGTCACCTAATAATAGGATTAGATCTGGCTTGAGCTCATTAAAAGCTTCAGAGAAAGAAATAACGCCAAGGCCTATGCTTTTTGAAACGCCAACAGATGTATCAGAAGACAGCAGTATTTCTACTTTTTTGTCTATCTGAAACCCATCTTGCTCAATTTGCTTATATGTTAGACCAAATTCTGGTGAGAGATGCATCCCAGTAACACATATCTGCAAGTCAACATCAGGATCTTGCTGTAACTCTTTTAGTGTCCAAAAGAGAAGGCCGTATTCAGCTCTGGTGCCGGTGACTACACAAACCTTCATTACTCAAAATCATCAAAATTCACAATCTGCCCCTGCTCCACATTGCATTTTAGCGCTTTGCCAACTACAGAATCTACTTCCATTGGGCTTATACCAGTTGCAGGACGCATCATTATTAAATGATCGTCACCTACTACAGTACCCTTAATTAAAGCTGAACTGTAATAAATACTTTTTCTGATTAGCTCCCTATTCTTGAGCTCAGATGTACTAGGTTCCTTTTCAGCACTTCCGCTTAATGCCTGCTCAACGTTTCGAATTGCAAGAACCATATCTTTTAGTTCCTGAGGGCTGAGAGAAGCTTTGTGATCTGGACCAGGCAACTCCTTATCTAAGGTATAGTGTTTCTCTATTAGGACTGCACCTAGTGCAACTGCAGCAATGGGTACTTCAATTCCTAATGTATGGTCTGAATATCCCACTTTAACCCCAAAGCTATCTTTTATAGCTAGCATTGCCTTTAGATTAACATCACCCATAGGAGTCGGGTATTCTGTATTGCAATGAAGCACAGAAATATCTTCATTACTTAGCCCTGCCTTTGCCAGAACAGAAATTGCATCACCAACTTCCTGTAAGGTTGCCATACCTGTAGAAAGAACAACAGCCTTTCCTTTCTTAGCAATCTGCTCCAAGTACGGCTTGTTTGTTATTTCACCAGACGGTACTTTGAACAAATCAATTCCAAGTTGATCTAGAAAATCAATACTCTCGGGATCGAAGCCAGTAGATAAAAATTTTATTCCTTTATCAGACGCATATGCCTGAAGCACATAGTGATCTTCTTCAGAAAGCTCCAGCTTTTTGAGCATTGAGTACTGTGTATCATCACTTTGGCTTTTCTGATTCTTTACCTGGTAAACAGCCTGCTTGGCCGTCTTACTTACAAGTTTATCAGCTTTAAAAGTCTGGAACTTTACATAGTCAACACCCGCATCAGCTGCAACATCTATTAGTTGTTTAGCTAGCTGAATATCACCATTGTGATTCACTCCGGCTTCGGCAATTATTACTGTTTTATTCATTTTTTCAACTCTACGGCAGGATTCCCTACCAAAATTAAATTATCAGGCACATCTTTCACCACCACTGCACCAGCTCCGATTACAACATTTTTCCCGATAGATGTACCTTGTTTTACCACAGCATTTGCTCCGATAAAACTTCCTTCACCAATACTTACGTTACCAGCAAGCACAGCGCCAGGTGCAATATGTGCATAATCTCCAACTAAGCATTCATGCTCAACCACTGCACTTGTATTGATTATAGCCCCCATACCTATACTTGCCATAGGATTTACTATGGCTCCTGCGGAGACAAAGCTTCCTTGCCCTACAGTAGAAAGCTTAGAAATAAATGCACTAGGATGAATGACTGATATGCTGTGTATTCCCTGCTCAGTAAGTTGCTTGGTGAGGTTTCTTCGAGCGGAGTTGTTGCCTATACTGACAATAAAGCGTGCTTCTAAAGCGGTGAGTTTAGATACTGTTGTTGCATCCTGCTCATCTCCAAGATATACCAGGCTATAAGGATTACGCTTAGCCTCTACTTTGTCACAGTAGCCAACTATTTCGCCTCCCAGCATTTCTACAGTGTCTGCAACAACAAATGCATGACCAGAATACCCAATGAGAACTATCCGCTGCATTGTTACAATCTAACGCTACTAGGAATATTTACCAACCTCTCTTCTACCCAAGTACTGACACTTACATCGCCATATATGTTGTTCTGAAACATTGGCAGCTTGTGCATCAGTGTCCATGCAGGGCGTACCATAACGCCATTGCTGTTTGCCTCGGTTAAAAAGGCGTCTCTTTCTTCCTTGCTTTCGAGCAAGAGCACATTCAGCCAATAATTTGCTTTTGCGCCTGGCTCCTCTGTCACAAACTCCACCCCCTCAATTCCATCAAAGAAGAGTTTATACTTACTAGCCAGCTCGCGTTTATTTTCTATAAAAGTACTTAGTTGCTCAAGCTGAGCACAGGCTAAAGCGGCATTTAAATTTGGCATGCGATAGTTATAGCCTATGTGGTCATGATTAAACTCCCATGCATGAGGAACCTTGGCCTGTGTTGTCAGGTGTTTTGCAAGCTTAGCTATAGCTTCGTTATTTGTTACTATTGCGCCGCCGCCGCCACAGGTTACGGTTTTATTGCCGTTAAAGCTAAACGTCCCTACTAGGCCAGTTGTACCTGTGTGTTTACTATCATGATAGCTTCCCAAAGATTCAGCAGCATCTTCTACTAGTGGAATATGCCATTCATCACAGATTGCAGCAATTTTGTCTATATCACATGGAAAACCAAAGCTGTGCATAGGCACGCAAGCAGCTATGCGCTTTCCTGTTTTCCTGTTGAAGGTTGCATTGCTTTCCTTCTTCCCATTTTCCTGCAGGAAAGCTTCTAAGCTGGCAGCAGACAACCCTAAGTTGTTTCTGTCAATATCTAGAAACACAGGCGAAGCTCCTAAATAGCTAATAGCATTGGCCGTGGCAATAAAGGTCAAGTCTTGTGAGATAACCTCATCTCCTTGATTGACACCTGCAACAATAAGTGCCATATGCAAAGCTGCTGTTCCGTTGACAGTTGCCACAGCATACTTAGCCCCGGTTATTTCCTGCATCATCTCCTCGAAACGATTAACGTATGCCCCTACTGAAGACACATAAGTTGAATCTATTGCATCGATCACATACTTTCTTTCATTCCCGACAAAGCGCGGCTCATGTAAGGGAATGAAACTTTGGTTAGGAAAAAGTCCTTTGATATAGTCAATTATATTACTGTACTTACTTGATTGCGTCATAGTAGTACTATAATTTATATGTTATAGATGTCTGCCTTGTACTGGCGCAAGTTCTCGGTGTTGCGGAACCACTCAATCGTTTCGGCAAGACCTTCTTCCAAAGTATACTTCAAATCCCAGTTCGTATTGCTCTTAATTTTACCATTGGCGCCATATAAGCGGAATACTTCACTCTTTTCAGGTCTAAGACGCACTTCATCCTGAATTATCCTTGCTTGCGGATTAATCTGGTTAATCAGGCTCTGTGCTAAATCCCCAACTGAGATTTCGGACTCAGTTGCGATATTACAATCCTCTCCAATCAAACTATCTGATTTAGCAATTTCAACAAACCCATTGGCTGTATCTTTCACAAACAGAAGGTCACGTGTAGGTGTAAGATCGCCAAGTTTAATCTCTGTCTTACCCTGTAATAGTTGCGTGATTATCGTAGGTATTACGGCTCTAGCCGACTGACGTGGGCCGTAGGTATTGAATGGCCTTACGATAGTCAAAGGAAGGTTAAAGCTTCTGTAGAATGAATCTGCGATACAGTCTGCTCCGATCTTAGAGGCTGAGTACGGTGACTGAGGCTGCCTAGGGTGTTTCTCATCTATTGGAATGTACTGTGCAGTCCCATAAACCTCTGAGGTAGATGTTACCAAAACCCGTTCTACGCCTAAGTCTTTTGCTGCCTGAACGATATTCAGAGTACCTTTCACATTGGTATCAATGTAGCTGTCTGGAGAGTGATAGCTAAAAGGAATGGCAATTAAAGCAGCTAGGTGAAAAACAACTTCGATGTCTTTCATTGCTGTACGTACCCCATTAGGGTCACGGATATCTCCTGCAAAAATTTCTATCTGAGATAGTTTCTCTTTAGACAAAGTATCTAACCATCCCCAGCTATTAAACGAGTTGTAGTAAACAAATGCCTTTACTTTGCACCCTTCTTCTAGCAAGCGTTCTACTAAGTGGCTACCAATAAAACCATCTGCTCCAGTTACTAAAACACGTTTATTATTAAGGTTCATATCTGTTTATTTATTGATTTTTTACTGAATTTTAAAAAGAGACCAAAGCTCCTTTTCATTGAGTAAAAATAAGATTTAATTTACAACCTCGCATCAGCCACTTCCTTCGGCAGCGTTCCCTTCACATCATAGATCACTGCATTCGGCTTGCAAAGCTTACTCAGATCAAGCTGCTCAAACTCCTTATGTGACACTGCCAGGATAACGGCATCGTAAGTCGATGAATTGTCCAGAGAGGTCACGGAACTCCATCCATACTCATGCTTCACCTCGGCAGGGGCTGCCCATGGGTCGTAGATAGTCAGGTTCATTTGGTAGTCCTTTAGGGTACGCAGAATGTCCACTACCTTTGTATTGCGTACATCCGGGCAGTTCTCTTTAAAGGTAATTCCCAGCACCAGCACATTTGCGTTCTTTACCGGGATATCCTTCTTCACCATCAGCTTCACTACCTCGTGCGCCACATACTCGCCCATGCCGTCGTTCAGACGGCGGCCAGCAAGTATAATTTCCGGGTGGTAGCCTACCTCCTGGGCCTTCTGTGCCAGGTAGTACGGATCGACACCAATGCAGTGCCCGCCCACCAAGCCAGGCTTAAACTTCAGGAAATTCCACTTGGTGCCAGCTGCTTGTAAGACCTCATCGGTATCAATGCCAAGGCGGTTAAATATCTTAGCCAGTTCGTTTACAAAGGCGATGTTGATATCGCGCTGCGCGTTCTCAATGACTTTGGCAGCCTCGGCCACTTTGATTGAGGGAGCTTTGTGCGTACCGGCTGTAATCACAGCATTATAAAGCGCATCTACCTTATCAGCTGCCTCAGGCGTGGATCCGGAGGTAACTTTCAGGATTTTAGCGACTGTATGCTCCTTATCGCCCGGATTGATACGCTCAGGCGAGTAGCCGGCGAAGAAGTCCTCGTTGAACGTCAGGCCTGACACTCGCTCCAGTACAGGCACACACTCGTCTTCCGTTACACCCGGGTATACTGTGGACTCATAGATAACAATATCCCCTTTCTTCAGCACTTTGCCTACCGTCTCGCTCGCCTTAAAGAGCGGCGTCAGGTCCGGGCGGTTGTGCTTATCGACAGGGGTAGGCACTGTAATGATATAGAAGTTGCACTGGTCAATCTGCTCCAGCTGGTCTGTACACAGAAGCCCTTTTTCAACTGAACAGTCCTGTGTCAGCACTTCAGCCAGCAGCTCATCAGACACCTCAAGCGTGTGGTCATGCCCCTGCCGGAGTCCCTCGATACGCTGCTTGTTTATATCGAAGCCAAAGGTCTTAAACTGCTTGGCAAACTCTACGGCTAGCGGTAAGCCTACATATCCTAACCCAATAACTGCAATCTTTGGGTCTTCCAACTGTAATTTATCTGGCATTGTCTATACGTTCGCTTAAAATTAAACTTCTTTCACCATCATGAAGCTGTCACTAACACAGAAATTGCTTCAGCTAAGCCATACTATATGTGAAAGAAATAAAAAAGTTGCCTTGTAAAACTTAAAATAAAGTATTAAAAGCACCCTAAAATTAGCATCTTAGCAAAGATACCTTTATCAACTGACAAAGACAGGCTTTACCTTAAAATTAGATGCTATTTTGTGCTAAAACAGAACGCTAGCACTTTTATGAAAGGAGTAAAACAAAGCGCCAACCCTTCTACACTTCCTCCTAGTTCCGCACCGCAATCATCAGCCCCAGCTCTTTATAGCGCATCCCAAAGCGTTTGGCGATGTGGGCGTTGGTGAGGCTGCCTTTGTAGATGTACACCCCACTGCGGTAGTGCTCGTTCATGAACAGCACCTCGTTGATGCCGCCATACTTGGAGTACTCGGTAAAGATAGGCGTAAAGATATTGCTGAGTGCCTGCGTGGCCGTTCTCGGAACACGAGACGGGATATTGGGCACGCAGTAATGAATGATGTCATACTTGCGGTAGATAGGCCGCGAGTGCGAGGTTATCTCGGACGTCTCAAAGCAGCCGCCCTGATCGATGCACACATCAATGATGATGGAGCCGGGGTTCATCTGGGCCACCACTCCCTCCTCCACCACACAGGTTATCTGTCCTTCGTCGGCCACAAAAGCGCCGATCACAACGTCTGCCTGCTTTATTTCGGCGTTCATCACCGCCTTATCGAGGGTGGATGTAAAAATCTGGGCCCCTACGTTGTGCTTCAGGCGGCGCAGTTTGTAGATGTGGTTATCAAACACCCGCACCTCTGCCCCCATACCCAGGGCGGCGCGGGCGGCATACTCTGCCACCGTACCCGCACCAAGTATAACCACCTTGGTCGGAGCCACGCCTGTTATACCTCCTAGTATAATCCCTTTCCCTTCGTTGCTGCTGCTCAGGTACTCGGCTGCCACCAGCATCACCGTACTGCCGGCAATCTCGCTCATGGCCCGTACCACCGGCTTTGCTTCCGATTTGTCGCGGATCAACTCAAACGAGATGGCATTGATCTTTTTGCGCAGCAGGGCATTGATATAGTCGGAGGTCAGGTTGCCGAAGTGCAGGGCGGAGATGAGGGTCTGACCGGGGCGCAGGTAATCCAGTTCGTCGTAGGTGGGGGGAGCGATCTTCAGGATGATGTCGGCGTCGTATACTTCCTCCGTAGCATACACAATTTTGGCACCGGCCTCAGAGTATTCGTTATCGGAGTATTTAGACGGGATGCCGGCGCCTGCCTCGATCAGGATGCGGTGCCCCTGGTCGGTGAGCTGTTTCACGGCATCCGGCGTGAGGCCAATGCGGTTCTCCTGGAACGACGACTCCTTCGGAATCCCGATAAACAAGCTCCGGCGCCTTTCCTCCACAGCCAGCATTGATTCCTTCGGGTACAGGGCCTGGCTTGCGGCCAACTTTCCTAAATCTACGGCAAACTTCTCCGTCATACGTTTTTAAATTAAGAGTCCGAACTGAAGGGTACACTGCAACAGGTACCGTACAATCCAACCCTGTTTTCTAGCCAGTTTATGCGAAAGCATCATATGTTCGCTTTCGCAGTAGTTTTCGTCGTCTTTTTTTCGCTGCCGGTGCAGCCATCCACGCCACACTCTCCCTCGGAAGGGTACTTAATTCTACACTGCTTCACTCCACTGCCTTCCGTTAGTGAAAGCAACACCTGCTCAGCAATGGGTTAAGACGTACAGCGAGCGCGGTAGCTTAAATCAACTTCTCCCCGCTAGTTCTCTACTTTGCGAATCACCAGGCTTCTCTCCTTGCCTTCCGCATCCGGCTGGAGCTCCACCAGCAGGTAGTGCTCCGGCAGCAGGTTCGGGATCATGGAGGGCCACTCGATCAGGCACAGGTTACCGGACTCGAAATACTCCGGCGCCCCTATATCAAGGGCCTCCCGCTCGTCGTTAATCCTATAAAAATCGAAGTGGTAAATTAGTTTCCCGCCCTTCCCTTCATACTCGTTCACCAGGGCAAAGGTAGGGCTGCTCACGTTCTCCTGCACCCCCAGCTGCCGGCACAGCTCCTTTATCAAGGTCGTTTTACCCGCACCCATTGGCCCCTCAAAAAGGATAATGGGCTCCGATGCGGCCTCCTCTATAAGCACAGAAGCCGCCGCTGGCAGCTCCTCCAACGACGACATCCTGATATGTGCCCGTTCAACTCCTGTATTATACATTCTTCGGCGAAAGCGTTATGTACGGTATAATCATCTCCTCCAACGACACGCCTCCGTGTTGGAAAGTGTCTTTGTAGTAGTTCACGTAGTAGTTATAATTGTTCGGATAGGCGAAAAAGTAATCTTCTATCGCAAATACAAACGTAGTGGAAACGTTGGCTTTAGGCAAGAAAAATCTCTCCGGCTTGCGCACCGTGAACACGTCTTTGTCGGTATAGCCCAGGTTTTTACCGTGCTTGTAGCGCAGGTTGGTGTTGGTATTTCGGTCGCCGATGATCTTAAAGGGCCTTTTTACCCGGATGGTGCCGTGGTCGGTGGTGATGATGAGCTTGCCTTTTTTGTCGGCAATGGCCTTCAGGGTATCGAACAGCGGCGAGTGCAGGAACCAGGATTTGGTAATGGAGCGGTACGCCGACTCGTCCGGGGCCAGCTCGCGCACCATGTTGCTGTCGGTGCGGGCATGCGAGAGCATGTCCACGAAGTTATACACGATCACGTTCAGCTTGTTGTTGTCCAGGTTGCTGAACTTGCTCAAAAGGTCACGGCCGGCCTGCACGTTCGTGATTTTGTGGTAGCTGTGCTTGTCGGTGATGCGGTTCTGCTGGAACTGGATATCCAGGAAATCAGCTTCGTTCAGGTTCTTCCCCTCCTCCTCATCGTCGCTCACCCACATGTTCGGGTACTTTTTCTGGATCTCGGTAGGGAGCATGCCCGAGAAGATGGCGTTACGCGCATAGGCCGTGGTGGTCGGCAGTATGGAGTAGAACATCTCCTCCGAGTCCACGGTGAAGTACTCCGATATCAGCGGCTCCAGCACCTTCCACTGGTCATAGCGCAGGTTGTCGATCAGCAGGAAGTACACGGGGCGGTCGGTTTCCTTCATCATCGGGAACACGCGCTGCTTAAACAGCTGGTGCGACATCAGCGGGGCCTCGTCATCGCCGTTCATCCAGTCTTCGTAGTTGTCCATGATGAAACGGGCGAAGTTGGAGTTGGCCTCATCCTTCTGCATGTTGATGACGTCGGCCATGCTTTTGTTCTCCGTCTCGTCGATCTCCAGCTCCCAGTACACCAGCTTTTTGTAGATGTCGGCCCACTCGTGCTGGCTCAGGCGCTCGCCGAAGGCCATGCCCAGCTGGCGGAAGTCGCGCTGGTAGCTCATGTTGGTCTTCTCGCTTACCAGGCGCTTGTTCTCCAGCACCTTCTTTACCGACAGCAGGATCTGGTTCGGGTTCAGCGGCTTGATCAGGTAATCGGTAATCTTGGAGCCGATCGCCTCCTCCATGATATGCTCTTCCTCGCTCTTGGTGATCATGATCACCGGCACGGCCGGGCGTATGGTTTTCAGCTCGTTCAGCGTTTCTAGGCCGCTGATGCCGGGCATGTTCTCATCCAGGAACACAATGTCGAAGCTGCGGTCACGGAACTCCTCAATGGCATCGGCTCCGCTGTTTACCGGTGTAATGTCGTAGCCGCGGTCTTCCAGGAACAGGATGTGCGGCTTTAGCAGGTCGATCTCATCATCGGCCCATAATATATTGTATCTTTGCATAGTTTTATACTTGTGTAAGTATGGCTAATTTGTTTAACGTCTGAAAGGCGTAGTTGTTAGTTGATCGGGCTTTTGCCCCTGGCTCTTAAGCAAGCCGGAGCGGCAGACACCCCTGTAACAGCTCCCTTTCTGTATGGGTAACAATCAAAAGCGGGTATTAATTACCACTTGCTCGTTAGCTGTGATGCGTGCCCCTGCCGCAGGCCTGTACCTTGTGGCCCGGCATGAGGCAAACGTCCAGCTTACGCCGTACCTGGTTTCAGTGCCGTTTGCTTTGCGCAAGTTAAGAACTTGCCCATTACCACCACAAGTTGAAAACCTGCGGTATATGTACCTGGTTTAACAGCCAAAAACGTAATTTCCCTTTCTGTGAATAAAAAAAAGATCTTCAACGACCCTGTTTACGGCTTCATCACAGCTCCGACAGCGCTCATCTTCGATATTATTGAGCACCCTTACTTCCAGCGCCTCCGCCGCATAAAGCAGCTGGGCCTGACGGAGATGGTGTACCCGGGCGCGCTCCACACCCGTTTCCACCATGCCCTGGGCGCCATGCACCTCATGGACACGGCCCTGCAAACGCTGCGCAGTAAAAATAACGAAATAAACGACAGCGAATATGAGGCCTCGCTCATCGCCATCCTGCTGCACGACGTGGGCCACGGCCCTTTCTCGCACGCCCTGGAGACGGCCATTTTCAAAAACGTACACCACGAGCATCTTTCGCTGCACATCATGCACCTGCTTAACGAGCAGTTCGGCGGAAGATTGAGCCTGGCCATCGATATTTTCAAAGATAACTACCACCGGCGCTTTTTCCACCAGCTCGTGTCGAGCCAGCTCGACGTGGACCGCCTCGACTACCTGAACCGCGACAGCTTCTACACCGGTGTGTACGAGGGGAAAATAGGCGCCGACCGGATTATTAAGATGCTGGACATTGCCAACGATAAGCTGGTGGTGGAGGAAAAGGCGATTTACAGCATCGAGAACTTCCTGGTGAGCCGCCGCCTGATGTACTGGCAGGTATACCTGCACAAGACCGTGATCAGCGCCGAGCACATGGTGCTGCGCGCGGTGCAGCGTGCCCGGGAGCTGATGCAGCGTGGCGTGGAGGTGCCAGCCAGCCCTAACCTCCACTTCTTCCTCTCCTCCGACCTTACCATGGGCGATTTTAAGGAGGACAAAAGCATATTGGAGCGCTTCGTAGCCCTCGACGACCACGATGTGTGGAGTGGCATTAAGGAGTGGGCCGCGCACCCGGACTTTGTGCTCTCATACCTGGCCAAGAGTATCCTGAGCCGGAAGCTGTTTAAGGTGTACCTGTCCAACAAACCCATTGAAGAGGATATGCTGCTTGGGATCAGTGAGCTGGTGCAGGACAAGTATAAAGTAACGGAGGAGGACGTGAAATACCTGATGATTTCGGGCAAGATCAGCAACAACGCCTACGATGTGGAGGGCCAGACCATTAACATGCTCACCAAATCCGGATACGTCGTAGACGTGGCCGAGGCTTCGGACCTGCCGAACATTCGCGCCCTAAGCTATAAAGTGGAGAAGCACTTCGTGTGTTACCCGAAAGAGGTCGCGCATTTGTAAAGAAGCACCGCCCCCTCCTTCCCTGTTGTACCAAAACAACAACCTCTTTAAACTATATTCTAAAACAAGATGTGGCAGGCGGTAAGATTTTGTTAAGTTTGCACCCCCAAAGCGTTAGCGTTTTTGAGTTTTTGCTCTAATTTTACAAAATGGAATTTACTGTTCAACAGATAGCTGACCTGCTGCAGGGCAAGGTAGAGGGAGACAATTCTGTCAAGGTCAGCACTTTAGCCAAAATTGAGGATGCCCAGCCGGGTGCCCTAGCTTTCCTATCCAACCTGAAGTACGAATCATACCTATATAGTACCAGTGCCAGCGCTGTCATCGTTTCGGACCAGCTGAAGCTGAAAAGTGACGTGAAGCCGACGCTGATACGCGTGGCGGACCCTTACTCCAGCTTCTCCACGCTGCTGCACTACTACCACACGGCTATACTGGCCTCTAAGGTTGGGGTAGAGGAGCCTTGCTTTATAGGCCAGGGCAGCGAGATTGGCAGCAACCATTACCGGGGCGCCTTCTCCTACATCGGCACCAACTGCAAGATAGGCGAGAACGTGCGCATTTTCCCGCAGGCCTATATCGGCGACAATGTGCAGATCGGCGACAACACAACCATTTTTGCCGGCGTGAAGCTGTATACCAACACCGTGGTGGGCAGCAACTGCACCATCCACTCCGGTGCCGTGATCGGCAGCGACGGCTTTGGCTGGGCACCGCAACCCGACGGCACCTATAAGCCTGTGCCGCAGATCGGCAACGTGGTGCTGGAAGACGATGTCTCCATAGGAGCCAACACGGCCATCGACTGCGCCACCATGGGCTCAACCATCATCCGCAAAGGCACTAAAATCGATAACCTGGTGCAGATCGCTCACAACGTGGAGGTAGGCCAGAACACCGTGATCGCCTCTCAGTCGGGCGTGTCGGGCTCAGCGAAGATCGGCAACAACTGCGTTATTGCCGGCCAGGTGGGCATTGTAGGCCACATCACCATCGCCAATAAAACCACAATTGGGGCTCAGTCGGGCGTATCCAAATCGGTAAAAGAGGAAGGCCTTATTATACAGGGCTCCCCTGCCTTCGACTACAAGCAGAACCTGCGCGCGATGACCGTTTTCCGGAAACTGCCGGAGCTGCAGCGAGAGCTGGAAATCCTGAAGGAGAAAGTATAAATCAGCACTTTATACCGGCGCGCCTCGCTAGTTTATTTACAAAAATTGGCAATACCTTATATAAAACCTTAAGTTTGCAGGGCAGTGGGCCAGGCGTATAACTACCTGCTGCACCGGCAGCTGTTACTGCCGCCCTTGTTCTTGTAAAGCAAGCGATAACACGACTATAAATACGTGAATGAACGATAAACAGCACACCATAAAGGCTCCGGTAACTGTATCGGGCATTGGGTTGCACACCGGCGTGGTTTCTAACATGACGTTTAAACCCGCGCCAATCAACCATGGCTATAAATTCCAGCGCATCGACCTGCCCGGCAAGCCCATTGTGGCTGCCGATGTAGACAACGTGGTGGACCTCTCCAGAGGCACGACCATTGAGCAGAACGGCGCACGCGTAAATACCGTGGAGCATACCCTGGCGGCACTCGTTGGCCTGCAGATAGACAACGTGCTGATTGAGCTGGACGGCCCGGAACCTCCGATCATGGACGGCTCCTCCATCGAGTTTGTGAAAGCCCTGCACGAGGCCGGCTTTCAGGAGCAGAACGCCCTGCGCAACTTCTTCGAGATACCGCAGGGCCTCAGCTACAAAGACGACGCCCGCGGCGTAGAAATTGCCGCCCTGCCACTCGACGACTACCGCCTGACGGTAATGGTGGACTATAACTCACCTGTGCTCGGTAGCCAGCACGCCTCTATCACGGACCTGGAGCAGTTCGAAAAAGAGATTGCCCCTTGCCGCACCTTTGTGTTCCTGCATGAGCTGGAGGCCCTTTTCAAGCAAAACCTGATCAAGGGCGGCGACCTGGATAACGCCATCGTGATTGTGGACCGCGTGGTGCAGGACGACGAGCTGACGCACCTCTCGGAGCTCCTGCAAAAGCAGAAAGTGGAAGTGAAGGAAGAAGGGGTGCTGAACAACACCGAGCTGCGCTACCGCAACGAGCCGGCGCGCCACAAGCTACTGGACCTGCTCGGAGACCTGGCCCTGATCGGCCAGCCGATAAAGGGGCAGATTCTGGCCGCACGCCCTGGCCACGCAGCGAACATCGCCTTTGCCAAAAAGGTAAAGAAGATGATCCACGAGGCGACGATCAAGAACGTGCCGACCTACGACCCGAAGAAGAAGCCGGTCATGGATATCAACCAGATTGCGGCCACGCTGCCGCACCGCTATCCGTTCCTGCTCATCGATAAGATCATCCATTTAGACGAAACCACGGTTATGGGCGTTAAGAACATAACCATGAACGAGCCTTTCTTTCAGGGGCACTTCCCGGGCAACCCTGTGCTGCCGGGTGTCATCCAGATAGAAGCCATGGCACAGACAGGCGGTATCCTGGTGCTAAACACCGTAGAGAAACCAGAAGACTACTGGCCGTATTTCCTGGGCATAGACAAGTGCCGTTTTAAGCGCAAGGTACTTCCGGGCGACACAATAATTTTTAGATGTGAATTGCTGGCTCCCGTGAAGCGCGGTATTGCCAAGATGAGTGGCCAGGCCTTTGTAGGTGGCCAGTTGGTAATGGAAGCAGAAATGTCGGCAAGTTTAGTAAAGAAAGACGCATGAACCAGCCATTAGCATACGTACACCCAGAGGCTAGAATCGCACAAAACGTAGTTATTGAGCCATTTGCCACCATCCACAAGAACGTGGAAATTGGGGAGGGCACCTGGATCGGCTCTAATGCCGTGATCATGGAAGGCGCCCGCATCGGCAAAAACTGTAAGATATTCCCGGGTGCGGTGATTTCCTCTATCCCCCAGGACCTGAAGTTTGCCGGCGAGGTAACCACCACCCACATCGGCGATAACTCGGTTATCCGCGAGTATGTGACCGTTAGCCGCGGCACCATCGACAGGATGAAGACGGTAGTAGGCAGAAACAGCCTGGTGATGGCCTACGCCCACGTGGCGCACGACTGCTCTGTGGGAGACAACTGCATTATCGGTAACTCGGTACAGATGGCAGGCCACGTAGAGGTTGGTGACTTTGCCATCATTAGTGCCACCAGCGCCATTCACCAGTTTGTGAAGATCGGTTCACATGCCTTTATCTCCGGCGGCTCACTGGTACTCAAGGATGTTCCGCCGTTTGTGAAGGCCGCCCGCGAGCCGCTTTCCTACGCCGGCATCAACTCTATCGGCCTGCGCCGCAGAGGCTACGTGAGTGAGCAGATCAATGACATACAGCACGTGTACCGCCTGCTGTTCATGAACGGGCTCAACAACAGCCAGGCGCTGGATAAGATCGAAGTAGAGCTTTCACCGAGCCGTGAGCGCGATGAGATCATCAACTTTGTCCGCAACTCAGGTCGCGGTATTATCAAAGGCTATTTCGCAAAAGATGCAAATTAACCTAACAGGTTTAGGTAAACGCTATAACTACGAGTGGATTTTCCGGAACCTGACTTACACGTTTGAGTCAGGCACCGCTTATGCCGTTTTAGGGCACAACGGGTCCGGTAAATCCACTCTTCTTACTGTAGTGGCAGGGCATAACCTGGCAAGCGAGGGCGAACTCACGTACAGCTTCGGCGGCAAAGCCATTGCCCTGGATGCCGCTTACCGCCACCTCTCCCTTACGGCCCCTTACCTGGAGCTGGTAGAGGAGTTCACGCTGCTGGAGATGCTCAACTTCCACTCCCGCTTTAAGCCGCTGCGCCACGGCCTCTCCGCCCTGCAGCTCGTGGACCGCATGGGCCTGCAGAAGTCAAAGCACAAATACGTGAAGGACTTCTCGTCGGGCATGAAGCAGCGTCTGAAGCTGGGCCTGGCCATTTACTCCAACAGCTCCATGCTGCTGCTAGACGAGCCAACCACCAACCTTGACCAGGAGGGCGTGGCCTGGTACCAGGAGCACGTGAGCCAGAACAGGCAAGACCGCCTCATCATTGTTGGCTCCAACATCCAGCACGAGTACAGCTTCTGCGATCAGCAGCTGCGCATTTCCGACTACCACACCACCCCCGGAAAGTAAGCACATTACCGTTGCACGACCGTGTTACATGCATCGGTGCCCGCAGCCGGTTTATACTTGTAGCCCTGGCTCCACCCCTCTAGCCTACAACCCGTAAACTCCCGCTATGCGGCGGCTGAAGCAAAAGAACTTAGCGGCAGCTAAGAGGCTCTATGCAAGGGAGAATACGCTAACAACGGGGGCGCAGGCAGAAAAGGGCTTGCCTGCTTTAACTCACTAACTTACTGTACTTAGCCTCCGCCAGAGGTTTTTGCGCCACGGTGCTAGTACCCGGCTTGGGAAAAACGCTCAACGAAAACCGAAAAGATTACCAATTTACGCCTAAGCTGCCTAACTTTGTAAACACACAAAAAGCATACTATGGGACGCGCATTTGAATTCAGAAAAGCCCGTAAATTTAAACGCTGGGATAAAATGTCGAAGGCCTTTACGCGCCTTGGCAAAGAGATTGTCATGGCCGTGAAAGAAAGCGGCCCCAACCCTGACACCAACTCCCGCCTCCGCACGGCCATCCAGAACGCCAAAGGCGTCAACATGCCGAAGGACCGGATCGAGGCTGCTATCAAAAGAGCATCCTCCAAAGAGGAGAAGGATTACGAAGAAGTAGTATACGAGGGATACGCCCCCCACGGCATCGCTGTGGTGGTGGAGTGTGCCACCGATAATCTGAACCGCACCGTTGCCAACGTGCGCATGCACTTCTCCAAGGGCGGCGGGTCTTTGGGCAAAACCGGATCACTGGATTTCATGTTCGACCGCAAGGGCATTTTTAAGATTTCATCTGAAGGCGTGGATCTGGAAGAACTGGAGCTGGAGCTGATTGACTTTGGTGCCGAGGACATCTATGAGCACGAAGGCGAGATCATCATCGAAACGCCTTTCACCGAGTTCGGCAACATGCAGAAGGGCCTGGAGGAAAAAGGCCTGGAGGTAATAAGTGCGGAACTGCAGCGCATCCCTACAACCCGTACCGAACTAACGGAAGAGCAGGAGGAGGAAGTACTGAGTATGATTGAGCGCTTTGAGGAAGATGACGACGTGCAGGCTGTTTTCCACAACATGGCCTAAGCTCCTGACCCTGTAGATACTAATGGCTGCCCGTAGATAACACTTAGGGCAGCCTTCTTTTTTTAGCTTATTCGTACCCAAGCCTAGCCACCAGAAACCCACACAACATGCTCCTCTACATACTCTTCGCGATAGGATTTGTAATGCTGATAAAGGGCGCCGACTTACTAGTAGACGGCTCCTCCTCTATCGCCAAACGCTATGGCCTTCCGGATATGGTAGTAGGTCTGACCATTGTTTCGTTCGGTACCTCGCTGCCGGAGCTCATCATCAACATACTGTCCAGTATGCAGGGGCAGTCGGAGCTGGCGATCGGTAACGTGTTTGGCAGCAACGTGGCCAACCTGCTGCTTATACTTGGGGTTACGGCGCTTATCTGCCCGCTGCCCATCAAGCGCAACACCATTCTCACGGAAATCCCTTTTTCTCTCATCGCCACGCTGCTGGTAGGCTTTCTGGCCAATGCCACGCTGATAGACAAACGCCCGGAGCTCTACATCAGCCGGGCGGACGGCGCTATCCTGCTCTTCTTCTTCCTGCTCTTTATGGTGTACATCTACAACATCGCCAAGACGAACAAAGACGATGAACTGCCGGAGGAGGAGCAAACGGAGCTGATGCCCATGGGCAAATCCATCCTGTACATTCTGCTGGGCGTAGTGGGCCTGTTTGTGGGCGGGAAATGGGTGGTAGACGGCGCTGTGGGCATGGCGCAGTCGATGGGGCTGAGCGAGTCGTTCATCGGCCTGACCGTGGTGGCGATAGGCACCTCGCTGCCAGAGCTGGTTACCTCGGCCATGGCCGCCTACCGCCGCAACATTGACATTGCCGTTGGCAACGTGGTGGGCTCAAACATCTTTAACCTGCTCTGGATCCTGGGCATCAGCGCGCTTATCAACCCGCTTCCGTTTGACGTGGTGAACAATGACGATATTGTGATGATGATCCTGGCCAGCACCCTGCTTATCATTGCCATGCCTATCGGCAAGCGCAACGCCATCGACCGCTGGAACGGCGTCTTCTTTCTGGTTACCTACTTCGGCTACATCATTTACCTGATCATGCGCGGGTAGCCGGGCGGCTTTCTCCTCCTGCCTTTTGAGGCGCACCTGGGCGTACTCCTTCTCTCATTATTCGCACTCTCTTTACTTGTGCACTGCAGCTGTACCGAAGTAGCCGAAACGGTTACTTCGGTACAGCCGCAGTGCACGTCACTTACCACTCACTCACCAGCTCCAATTCTGTAGCAGGAGCAAGGGCAAAGCCAGCCCTGCAAGCAAATTCCCTTAGCTTACAACTAGTTACACACCAAATCCTGCCGTGTGAAGTAGTCATGACGTAGCCCTTAAGTAGTCATGCTGTAGCTACTTCTTTTGATATATTCCATATTAGGCATAACATTAAGCATTCAAACAAGCCCCTTCTAATGTGCCTGTTTGATGGACGCACCAGAACGAACCGGCTTAAAAAATTTTGCCGGATGCAGTAACTGATTAATCACAAACTATTATCACCTAACGCTCAACCTAACATAACACCTTATGAGAAAAATTTTACACACAGCACTTGGCTGCCTTACCCTGACCGCATGCTTGCACACGGGTGCGCACGCGGCTGGCCCTGGTAAGTGGCAGCCGCTCCTGCCCCTGCAAACGGCCCAGGAGGTTACCGTCTCCGGAAGGGTCGTGGATGAAAACGGCTCCGGGCTCCCTGGCGTAACAGTTGTGCTCAAAGGAACCACAAAGGGAACCACAACAGATGCGACAGGAAACTTCTCGTTGCCAGTACCCGACGGCAGCGGCACCCTACTGTTCTCCTTCATCGGGTATACTTCACAGGAGGTCCAGATCAACAACCGCGCAACCGTTAACGTCTCGCTGGCACCAGACACAAAAGCCCTGGAGGAGGTAGTAGTGGTTGGCTACGGAGAACAGAAGAAGAGCGTGGTGACAGGCGCAATTTCCAGCGTTAAGGCCTCTGACCTCGACAACATGCCTGTTACCCGTGTAGAGCAGGCGCTGCAGGGCAGGGCGTCCGGGCTTACGATCACCTCTAACTCAGGCCAGCCAGGCTCACCTGCCACCGTGCGGGTGAGGGGTACGACAACTATCGGCAAAAACCCTGAGGACAGTGACCCGCTTTATGTGGTGGATGGCGTGCCGATTGACGGGGGCATCGACTACCTTAACCAGTCGGACATCGCCTCTATTGAGGTGCTGAAGGATGCGGCCTCTGCTGCCATTTACGGTACCCGTGCGGCGAACGGCGTTATACTTGTAACAACCAAGAGAGGGACCAGCGGAAAGATGCAGGTGAGCTACAACGGTTACTACGGTGTGCAGGAGCCGTGGCGCAAGCTCGACCTGCTGAATGCCCGCGAGTACGCCACGCTCTACAACGAGGCGAGTGTGGCCGGCGGCGGTGCCATTAAATACCCGAACCCGCAGGACCTGGGCGAAGGCACCGACTGGCAGGAAGCCGTCTTCAGCGACAACTCCCCTATCCAGAACCATGAGCTGAGCGTATCCGGCGGCGGTGAGAAATCCACGTTTTATACTTCCTTCGGCTATTTTAACCAGGAAGGCATCGTGGCCCCGTCCAACTCGCAGTACGAAAGGTTTACGGCGCGTTTCAACTCCACGCACAAGGTTACCAAGGCCATCACCTTCGGTAACAACATTGGCTACACCCGCATTTCGTCGGTAGGCGTAGAGCCCAACAGTGAGTGGGGGGCGCCGCTGACACGGGCCATCAACATGGATCCGCTTACGCCGCTCATAGAGACGGATCCCGAAAAGGCGAATGCCAGCCCCTATGACAAAGCTGTTGTAAGAGACCCGCAGGGGCGCCCCTACGGCATATCGAACAACATCTCCTCCGAGATTGTAAACCCTGTTGCCGCCCTGCTGGTAGACCAGCGCAGGGGTTGGTCAGATAAGGTGGTAGGCAACGCTTTTGTGGAGATAGAGCCCCTGGCAGGCCTCCGTTTAAGGTCTTCCATTGGCGCTGACCTGGCGTTTTGGGGAGACCACAACTTCTCGCCTGTGTTTTACCTGAACACCACCAACAACAACACCCAGAACGACTATACCCGCAACAACAACCGGGGCCTGAACTGGCTGTGGGAAGCCACGGCGGCCTATACCCGCAGCTTTGGCAGGCACAACGCTACGTTGCTGGTTGGTACCTCTGCGCAGAAAAACAAAGGCGAAACCCAGGGCGGCACCAAGTCCGGTATACCGGTGAGCCACCTCGACGACGCTTCTCTCGCATTTAGCGTGCCTACCGAAGACCAGTTCTTCTGGGGCGGTGAGTATCAAAACACGCTCTCGTCCATATTCGGCAGAGTGAACTACAACTACGATGAAAGGTACCTGCTCACCGGTATCATTCGCCGGGACGGGTCCTCCAAGTTCGGGCCCAACAACAAGTATGGCGTGTTCCCTTCGGTTTCGGTAGGATGGGTTACCTCGCGCGAAAGCTTCTTCCCGGCCAACGACATTGTAAACTTCCTGAAGATCAGAGGCTCTTACGGCGTTGTAGGCAACAACCGGATTGACGACTTCCTGTACCTGGCCAGGGTTGGCGGTGGCCGTAACTATACCATCGGCTATGGCCCTGACCTGGAGCTGGTTAACGGGGTGAGCCCGGAAGCGCTCTCGAACCCCGACCTGCAGTGGGAAGAAACCTCGCAGTTGAACTTTGGCTTTGAGGCTGTCTTGTTCAGCGACTTTACCCTGACAGCAGAATACTATAAGAAGAAAACGTCTGACATGCTTCTTCAGACTACTATCCCATGGTATGTAGGGAACAACGGTCCCTACGGCAACATTGCAGAAATGGAGAACAGGGGCTTCGAAGTGGAGCTCGGCTACAACAAAACCATTGGCCAAGTGGCCTTTAGCCTTAACGGCAACGCTTCTTATCTAGAAAACGAGGTAACCTCTCTGGGGCCTGAAAAGGAATTCCTGAACAGGCAGGTTTTCGGCCCTTCCGGCGAGGTGATCACCCGCATCGAGGTGGGCAAACCCATAAACTTCCTGTACGGCCTGAAGAACGACGGTATCTTCCAGAACGAAGAAGAAATCGCCACCTACGTAAACAGCGAAGGTGAAATGCTGCAACCCAAAGCGCAGCCCGGCGACTTCAGAAGAGTGGACGTGAACGGCGACGGTGTCATCAACAGCGATGACCGCACCATGATCGGCGACCCTACGCCGGACTGGACCTACGGCTTTACGGCATCGGCCAAGTGGAAAAGCTTTGACCTGATGGTGTTTGGCCAGGGCGTAGCCGGCAACGACGTGTTCCAGGCCATCCGCCGCTACGACCTGCAGGGCGCCAACTGGACAACCGAGGTCTTTGGCCGCTGGGCAGGCGAAGGCACCAGCAACACCTTTCCAAGGCTTTCCTTCAACGATGCCAACAAGAACTTTAGCAGCAGTTCAGACTTCTACGTGAAAGACGGCTCCTACTTCCGGATTAAGGTACTGCAGCTGGGATACTCGCTGCCGCAGAACCTGATCAGCAAGGTTGGCCTGAGCAGGCTGCGTGTGTACGTGACCGGCAACAACCTGTTTACCTTCACCAACTACACCGGCTACGACCCGGAGATCGGCGGCGGCAGCTTTGGGGTGGACCGCGGCATCTACCCGCAGGCACGCGCTTACATGGCAGGCATCAACATTGGCTTCTAACCTTTTACGCAAATCAACATGAGACTTAAACATATACTTTATCCAACGCTTTTGGCGGCCGGGCTAGCCGGGTTTAGCTCCTGCGACAAAGACTTTCTGGAGCTGCAGCCCAAAGGCACCCAGTTGGAGAGCAACTTTTATCAGAACGAGGAGCAGGTATACCAGGCGTTGGTGGCCGTTTACGATGTGTTGCAGTGGGGCACCAGTGGCGGCTACACCATGAAGCAGCCACTGCTCACGGTAGCCTCAGACGAGGCCTACGCCGGCGGCAGCGACGCCTCGGATCAGCCAAGCTGGGTCGCCTGGGACAATTTCACCCTGGACCCCTACATCACCCCCTCCTCGGGCCTGTGGCAGAAGAGCTACTCCGGCGTTTACCGCGCCAACCTGCTGCTGTCCAAGATCGAGCAGGTGCCGGGCCTGAGCGAGCCCGTGAAGGCCCGGGTTGTGGCCGAAACCAAGGCGCTGAGGGCCTACTTCTACTTCGACCTGGTGCGTTTCTTCGGCAACGTCCCCCTAATCACAGAGCCCATTCCAAATTCTGAACTCTACACACAGCCACAGGCAAAGCCGGACGCTGTTTACGCGCAGATTGAGCAGGACCTGAACGATGCCAGAGCCGCGCTACCGACAACGATTCCGGCAGGTGAGAAGGGCCGCTTCTCCAGGTACACGGCCACGGCCATACTTGGTAAGGTGATTATGTGGCAGAACAACAACGCCAGAATGGCGGAGGCTGCCCAGCTCTTCAATGAAGTTAACACCTCCGGGGTGTATGCGCTGCAGGAGAGCTACGAAGACGTTTTCCGTCCCGACAACGCGTTTAACTCTGAGTCTATCCTGGAGATCCCCCACTCCAGCAAAGCCGCCTGGGGCGACTGGAACTGGGTAAACGGCGGCGAAGGCAACGTTGCGCCACAGTTTGTCGGCCCCGCCGACTACAGCGGCCCTACCTTTACCGGTGGCTGGGGCTTTGCCCCCGTCTCCCTGGAGCTGGTGGAAGCCATGGAGGGTGACCCCCGCTTTGAGTACACCATCATTGATGGCAAGAAGCTGAAAGAGGAAGGAGCCACCTACAACACCCGCTACCAGAACACCGACTACTTCATCCGCAAGTACGCCCCTCTGGCAGCTTACCGCTCTACGGTGGGTACACCGGAGCTTAACTGGCCAATCAACGAAATAGAGATCCGCCTGGCCGACACGTACCTGCTGGAGGCGGAGGCGCTCGTGCGCAGCGGAGGTGACACGAACCGCGCGAAAGAGCTCCTGAATGCTGTGCGCGCCCGCGTTGGCCTGGCTCCTGTAGAGCCCACCCTGGAAAACATTTACAGAGAGCGCCGCCTGGAGCTGGCCACCGAAGGGCACCGCTACTTCGACCTCGTGCGCACCGGCAGGGCCGCTGCCGTACTTGGGCCCCTGGGCTTCCAGGCAAACAAGAACGAGGTGCTGCCAATCCCGCAGCAGGAAGTAGACATTACCAACGGTGTCCTGAAGCAGAACCCAGGTTATTAATCCACCTTAACTGAAAAGATCATGAAGATGATAAAACATACCCCGCACCTTGTCTCTTGCCTGGCAATGGTGTTGATGACATGCTTCTTTGTGGCATGTACTCCAGACGACATGGAGGAGGAATTAGGCCCTGTCCCGACCTCGGACATCGTGACGTTCTCTGCCACACCCAGCGATGATAACGCGAACATCATCAACTTCCAGAATCAGACGCCGGGCGTCATCAAGGCCCTCTGGGACCTGGGCAACGGCACAACAACGGAGGGAACAAACGTAAGCGGCACCTATGCCTTAGCGGGAGACTATACGGTAAAACTTACCGTCTTTACCAAGTCCGGCTACACGTCCAACACCCAGACTATCCACATCGATAATACGGATGAGACACTGCTGAACCGGGAGGACTACAACTTCCTGACGGGAGGCGCCGATAGCCTGAACGGTAAAACCTGGGTGTTTGCCCCGGTAGGCCCAATGAACTTCGGCGGCCCGCCAGAAGCGCCCTCCTCGTGGTGGAGCCAGGCGCTGGCTGCCCAGAACGACTGTATGAAAGACGATAAGTATGTGTTTAAGCTGCAGGGGTTCGGATTCGAGAACAAGAGCGGCGGCTCCATGTGGGGGATTGCCGACGGGCAGGAAAACGTGTGCGTGCCCCAGACACCGGCCGCCAACAGCACCTGGACGCTCTACGAGGCAGACGGCAAAACGATGCTGTCGGTCAGCAACGGGGAAACCATCGCCTGGGACGACGACGAAGGAACTTACGAGGTGGTAGAGCTTACCGAAAACAGGCTGCACATCAGAAAAGTATGCTGCGGCGGCGGCGGCGTGCGCAACTACGTTCTAGTGCCGGAAGGCTACGACGTTCCGGTCGTGGAGAAGCCGTACAAGATCGCCGACATCTACGACAACTTTGACGAGGAAGGGAACATCGCGTGGAAAAAGGACGCCCTCACCCTTAAAGAGGACTACGACAACCCTGCCCCTGTTCCGGTTAACACCTCCGCCAAAGTAGCCTTGTACGCAAAGCAGGAAGGGCAGCCCTACGCTTTTGCCAACATGTTCACCGACTTTGACCACAAACTGGACCTGCGCGAGCGCCATGTGTTCAAGCTCAAGGTATTCATACCTGGCTATAACGATTTCGAAACCGCTGCCGGCGAGTCCTGGGTTACCGATAAGCGTCTGCAAAAGCAAGTCTCTGTTAAGCTACAGGATGCCTCAGCCGCTGAACCATGGGCCAACCAGGTAGAGCTAAAGCAGCAGGTAAACGAGCTGGACAAGTGGGTGGAGCTGACGTTTGATTTCGGGGCAGCCGAGACAATAAGCCGAAAAGACTTCGACCGCATCGTCATACAAGTAGGCGGTGAAGGCAACTATGTGCCGGGTATTTTCTTCCTGGATGATTTTGAACTAGTAAAATAAGGTGAGTAAAAGAGAAAGTCAGCGCTTGTAGCGCTGGCTTTTCTAAAACACCACATTTACACAACCCGCCGCGGTCCTGCTGCGGCAACCACCACCTATCTATATGCTTAGCTTATACAACAAATCCCTCTTACTGCTTTCGGCTTTCTGCGCGGTGCTTAGCTGCTGCTCATGCTCCAAGAGCGAATCGCCGAAACCGGTGATTACCACCCCTACGGCCCCTACCGACAAAAACTGGACCTTTGAGACCACCCCTGCCTGGGCAGACGAGTTTGACTACAACGGGCTCCCCGACAAGAGCAAGTGGAGCTACGATATCGGGGGCACCGGCTGGGGCAACAATGAGCTGCAGTACTACTCCGACAGGGCCTCCAACGCAAGTGTAGCCAACGGTATCCTTTCCATCACCGCCCGAAAGGAGAACATGGAGGGCAAAGGCTATACTTCGGCCAGGCTGATCACCAAGGGGCAAGGCGACTTTCTCTACGGCCGCTTCGAGATCCGGGCAAAGCTGCCTACCGGCCGGGGCACCTGGCCGGCCATCTGGATGCTCCCGACCGACTGGGCCTACGGCAGCTGGCCAAAATCCGGGGAGATAGACATTATGGAGCACGTCGGCTACGACCAGAACAAGGTGCACATTACGGTACACACCGATGCCTACAACCACAGCAAAGGCACACAGAAAGGCAACAGCAAAGTTATACCTACGGCTAGCACTGAGTTCCATGTTTACCGCGTGGACTGGACCCCGTACGCCGTCAGGGGCTACATAGACAACCAGCCTGTGTTCGAGTACACCAACGAAGGCAAAGGCTTTACGTCCTGGCCCTTTGATAAGCGCTTTCACCTGCTGCTAAACGTTGCCGTGGGTGGCGACTGGGGCGGTGCCGAAGGGGTTGACGCTTCTGTTTTCCCACAAACGATGGAGGTAGACTATGTGCGCGTGTACAAAATGAAAAGCGCCTAGCCTCCACACCGGTCACAATTAAGCAACACGAATACCTTTATACACCACAGCATGAAAATCAAAAACCTAGCGCTTGCCGCACTTGTCGCACTCGCGTGCCTGCCGAATGCACAAGCCCAGAAAGGCAAAACCTCCAAAGCTCTTAAGGCCCAGGCCACCCCCAGCCCAACCGACATAGACCAGAAGGTGGAGGAGCTGCTTGCCAAAATGACTTTGGAGGAGAAAGTGGGCCAAATGGCACAGATAACCCTGGACGTGGTTGGAAAGGGGGAAAACCGCTACTCCAGCATCGAGCCCCTGCAACTGGACGAAGCCGAGCTGAAGAAGGCCCTGGTAGACTACAAAATCGGTTCGGTGCTGAACACGGCCAACAACCGCGCCCTTACACCGGAGAAGTGGTACAGCGTTATCAGCCAGATTCAGGAGGTGGCAACCAAAGACACGCGGTTGGGCATACCGGTGATTTACGGCGTGGATGAAATTCACGGGGCCACCTACACCGCAGGAGCCACTATGTTCCCCCAGCAGATCGGCCAGGCGGCCAGCCGCAACCGGGAGCTGGTCCGGCGCGGGGCCGAAATCACCGCTTACGAAACGCGCGCCAGCTCCATCCCCTGGAACTTTTCGCCGGTACTGGATTTAGGGGCTGACCCGAGGTTTTCGCGCCAGTTCGAGTCTTTCGGCGAGGACCCTTACCTGGCGGCAGAGCTGGGTGTGCAGATGATAGACGGCTATGAAGGCGTGCGGAACAACATCGGCCACCCGGAGCATGTAGCCTCCTGCATGAAGCACTTCCTGGGTTATCAGGTACCGACCTCGGGCAAAGACAGAACCCCCACCACGATCTCAGAAACGGAGCTGCGCGAGTACCACCTCCCCTCTTTTAAAGCCGCAATCGACGCCGGGGCGCACACGATTATGATCAACTCGGGCATTATAAACGGCGTGCCGGTGCACTCCAACCACGACATCCTGACAAAGCTGCTCAAGGAAGAACTCGGCTTTAAAGGTTTAGTGGTAACAGACTGGGGCGACATTGAGTACCTGCACACCCGCGACCGCGTCGCCTCCACCCACAAAGAGGCCATTATGATGGCTGTTAACGCGGGGGTGGATATGTCGATGATCCCCTACCAGTACGAGCCCTTCTGCAACGGATTGGTGGAGCTGGTGAAGGAGGGAAAGGTGAAAGAGGAGCGCATAAACGACGCCGTTCGCCGTATTCTCCGCGTAAAGTACGCCCTGAACCTGTTTGAGCGGCCCACCACCAACCCGAAAGACTACCCGCTGTTTGGCAGCAAGGCCTTTGAGCAGGCAGCCTACCAAATGGCGGCGGAGTCCATCACGCTGCTCAAGAACGAGAAGAACGTGCTGCCGCTTGCCAAGTCCGCAAAAGTGCTGGTAACCGGGCCAAACGCCAACAGCATGCGCACCCTGAACGGCGCCTGGACCTACTCCTGGCAAGGCGAAAAAGTAGAGGAGTTTACCGGCAAGTACAACACCATTCTGGAGGCTTTGCAGCAGGAGCTTGGGAAGAAGAACGTTACCTACGTGCCCGGCGTGAGCTACAAGGCGGACGGCAAGTACTACGAAGAAGTCGCCGAGAACATAGACCAGGCCGTAGCAGCCGCCAAAGGGGTGGACGCCATCATTCTGTGCCTTGGGGAGAACACCTCCACCGAAACCCCCGGTAACCTTAGCGACCTGTACCTGTCAGACCTGCAGACAGAGCTGGCACAGAAGCTGGCCGCTACCGGCAAGCCTGTTATACTTGTGCTAAACGAGGGCAGGCCCCGGGTGATCAGCCGGATTGAGCCGGAAGTACAGGCGGTGGTGCAAGCTTACCAGCCGGGCAACTTCGGGGGCGACGCCCTGGCCGACGTGCTGTCCGGTGACGTGAACCCGTCGGGCAAACTCCCTTACAACTACCCGCGCTACCCCAATGCCTTGGTGCCTTACATACACAAGCCGGCAGCAGAGCAGGGCAAGGTAGCAGGCGTCTATAACTACGAGGCAGACTACAGCCCGCAATACGAGTTCGGCCATGGCCTGAGCTACACCACCTTCACGTACAGCAACCTGGAGCTAAGCAAGCCGCAGCTTTTAGCCAACGAACAGCTTACGGTCTCTGTAACCGTGAAGAACACCGGCAGCAGAGAGGGCAAGGAAACGGTGCAGCTGTTTACCTCCGACCTGTATGCCAGTGGCATTACCCCGGATGTAAGGCGCCTGCGCCGGTTCGAAAAGATAGCGCTGAAGCCGGGCGAAAGCAAAACCCTCACCTTTACGCTCACCCCGGATGATCTTGCCTATATCGACAGAAACGGCAAGAAAACAATCGAGGCCGGTGAGTTTGAGGTACGGATCGGGGATCAGGCACAGAAGTTTACCCTGGTGGGCCACACGTTCTGAGGCAGCTGTTGCCACGGCAGCAAAACCTCTGCGGTGTAAACCTGCCAAGTGTAAACGCAAGTATGAAAAAAGGATCGGCCATGGTGGCCGATCCTTTTTTCATACTTGGCTGCAGGGGCCGCAACTAAACAGAGAGGCTAGTAGTGCAGCATAAACTCCGTCAGGTTCACCTCCTGGCCCAGGTTCATCTTCTTCCGGATTCTGTACCGGCTCGTTTCCACCCCCCTAAGCGAGAGCTTCAGCAGCGAAGCCACCTCCTTGCTGGTCAGGTTCAGGCGTAGGTAGGCGCAGAGCTTCAGGTCGCGGTGTGTCAGGTCTGGGTAGGCCTCGCGCAGGCGCTTCAGAAAGTCCTGGTGCACCTGGTTGAAGTGGAGCTCAAACTGCTCCCAGTTATTTTCAAACTTTATCTCCTCCTCTACCGACTTAAGCAGCTTTTTGAGTTGCTTCTGCGTGTCCTTGCAGCTAACCAGCTCAATTGTCTCGTGCAGCTGGTCCCGCACCTTGTGCACCGCCTCCACGTTGTGCATCACATGAACGGCTGAGGTCGTAAGCTCCTTATTCTTATGCAGCAGCTCGTTCTCCAGCTTTTCGTTGTTGAGGCGAATAATTTCTCTTTCGGCCAGCAGCACCTCCTCCATGTGCTGCGCTTCCTTCAGCTTCAGGGCCTTCTCCTTTTCTTCCTGCAGCCGCAGTTTGGTGTGGTGGATGTGCCTGCCTACCATGTACTTGGTCAGCAAAAGAAGTACCACGGCAAGTACAGCGTAGCCCACGTACGCCCACCAGGACCTGTACCAGGGCGGCAGCACCACAAAGGTATAGGTCGCCTCCTCGCTCTGCTTATCGTAAATGTTCTTTGCCCTTACATGGAACGTATAAGTGCCCTCCCGCAGGTTGGTGTACTCCTTTTGCAGCGATGCAGTCCAGGTAGACCACTTCTCGTCCAGCCCCTCCAGGTAGTACTGGTAGCGCACCTTGTCGATGTCATCGTAAGAGATGGCACCGTACGTGAACTTCAGGGAGTTGAGGCCATAGGGCAGTTCCGGCACCTCCTCTCCCGGCTGATGCAGCACCACCAGCCCGGCGTTCTGGTACGTACCGCCCGACAAAAGCGAGTCCTGGGCCTGGGTGTTGCTTTCCACTTTCCTGATCAGCGTGTAGAAGGTCTTGCTTAGGCTTTTAGCCTGCAGGTACGAAGGGTGGTAATGCACAAAGCCCTCGTCGATACCGATCAGCACGTTTAGCGGGTTGTAGTGCATCATGTGCTCAAAGCCGCCGATCAGCTTGCCCTGCAGTTTGTTGAAGACGTTCTTCTCCACCTCATAGCTGCCGTTGCTCCGCTTCTTTAGCACCCCCATCTCATCCCCGGCCGAAAACCAGATGCTGCCCTCGCTGTCCTGTGTCAGCTTCCGGATGTGCTGCTCGCGGTCAAAGAGCTTGCCCAGCTCCTCATGCGGTTCAAAGCGGTCGCTGCGCGGGTTATACTTGTACACGCCCCGCTCGCCGGTGAAAACAAGCTTCCCGTCAATCTTAAAGACATTGATAAACAAGCTGGACGGGAAGCCGGCCCGCTCATCGTAGAAACGCAACTGCCTGACACTGTCCAGTTGCTCCGAAAGCCGGAGCCTGTAGACTCCCTTATAGCCGTGCGCCACCCAGATGTTGCCTTCCTTGTCCTCCTCCATTACCCGCGAAGACTCCTCGAAACCGTTGATCTTGTGCTGGAAAACCAGCTGCCCATCCACAAACCGGTAAAGCAAAAGCCCATTGTAAGTCCCACAGACCACGTAACCCGGGTGAGAAGCCAGGGGCATAAACATCCAGGCGCCGCGGTGCCCCGACAGTCGGCGTGCTGTGTTATTGATAAGCTCGTAGGGGCCGTTGTGGTGCGAGAGCAAAAGCTTTCCGTTGATCTTCTGCAGGTTGTACACCTGCCCGTGGGAGTTCTCTACCAGCTTAAAGGGCGCTGGGTGTAGCGGGTTCTCGGCATTGGACCAGGCCTTGTAGTACAGGCCGTCGTTGGTGCCCAGGTACAGTGTGTTGTTGTGCAGCAACGAAGTATAGCCGGTGCCGAGCACACCGTTTTTGGCGTTGAAAAGCGTGAAAGCAGAGTTTGTCTCCACATAGTCGATGCCGTTGTTGAGCCCCAGCCACAGGTTACCCGCCTGGTCCTGGTAGATGCTGCGCACGTTGCTGTTCTGAAGCCCTTTCTCCCTGTTCAGGTGCTGCCGCGGCACTCCCTCCTGGTCCACAATGAGCAGGCCGTCATGGGCTGTGCCTATGGCGTACTCCTCGGGCAGGCTAATGGCTGTGTATACTTTGTTTTTGTTCAGAAACGCCTCTACCTCCCAGTTTACCGGCGTAAAACCACTGTAGCCGTCGTACACGAAAATGCCGTCCTCCTCGGTAAACACCAGCGACTGTCCGTCTTTGTAAGGCAGCATGGCCACCACCACGTAGTCAGCCATCTTTTCGCTGCCGGGTATCAACACGAACTTCTCGTTCTTCAGCTCATATATCCCCTTGGCAGGCACAGGCACCAACAGCTTGTTCAGCACAAAAAAAGGAAAACCAGTTGGTGATGCGGGTGCCCTGTACACCTTTACCTTGTCGTTCTGCAGGTGGTATATGGCCTCCACGGTACAGTAAAAGATGCCCTCGTCGGAAGTATAGATCTTCCAGACATCGTCAAAGCTTCGGTATTGAGGCGCTATTTTCTGCTTAAGGGAAACGTAGCTCATCAGCCCCTGGCTGTCGGGCTGCAGGTAACCGAAATCATCCTGCCCGCCCACATAGATACGCCCGGCCTTATCCACGGCAAGGGAGCGGGCAATGGTGCGGTTGGCCAGGGAGATCTGCCTCCAGTGGTTTCCGTCGAACTCCAGCACACCGAAACTGTTCCCAAAGTACATGACACCGCGATGGTCCTGCACCACATCCCAGTTTTGCGGTGCCGCCTTGTACTCTTTCTGTGTATAGTTCTTGATGTAGGGTATACCTTCGTTCTTTACCTGTGCCAGCGCCAGGCAGCATTGTAAGAGCAAGAACAGCAGCAACACACTCAGCTTCTTCATGGTAATTCCCGCCTCTCTATAGATCTGCTTTAAGATATGGAGTTGATAACTACACCTGCCTTCGGCTATCCCCTTACTTTCAGGAGCGCCTGCAGCAGACGGCTTTACTCTGCTCACCGGAAACAGGGTGTTCCCCTTTTTGCCCGCACGAGCTGCCGCATTACCAGAAACCGGCAACACTCATTGTAAAGCATAATTTAATATTCGTAAATAAAAAGGAATTTTCAAAAAGCCAGCACTCACTTACGTAGCGCGCCTACCCTGTGGCAGCCACAGCCCGCTAACAAACCGGCTTGTACCCAGGCAGCTGTACACAGCGGGCCACAAAAAAAAGCGGGAGCCTTCTCAGGCACCCGCTCCATCGTACTTTCCCATAGTGGCAAGGCTTTAGTAGTTCCAGGGGTAGAGGTCCGGCTCTTTTCCGCCGCGGTTCTTCATGCGGAGCGGGTGCACAGCCTCGGTTTCCTCGAAATAGAGGAAGGCATCGTATCGCTCGGGGATAACAGTGGGAACATAGTTGCCGAACATCTCATACTTGGGGTCATACACTACGCCAATAGCGCGGTGGCCGATCCGCTGCTGCAGCTCCGGCACGTTTTTCAGGTCGGCAGAGAGGATGATCTTGTCATCTGTGCTGATGTTGTGGAGCATCTCCTCCCAGCTTCCCTCCACGGCAGGCGGCACGTCCATTTTCTGCATGGGGGCGCCCCAGCTTCTCCCGGCAATAACGGTGCCCTGGTAGGAGCCAAAACCGACCAGCTTCACATTCTCCCGGCCGTACTTCTCCCGGGCCAGCTGCCCGATGTTGAACATGCCGTCATCGGCCATGTCGGTGTAGCGGGCGTCGCCGATGTGGGTGTTGTGCTCCCACACAATCGCTTTGGCCTCCGGCCCATGAAACTCCAGTAACCGGTCCAGGGTCTCCATCATGTGGCTGTCACGCACGTTCCAGGACTCGCTGCTCCCCCGCACCATGGCCCGGTAATACTTCTCCGCATTGGCAGCCACCAGCGCGTTCTGCTTCGTGTTGAAATCCTGCTCCGGGTCATCGGTGAAGGTACGCTGCTGCTGCACTTTCTGGAGCATCTCGACCACCTCGCTCTCACAGTCGGTCGGCACAAAGGCCGTGGCCTGGGCATAGGTCTGCGGGTCGCGGTTAAAGGGCTCAAAGCAGTTGATGGCAAGGCGCGCCGCCTCGGCGGCCTGCCCGTCGTTACGCTCCAGGAAACGCACGATCTGGTCCAGCGACTCCCACAGGCTGTATACATCCAAACCGTAGAAGCCCACCTTCTCTTTGCCGTTGCGCTGGTTGTTGTACTCGCGCAGCCACTCGGTCAGGGCGGCCACCTCCCAATTGGCCCACATCCAGGTGGGCCAGCGGCGGTACACCTGCAGCACATCCGCAATCTTACTGCCCGCGTTCGGGTAGCCCTTTACCAGCCTGTTCACGGCGTAGCACTCAGGCCAGTCACCTTCCACCGCTATAAAGTTGAAGCCCTTTTCCTGTACCAGCCGTTTGGAGATGGCCGTGCGCCAGGTGTAGTACTCCGAGGTGCCGTGCGAGGCCTCCCCCAGCATGACCACCCGGGCGTCCCCGATTTCGCTGATCAACGTGTCCAGGTCTTTTTCCTTCGTAAGTGCGGTATAGTGAAAAGGTTTGTTTCCCATAGTTGTGTTCGCTTAAACGCAGCCTGTGCCTGCCGTAAATTTGCTGTATTGTACTTTTGTTGAGCAGTTTATGTTCCACAAAAAAAAGCACCCGCTCTACTTATGAGTAAAGCGGGTGCAAAGCTTAGTTAAGGGTATAACCTGGCTTACGACCGGTTCTGCTGTGAAAACACGCGGCGCAGCAGCTCCGTGGTGCGCGCCAGCGGGTTCTCCCGTATCTTCTCCTCCTCCTGCGCCACCAGCAGGAACAGGCCGTCGATGGCCTTCTGGGTTGCGTAGTCGTCCAGGTCGGGGTTTACCTTCTGCACCAGCGGGATCTTGTTGTACTGGTTCACCACATCGGTATAGTAGCGGGTGGCATTGGTTTTCTCCAGCGACTTGACCATAATGGGGTTAAAGGCGCTGTAAAGCTGCTCCGACGTGGTGCGCTTCAGGTAATTGGTCGCCGCGTCGTCTTCGCCGCGCAGGATGGCCCAGGCGTCCTGTATGGTCATTTGCTTGATGGCGTTCACGAAGATCGGCACCGCGCTTTTGGCGGCGTCCTCCGCCCCACGGTTCAGGGTAAGTATAAACTTATCGACCTCGTTGCCCAGCCCTACCTGGCGCAGGGTGTTCTCCACGCGCTGCACATCCTCCGGAAAAGGGATCTTGATGAGCGGGTTGCCAAAGTACCCGTTGGTTTGCGAGGCCTTGCTGGCGCCATTGTTAATGCCTACCTCCAGCGCCTGTTTCAGGCCAGCCGCCACTTCGGGTTGGGTAAGCGCTCCGTTCGCGCCGGCGGCCCTTACGCTATCCATGGTGCGCTGCACATCGGCAACCGTGCAGGCAGCCGTGCCCAGCGCCACAGCTATAAAAGAGGTGTAAAGTAATTTCTTCATAAATTGGGTTAATAAACGGGAAGTTAATTCAAAAGCCACGAAAAGAAAAGTCTTGTATCTTGTGTGACGTTATGTACGCCTGTTTAGGCAACAACTTTTCCTTTTGCGGGTTTAAAAGACCTACGCATAAATCAGACCAATACATTTATGAAAGCAGTTATTGCTGAAATAATCACCATAGGCGATGAGATTCTCTACGGCCAGATTGTGGACACCAACTCCGCCTGGATGGGCACCGAGCTCACGAAAATCGGCGTAAGGGTAAAGCAGATCACCTCCATCTCCGACAGCGCCGAGCACATCATCAAGGCGCTGGACGACGCCAGGACCCGCGCAGACGTTATTTTGATGACCGGCGGGCTGGGCCCCACCAAAGACGACCTGACCAAGACGGTGCTTACCTCCTACTTCCATACTTCGCTGAAGCTGCACGCCCCTTCCTTAGCCGACGTAACTGAGATTTTTAAGGCCAGGGGCCGGGAGCTGACAGAGCTCAACCGCCAGCAGGCGTTTTTGCCGGAGGCCTGCACGCCAGTGCGTAACGTGCTGGGCACCGCGCCGGGCATGTGGTTTGAGCAGGGCGGCAAAGTCTTTGTGTCGATGCCGGGGGTACCGTTTGAGATGAAGCGCATGATGACCGACACTGTGCTTCCTCAGCTGCAGCAGTACTTCGACACGCCCCACATCATCCATAAAGTAGTGCAAACCGTGGGCCTGCCCGAGTCCATACTGGCCGACCGCCTGGAAGCATGGGAAATGGGCCTGCCCGAGCACCTGAAGCTAGCTTACCTGCCGCACCTGGGCGGCGTGCGCCTCCGCCTGACCGGCCAGGGGACAGCCGCCGAGGTACTGGAGCAGGAGCTGCAGCAGGAGGTCGAAAAGCTCCGGCACATCATCCCGGGCCATATTTTTGCCTACGGCGAGGTAAAGCTGGAGGAGGCTGTGGGCCAGTTGCTGAAAGAGCGCGGCCTCACCATAGCCACCGCCGAGAGCTGCACCGGCGGTTTCCTGGCGCACAAACTCACCAGTATAGGCGGCAGCTCCGCTTACTACCAGGGCAGCATCGTAGCCTACCACAACGAGGTAAAAGTGCGGGAGCTGGGGGTAAAACCTGAAACCCTGCAGCAGCACGGCGCCGTAAGCGAGGCTACCGTGCGCGAGATGGCCCGGAACGTTCGCCAGAAGTTTGGCACAGACATTGGCGTGGCTACCAGCGGCATCGCCGGCCCGGACGGAGGCACGGCAGAAAAGCCCGTGGGCACCATCTGGATCGCCTACGCCGACAAAGACCGCACGGTGGCCAAGTTACTCCACTTCAACAAAGACAGGCTGCTGAATATCGAGTACACCGCCATGGCCGTACTGAACCTGGTGCGCCAAAGATTGAACACTACGGTTGAGGAATAGGCTAAATTCCTTAACTTTGTTTGCAAAGTTAAAAAAGACACAAGTATCAGGACACAAGACACAACACTTTTACCCGGGCCCGTAAAGCCTGCCGAAAGTATGGAATGAACCTGCTCCTTGTGTGATTTGCTCTGATCTATACTTATACCCGGAATCGAAAAACGATCAACGAAAAAAACGAATAACGACACATATGGCACTTGTAGAAATGGTTATGCCCAAGATGGGCGAGAGTATCATGGAAGGTACCGTTCTGAAATGGCTCAAAAACGTGGGTGATACCATTGAGCAGGATGAGTCGGTGCTGGAAGTAGCTACAGATAAGGTGGACACAGAGGTACCGGCCCTGCAGGGCGGCGTACTGAAGGAGATACTGGTACAGGAGGGTGACGTGGTAGCCGTTGGCGCCCCAATCGCCGTTATCTCTACCAACGGCGAGGATACCAGCAGCGCTGCTGCTCCTGCTTCTGCCGAGGCTCCTGCCGCTGTTGCGCCTGAAGCCGCTCCACAGCAAACTGCCGCTGCCTCCGCTCCAAGCGAGTCTTTCGCCAAGCTGGACCAACCAGCCTCCGGCCGTTTCTACTCTCCGCTGGTGCTCAATATAGCCCGCGAAGAAGGCATCTCGATGCAGGAGCTGGAGTATGTGCCTGGCACTGGCAAAGAGGGTCGTGTATCCAAAAAGGATATCATGACTTATGTGGAGAACCGCCAGAATGCACCACAGCAGGCTGCCGCACCACAGGCGCAGGCCCCTGCCCAGCAGCCGCAGCAACAGGCTGCCCCGGCTCCAGCCGCACCGCAGGCACAG
Organism: Pontibacter actiniarum; assembly: GCF_003585765.1. Taxonomy (NCBI): domain Bacteria; kingdom Pseudomonadati; phylum Bacteroidota; class Cytophagia; order Cytophagales; family Hymenobacteraceae; genus Pontibacter; species Pontibacter actiniarum. The sequence continues at coordinate 2,933,837 of NZ_CP021235.1, forward strand.
CCGCAAGCCGCTCCTCAGGTAAAGCCGGCGGCCTCTTACGGCGGCAACGTAGAGCTGATCGAAATGGACCGCATGCGCAAGATGATCGCCGACCGCATGGTGGACAGCAAGCGCATTTCGCCGCACGTGACCTCTTTCGTGGAGGCCGATGTGACGAACATCGTGAACTGGAGAAACAAGTGGAAGAACGAGTACAAGAAGCGCGAAGGTGAGAACCTGACCTTCACCCCGATCTTCATCGACGCCATCGCCAAAGCCATCAAAGACTTCCCGATGATCAACGTGTCGGTGGACGGTGGCACTATCATCCGCCACAAAGACATCAACATCGGTATGGCCGTGGCCCTGCCTTCCGGTAACCTGATCGTGCCGAACATCAAGAACGCGGACCAGCTGAACCTCAACGGCCTGACCAAAAAGGTGAACGACCTGGCCAACCGCGGCCGTATGAACAAGCTGACGCCGGACGATCTGGCTGGCGGCACCTACACGGTGTCTAACGTAGGCTCATTCGGCAACGTAATGGGTACGCCCATCATCATGCAGCCACAGGTAGCGATTATGGCTGTGGGCGCGATCAAGAAAAAGCCAGCCGTGATCGAGACTCCGGAAGGCGACCTGATCGGCGTGCGCCACTTCATGTACCTGTCGCACTCCTACGACCACCGCGTAGTGGATGGCTCACTGGGCGGCATGTTCGTGCGCCGTGTGGCGGACTACCTGGAGAACTTTGACGTGAACCAGACGATTTAACAGTAACAGCAAGAGCTTTTGCCCTAGGGCAAAAGACTTAAAGCACACGTATAAAGCCTGCTTCTTTACCGGAGCAGGCTTTATTTTGTCAGGCTGTGAAAGAAACAAGGCTTCTTTAGCGACAGGCAAAGTATAAATTAGCAAATTGCTATACTTTAAAACCTTCATCTGCCAGCACAGTATAAAACGACATGAAAAACACCCTACCCTGGATAGTAGCCGCCCTTTTCCTCTTCCTGGCCCTGTACTTCTACTGGCAGAAAAACGAGGCAGAAAGCCGCCTCAGCATTGCCGATAACCAGGTGGAAGCGATAGACCAGGAGTTGGAGGAGCAGACGGAGGCCGTAGACTCGCTGGAAGACATGGTACTGCCCCCTGACACCATGAGCCTGGTGCCTCCGGGAGGCGCTGCCTTTGTGGATGAGCTGGGCACGTTAAGCCAGGGCGACATTCAGCGGCTGCAGCGCAAAGGCCTGGAGAACCCGGAAGCGGCCCTCAAAAACGACCTGAACCGCAAACAGGACAAGCTCATCCCAACCGACGGCGTGCTGGGCGGCTCCATGGCCATCCGTGACAGCCGCATCCTCAACGACCGCTACGCCATGGCCTACTATGAAGACGGCCACATCGGCGGTTACATGATCCTGAAGTACGAGGTCAGCAACGGCAACATTAGCTGGAAGGTGATCGACAACTCCAAACTATAAGCCCTGCACAACACGAGAGCAGGGGAAGTATAAGGTATAAAACAGCCCGACATGACGCTATTACAAACACTGCTCCCGCTGCTGCTCTCCTTCATGCTTACCGACACTCCGGAGCTACACTTGCAGCAGGACCTGCAAAAGGACCTGGCGAAGCTACAGCAAAGCAACCGCTACTTTATCAGCGACAACAGCACCCTGAACCCCTCGCTGCAAGGCCTGGCCCAGGACCTGCAGCTGTTCGCGCTGGTAGCCAACCTCGACCTGAGCCAGGCAAGCTACCAGGCACAGCAACAGGGGCCTCACCGGGTAGAGCAATGGTTATTTAGCGAGGGAGAGATACGCAGCATCACGCAGGTGCAGAGCAACGTCGCCGTTGACACCGTCGTCACGCAGCGCTACCTCGAAAACCGCCCTCCCACCCAGCAGCGCATCCAAAACAACTTCACTTTCCGGACCTACCTTATCTCCACATCCTCGGGGCAAGCTAAACTCTACTACCTGACGGAGGCAGAGCAGGGGCTGCTGGCTTACAGGCTTGGGGAGAGACAGGTGGAGATAGGCTATACCGCAGCCAAAGAAGGGCTGAGCGATGTGCTGCCGGCATACCGGCAGGAGGTAAAAAGGCTTGCCGGCAAGCTTCCGCAACAGGAAGGCTTCCGTTAGCAGCACGGCAGTGCGGCTGGCAGAGCCCCGCGACCGGCTCAGAAAATATGTCGCAGTGCGAGCGCGTACTTTCCGACAAGCCGTTCCGTGTCCGGCCACTGGTGCCCCTCTCCTGACATAATGACATAATCTCCCCTATATTTCCCCCTTGGCACATACCTTGTTAAAACAGTAGTAACCATAAAAAGAATTTAAATCAGCAACTATAAATAAAACTATAGAATGGGAAAAATAATAGGTATTGACTTAGGTACTACAAACTCTTGCGTTGCCGTAATGGAAGGTAACGAACCGGTTGTTATACCTAACAGCGAGGGCCGCCGCACCACTCCGTCTATCGTAGCATTTCTGGATAACGGCAACGGCGAGCGCAAAGTGGGTGACCCAGCCAAGCGCCAGGCGATCACAAACCCACAGAACACCATTGCGTCTATCAAGCGCTTCATGGGCCACAGCTACAACGAGGTGAGCGAAGAGGCAAAGCAGGTGTCTTACAAAGTACAGCAGGGCAGCAACAACACCGTGCGCGTACAGATCGGCGACAGAGAGTACACGCCACAGGAGATCTCGGCCATGGTGCTTCAGAAAATGAAGGCCACTGCAGAGGAGTACCTGGGTACTTCTGTAACAGAAGCGGTTATTACCGTACCTGCTTACTTTAACGACGCACAGCGCCAGGCAACGAAAGAGGCCGGCCAGATTGCAGGCCTTGAAGTGAAGCGTATCATCAACGAGCCAACAGCAGCTGCGCTGGCTTACGGCCTGGATAAGAAGAGCGTAGACCAGAAGATCGCGGTGTTTGACCTTGGCGGTGGTACATTCGATATCTCAATCCTGGAGCTGGGTGACGGTGTGTTCGAAGTACTTTCCACAAACGGTGACACGCACCTGGGTGGTGACGACTTTGACCAGGTGATCATCAACTGGCTGGCAGAGGAGTTCAAGAAAGACGAAGGCCTGGACCTGCGTAAAGACCCAATGGCCCTACAGCGCCTGAAAGAAGCTGCTGAAAAGGCGAAGATTGAGCTTTCTTCTTCTCAGGAGACAGAGATCAACCTGCCGTACATTATGCCGGTAGACGGTGTGCCGAAACACCTGGTGCGCAAACTGACACGCGCCAAGTTCGAGCAGCTGTCTGACGACCTGATCCGCCGCTCTATGGAGCCGTGCAAGAAAGCGCTTCAGGACGCAGGCCTGTCTACTTCAGACATCGACGAGGTGATTCTGGTGGGTGGTTCTACCCGTATCCCGAAAGTGCAGGAAGAAGTAGAGAAGTTCTTCGGCAAGAAGCCTTCTAAAGGCGTGAACCCGGATGAGGTGGTTGCCATCGGTGCCGCTATCCAGGGTGGTGTGCTAACCGGTGAGGTAAAAGACGTGCTCCTGCTGGACGTAACGCCGCTTTCACTGGGTATCGAGACGATGGGCGGTGTGTTTACCAAACTGATTGAGTCAAACACAACCATCCCGACGAAGAAGTCAGAGACCTTCTCAACTGCTTCCGATAACCAGCCGTCTGTAGAGATTCACGTACTGCAGGGTGAGCGCCCAATGGCCAAGGATAACCGCACCATCGGTCGTTTCCACCTGTCTGATATTCCGCCGGCACCACGTGGCGTTCCTCAAATTGAAGTGATCTTCGATATTGATGCGAACGGTATCCTGCACGTAACTGCGAAGGATAAAGCCACTGGCAAAGAGCAGAAGATCCGCATTGAGGCTTCTTCTGGCCTGAGCGAGCAGGAAATCGAGAAAATGCGCAAAGAGGCAGAAGCCAACGCAGAGGCTGACAAGAAGGCCAAAGAAGAAATCGAGAAGCTGAACACAGCCGACTCTATGATCTTCCAGACCGAGAAGCAGCTGAAGGAGTATGGCGACAAGCTTTCCGCAGGCAACAAGTCGAACATCGAGAACGCACTGGCTGAGCTGAAGAAGGCCCACGAAGCGAAAGACGTGGCAGGCATCGACAGCGCCATTGAGAACCTGAACAACGCGTGGAGCGCTGCCTCTCAGGAGATGTACGCCGCGACGCAAGGCCAGGGTGCCCCAGGCGCCGAAGCCGGAGGCAACGGCCAGGCCGGTGGTGCGCAGGGCGCAGCCAACGACGGCGGTGTAACCGACGTGGACTACGAAGAAGTAGACGGCAACAAATAAGCATCTTATAACTCAACTCATAAAAATCCCCTGCCGGAAACCGGCAGGGGATTTTTTATTTATATAGAACTTTAGCGTTCTGCTATATTCCATTTCCTTAATTTATATTTTCTGTATCTTACTTTTTAATCGTTATTTACAAATATTACAACGAAAGCAAATTGATCTTTTATAACTAAAAACAAACTTATGAAACACCTGTACGCAACTTTATTGCTTCTGCTTACCCTTGCTCCGGCCTTTGCGCAGCAGGACTTCCGAAAAGGCTTTATTGTGCAGAACGGCGACACGCTGCGCGGCTACATAGACTACCGCGGCGACAGGCGCAATGCACAGTTTGCTACCTTTAAGCAAACCCTTCAGGGCCCGGAACAACGCTTTACACCTGAAGACATCAGCGCCTACGGCTATGAGGTGGAGCAGAAACTGTTTGAGTCTAAGACCATACTGCCTGCCTCGGAGACGGAACAAGCGCAGAGGCACTTCCTTAAGACCCTGATAAAGGGCAAAGCCAGCCTATACCAATACCGTGATGCCGCTGACGAGGCCCACTACTACCTCTCTATGGAAAATGGTCCCCTGTTGGAGCTCACACAAACCGAGTACACCCGCAAAGACCCGAAAACAGGAAGAACCTATAATGCCACGAACAAGGTTTTTGTAGGCACGCTAGGCAACGCGTTCGCTGATTGCCCGAACCTGAAGGAAGCGCAGCTTAAGAACCTTGAACTTAAAGAGAGTTCGCTAGCAGCTATCACCCGCCAGTACAATATGTGTGTTGCCCCTGCCAGCGTCCAGCATGAGCAGAAAAAGGTAAAAAGTAAGCTGACAGTCGGCCCTGTGGCTGCTTTTTACAGCACCAGTTTAAACTTTACAGGAGATACTTACCTCCGCCACGCACCCTTCGAAAACAATGTAAATGTCGGGGGCGGTTTAGCCTTCAATGCGACCCTCCCGAAGCTGAACGAAAAGCTTTCAGTACAGATGGAGCTTCTGTACATAGCAAGTAACCACACGGCTACCTTTACAGAGGAAGGGCAGTACGGGAGCTCTATCGCCTACGATGTTTCGTTTGACCTGGCGCACCTTAAGCTTCCGGTCCAGCTCCGCTACACGCTTCCCCGTGGGCTTATACAGCCTTATTTTAATGCAGGGGTAGTGGTTGGGTATGCCGTAAAAGACGCCAACGAGGTAACAAAGGTTAACACCCTCAGCGGCTCTACCACCTACTCCCACACTTATCCGGCTATCCCAGGCAACGGCACAACCGACGGCTTTCGTAGCTTTATGGAAGGAATAACGGCGGGCGCCGGCCTAACTTACCCACTTCCGACAGGTACCCTTTCACTGGAGGCCCGATATGAGGCAAACAATGGTATATCATCGATCAGCGGCATAAAGTCAATAGTCAGCACCGTGTATGTACTGGTGGGATACGGCTTTTAAAACTGCACCCGCATAAAAAAGAAAGGCGCTGCTAAAGTATAGAAGCGCCTTTCTTTTTTATAAGGTTACTTAATCTAGGTCCCGGTCCCCTCTTTTTAGCTCCTCCACCGAGCGCATCACCTTGTCCTTGAGGCTGGTTTTATACTTCTCCAGCTTGTCGGCCACAGCGGCACTGCTGGTTCCGATGATCTCGGCGGCAAGTATGCCGGCATTCAGGGCACCATCAAGGGCCACAGTGGCCACGGGTATGCCGCCCGGCATCTGCAGGATAGACAGCACGGAATCCCAGCCGTCAATGGAGTTGCTGGACTTAACAGGCACGCCAATCACGGGCAGGGTGGTAAGTGAGGCCACCATACCCGGCAAGTGCGCCGCGCCGCCAGCTCCGGCGATAATTACTTTCAGGCCGCGCTTACGGGCGTTCTCGGCGTACTCAAACATGCGGTGCGGCGTGCGGTGCGCCGAAACCACTGTCAGTTCGTAGGGCACGCCCAGCGTTTCCAGTATCTCAGCGGCAGCGTTCATTACTTTCAGGTCAGACTGGCTGCCCATGATGATGCCTACTAGGGCTTGTGAATGTGTCGTTTCCTCGGCCATGTTATGCTTTTACTTTTATTACGTTTCTGATTTGCTCGGCACGCTGCTGCGCCTCTTCTATGTTTTCTCCCAGCACAGTGATGTGCCCCATTTTGCGGGCCGGGCGCGTGTACTTTTTACCGTACAGGTGGATGTACACGCCTGGTACCGCCAGCGCTTCCTGCAACCCCTCATAGGCAGCCTCCCCGTCGTAGCCCGGCTCACCCAGCAGGTTCAGCATAACGGCGGCGCTCTGGATATCGGTAGCACCCAGCGGCAGGTTTAGGATGGCCCGCAGGTGCTGCTCGTACTGCGAGGTATAGTTGGCTTTGATGGTGTGGTGCCCGCTGTTATGCGGACGCGGCGCCACCTCGTTTACCAGTATCTGCCCGTCTTTGGTCAGGAACATCTCCACGGCAAGGATACCCACCATGCCGAAGCTCTCGATTACGCGCGTAGCAATCTCTATGGCCAGGCGCTGCAGCTTGTAAGGCACGTTGGCCGGGGCAAAGAGGGAGTCGACCAGGTTGTGCTCCGGGTGGAAGCTCAGTTCTACCACCGGGAAAGCCGTTACCTCACCACGCGCATTGCGGGCCACAATCACAGAGATCTCCTTCTCAAAGTCCACCAGTTTCTCCAGCACCGACGGCTCCTCAAAGGCCTTTCCGAAGTCTGCCTCGCCGGTTAAACGGGTCACGCCGCGGCCATCGTAGCCCTCGCGGCGCAGCTTCTGGAAGGCTGGCAGGAAGTCCGTATGCTGCTGTAGCTCTCCCTTCTCCTTAAGCAGTACAAAATCGGAGGTGGGGATGCTGTGCTTTTTGTAAAACTCCTTCTGCAGCCCTTTATCCTGAATGGTGCGCACGGTGTTAGCGTCGGGGTACACTTTTACGCCTTCCTGCTCGAGTTTCTCCAGCGCGTCGGCGTTCACGTGCTCAATCTCAATCGTGAGAATGTCGCAGTTCTTCCCGAACTCATACACCGTATCGAAATCGCGGAAGCTGCCTACGTAGAACTCGTTGCAGATGTCTTTGCACGGGGCATTCTCGTCGGGGTCCAGCACCAGCGTGTAGAGGTTAAAATCGAGCCCGGCCTGCATCAGCATGCGCCCCAGCTGGCCGCCGCCAAGTATGCCTAGCTTTACTTCTCCTTTCATGTGTTGTAACGGTTTGGTTGATTCTCCTCAAAAATAACGATTATGAACGGAGACAAAAGGTAACCTCTGAAACTATTATTCTCGTACAGCTGCTTATTTTTGATTTACATCCGCAAAGGCCTATATTTAATCCTAGGCCATACTCAGCTGTACTTACTTTTATATGGAAATTATACTTGCCACGCTTTCTGCCCTCTTTTCAGTTGTAAACCCGTTTGGTGCCATGCCGGTGTTCCTTACCCTCACCCAGGACGATACCGCCGAGCAGCGCAACCAGCAGGCCCTGAAGGCATGTTTATACATGGTGGGCATTCTGGCAGTGTTTTTTCTGGCAGGCCAGTACGTGCTCAACTTCTTCGGCATCCGCATCCACGACCTGCGCATTGCGGGTGGCCTCATGATCATGCGCGCCGGCTTTGAGCTGCTCTCGCCGGGCGGCAGCAAAAAGAAAATCGCCCCGGATGTGGTGGAGGAAGGGCAGCAGAAGGAAGACATTTCCTTCACGCCGCTTGCCATGCCCATGCTTTCCGGCCCCGGCGCCATCGCCGTAAGTATAGGCCTGTTCACCACCTCGCTTTCTTACCTGGACATGGTCATGATCCTGATCGGCATTATACTGCTGGCGGTTGTCTCGTACGTTATCCTGCGCTTTTCGCACCAGCTTACGCGCTTTATGGGCAAGTCCGGTTTGGCGGCGCTTTCCCGCATCATGGGTTTTATTGTGCTTTCCATCGGGGTTAACTTTATTGTGTCAGCACTCACGGCCCTGTTCTTTACAGAGTAGCGGGGCTCTTTTTCCTTCACGCCCCGGTGCACCGCAGCAGTGGCTATCGCGCTGGACCTTAATATGAACCTCAATATGATACTAAGCCTGAACCCCAAGCCGGTGCCTTGGAGGTTTTCGGCCCTGTTTGCGGGGAGGCCGCCAAAGCAAGAGCAGCCGGGAGCCGGACGGCTTCACCACTCATCGGCAGGTTATGTGCTAAAACGCCCCTGTGTGCAGTAGAAACCACAATCCATGCGCATCCTTTGCCCGTAAACCCGCTTTTGAGTAACTTTATAAGGATATATGTGCCTGCGGGCATTACAGAATCAAAACTAAACCCAACAAAATGAGACACAGATTAGTCGCTCTGTTGCTGCTGCTGGCTTTTACCGTCACTACGGCAATGGCACAGCAAGGCAACCAGCAAAACAACATCCTGCCCTACCCTATCCACCAGAAACAGCTGGATAACGGCCTGAACGTGGTAACGGTGCCTTACAACAGCCCCGGCCTGGCCGCCTTCTATATTGTAGTGCGCGCCGGCTCACGCGAGGAAGTAGAGAAAGGCAAAACCGGCTTTGCGCACTTCTTTGAGCACATGATGTTCCGGGGTACCGAGAAGTACAGCAAGGAGGCCTACGGCGATATCATGAAAGCCATGGGGGCCGCCGCCAACGCCAACACCTCCATCGACCGCACCGTGTACCACATGACGGGCAATGCCGAGATGCTCGACAAGATGTTCGAGATTGAGGCCGACCGTTTCCAGAACCTGAAGTACAGCGTGCACGATTTTAAAACAGAGGCCGGCGCCGTGAAAGGCGAGTACACCAAGAACTCCGCCAGCCCCTACCAGCAGCTGTACGAGAAGCTGGTGAGCACCGCCTTTAAGAAACACACCTACGCCCACACCACCATGGGCTTTTTTGAGGACGTGGTAGACATGCCCAACCAGTACGACTACTCCCTCACCTTCTTCGACCGCTTCTACCGCCCGGAGTACGCCACTATCGTGGTGGTAGGCGATGTAACACCGGAGCGGGTAAACAACCTGGCGCAGCAGTACTTCGGCGACTGGAAGCGCGGCAGCTATAAGCCGGATATCGCCACGGAGCCGAAGCAGAAAGAAACCCGCTACGCGCACGTAAAGCAGGAAGGTTTCCCGCCTTACCTGAGCCTGAACTTCAAAGGCCCCGCTTTCTCCGACAAAGACAAAGACCTGCCGGCCCTGAGCATCCTCTCTACCATACTTTTCGCCGAAAACTCCGACCTGTACCGCAAGCTGGTGGTTAATGAGCAGAAGGCGCGTTTTATCGGTGGCGGCCCGCAGTTCTCCCGCGACCCGAACCTGATTTCCGTGTCTGCCTCGCTACTGGACGCAAAGGACATGCAGTATGTAAAGGATGAGCTGATGAAGGCCCTGCAGGATGCGAAAACAAAGCCGATAGATGCCCAAAAGATCGAGGAAACAAAGTCCCGCATCAAGTACAGCTTTGCCATGAGCATGGACAGCCCGGATGCGATTGCCAACTCCCTGGCCCGCTTTATCTGGCTCTCGGGCAATCCGGAGTCGCTCAACAACATCTACAAAGTATACGACAGCATCACGGCGCAGGACCTGATGAATGCCGCCAAGAAGTACTTCGTAACCGAGACGATGACGGTAGGCACGATCGCCCCAACGGAGAAGTCACCGGTAAAATAAGGCCGGACGCACACCAAAGTATAAAGACAAAGAGACTTGAATAGCATGAAAAAAATAGCTGCATACATACTGCCTGTCGCCTTGCTGGCCGCCTCGTGCGCCAAACAGCCGCAGGCATCCCAGCCAACCAACACCCAAGCAACTGCTACAACCACTACAGCCACAGCGGCTCCTTTTGATGCCAACCAGGCATTTGGCCCCGGCAAAGTGGTCGAGCTAAAGCAGCCGGAGTCGAATAAGGTGATCATCAAGCTGATGTTCAAAAACGGCTCTATGGTAGACCCTGCCGACAAAAAAGGCCTGACCTATACGACCGCCCAGATGGTCACGGAATCCGGTACGCAGGAAATGCCGGTTGCGCAGATCAAAGACAAGATCTACCCGTGGGCGGCCAACTACTACGCCAACGTAGACAAAGAGGTCACCACCTTTACCTTTGCCGTGCACCAGGATTTCCTGGACGAGTTCTACCCGATTGTGCGTGGCCTGCTTTTACAGCCTGCTTTTGCCGAGGACGACTTTAAGCGTGTAAAGTCTAACCAGCAGAACTTCGTGGACCAGGTAATCCGGGCTTCTTCGGATGAAGAGTACAGCAAAAAGGCGCTGGAAGACCTGCTGTTCCGGGGCACCAACTACCAGCATGTGGTAGAGGGAACCTCCGCCACCGTTCCCAACATCACCCTGGATGATGTAAAGAAGCACTGGCAGAACTACTTTACCGAAAACAACGTGCTGATCGGAATTGCCGGTAACTACAGCCAGGACTTCCTGAACAAGCTGAAGGCGGATGTGGCGCAGCTGTCGGATGTAAACCCTAGCATCCCGAACGCCGCTGAACCGAACAAGCCCGACGGCGTGCAGGTAGAGATCATCAAAAAGAGCGATGCTTTGGGCTCCGCCATTTTCACGGGCACCCCGATGCCCGTTACTCGCTCTGCCGATGACTTTGCAGCCCTGATGGTAGCCAACTCCTACTTAGGCGAGCACCGCAAAAGCTACGGCAAGCTGTACGACAAGATCCGCACGACCCGCTCCATGAACTACGGCGACTACTCCTACATTGAGTGGTACGACCAGGGCGGCTCCTTCCAGCTGCCCAACCCGAACGTGCCCCGCACCTCCAATTACTTTGCCCTTTGGATCAGGCCGGTGCAGATCGCCGAGGGCCTGAAAAAGCAGTATGCCGAGCTCGACACCATTGATGTGGGCCACGCGCACTTTGCGCTCCGTCTGGCCATCCGCGAAGTGGATAACCTGATCAAGAATGGCATGACGCAGGAGGAGTTTGAGCTGACGCGCAAGTTCCTGCGCTCTTACATGAAGCTCTACATCCAGACAACCGAGAAGCAACTGGGCTTCCTGATGGACTCCCGCTTCTACGGCCGCCAGGATTACATTGAGGAGATGGACCGCCTGCTGGCAAACCTGACGGTAGAGGACGTGAACAAGGCTGTGAAAAAGTATTGGCAGACCGACAACATGTTTATCACCATCGTAACCGACGACAGCGAGGCGGAGCCTCTGAAGCAGGCGCTGCTAAACAACACACCCTCGCCGATGAGCTACTCCAACCTGGTAAAGGAAGGGTTGCCACAGGAGGTATTGGCCGAAGACGATGTGATTGCCAACTACAGAGTGAATGTGAAGGACGTCAAGATAATCGACAGTAAAGACACCTTCCGCTAAAGTTTTATACTTACAAAGGCACAGCGAAAGCCGCAGACTGTACGTCTGCGGCTTTTTTGTTTCGCTCCACCCGGCAAACGGTAGGCTACACTAAAACACAAAGGTATTATTCTACTATATTTTTGATTTATTTATACTTTGTTTTGATATTCACCAACTCTTCTGCACCTGTGCTCCCCTTGCTTACACGGATCATCAAACACTTAACGCGAACATAAACGAATGAAAAAAGCCTTGAAGATTGTTGGCTATGTAGTGGTGGTGGCGATGGTGGCCATTGCCGCCGGCATCATCTACCTACAGTACGCTTTCCCTAACGTTGATGCAGCCCCCAACATCAGCGTGGATCGGACGGCTGCCCAGATAGAGCGCGGCCGTTACCTGGCAAACCATGTGGCCGTCTGCATCGACTGCCACTCCACCCGCGACTTCTCCCGCCTGGCAGCACCGCCGGTGCCGGGCACCTTCGGCAAAGGCGGCGACAGGTTTGACCACTCCCTGGGGTTCCCGGGCACGTTTTACGCCAAAAACATCACCTCAGACAAAGAGACCGGCATCGGCACCTGGACCGACGGGGAGGTGTACCGCGCCATTACCAGAGGCGTGAGCAAGGACGGAGAACCTCTTTTCCCGGTGATGCCCTACAAATCGTACAGCCAGCTCACCACCGAAGATGCGTACGCCATTGTGGCCTACATCCGAACCCTTGCGCCCATCAAGCATAAAGTGCCGGAGTCAGACCCCGACTTCCCGATGAACCTGATCCTGCGCACCATGCCCTCAAACGATACGCCCCCAGCGTTTGATAAAACAGCCTTGAATGATGACCTGGCCTATGGCAAGTACCTCGTTACCGTTGGCGGTTGCGGCGACTGCCACACCCCCCAGGATAAAGGCGCACCTGTTGCAGGTAAGTTTATGGCCGGCGGCATGGCCTTTACCTTTCCGAACGGGGCAGTACTGCGCTCTGCCAACATCACCCCAGACAAAGGCACCGGCATCGGCACCTGGTCGGAGGATGCCTTTGTTAAGCGCTTTAAGACGTATGCGGACGAAAAAGCAACAGCCAAGCAGCTCGCTCCGGGCGATTTTCAGACGCTGATGCCCTGGAAAATGTACGCCGGCATGAAAGAGGAGGACCTGCGCGCCATTTACAAGTACCTGATGAGCCTGGAGCCTAACAGGAACAAAGTCACACGCTTTACCCCTGCCAAATCATAGTGCCCCGCTCTCAGGCGTTTCCCTGTACTCCGAAGGCTGCCTGCTCTGCGGGCAGCTTTTTTTGTTGCAGGTCTGGATCGGATGTCGTATCATCGCTGCCAAGAACAGCTATTAGCATGCAACTTTACGCACAAGACGAAGAAAATACCCCGCTTACCCTTGCCTACGCCAGCTTCTGGACACGACTGGCGGCCTTTTTTATTGATGCCCTCATTATGTCGCTGGTCATGGCCGTGGTCCTCTCTGTACTGGGCCTGCCGCTGGCGCCGGAGCTGGACGACATAGAGAACCGCCTGAAAATGAACGGCATCAGCGCGTTTATTGGCTGGCTTTACTATGCCGGCTTTGAGAGTTCAGCCAAACAGGCCACACTGGGCAAGCAGATGCTCGGTATTTTTGTAACAGACAGCGACGGCTACCGCATTTCCTTTGCCCGTGCCTCCGGCCGCTATTTCGGGAAAATGCTCTCGGGCCTTATTCTCCTCATCGGCTACCTGATGGCTGCCTTTACCGCACGCCGCCAGGCCCTGCACGACAAACTGGCGAATACGCTCGTGCTGCAGCACCCGGGAAACCAGCAAGCCTAGAAGTATCCTGCCTACCATAACGCTAAAAGCAATGCCAGCGCCTCCGGCGCTGGCATTGCTTTTATAAAACTGTGATAAATAAGCTACTTACATTCTAAAAATTACCGCTCACCCTGCAACTAAGCATGCGCCTACAAGTATAAAAAAGGACGTGACATGAAAACGGCCTATGCAAACGACCTATACCCAGAGTAAGAACAAAGCAGCACTTGCAGACCTAGGCACGCGCCTGATGGCTTTTTCGCTCGATGTGCTGCTCCTGCTCACCCTGGTAGCAGTCACTGACTTCTACACCTTTAGCAGCAACGAACAGGCGCTGCTTCTTAAGCCGGAGCGCCTGCTGCACCTGCTGCTTGCCTGGCTATACTTTGCAGGCACTGAAACCTGCGCCTGCCAGGGCACCCTGGGCAAGCACCTCATGAACCTGCGTGTAACCGACGCGGCCGGCGACCGCCTCACCATTAAAGCGGCCACCATTCGCTTTTTCGCCAGGCCTGTTTCGGCCCTTATGCTGCTCTTCCGGTTCCTGACAGACTCCGCCTACGACTCCCGCCGCACTTTCCATGACCGCCTGGCCGACTCACAGGTGGTAGAGCGCTAGTTACTTTTTCGCGGGTTTTCCCTGGTAGTCCAGCATGGTGATGTTGAACATCGGGTCTGCTTTCCAGTTCTTGGCTTTGATACGCTTGTACAGTATATCCTGAATCAGCTGCTTTGCCTGCTCATCAGTTAAGGAGTCGTTTCGGTTGTAAAGGTAAAGCTCGCAGATAACCGGGTTTAAATCAGGCAGCGTGCCGCGTGTAAACCGGGCACTTACTTCGATGGTCTCTATGCCCTCCAGCTTATTCAGCTCTGAACGCATCACCTCCGTAATTCGGGTGCTGAGGCTGGCTTTCTGCAAGGCAGGCTGGTTCGAGAACTGCCAGTAAAGCATCCCGGCTATAACCACAGCCGATAAGCCCAGCGAAAGCTTAAACACATACTCCTTACCTGTGGCGAAGCGCACGCCTTTTACCGTTACATTACCCAGCAGCCTGAACACGGTGGCTGCTGAGAGCTGGATGACCGCCAACTGAAAGATTAACAGAAAAACGCCGCTACGGATCAGTTGCCAGTTGCCGAAGTTAAGCGACATGCCTATCAGGCCTGTAGGAGGCGCCAGCGAAGCAGCCACCAGCATACCCACTGCCGCACCTGACACCAGGCTGTCGCGCTCGGACTGTATCAGGTTTACGGCCCCTGCCACTCCTGCCGCCAACGGAAGCAGAAAGGTAACGACAGAGATATGGCTCACACTTACCATCAGCGTGGTGGCGTGCTGGTGGTTCATAACCAATGAAATGAGATAGGTGGTGAGGATGGCCGCCCCAATGGCCATAAAGTAGCGCTGCAGGCTCTGCCTGAGCAGGCCCATTTTGCCCGCTGCTGCCCCTAAAGCTGCATTCATAGCAGGGCCGGCAAACGGGGAGACCAGCATGGCAGCCACCAGCAGGTAGCTTGTGTTTGTGTAAAACCCAACCCACACCAGAATGCCTCCCGCAATAGAATAAATGATCAAGCCGGTTTTAGAGCCCACGCTTTGCAGGCCTCCCAGAAAGATCTCGATCGGGCTTCGGTTGGAGACGTCCGTCACCTGGTCTGGCGCACTTCCCTTTGGGGGATACAGGGTTATCACGCCACGGGGTATAAGGTTGATCTCCGCATCTTCGTACTGGCCTATACTATCAATAAACTTGCTAACCAGCTGGTTATTCAGGTGTACTGTTACCAGTTCCCCCTCTGCCATCGACTGCACCATCAGGTTCTTGCCCTGGTGCTCTTCTGCAATTTTTCTTATCTCTTCGCCTTGTCCTTCCTTTACTCTTATCGTTAACCTGCGCATATATTGTCCTTGATTATACTACCTACTACGGCTGCGGGTGGCATTAGAGTTAGCCTGGAACATAAAAGCCCGCGCCGGGGAAAGGCGCAGGCTTTTACGGAAGGAGAATAGAAGCCGGGTACTTAGCGGCTCGCTACCCCGTAGTTAACTGTTACTACCGTCGCGGTGCCGTCCGGCAGAACGGTTACTTTAAAGAGGTAGTCGTACTGTGTCTCCGAGATGTCCGGCACCGGGCGCTTTGCCCCAAACTCCTCAATAATAGGCAAAACCGTGTTGGAGTGCCCAACCACTACTACCGTCTGCCCCGCGTGGTCTTTCAGGATGGTGTCTTTCAGGCTGTTGAAGCTATGCGCCTCATACACCTTCATCTGCAGCCCCTCTGCCTCAGCTAAAGGCTGAAGCGTGCTCCGGTTGCGCTTATACTTGGTGGTGTAGAGGGCGGCGATCTCCTGCTCCTCCAGCAGGTCGCGCAGCGCCTCCGCCCGTGCCAGCCCTCCCGGCGTCAGGTCCGGGTCTTGTTCTGATGGGTTAGAGATGTCTTTCTCGGCATGGCGCACCAGGTACACCACCGTAGGTTGGGCGTTGTTGTCAACAGGGTTAACAACGGCGACGCTCCCCTCCTGCCCGCCAGGCGACTGACGACAGGCCGCAGCAGTTAACAGCAGCAACAGGAGCCATACCTGTCGAAGTAAAGTTCTTTTCATGTAATGTTGTTTTAAGTGAGTATGTAGAAGTGGGTAATTGGTTTTGAATTAAGCGTGCACCAGCTGCTCGCCGGCCTGCTCCACGTTTTCGGCGTCCTGCTGGCGGCCCTTTTCCCGGAGCATGCGCACCAGGCGCTGGCGCACCTCCATCTGGTAAGGGTACAGCAGCAGCGAATGCTTGTATAACCGGATAGCTGCGGTCGCCTTGCCCTTCGCCTCCAGCACACGCCCCCTGGCACTCACAATGTTGGCTTGCTCTACCACCGTTTGCGATTTCGGCAACTGCTTGAGCACCTTTTTGGCGCGTTCCGCCTCTCCCAGCTCGGCCAGCACCGGCGCCAGCAAGTACAGCTCCTGCTCCGGCAGGCATACACTCTCCTCCAGCAGCGGTTGTACAGCGGTACGGGCGGCGTTTTTGCTACCCAGTGCCAGTTGGTAGGCTGCCATCCGCACCATGTAGTCGGCGCGTGGCGCTCCGGAGGCTGCCAGAATGCGCTGCGCCTCCTCCAGTGTCTCATAAGCCGCTTTATAATTGCCCTGTGCCGCCAGCACATCCGCATACTGCTTGCGCAGCTCATAGTGCTGCGGCTTTAACGCCACCAGCCTGGCCAGTTCCTGCCCCGCCTCCGGGGTAATCCGGGTCGTTCCCTTCAGCCAGTTGGCATAGGCAAGGGCCTCGTCGCGCCGGTCGCGAAGGTAGGTGGAGACGGCGGGGGCCTGCGCGACGTAGGCCTCCGCCACCGCAATGGCCTCCGGCACCATGCCGTAGTCAACATAAAACGCCCGGTACTGCTCGTTAATGTGGGCCAGTACCAGCAGGTCATCCTCCAGGCCCGCCGCCTTTCTGTACAGCGCCATCTGCCGCATCAGGGCTTCATGGGCGTTCAGCCTGCCTTTGCGTTTCATGGCCTCCAGCAGCCCGGCCTCCGCCACATATACAGGGGCATAGGACGGGTTGATGCTTTTGGCGCGTTCCAGCCACGCCTGTGCCGGCTTAAAATCTTTTTGCTGCTGCTTTACCCCCACGTAGGTAAGCAGGGCGGGCACATAGCTTTCGTCCCAGGTAAGGGCGCTATCCAAGTATAAAGTTGCTTTGGAGAAATCTTTCTGCCTCTGCGCCTGCTCTGCCAGGTTCAGGTACACCTGTGCCCAGTTGCTGGCCATGGCCTGCTCATCGCCTGCCAGGTAGGCTTGCTGCCGCTTTACCAGTCCGTCCAGAAAAGTATACAGCTCGGGGTCTTTGGCTTTCAGGTCGGCAGTGGTGTTAATGGATTTATGGTTGAGCGGGTGCACCTTTCCCGGCTCAAAGTACGCCGGGTAAGTCTGGGCCAGGTACTCGTGCTCGTTGTTGGCGGAGTAATAGTCTAAGGTGCGGTGCTGCGCCATGGCCTGGTGGTACAGCCGACGGACCTCCCGCTTCTCTGCGTCCGTAAACACGCTCTGGTGAAAGAGGTGCACGTACTCATGCAGCACCACATTACGCTCCAGGTGCGAGCCCCGCACCACGTACTCTATGCCCGCTGCCCCGCTGCCCACCCCCCGGATATCCATCCACTGGCGGTTATCAAACGTGGTAGCCTGCCGGAAGTACGGCGAGCCCATCGCGATGGTCAGGTCCTGGTGCAGGGGCGGAATCACGAACTTCTCCCCTTGCTTAGACAGGAACGGGAAGTATACAATGCTCTCATACAGCTGCGACCACACCATTTGCTGCACCTCCTTGCCCGGGTAGTAAGCCACATCCGGGAAGACCCTGGCAAAGTTCTCCGGGTCCCGGATCACCGTCTGCTGCACTACCTGCTGCAGCGAGTCATAGTTGTGCAGGTACGTCAGCTGCTTTTGCTTGATAACAGCCGCCAGGGCGTTGTGGGCCGGGCCGTAGTGTTTCTTCTTTTGGAGGATCCGCTGGAAAATCGCCTGCGCCGAGTCAAGGCGGGTCTGGCGGTCCGTGCCGAAGGCCATGTAGTAGGCTGAGCCACGAAGCATGGCCGGCAGAACCGAGCTTTTATACCTTTGCTGTACAAGCGCGATCTCTTTCAGGGCCTCCCGCAGCTTGTTTTCTGAGAGTAGCTTGTCTGCCGGCTTCAGCGCCTGGCGCACTTCCTCATCCTCCGGCTGCGCATAATCGGCATAGGTAAGGTTGGTGTGGCCGTTGCCCCAGTGCCAGTGCGTTACGTAGTGCAGCGGGTTCAGCGCCAGCGCCAGCTCCCACTGGCCAGCCATAGCATTCAGCTGCGTAGCGTCCACTCTGCGCCAGATGGCATAGCCATAGTTAAAGCGGGCGTCGGCGTTAAAGGGGTCAAGGGTCAGGCTGTTGATAAGCGGCTGCTCGGCCAGCTCCGGCTTCTGGTTCCAGAAATGCACATCCGACTCCAGCAGGTATGCCTGGGCATTCCTGGGGTTCCATTGCTGTACTTTTTTGGCCCACGCCAGCGCCTGGTCATACTTCTTCTCCAGCATCAGGATACGGCCCAGTGCCAGCGCAGCCGCCTCGTCTTCCGGCTTCTGCCGGAACAGGTGCTGCAGGGTGGCTTTGGCTTTGTTTAGCTCCCAGGCCTGCACCTGCAGCTTGCTTTGCAGCAGCAGCGCCTCCCTGTTTTGGGGTTCCTGCTCCATTACCTGCTGCACCAGGGCCTCGGCCTGCTTAAACTTATTCTGAAGTATAGCCAGCCTGGCCTGCGCCAGCCAAACCCGGTGGTCAGGCGTTGCCTCCTGTAACAGCCTTTCAGCCGCCTGCCACTCGCCCAGTTCCAGCAGCCGCTCTGCTTTTGCGGCAGGGCTCTGCGCTGATGCTAAAGCCGCCTTACGCTCCGGCTGCAGCCGTTGGCGTATAGCAGCTACCTCATCCGGGTGTTGGGCAAGGGCAGAGAAACCGGTCAGCAGAACGGTGGCACAAAGCAAGAGCTTCTTTGAGAAGGATATCATCAGAAAACAGGTTGAAGTTATCAGCTTAAAAATAGTAACTTTCTGCTTCTGAAAAAATTAATCCTATAAGTAAAGCCAGATTCCGTCCTACTTCAGCAGGAAAGGCGGTACCCAGCGCCGGTATACTTCTGCCTCCGCAGCCTGCCTAAAAGCGAACGGAAAACCGGTGCTGCGCTTGCTGGTACGTGTAAGTTACCTGCCAGCCGTGCGCCTTGCCTATCTCCTGCACAATGGCCAGGCCGAGCCCGTTCGATGCACTGTTTTGCTCTCCCTTTTTAAAGCGCTTGAACAATTGCTCCTGGGGCAGTTTTGCCTCCGGCCCGGAGTTCCGCACCGTGAACGCTGTGGCGTTTAGCTCCATCTCCACGCTGCCATGCTGCGGGGTGTAGCGCAGGGCGTTCGCCAGCAGGTTCGATACCAGTGTTTCCACCAGAAAGAGGTTGGCCCTTACGGTAACCGGCTCGCAGTTGAGCGACAGCTGGAGCTCGCGCAGCGTAAAGAGCTCCTCCATCTGCTCTGCCTGCCCTATCACCACCTGGCGAAAGTCGAGCTCCTGTTTCTCGGTAAAGGCATTGTTCTCCAGCTTTGCCAGTAGCAGCAGGTTCTTGTTCATCCGCGACAAGCGCTCCACGCCTGACTTTGCATGTACGATGTGCGCCGCCATCTCCTCGGACACCGGGTACTGGCTTAACCTGTCTAGCTTGGAGCGGATGATGGCCAGGGGCGTCTGCGTTTCGTGTGAGGCGTTCTCCGTGAACTCGCGCAGGGAAGTATACTCCTGCCAGCTGCTGCGGGTCATTTCCTCCAGCACGTTCCGGAGCTCCTCAAACTCCTGTATGTTGGAGCGCTTCAGCTGCACGGGCTTTGGGGTGCTTAGCGTAAACTGCTTGAGGGTGTTCAGGTTCTGAAAAAAAGGCTTCCAGATGGTACGGGCCGCCATGTAGTTGATCACCGCGCCCGCCACTATAAGCAGCAGTGCCATGCCTGCAAAAACCCAGGAGATGGTTTTGGAGAATTCCTCCCAGCCTACATGAGAATCCATAACGGTGATGCGGTAGTTCTGCCCGTTGATGACCTCTGTTTTCCGGAGATACTTGTACTCCTCATCCAGGTCCTGCACACGGTCGTACAGTAAAGAGTCACCAAACTCCTCGGCAAGGGTAAAGTTGTCCGGCACCAGCTCAACGGTGCTCATGGGGTTGTTGGGTATCCGGCCGGTGGCGATCTGCTCTGTTTCCAGGTCCAGCTGCAGGCGCAGCTCCTCGTTTATCTCATCATCCACCAGTTTCCGGATCACCAGCATCAGGGTAACACCTGCGGCAGCCAGGATGAGGGTGGTGGCCAGCAGGTACAGCAGCGTTGTTTTATGCAGCAGCCTCACGGGGTGTTCGTCCATTTATACCCCATCCCGTACACGGTGGTAATGTAGTCGTGCCCCAGGGCGCTCACCAGCTTCCGGCGCAGGTTCTTGATGTGCATGTACACAAAGTTGTAGTTGTCCGCCATGTCGTAGTTATCTCCCCAGAGGTGCTCGGCGATAGACTGCTGGCTTAGCAGGCGGTTTTTGTTGATGACGAAGTATACGAGCAGCTCGTACTCTTTTTTGGTGAGCGGCAACTTGGCATCCTGCACCATCACCTCCTTTGCCTGGGTATCGATCTGTAGCCCGGCAAAAGAAAGCACAGAGCTCCCTCTAAAGTCCTTCCGGCGGATAAGGGCATTTACACGGGCATTCAGCTCCTCCATATGAAAGGGCTTGGTCAGGTAGTCGTCTGCGCCCAGGTGAAAGCCCGTCAGTTTATCATCGAGCGAGTTTTTGGCCGATACGATAACAACGCCTGTTTCGGGGTGCAGCGCCTTCAGCTTTTCGAGCAGTTGCAGACCGTTCCCGCCGGGCAGGGTTATGTCCAGCACCAGCACATCGTACGCATACGCGCCTACCTTATCTTCTGCAGCTGCATAGGTGGATGCCTTTTCACACCGAAAGCCGTTTTCCGACATATAATGTTCCATCTCCTCCAGCAAAGCAGGCTCATCCTCAACTAAAAGTAACTTCATATATCAAACAGGGCATTTTTCTCCCGCAGCGCATGCCTCCGGCAAAACCACGGCAGCGGCAAAACGGGAGCCGTATCCCCGAATCTATTTGACCCGTCGGTCAATCTACAGATTTTCTACAGATTCCTTCACTTTATTTGCTCGTGAAGGAATGTAACAAAACTTCGGCGTACATGTACTTACAAGTTACCACCTAACCAGACGCGGGCTTTATGAATGCAAAGCTACACATACTCGTGACAGGAAGTGCCGGCTTTATCGGGCACCACCTCATGCTGGCCTTACAGCAGAGCGGCCACACAACCGTGGGGCTCGACTCCTTAAACAGCTATTACGACCCGCAGCTCAAGTATAGCCGCTTAGCGCAGCAGGGCTTTTCAGAGAACTGTATACAGCCCAAGGCCTTGGTTAGGAGCACCAAAGCACCCGGTTCTTCCTTTGTACAGCTAGACCTTGCCGACGCACAGGCCCTTCAGCACCTTTTTGCTGAGCAGGCTTTTGACGTGGTCATCAACCTGGCGGCCCAGGCTGGTGTAAGGCATAGCATCGACCACCCCGAAGAGTACGTTGCCAGCAACCTGGTTGGTTTTGCGAACCTGCTGGAGTGCGCGCGCCGCCACCACATCAAGCACCTGCTGTTTGCCTCCTCCAGCTCGGTGTATGGCTTAAACAAGGAAATCCCCTTCCAAACCAGCCAAAACACCGATGCCCCGATCTCGTTTTATGCGGCCACGAAAAAGGCCAACGAGGTAATGGCACACAGCTACGCGCACCTTTACGGCATCCCCACCACAGGGCTCCGCTTTTTTACCGTGTACGGCCCCTGGGGGCGCCCGGACATGGCGTACTATATTTTCTCCAGGGCCATTGTGGAGGGCAAGCCAATCCGTATATTTAACCATGGCGATATGCTGCGCGACTTCACATATGTGGATGATGTGGTGGAGAGCATTGTGCAGCTGCTGGGGCGCGCACCGGACGCAGCCCCTGTTCCTTACAAGCTCTATAACATCGGCAACAACCAGCCGGAGCAGCTGCTGGAGGCCGTGGCGATACTGGAGCGCCTTCTGCACCGCAAAGCAAAGCTGGACCTGCAGCCAATGCAGCCCGGCGATGTACAGGCCACTTACGCCGATGTGGATGAGCTGATGCAGGTGACGGGCTTCAGGCCCAGCACTTCCCTGGAAGAGGGCCTCTCCAGGTTTATCAGCTGGTTTAAGGAGTATCACCAGGTAGAGGACGCAAGGCCCCTGGAGGCCGCCTCTAAGTATAGCGGCTGAAGTACGCTTTCTCCAGCCGCCGCATAACCGTTACCGACACCAGCAGCCAGCCAGTGCCCGTGGCATAACCGGCCAAGACATCGGTAGCGTAATGCACTTTTAGGTAGATGCGGCTAAAGCCGATGAGCAACACGAGCAGCGTGAGCAAAAGCGTAAGAGTCCAGCGCCAGGCCATAACCGGCGCTTTCTGCCACACCATGTAGATCAGCAGGCCGTAGAAAGCCGCACCGATCATGGCATGCCCGCTCGGAAAGCTCAGGCCCGACTGGTGCAACATGGCAAATGCCGGGCGAGGCCGCTCAAAGTACCGCTTCATCAGCTGGTTAAGCACAGAGGTGGAGAAGGTGACCAGCAGCAGTTTCAGGGCCAGCCAGCGCCAGGAGGGGAAAAAGCTCAGCACCAGCACCACCAGCGGCGGTGCCACCAGCAGAAAACCTGCCGAGGCAAAGAAGGAGACGCGCTTCATGGCCAGTGTCATCCCCGGCGACGCAAGCCGGTCGGCCAGGGCAAAGAGCGCCGCATCCAGGGTATTGTCGCGGGCGGAGAACACGAGGTAAGCCATCAGCAAAAAAAGCAGCAGGCAAACGAAAAACGCCGCACAAAGTGCCAGCACCTCTAGCGAGAATAGAGCCAGCAGGCGCAGGAAAGTTTTGGAGATGCGTTGCTTCATGCTGTTTAAAATATAGGCGCAGTAAGATTGGGGGCTTCAGCGCAACTTTGCCGCCGGCGCCACTGTTACACAAATAACACGTTAACATATAACCAGTTAGACCGATGCTTGATAAAGCTTTTCAGTCAGTTTCCCTTACGGTACTTGTGCCGGTATATAACGAAGAAGGCTGCCTGCAGCGTTTCCGCGAGTCTATGGATGCCTTCCTGGCGCAGTCGCCGGTGCCTACGCAGGTGCTGTTCGTTAACGACGGCTCCACCGACGACAGCCTGCGCCAGATACGCGAGATCTGCCAGGGCAGCGTCGGCTACAGCTATATTTCCCTGGACCGCAACCACGGCCTGAGCACCGCCATCAAGGCCGGTATCGACTATTGCCAGACCAGCCATATCGGCTATATCGACTCCGACCTGCAGACGTCCCCGCTGGACTTCATGCTGCTGCTGGAGCATGTGCCGCAGCATGCCATGGTGATCGGCATCCGGGCCAAGCGCAAAGACACGTTTATCAAGAAGATCTCCTCTAAAATAGCCAACGGCTTCCGCCGCTACATGATCAACGACGGCATTGTGGACACAGGTTGCCCGCTCAAGATCATGGACGCCGCCTATGCCAAGCGCGTGCCTTTCTTCGACGGGATGCACCGCTTCCTGCCGGCCCTGATCCAGCTGCAGGGTGGTAAGGTGAAGCAGCTGCCGGTGCAGCACTTTGAGCGCTTTGCAGGTTACTCCAAGTACCACCTGTTCAACCGCCTGTGGGGGCCGCTAAACGATACGTTTGCCTTCCGGTGGATGCGCAAGCGCTACATTAACTACGGCATAGCCGAAGAATTCGAAAACCAGCCCGTAGCCAATGGACATATCTGAGATGCTCATATACGGCATCGGTCTGCTGGCGCAGCTGTTGTTCTCGGCACGCATTATCATTCAATGGGTTATGTCGGAGCGGGCGGGCAAAGTGCTCTCCCCTGCCTCCTTCTGGACCACCAGCATGGTGGCCTCCATCCTGCTGATGGCCTACGGCGCGCTGCGCAACGATATCGTGATTGTGGGGGGCCAGCTGATCTCCTACTTTATCTACATCCGTAACATTAAGCTGAAGAACGTTTGGGAGGAGCTGAGCGCACCGGTTCGCTGGGGGGCGCTACTTTTCCCGTTCATGGCCCTGGCCTGGCTCCTCTGGAGCGACCAGTACAGCTTTAGCTACATTATGGAGCACAGCAAGATCTCGGGTGCGCTTATTGCCTGGGGCGGAGCGGGGCAGCTGATCTTTACGCTGCGCTTTGTGTACCAGTGGTACTACTCCGAGCGGGAGCAGGAGTCGGTCATCCCCATCGGGTTCTGGGTTATCAGCCTGGTGGGCAGCCTGATGATTATGTCTTATGCCGTGCTGCGGCTGGACCCTGTGCTGTTTCTGGGCCAGATTTTTGGCACTGTGGCCTATAGCCGTAACTTTATTATCGGGCTCCGCGAGCAGCGGTCGGCCCAGGAACCTTCTACCTCCAACTAAACCTCATGCTGCAATCTGAGCACCTGCGTGGCGGCCGCCTGCTGTACGGCCTGCTGCTTGTCCTGTTTTTGCTGTTACTGTATAACTTAGGGGGCTGGGGCGTGATCGAGACCAGCGAGGCGCGCTACGCCGAGATCAGCCGCGAAATGTGGCAAAGCGGCCAGCTGCTTCACCCGCGCCTGCTGGGCATTCAGCACTTCCACAAGCCGCCGGTCACCTACCAGGTTTCCGCCCTCGGCATGGAGCTGTTCGGCCCCAATGCCTTCGGGGCCCGCTTCTTTCTGCAGGTGTCACTCGTGCTGCAAGTATGGCTGGTGTACCTGATCGGCAAACTGCTTTTCAGGGATGGGCGGCAAGCCCTGCTGGCGGCCGTTGTTTACCTGACGATCCCCGCCGTGCTGCTCTCAGCCCGGAACCTCACCACCGACTCCTTCCTCACAACCTTTGAGCTTGCCGCCATTTGGGCCTGGCTCAGGTATAAAGCCGATGCCAAAGCCGGCTGGCTGTACCTCTTTTACTTTTTGCTGGCGCTGGCCTTTCTGACGAAGGGGCCTGTGGGGCTGATTTTTCCGGCTCTGGTGGCCATTGGGCTGGCAGGTGGCTTTACAACAGCTAAAAAGCGTTCGCCAGCCTGGCACCATGTGCCGGCCATACTGCTTTTCCTGGTGATCGGTGGCTCCTGGTACGCCTACCTCATGCTACAGGACCCACAGTTCGTGGACTACTTCCTGTTTAAACATACAGTCCAGCGCTACGCCAACCCTGAAACCTTCGGCCGCTCCAAGCCCTGGTGGTTTTACCTGGTGCTGGCCCCCGCGCTCAGCCTGCCCTGGTCTGCCATACTTGTGGTATACTTTAAAAAGCTGAAGGAGCTACCGGCACAGTTTAAGCGCCTGTTTATACTTTGGATACTCGTGCCGCTGGTGTTCTTTTCCTTCTCCGGGTCCAAGCTTATTCTCTACATCCTGCCGCTGTTTGCCGGGCAGGCCCTGCTTACGGCCTGGCTGCTCCGTGCCCTCTCTGCAGAGGCACTGCGGAAAGTAACGCGCGGCAGCCTGGTTTACTTTGGCGTGCTGGCGGTGGCCTTTCTTTTAGCCCCACTGTTACCTGTGGGCATCGACTTACCGCTGTGGGCACTGGTTTTTCCGGTGCTGATGCTGGTGGGGCTGTTTATCGTTTGGCGCAGGCCGTTACCCCAGCTGCAGGCGCTGCTGGCGGGTGCGCTGCTGTTCACCCTGCTGCTACTGCCCTACTCTACGCACCTGATGGGCCACAACCCGCAGCTGACCAACGGCAGTCGGCCTATAGCCAACGTTATCCGGCAGCATAACCTGGCGCAGCGACCGATATTAGTTTACAACAAGCTACTCCCTTCGCTAGCCTTTGAGTTGAACAGGAGCATTGTCTCCCTGGAAGATGGCAGCAGCGACCTGGACCGGGAAGTTCAGTTTGAGCGGGACGAGCGTTGGCGTGAGGACTTTTTACGGCTGGAAGACCCCGCAGATGCAGCGCGGCTGCGACAGCTCCTACAGCAGCAACCGGTGCTGGTGGTAAAAAACACCTTGCCCAAGGAGCGGCAGTGGCTGCTGCAGCATTTCAGCCAGCATGTGAAGGTGGGGAAGTGGACGGTCTTTTACTAAGCAGCACGTACAGGTGAGCGCTTCCGGTACGCCAGGCATACGCATGACCTAATTCTTACTGGACCTCAGCCTGTACCTCCCTTTCCTCCGCTCACCGGGAAAGCTATTCCAGCTTTCCGCAGATGTCACCTCAGGAGCCTTTCGAAGGAGTAAAGTGTTGAAGCTGGCCGCAAAACCGGCAGCCTGTAAAGCCAGAAAGAAGCAGCAGTTTAAGGGGTGGTTTTGGCTCCGTTGCAGCAAATCCTGCCAATGTATAAAAGGCACCAGCGGGAGCTTGCGCCAGAAAAAATTCCGGAAGTTGGAGGAAGAGCTAACTCCAGGAAACAAGGAAAGCAGCGGCTAAGCAAGTATACTTTTCAAGCCGGTCAAGGTGCGAACCCGCCTTGTGGTTAGGCACACTGAAAACCTGAGCAGAAGGGACTAAAGCAACACAGTCGGAGTTCGCAAATCACCTACACCCGAGCCCTGCACCTCCGGCACGCTTTGAGCGAGGTTGCTTCAGGGTCGGTTCAACTTTTGAAGCACTGCTTCCTAAAGGCCATAAAACAAAAAAGGCTGATCCGAAGATCAGCCTTTTTAAGATTTAGTGTGCGCAAGAAAGGACTCGAACCTTCACACCTTGCGGAACTGCCGCCTGAAGACAGCGCGTCTACCAATTTCGCCACTTGCGCTTAAGTCACTATATCAATTTAACGTCCCAAAACCCTTTAACCCGTTGTGTTGATTGGGACTGCAAAAGTAACAGCTTGTTTGTAATTTGCAATACACTTCCGCTAAAATATTTATTCTTTTTCGGCCGGCTCCTCCAGTACGATGGGCGTGATTTCCTTTCCGGAGAAACGCTCGATGCGGCGCAGCGTGCTAATACCAACGATAACCCACAGAAAGCCAGCGGCAAAGCCTGCCAGCACGTCAGAGGCGTAGTGTACCCGCAGGTAAACCCGGCTAAAGCCAATCAGGAGAACAAAAATACTTAGCAGCACAATGAGCGTGTTCCGCAGGTGCACATTCTTTACGTTGTGCCACACCAGGTAAATCAGAAGACCGTAGAAAGAGGCCGCCATCATACTGTGCCCGCTCGGGAAGCTGAGCCCGGAGGTCTCGACCAGGGGGGCCATAGGGCGTTCGCGGCCAAAGAAATACTTCAGGATCAGGTTCAGCGAAATACTCCCCAGCGCTACCACTGGCACCTTGAGGGAGTTCCAGCGGTGCTTGCGCACAAACAGATAGTAGGCAATAAGGGCCAGTGCCGCCGGTGTAAGAAACTGCCGGGAGGCAAAAAAAGTGATAAACTTGATAAAGCCGTCCATGACGGGGTTGCCCAGGCTCGCCGCAAAGTCAAAGGCAGCCTCATCCATCCCCACCGTGTCGCCCTGCACCACTTCGCTGCCCAGGTACAGGAAACCAACGATACAAACCAGGAACAGCAGCCACACAAATAGCAGCTCCACGGTAAAGAGTGCCGTGGAGGCCATCATTCTCTTATAGAAACTTCGGATCATATTGCTACAGAATTGTGAATACCCCATGCAAAGAGAGGCACAGTTGCCCATACCTCCGTATGCACGGATAAGTTACTAATACTTGAACTATGAAAGAAAGCATCAGGTTATTTGTTGCCGCCGCTTTGCCCCCGGCGCTGGTAGACAGCTTACAGGAGCAGCTCCAGCACTTCTCCCACCCGGCTCTCCGTTTTATGCCGCGCGAGAACCTGCACCTTACGCTGTACTTCATCGGCCAAGTGCCACGGGAGCAGCTGCCGCTACTGCAACGGCAGATAGGCCGGGTCGCCAGCCGCCATCAGCCGTTTACGCTGCAACTGGAGCAAATAGAGCCGGGGCCAAAGCCAAAGAACCCGCGGCTGGTGTGGGCCAGGTTCGCACCGCACCCAACTTTTGAGGCCTTGAGCAGGGAGTTGGCAGAAGCACTGACAGGGCAGCCTTTAAAGGGGCAGAAACCACTACCGCACATTACTCTGGCCCGCTTCCGCAAAGACCAGAAGCCGCAGCAGCCCCTCCCCCACGTTACGCCGGAGGAACCGCTGCAGCTCGCGGTGCAGGAGATTGCCCTCTGGCAATCGGCCCTGGGCTCGCCTCACCCTACCTACTCGGTGCTGTCGTCTTACCCACTGGGTTAAAACCCGGCACCGCAAAAAGCAGTAATAAGCACTATTTTACGACCAAGCGCATACACATGAACCAAACAGAGCTGACCGAACTAGTGTTGGGGTTAAAAGACAAGGGACTGACAGTGGCTTTTGCAGAGAGTTGCACAGCAGGCTTACTGGCTGCTGAATTCGTAAAGGCCAAGGGAGCCAGCGATGTGCTCAAGGGCAGCCTGGTGGTATACCAGCCGGAAGTAAAGCAGAAGCTCCTCGGCGTAAAGAAGGATACCCTGGACCTCTACACCGCGGAGTCGCAGCAGGTAACCAATGAGATGGTAATGGGCCTGCAGAAGCAGCTGGGGGCGGACATCAGCATTGCCACCACCGGGCTGGCAGGCCCCGGCGCCTCCGAAACCGAAGAAAAGCCGGTGGGCACCATGTTCGTGTCTTTCCTCTATGACGGGAAGGCGGAAGAGTTCCGGGAAGAGTTTAAAGGCAACTCCGACAGCGTGCGCAAGCAACTGGTGGAGTATATTCTGCAGAAACTAAACGGGGTGCTAAAGCAGCATTACGACCGCTAACCCTTAACTTGCGCCAACACCCACTTTTATACTTTGCCCCAACTCCCCGATAGCGGCTTTACGCGCGTAGCCTCCTTTTACGATGCCCTGGCCCGGCTGGTGTACGGCAGCGCCCTGGAGCAGGCGCAAGGGGCACTGCTGCCGTTTCTGCCACGGCAGGCACGGGTGCTGGTGATCGGGGGCGGCAGCGGCTGGCTTCTGGAGCAGCTTTTGGTAACAGGCAAACAGCTCGAGATCCTCTACCTTGATGCCGCCCCGGCCATGCTGGAGCGGGCACAGAAGCGGTACAGGGCGTTCGGGCAGGCGCACGCTTGCAGGGTCAGCTTCCGGCTAGGCACGGAGCAGGCGCTGCAGCCGCAGGAGCAATTTGACGTTATATTCACGCCTTTTCTCCTGGACCTCTTCCCGCCCCTGCGCCTGCGCCGCCTCATGTCGCGCCTCTCGGCCGCGCTGGCCTATCAAGGGCTGTGGCTCTTTGCAGATTTCTGGCCCGTGCGGCAGCCCCCACCGTGGTGGCAGCGCCAACTGGCCCGAAGCATGTACCTGTTTTTCGGGTTGATCAGCGGGATAAAGGCAAAGCAGTTTCCGAGCTATGGCCGCCATTTTAGCGCGTTAGGCTTTCAGGAAAAGTATAGCCGCGCCTTCTTCCGGGGCATGGTGCAGGCAAAGGTGCTCCAGCGGCCTATGCCGTCCGTGCCGGAGTGTGCCTGAGGCGGCCGCCGCACAAGCGGAAAAGCAGGCCAGCCGTGCTCCCCAAAAGTATAGCTCGGAAGCGCCGGATGCCCAAATCACTGTCCAAACATTGCTCTCTTGCTTTCTCATCACTATATTTAGTGATTCATCTACACGAACCAATCCAATGAGATCTAAACTGTACAGCCTGCTTGGGCTGGCACTGGGGCTGACGCTGCAGCCGGTGCTTGCGCAGCAGCAGGCAAAGTATGAACTGTCCTTCCCCAACGCGGTACACCATGAGGCAGAGGTAAAGGTAACCTTCTCCAACATCCAGGGCGACACCCTGAAAGTGCTGATGCCGCGCACCTCCCCCGGCCGCTACGCCGTACATGAGTTCGCCAAAAACGTGTACAACGTACGCGCCACCGATACCCAGGGCCAGCCGCTCCAGATCTTCCGCCCGAACACCAGCGAGTGGGATGTGCTGGGCCACCAGGGCGAGGTCACCGTTAGCTATACCCTTTTTGCAGACCACGCCGACGGCACCTATGCCGGTGTAGACGAGACACACGCGCACCTGAACATGCCTGCCACACTGATGTACGCCCGCGGTTTTGAGCAGTCGCCGGCCTACGTGACCTTTAACATGCCGCAGGGCAGCAACTGGAAGGTAGCCACGCAGCTTCGCCAAGAGCAGGGAAACACGTACTACGCCCCGCATTTTCAGTACCTGATGGACAGCCCCACCGAGCTGAGCGATTTCGACTTTGCCGAATGGACCGTGAAAGAGGGAGGCAAAGAAAAAGCCGTTCAGGTGGCACTTCACCACACAGGCACCCAGGAGCAGTTTGACGCTTATGTGGCGCAGGCGAAGAAGATTGTGGCAGAGCAGCGCGCAGTTTTCGGAGAGCTGCCCGACTACGACTTCGGCCGTTACACGTTTATCGGGTGCTATATGCCCCAGGCCGTGGGCGACGGCATGGAGCACCGCAACTCCACCGTGCTCACCAGTTCCCGCGCGCTGGCCGCTGCCATGAACCCGCTGCTGAACACGGTGTCGCATGAGTTCTTCCACGCCTGGAACGTGGAGCGCATCCGGCCGGCTTCGCTTGAGCCGTTCAACTTTCAGGAAGCGAACATGTCGGAGGCACTGTGGCTGGCAGAGGGCTTTACCAGCTACTACGGCGACCTTACCATGGCCCGCACCGATATTTTCGGCCTGAAGGAGTATGCGGATGGCCTGGCCGGTGACCTGAACTATGTGCTGCTGCTCCCGGGCCGCCAGTACCACAGCCTGGTAGAGATGAGCCAGCAGGCCCCTTTTGTGGATGCCGCGCGCTCCGTGGACCCCGTTAACCGCCAGAACACCTTTATCTCCTACTACACCTATGGCAGCATGACCGGCCTCGCGCTGGACATGACCCTGCGCCAGCAGTACAACAAAACCCTCGACGACTTTATGCAGGCGCTCTGGCGCAAGTACGGGGCACCCGAAAAGCCGTACACGCTGGCGGACGTGCAGGAGACGCTGGCAGAGGTAAGCGGAGACGCCGCCTGGGCAAAGCAGTTCTTCCAGCAGAGCGTTTACGGAAGCCAGTTGCCGGACTTTACACCGCTGCTGGCCAGGGCCGGGCTGGAACTGCGCAAGTCTAAACCGGGGGAGGCAACGATTGGCATGGTAGGGCTGAAGTACGGGAAGGAGGGCGCAACCATCCTGAACGGCACCTTTGTAAACTCTGGCGCCTATAAGGCAGGCTTAGACCGTACGGATGTGATTCTGACGCTGGACGGCCGCAAAATCAAAAGAGAAAAAGACCTGCAGAAGGTGCTGAGCAAGCACAAGCCGGGCGACAGCATTCCGGTCACCTTTAACCGCCTCGGCAAAACCCAAAGCACCACCCTTACCCTGGAGGAGGTACAAACGCTGGAGGTAGTGCCGTACGAAAGCACAGGCAAGCAGCTAACGCCGGAAATGCAGGCGTATCGTGCCGCATGGCTGGGCTCCAAGGCAGAGTAAGGCAATAAGCACTGTGGCCAGCCGTTTTAGCCACAGTTGCTTTTAAACTCTACAGCCCGTACCTTAGTATAAGAATTTATACTTCAGAGATTTCCACGTGAAAAATATATTTAGAACAGTATTAGTCGCAGGGCTGCTTTACGCGGGGCAGGCCACGGCACAGGAGATGAAGCCAAGCCTGGATGCCGCTCCCGTTCCAGCAGCTTCGGAGGCGGCCCCGGCACCGGTTGTTTCCGCGGAGCCGACTGCCGAAAAGCCGTCGTGGTCGGGCCCCAAGCTGAGCTACAGCCTGAACATGGGCGCAAGCTTCAGCAACGGCTTTGGCAGCGCGACCTATGTAGAGCCGTCCGTGCGCTACCAGGTAAGCAACCGCTTTCGGGTAAACACCAGTCTGGCGTACGTGCACACCACACCGTACAACACTTCTGCTACAGGTCCTGAGGGCACCACCGTCATGTACCGCAACGGAGGCGGCAGCCACTATATCGCCAGCGTGGGGGTGGATTACCTGGCAAGCGATCGGCTGATGCTGAGCGGCAACATCTGGCGCGACTTCTCTAACCTGCCTGCCGGAGACCTTAGCGCCGGCTTCTACAGCCCCGGCCGCATGGGGGCCGATTTCAGGGCAACGTATAAAATCACGGAGCACTTTACGGTTACAGGCGGTGTCCGCTACACAGAGGGCTCCTCCCCTTTCGGCAATCCGTACTACTCCCCTTTTGCGCCGGGCTTTGGCAACAGCAACTGGTAGCTAGGTAACTCCAGCTCATCATAAAAACGCTTCTTTGTATACCAGAGAGGCGTTTTTTATGCGCTGCCCCGGCGTAAACACCCGTTGCGGCACCGTGCCTGCCTAACCTAATCTGCCCTTATCGTGTTATATAGTTAAAACAAACTGATTCAGACATTGCAGCAGCCTAACAACCACACCCGCCACATTAAAAACGAGCGCCTCGAAACTATAAAGCCTGCGTACAGGGGCAACAAAATCGTAAACGGCCGCTTTGCCAACGGAGAAGAGCTTTACAACCCGAACTTCAGAGACGTGCTGCGCTGGCAGCTGAGCAAGAACCCGCAGCACGACGAGAAAAAGCAGGACAACTACACGCCTCCCGTGCAGCACGGCAAAGCCTTTGTGCATGATGACAAGGACATGGTGGTTTGGCTGGGGCACGCCTCGTTCTTTATCCGCCTCAACGGCGTTACCTTTCTCACGGACCCGGTTTTCTACGACCTCCCGCTGCTAAAGCGCAAGTCAGGTTTGCCGTGCGCCCCGGAGGAGCTGCGGAACGTAGACTTCATACTGCTCTCCCACGGCCACCGCGATCACCTGGACAAGAAGTCCATCCAGACCGTTATCGGGAGTAACCCGCAGGTAAAGGCACTGGCTCCGCTGCGCGCCGGCGACATACTGCGCGGCATCAACCCACACCTGCCTTACCAGGAAGCCGGCTGGTTCCAGAAGTATGACCTGGTGCCCGACGCGGTGGAGGTGTACTTTCTGCCGGCCTCGCACTGGTACCGCCGGGGGGCGCTGGACATGAACCGGGTACTCTGGGGCAGCTTCCTGATCAAGACGCCCACCCTGACCCTGTACTTTGCCGGAGACTCGGCCTTCTCGACGCACTACGACGACATAGAGGCCCTGTTTGGTCCGCTGGATGTGTGCCTCATGCCGGTAGGGGCCTACAAGCCCGCGTTCCTGATGAGCAAAAGCCACATGAACCCAAACGAGGCCGTGAAGGCGTACAACCGCCTGCGCGGCGGCATGTTTATCCCGATGCACTACGGCACCTTCGACCTGTCGGATGAGCCGGCCAGTGAGCCGGTGCGCCTGCTGGAGCAAATCGCCTCCACCGGCGCGCTGCAGGGGCTGCGCATCCCGGCCATAGGCGAGTCGGTGTTACTACATGAATTTTGATAAAACTAGCATGGGAAGTTTGTTTTGCTATATTTGTAAACTGGATCACTAATTCACCTGTTTACGAACTACTGCTTACACTATGTCTCCTACCCTTATCATAGGCTTGATCGTAGCCTACTTCTGTATTCTGATATTTATATCGTACCTCACCAGCCGGAACACCGACTCTGAGACCTTCTTTCTGGCCAACCGCTCCTCCCCGTGGTACGTGGTGGCCTTCGGTATGATCGGCACCTCGCTGTCGGGTGTCACGTTTGTGTCTATCCCGGGCATGGTGGCGGTGTCGCAGTTCTCTTACCTGCAGTTTGTGCTGGGCTACCTCCTGGGCTATTTCGTTATCGCCACGGTGCTGATGCCGCTCTATTACCGCATGAACCTGGTGTCCATCTATACTTACCTGGAGCAGCGCTTCGGGTACTGGTCCTACAAAACGGGGGCGGGCTTCTTCCTGCTCGCGCGTACGCTGGGGGCGGCTATTCGCCTGTTCCTGGTGGCGGGGGTGCTGCAGCTGGCCGTTTTCGACGAGATGGGCGTGCCTTTCTCGGTGTCTGTGATCATTACCATCGCCCTGATCTGGGTGTACACCTTCCGGGGTGGCATGAAAACCATTATCTGGACCGATACCTTCCAAACAACGGCTATGCTTGTGGCTGTGGGTGTCAGCATCTGGCTTATCTCTGACGAGCTTAACCTTGGCTTCCAGGGCATGATAGACACGATCAAGGCCAGCGACTACTCCCAGATCTTCTACTGGGATTTTAAAGACAGCAAGTACTTTCTGAAGCAGTTCTTCTCCGGCGCTTTTATCGCCATCGTAATGACGGGCCTTGACCAGGATATGATGCAGAAGAACCTGAGCTGCAAGAACCTCGGCGAGGCGCAGAAGAACATGTTCTGGTTCAGCATCATACTTGTTTTCGTAAACATCCTGTTCCTGGCGCTGGGCGCCCTGCTGTACGTTTACGCGCAGGCAAAAGGCATTGCCCTTCCGGAGCGCGG
The DNA here is from genome assembly GCF_003585765.1 of Pontibacter actiniarum. NCBI lineage: Bacteria > Pseudomonadati > Bacteroidota > Cytophagia > Cytophagales > Hymenobacteraceae > Pontibacter > Pontibacter actiniarum. The sequence continues at coordinate 2,968,219 of NZ_CP021235.1, forward strand.
CGACGATGTGTTCCCGTTCCTGGCCCTGAACCACTTCACCTACTTTGCCGGCATCGTATTTATACTGGGTATCATCGCTATTACCTACGCCTCTGCCGACTCCGCCCTCACGGCGCTCACCACTTCCTTCTGCGTGGACTTCCTGGACTTTAAGAAGCGTAGCGAGCAGCAGCGCGTGCGCCTGCGCTACATCGTGCACGCCGGTTTCTCGCTGGTGATGGTGCTGGTGATCATCGCTTTCGACATCCTGAACGATGACAACGTCGTTACGGCCGTGTTTAAGGTGGCCGGCTATACTTACGGCCCGCTGCTGGGCCTTTACAGCTTCGGCATCTACACCAAGCGTGCCGTGCGCGACAAGTTCGTGCCTGCCGTTTGCATCATAGCGCCCTTGCTCACCCTAATCGTCAGCTACAACTCCGTTGATTGGTTCTGGGGCTATGAGTTCGGCTTTGAAGTGCTTATCCTAAACGGCTTCCTGACCTTTGTGGGCCTGATGGCCGTCTCGTCGGGCAAGGTGAACGAACTGGAGCTGGCACAGGAGCAGCAAACGGCTTAGTGTATCCTTTAGGGATGATATAAAAGAGAGGCGCAGGGTTTGCGCCTCTTTTTTATTGCCCGCTCCGGCCGTTGCGAGCAGCAGGCAACGCACCTTCTGGTTAACATCCCCGCGCTAAAGGGCTTTTTTCTCCGCATAATCCTTACCTTTGTAAGATTTTGTGGGGGAGTGGCATCTTTAGGCCCTTTTGCCTGTTATACCACCATACCCATAGGCTTTGCAGGCTTTGCCGAGCTGGCAAAAGCCTCTAAGAACATTTAAGCAGCATATCATTAATGGCAAAACGCGGATTCGGGTTCAGCGGCGGCGAAAAGGAAAAGGAAGGCAGAAAGAAGATTAGCAAGGAAAGCTTTCGCCGCGGCCTTCAGATTTTCTCTTACGTACTCCCTTACAAGTATAAGTTTATCGTCGGGCTCGCTTTTCTGGTACTGTCCAGCCTTACCTTCATGGCTTTCCCCTACCTGGTAGGCGAGCTTTTCAACTCATCCACCGGTAGCCCCGACGGGCTGCTCCAGGACATCAACATGATTGCCATGGGGCTGTTCGGGGTAATCCTGCTACAGGGCATCTTCTCGTTTTTCAGGGTTTACTTCTTTGCGCAGGTGAGCGAGAACGCCGTGGCAGACATCCGCCGCGACCTCTACAGCAAGTTTGTGCAGCTCCCGATCTCCTTCTACGAAAAGCGCCGCGTGGGCGAAGTTACCAGCCGCATCACCACTGACGTGGCGCAGGTGCAGGATGCCATGTCCATCACTCTGGCAGAGCTTTTCCGCCAGACCACGACGCTGATAGTAGGGGTAGGCATCATCATGTGGACTTCTATCAAGCTCTCGCTGTTTATGCTGGCCACCTTCCCGGTGCTGGTGGCGCTGGCCCTGGTATTCGGTCGCAGAATTAAGACGCTCTCCAAGAAAACACAGGACGAACTGGCCAACACCAACGTTATAGTTGAGGAAACGCTGCAGGCCATCAACACCGTAAAGGCCTTCACAAACGAAATGTTTGAGGTGGCGCGCTACCGCACCACCCTGGGCAGAGCCGTTAAAACCGCCCTCTCTGCCGCCTACTACCGCGGTGCCTTTATCACCTTTATCATTATTGGCCTTTTCGGCGGCATCATCCTGGTGATCTGGTACGGCGCCACGCTCGTTGCCAACGGCGATATCGACGGCGGAAGCCTTATCTCCTTTGTGCTGTACACGGTGTTTATCGGGGCCTCTGTGGGTGGCCTGGGGGAAATCTACGGCAAAGTGCAGTCTGCCCTGGGCGCTACGGAGCGTATTCTGGAAATACTGCAGGAGCAGGAGGAGCCAACAGACAAAGGCGTAAAAGCACTCCGTGAGATCCCTCGTGTAAACGGTGACATTGCGTACCAGCACGTGGCTTTCTCCTACCCTACCCGCCCGGACCTGCAGGTGTTAAGCAACATTAACTTCAGCGTGCGGGCCGGGGAGAAAATAGCCCTGGTTGGCCCGAGCGGCGCCGGCAAATCTACCATCATCCAGCTTCTGATGCGCTACTACGACGTATCAGGCGGGAGCATTACAGTGGATGGCCGCGACATCCGCGACATGAACATGACGATGCTGCGCGGCAACATCGGCGTGGTACCGCAGGAGGTGCTCCTGTTTGGCGGCACCATCCGGGAGAACATTGCCTACGGCCGCCCGGAAGCAACGGAGGCCGAAGTAACAGAAGCAGCCCGAAAGGCCAATGCCTACGACTTTATCATGTCTTTCCCGGAGGGGATGGATACCCTGGTGGGTGAGCGCGGCATTAAGCTTTCCGGCGGCCAGCGCCAGCGCGTGGCTATTGCCCGGGCCATACTTAAGAACCCAGCCATCCTGATACTGGATGAGGCCACCAGCGCCCTCGACTCTGAATCGGAGCACCTGGTGCAGCAGGCCATGGATGAGCTCATGAAAGGCCGCACGACCATCGTTATCGCCCACCGCCTGGCCACCATCCGCAAAGTGGACAAAATCCTGGTGATCGAAAACGGGGAGATTGTGGAGGAGGGCTCCCATGAGGAGCTGTCGCATAACCCGGAAGGCATGTATGCGAACCTGCTGAAGCTGCAGTTTGAGCTAAGCTGAGAACAGGCTAAAAAGGCTACCGTCCGGCCTTACGACAAAGTATAAATCCTGCTGTGGCACTGTCCGCAGCAGGATTTATACTTTATACATACACCTTTAGCTATACTTTGCGTAAGAAGTTGCAAGATGCGCCCGAACCATACTTTTCGCCTGCCCTACCCTTTGCTGCTTGCCGGGCTTCTGTTGCTTGCGCTGCAGGCGCGGGCGCAGCGGCACCCGGGCACGTTCAGCGCCATGAACGCCTATTACCTGGAGATGGGCGGCAACTCCGACACCTACTCCCTGAACTTCGACCGGCTGCTGTACCAGTACTACAACTTTAAGGCAGGCGTGCGGGCCGGCATTGGCACCAACCTCTTTTTTCAGGAGGGGGAGCCGGGTGTGTACCCTGTTGTGCCGCTGGAGGTGCTGGGCATGGTGGGCGGCACCCAAAACCACGTGGAGTTTGGCCTGGGCTACACCCGCCGCTTCACTGGCGACCCGGACCTGCTCCACAACATGTACTTCGCCCGCGTCGGGCTCCGGTACCAGCACCCGCAGGGCGGCCTGCTGGTGCGGCTGGCCGTTACCCCGTTCATCTCGCCCGAAAACGACTCGGGCACGCCCGGCGTGGCAGTGGTGCCGCGGTTTGGGTTGAGTGTAGGGCGCAGCTTCTAGTCTGTCGAAGAAAGCGCACCCGCGGGTAAACATCGTTCGGTTCGATTATAGATAATTTGTAATATTACACGCTTATAAAGCTTTCACTCAACTAAAGAAGAACCATGAAGAAAACAATTATCGGCTTTGCCCTCTCGGCGGCACTGTTGTTTGGCGCAAGTGCTGTGCAGGCGCAGGGCATCAAAATGCCGGCTCCAAGCCCATCGCAGAAAGTTGAGCAGGCGGTTGGCCTCTCCACCATATCTGTAGACTATTCGCGCCCGTCGGTGAGAAACCGTACAATCTTCGGAGACCTGGTGCCTTACGACAAAATCTGGCGCACCGGGGCCAATGCCTCCACTAAGATTAAGTTTTCGGATGATGTAACGATCGAGGGCAACAAGATCCCGGCCGGCGAATACGCGCTGTACACCATCCCCGGCAAGGAGGAGTGGACTGTAGTTATCCACAAGAACACGAAGCACTGGGGCGATGGCGGCAAAGACTACAACCCGGCCGAGGACCTGGTTCGCTTCAAAGTGAAGCCGCAGCAAAACCCGCGCAAGGTGGAGTCCTTCACCATTAACTTCACCAACCTGCGCACAGACGCCACGGACGTGGAGATTCTGTGGGACGACACGATCGTGCCGTTCACCGTGAAGACCGATGTGGACAGCAAGGTGATGAGCCAGATACAACAGCAGGTGATAGAGGGCACAAACGTAAACCCGGGTGTGTATGCGGCCGCCGCTAACTACTTCTTCGACACAAACCGCGACCTGAAGCAGGCGCATGAGTGGATAAAGAAGGCCAATGCCACCGACCCTAAGTTCTGGAACGTGCACACGCAGGCCAAGATCGAGGCGAAAATGAACAACTACAAGGCAGCCATCAAAACCGCTGAGAAGTCTATGGAGTTGGCCAAGGCCGCCGGCAACGAAGACTATGTGCGCCTGAATGAAAAGGCCATAGCGGACTGGAAAAAGATGAAATAAAGCTATCTTTGCTTTTACCGTATAATGAAGCCTCCGAGGGTATACTTCGGGGGCTTTTTTGTGGCATTTAAAAAGAGGAAACGTTGGAAGAGAAGAAGCATTCGGAAGAGCACCTGGGCCCGGCCCGGGAGTACTGGTGGAACGAGGACTACCTGGAGTTGCTGGCGGAGCGGCTCTACATCCGCTACACGCAGACGCTGGTGGATATTGGCTGCGGCAAGGGCATGATGGGCTTCAAGTTTTCGAAGTACATGCCGGCCGGGGGCAAGGTGTACGGCGTAGACTACGAGCCCGGCTACATTGCCGAGGCCCGGCAGCGGGCGCACAGCGAGTTTGGCCACAACGCCATCGACTATGAGTTTAAAGTGGGGAATGCCACAGACATCCCCCTGCCCGACAACACCGCCGACGTCACGCTCTGCCAAACGCTGCTGATCCACGTAAAGAACCCGCAGCGCGTTATTCAGGAGATGATGCGCGTAACCAAGCCCGGCGGTTGGGTGGTGGCCCTGGAGCCGAACAACCTGGTGCCGAACCTGATGTTTGACCGCTACGGCGAGACCGACTACAACGTGGAGGCGATGCTGGAGGTGCTGGAGGTGAAGCTGCGCATCGAAAAGGGGAAGAAGCAGCTTGGCGAGGGCTTCAACTCGCTCGGCGACGTTGTGCCCGACCTCTTTCTGAAAGCTGGCCTGCAGGATGTGAAAGTATGGATCTCCGACAAGGCCCTCTCTATCATTCCGCCTTATGACACCCAGGAAAAGATGCTGCGTGTGGAACAGATGCTGCAGTGGGTGGAGAGCGAGGCCATGGGCTACGACTACAAAGATAACCTGAACTACTTTATGGCTGGCGGCGGCGATAAGGAGAAGTTTGACGCCTATTGGCAGAAGCTGCTCTACAATAAGATTATGCTGAAGGAGAAACTGCAGCGGGAAGAGTACGTGTCGGCTGGCGGAAGCCTGGTATACATTGTAGCGGCGCAAAAGCCAAGGTAAGGGCTGCTTGCCTTTGCTAGCGCCGCAGCTCAAGGCTCTGGCTGGTGCAGATAGAGGCACTAGACGGTCTTTTTCTGCCTCCACCAGTATGCTTCTCCAACTACGCTGCCCCCTCCCCTGGCGCAAGTCTTCAGACTTGTGTCTTGTTATAATGTCGAGTTTGTAACTCGACTGGCTTGCAAAGCCATACTTACTTAGCTGCTGCTATCCCTGTTGCAATTATACTTTTGGTATTTTCTTCTGGCGCAAGCGTCCGCTTGTGCCTAAGGCTGCCTCTGCTAACTGTATTTATACTTTCACCCTGCTAACGCGAGTTTGCAACTCGTGCTTTAAAAGCTACCTCTTATGCCGCAAGTCTTTAGACTTGTGTGCTTTTATAGTGTTGAGTTTGTAACTCAACTGGCTCGCAGAGCCATACTTGCATAGCTTTAGCCAAACCTGCTTCAGCTTATACTTCCATTGCCTCAGTTCTTTGCATCTCCAACCAAGCTATCCTTTCTAGCTTCCGTTCATCCTCCAGCTCCCATACACCTTACTGTTTCACTTTATACTTTGGAGCGCTCATGCCCGCGAGGGCTCGTCCTGGGGGTAGGGGCCCTCTATTAGCTCCGCTGCGGGCTGCCCTTACGGGCACCGCAACAGGCACAAGGCACTCAACCAAAGGACTCGGATCAATCAGATAGCTCAGGCTGTAGGAGCTTCTTAAAGATACAGGACTTGTAGGGGCAGATCGCGACCTGTCCGCGCGACACCGCCCGCTATGAAACGTATACTTATAGAACAGTATCAGCCAAATTCTCCTCATCCGAGAGGCGCCGGTTCTTCTGTAGGATTTACACTTTCCTCTACACCGCTTTCTTCTTCTCCCCGAACCCTGCCTGAAGTATAAACCCGAAAATAACCACACAGCCACAGCCGATGACGTTGAACCAGAGAAAGGCGATATCCGTGAAGTAGTAACAGTAAAGCACCACCGCCTCAGCCAGCAGGGCGGCAAAGAACACCGCATTGCCCCTGATGCGCTTAAAGTAGAAGGCCACCAGGAAAATACCGAGAATCGTGCCGTAGAAGATGGAGCCAATGATGTTCACCGCCTGAATCAGGTTATCCAGCAGCGAGGCGTACGTGGCAAAGAGGATAGCGATAAGCCCCCAGCCCACGGTAAAAAGCCTGGAGGCGTTCAGGTAGTGCATCGGGCTGCCGTCCTGCTTAACCGAGCGCTTGTAAATATCCACCACCGTTGTCGAGGCCAGCGCGTTAAGCTCCGAAGCCGTCGACGACATGGCTGCCGAGAAGATGACGGCCAAAAGCAACCCCACCAGTCCCGTTGGCAGGTATTTCATCACAAAGGAGATAAACACATAGTCAGTGTCCCTTACCTCAGCGTCTGGTGTTGCTTTCCGGATCACCTCCTTTACCTGCTCCCGCACCTGCTTCCCGGCCGAAGTATAGCTGTCCACCTGCGCCTCGGCAGTGGCGATGGCGGCGGCATCCTCGGCCTTTAAAGCGCTTACCAGGCCATGCACGGCCTCCTGCTTTTGCTCAAAGAGCGAGGCATACGTTGCCTCCAGCCCACGAAGCTCATCGGCATATTCGGTGGCATATACTTTGCCTTTGGCGGCCTCGTTGAAGAACACCGGCGGCTGGTTAAACTGGTAAAACACAAACACCATCACCCCTATAAACAGGATCAGGAACTGCATGGGGATCTTGAGCAGGCCGTTGAACAGCAGCCCCAGGCGGCTCTCCCCCACCGACTTTCCGCCCAGGTAGCGCGCCACCTGGCTTTGGTCGGTACCGAAGTAAGAAAGCGCCAGGAAGAGGCCGCCTGTCATCCCGGACCAGAAGTTGTACCGGTCGTCCCAGCTGGTTTCCCAGTCCCAGGAGAAATCCACCACATTCATTTTACCCATTTTGCCGGCCACCGCCACCGCATCGCCAAAGCCGACGTTGTCGGGCAGGTAGCTTACCACCATAATGCCGGCGATGATCATACCGCCCATCATCACGGCCATCTGCTGCTTCTGCGTTACGCTGACGGCCTTTGTGCCCCCGGACACCGTGTAAAAGATCACCAGTACCCCGATAATCAGGTTGGTGGCCGTCAGGCTCCAGCCCAGCATGGTCGACAGTATAATGGCCGGCGCATAGATGGTAATGCCCGCCGCCAGGCCGCGCTGCACCAGAAAGAGCAGGGCCGCCAGCGTTCGTGTTTTCAGGTCGAAGCGGTTTTCCAGAAATTCGTAGGCGGTGTAAACGTTCAGGCGGTAGAAAATCGGGATAACGGTGACAGAGATAATGACCATCGCGATCGGCAGGCCAAAGTAGAACTGCACGAAGCGCATGCCGTCTTCATAAGCCTGCCCGGGCGTGGACAGAAACGTGATGGCACTGGCTTGCGTGGCCATGATGGAAAGGCCGATGGTCCACCACTTCATGGTGTTGTCGCCCTTCAGGTAACCTTCAATATCTTTGCTTCCGCGCGTTTTCCAGACGCCATAGCTCACAATAAACCCAAGTGTGCCCAGCAGCACAACCCAATCGAGTGGCCTCATTCGTAGTATTTGGTAATGCAGTAAAACAGGAGGATCAGAAAGGCGAGGTTGCCCAGCACCAGCCAGTACATGCCGGACCAGCTGCTAAAAAACGGGGGCTTCGTGATCGGTGCCTCCTCGTCTACAGGCTTTTTTTCTTCCATGGTGTTAGCTTTGAGAAGAGCCACAGGCAAATGAGAGGCTCTAAAACCCCTCTCCTTTGCCCAGAAAGCTATTTTATACTTGATTTGGCCTCGCCGGCGGCTGGGCTTTCCTTGCCCAGGGAAATAAGGTTGGAGAACAACCGGTAGGCCCCGGGCACACCGGCTGGCAACTCCCTGAACCAGGAGTAACCCGTGTAGATATAGTACCCTTTGCCATACTTAGCCACAAGCAGACCGCCGTCACGGGCTGGCTCCCCGGGGTCGTTGGACGAAAGTATAGGGGTAAAGGCAGCGTCCCACGCATTCGGGAAGTATAAACCCCGCTCCTGCACCCACCCCTCAAAGTCCTCCTTGGTGATTTTGTTCGGCGTGTTGAGCACCGGGTGGTTTGGTTGCAGGAACCTTACCTCGGCATCCTCCACCGTTACCCGGTCGCGGGAGAGCTGGAGCGGGTACGGAGCGATGCCGGGCATTACCAGGCTATGGTTGGTGTTGTACTGCACAATCAGGTTACCGCCCTGCTTCACATAGTCCAGCAGCGTGGGCTGGTAAAATTTAATGCGGTCTACGGTGTTGTAAGCCCGCACCCCCAGTATAATGGCGTCAAACTGCTTCAGGTAATCCAGGCGCATGTTCTCATCCTGCAGCAGGGTTACCTCATAGCCGATCTGCTGCAGGCTGGCCGGGATTTCGTCGCCGGCCCCCATCAGGTAACCTACCCGCTGGCCGCGCTTCTGCAGGTCCAGCTTCACGATTTTTGCGGTGGCCTCCGGAAAGGTAACCTGCGCCGGAATATGGCTGTAGCTGATCTGGTTCAGGCCCTGGGAGTACGTTTTGCCATCTACCGAGGCAATGGCCGTCAGCTGCGCCTCCTGCTGTTTTTTTGGCGGGTACACCATAAAGGCTATTTGCTGCTCAGCCCCTTTGTTCTGCAAGTTAAAAGGCACAGCGGCTGGTTCAGCACGCCAGCCTTTGGGCAGCTGCAGCCTCAGTTCGCCGCTTACTTTGTCCTTGCCGGCTTTTACCAGCACCTGCACCTGCTTCGGCTCCTGGCCTGCAAACATAAACACGTGCTCCTTCAGGTTTACGAACACCGGCGGCGTCACGACGAACGGCCGGTATACTTCCCCCGCCACCGGGTCGGTGCGCTTATGCACGACAGGCACGCTTACCTGCAGCGGCTCCCCGGCCACCTGTAAAGTAAAGACAGCCTGGGCTGCAGGGGCATTTTCCGGCAGGCCCACCTGCTGCTGCTGCTCTACTGCAAACATGCCCAGAGAGCCGGGCTTGCGCAGCCAGTACGGCTGCGAATAAGCCATACTTTGCGGAAGCACTTTCCGCGCGCTGTACTTCAGGGGCTCGTTATTTTTAAGGCTGATGTTAAGTGTGGTGTCTGTATTAGCAAAACTGTAGCGGACACTTTGCAGCGTAACCGGCTCCGCCGAGCGGTTAACGGCCTCTACCTGTAGCTCTACAGGCTGGCCGGGGGCAGCGGCGAAGTCGGCAGCCGTTACCTCCAGGTACAGGCCCAGCGCGTACTGCACCACATCCTGCAGCTCCTCCAGCTTCACGCGCTTCCAATAGCTATCGGGCAGTTTCTCCAGCTCTTTTTTGGCCGCGATAAGCGTCGGCACCACGCTGGCAGGTTCAGAGGGCTTATACCCCTCGATGGCCTTGCGGATAAGCTGCTGCACTTTCTCTCCCCCCTTCACTCGGCCCCAACTGGTGTTGATTCCTTCAAACAGCTCCTGCTGCGCCTTGTCGCCTGCCGTGTGCTGCAGGTACTCTATACTTGTTCCACGTGTACCGCTCGCGCCAAACCCCTGGCTTTTGTGCATGCTGCGGCTCTCGGCGGCAATCTCTCCGTAAGACTTGCCCAGCAGCGGGTTGTAGCCGCCCACATCTACCTTCAGCAGCGCCTTGCCATGCTTCTCAAATTCTTCCTGGCTCTTAAACGACCACACGCCCGTGTTCCAGAGCAGGCGCCTGGGCTGCCATGTTTCCACATACTTTAGCTGCTCCGGAAACCGCTGGGGGTCAGCAGCGGCCTGAAAGGCTTCCTCGGCAAGTATAGCGGAGGCGCTGTGGTGGCCGTGGCCGGCGCGCTCGTCGGGCGGAAAGCGGGTGATCATCACATCAGGTCGAAACTTTCGGATGGTCCAGACCATATCGGCCAGCACCTGCTCTTTATCCCAGATGGTAAAGGTCTCCTCCGGGTTTTTGGAGAAGCCGAAGTCGTTGGCCCGGGTGAAGAACTGGCGGCCGCCGTCGGTACGGCGCGCCTGCAGCAGCTCCTGCGTACGGATAATGCCCAGCCCCTCCCGTATCTCCGGCCCTACCAGGTTCTGCCCCCCGTCGCCGCGGGTAACGGCCAGGTAGCCGGTATTATAGAGCTTCTCGTTGCTCAGGTAAGCGATCAGGCGGGTATTTTCATCGTCCGGGTGCGCGGCCACATAGAGCACCGAGCCCAGCACGTTCAGCCTTTGCAGCTCCTGCAGCACCTGGGCCGAAGATGGTTTCCGGGGCACCTGCGCATGTAGGGGCTGCAGGCAGGCCAGCAGCGCGAGGGTGAACAGCAGGGTCCGGAGTCGGGAAAAGTATAGCTTCATAGTATGGGTTGTACAAGCACTAACGCGGCAGAGCAATCTACCGGCATTGTAAAGCTAATCATTTCTGAGGATGGATGGTACGCCAGAAGCGGCCTATCTGACAGAAAGTGCAACTTCTGAGATGAACGGCGGCTATGGCTTCCTATACTTCTGATACCGCAAAAAGCACCTAATTCTGCCTTGCGGGGTATAATTCCAAGTATATATGTAAAAAATCAAGATTTAATTAGGATATATATTAGCAACACCCTATGTTTGTATCGCACACTAGAACTTTTTCTCGATTTCTTTTCAATTTCATAACCAAACCCATGTGGTAGCGGTAACGTATCTACTTCCTGATCATCTGATCCCGGATTTGTAGAAATACGTGTCCCCTATCCTGTTATGTGACAGAGATTCTATGCCCGTTCAAAGAGAAAGTGACATCAACGACTTTGCGTTTGAATACTTACGCAACCATTATATTGCCCAGCAAGGCAACAGCCACGTGCTTGTGGATCGCCATGAGCAGACGAAACAAGGCTATGTTTCGGAAGGGCTGTTTTCCTTCAAAGGCAAGGACGAGAAGCTGTTTATAGCCTCGCTCCACACCCACAACTCCCCGAAAATATCCCGGGCACTCACATGCTATAAGAAAAAGGGACTTAGCAAGTTACGCTACGCCTTGTTCCTGCTGGTGCTGGCTGGGGCCTTTATGGCGGGCTGGCAGGTAGCCCAACTGGCCCTCTGGATAGCCATTCCGGCTGCGGTGGTGCTGGCAACCGCCTGCTTTGTGCTCCACACCCTACTGGAGAAGAGGTACCGCCTGCACCAGCTGGCCTCCCTGCTCGATGAGCTAAAAAGGACGCCGGCCGATGAGCAGTGGCTGGGCCTTTCGATGAGTAGCCTCACCTTCCGTAACAACAGTCTTGCGAGCCATATGCTGGCCATGTGCGAGCGCCGTGGCATCGGCGTTATCACGGTGGGCAAGCGCGCCAAAGTGGTGCTGATGCAGGAGCCCCGTACCCTTACCTGCCGCCGCGGAGACTTCCTGTCGCACTATGCGGCCGAAGTACGCATCCGGAAAGCGGTGCTGGGCGACTCATACCTGCGCGTGGCCTAAGCAAAAAACCTCCTTCTGTAAGTAATTAAAGCCCTCTTGCACACTGCCAACGCAACAAGAGGGCTTTTGCTTTAGTACAACTAACCTAACCAAACTATGAAAACCTATGACACTCATATTAATTATTATACTTGTTATTGCACTGATTATCGGCGTAATCTGGTTTAAATCGAAAACACCGAAACACTAAGCCCCTGCCGCAGGTACTCCTCCACATGAGCACGCGCTACATTCTCAACTTTCTGCAACAGCTACAGCAGCACAACAGCAAGGCCTGGATGGACGCACACCGGGAGGAGTACCTGCAGGCAAAAACGTACTTTCAGGAGGCGGTGGGGTACCTGATCGCTCAGCTACAGCTGTTCGACCCCGCGCTGCACGGGATAACGGTGCAGGAGTCGGTTTTCCGGATTAACAAAAACGACTTCTCCAAAAAGGGGGAGGCTCCTTACAAAGGCCACTTTGGCGCCGGTATTTCGCCAGGCGGCCGCCACTCCCCTTACCCCAACTACGTACTGCTGCTGGAGCCCGGAAAATCCCGGATCGGCGGCGGCATACGCAAGCCAAGCACAAAACAGCTGGAGCTGATCCGCGAGGAAATAGACTACAGCCCCGGCGTGCTGCGGCAGCTACTGGAAGAGCCAACGTTTAAAGCCACGTTTGGGGAGCTGCGCGACGACATGCGCAAGCAACCGCCCAAAGGCTTCGACAAAACGCACCCGGAGTTGGAGCTGCTAAAACACAACGGCTTTCAGGTGCTGCATTACTTCCGTGATGAGGAAGTAACGGCGCCCGACTTTCTGGACAGGCTGCCCCCGATGTTCCGGCAGGTGAAGCCCCTCCATGATTTTCTGAACACCTCCTTAACCGAACTATAGTGAAAAGAACGTCTCTCCTTTACCTGTCTTGCCTCCTGCTGCTAGGCACGCTGCTAAGCGGCTGCGAAGAACCGAAGCGTATTCCGGACACACTGCCGGACGTGTACGGCTACATCACCGACATCAAACGCACCGCCACTAACGGCAAAGTGGCAAAAGCCGTGGTGGCTGTAAAATCGATGGAAGGCGTAGAGGCCAACTACCCCGACGCCAGCATAAGCATCGACGAAAACACACTGATAGAGGACGAGGACGGCAAGGAGCTGACCTTAAGCCAGCTGCGTGAGGGGCATGAGGTACAGGCCTGGTTTGCGGGTGATATCCTGGATTCAAAGCCGATCCAGGGGTATGCCAAAGCCGTGCGCATAAAGTACTAGCAATGCCCGGCCCGAGCGATAGCTATACCTGGCACAAAGTGTTTGCCTCCGAGGCAGAGGCCGCTCAGGCGGTGCCGCAGCGGAAGCTACGGCAGCTGGAGCTGGGTGGCCGGCAGGTTTGCTTTGCCCATACACAGGCGGGCTTTTTTGCCGTGGAGGACGCTTGCCCCCACCTGGGCTATTCGCTTAGCCGTGGCAACACCAACTACCTGAACGAGGTGATTTGCCCCTGGCACAGCTACCGCTTTAACCTGCAGAACGGCCGGGAATGCGAGTACCGCTCCCGAAACGCCGTGACATACCCGGTGGAAGTGCGAGAGGACGGCGTGTATGTGGGGCTACCGCCCACACCTTAGCTTGATTATATATAATAAAAATATATTTACAACACAGCAGCCAACCGTAGCGGAAGAACGTAAACAGATGCTTGTCGGGCATCGCCTAAAGAAAGCGCCCGGCAGTTACGTACTTCAACCCTACCCAATGGCAGCACCAACCTACGCAACAGAATTTGAGCACAAGCTAGCCGCATGGCCTGCCCCTATAGAGCTGACACACCTGGAGGGGGATGTGTTTGTGACCCTGCTGCAGCAGCAAGGCTATATCGAGGCCCGCTGGACGGGCCACATCACCTCCTGCGACGTAGTGACCGCCTCCAAAGTATACCTGGCACTGCTCCAGAGGCACCAGTGCCCGGACAAGCTGCTCAACGACAAAGCGGACGCTACCGGAGACTGGACCGAGGCCAACGACTGGCTGGAGTTTGAGTGGCTTCCGCAGGCGGTCCGTGCCGGAATGCGTGCCATGGCCCATGTGTACTCCACCAACATGTTCAGCAGGCTGTCTACCCGTGACCTGTACCTGCGCGTGATACCGCGCCTGCAAATGGCCAACTTTAACAACCGTGCCGATGCCGTGGAATGGCTCCTCTCCTGTGAGGCCACCGAAAGGACACAGGGGCTTTCCTCCGCCTCCTAGCCCGCACAACAGCCTAAGGCCGCGGTTGCTCTATAAAGCAGCAACCGCAACCGGAGCCTCTACGGTAATCTCCACAGTATCCAGCATAACATCCATCACAGGCTCTTCCAGCGCTGCAGGGGCGTGGCGTACAACAATAACTTCTTTCGGCTGTGGCACTTGATACGTTTCCTGAACGGCATAACCAAAACCAAACATAGAGGCGGCCATAAGAACAATGATTTTCATAGTTTTAATATTTAAGTTGTTTAACATCGTTTTGTTGTAACAAATATACTATACAGTACTATGTATAGCAAAGTACTGTTACTACTTATACTACTGTATTATACCAACCACTTCATTTTATCCGCGAACGGCACCAGAAGGCAGACGAACAGGATATAATTTTCCATGCTTCCATTTGCCTTTAAAGCAGAAGATTTAACTGTAGAAGCCCAAGGGGAGTTGATTCATGCGGGGCAGCCGTAAAACAGCGGCTGTAGGTTGAAAAACGTGTATATTTGGCCTCATTTTACACCATGCAAGATACTACCCAACGCGTACAGGAAGAGGAGGCGCAGAGCAAAAGCGGCTTTAAGCGCGAGATAACCCTCTTCGATGCCATTATGATCGTGACAGGCGGCATGATCGGCTCCGGCATTTTTATCGTAACCGCCGACATCGCCCGTGCCGTGGTAAGCCCCGGCAACATGCTGTTGGTGTGGGTCATTTCCGGGTTCCTGACCATGGTGGGCGCCATCAGCTACGGCGAGCTCTCCTCCATGTTCCCGAACGTGGGCGGGCAGTACGTGTACCTGAAAGAGGCCTACAACAAAATGGTGGCGTTCCTGTACGGCTGGACGCTCTTTCTGGTCATCCAGACCGGGGTGATTGCAGCCGTCGGCGTGGCCTTTGCCCGCTTTACCGGTGTACTGATTCCGTGGTTCAGCGAAGACAATGTGCTGTTGCAGGTGGGCGACTTCGGCTTCACCTCGGTGCAGCTGCTGGCTATTGTAAGCACCATCTTCCTGACCTACATCAACTCCAGAGGCGTAAAGAGCGGGAAGTTTATTCAGAACATCTTCGGGAGCACCAAGCTCATCGCCCTGTTCGGGCTTATAATCTTCGGCCTGTGGCTGGGGGTAAACGAAACGGCCATAGAGGCAAACTTCTCCGACCTGTGGGGCGCAAGCGGCGCTGCAGTGGCCGTGCCTACCGGTATGGCGCTGGTATCAGCCATGGGCATTGCCATGGTAGGTGCCCTTTTCTCCGCCGACTCCTGGAACAACATCGGCTTCTCCGGCGATGAGATCGTGAACCCCAAGCGCACGATCGTGCTCAGCATGGTTATCGGTTCGGCGATCGTGATGGGCGTTTACCTGCTCATTAACATGGTGTACCTGCTGGTGCTGCCCATGCACGGCTCCCCTGAAGCGACCACGGCGCTGGGCCAGGGCATTGCCTATGCCGATAACGACAGAGTGGCCGCCGCTGTGGCGGAGGTGGTAGGAGGCTATAAAGCGACTGTGGCCATCGCTATTCTGATCATGATCTCCACCTTTAGCTGTAACAACGGCGCTATACTTTCCGGGGCGCGGGTGTACTACGCCATAGCCAAAGACGGGCTGTTTTTCGAGCGGCTGGGCCGCCTGAACAAAAACGGCGTACCGGCTGCCGGCCTGTGGCTGCAGTGCGTGTGGGCCTGCCTGCTCTGCCTCTCCGGCACCTACGGCGACCTGCTCGACTATGTGGTGTTTGCGGTGATGCTGTTCTACATCCTGACGATTATCGGGGTGTTCATACTTCGGGTGAAGCGCCCGGACCTGCCAAGGCCTTACAAAACCTTCGGCTACCCGGTGCTGCCGGCGCTTTATGTGCTGCTGTCCTCCGCTATCTGCATCATTCTGCTGATCGACAAGCCCCTGTACACCTGGCCGGGCCTGCTCATTGTAGCCCTGGGGATTCCGGTGTATTACCTGTTCGGCCACAAGTTTAACAGAGCCAGGTAAGAACGGCTTACCGGCTGGCGCAAACAAAAAGCCCAAGGAATTACCCTTGGGCTTTTTGTTTGCGCCAGCGCGTGCGTTGCAGGCTGCAGCAGCCCGAAAGAAACGCGCACCCGCTGCTCACGTAGTACAGTTTTGTACAGCCCCGCTGGTTAGAACTGCACCCTTTCCTGAAGAGGTTCTCTCCCGGGTGGGCTGGGCCAGGGGCCGAGCACTATTCGGCGGCCCCGGCAGAAGAAACAAAGCACAGCAAACAACGCCAGATACGTATGAGCCTATCCTTTCGTAACCTCTTCTTCGTGAAAAAGGACTTGTTCTCCCAAGAGAAGCAAACCGCCCATGAGGAGCACCACCGCAAAGTCAGCTGGGCATACTACGGCATTATAGTTCTGGGCCTGTGGCTGATCGCTAACCCGCCCACCTTCGGCTACACCGTACCGGAGATGATTTGGAGCGACATCCTGACGGGCTTTGCCCTGATCTTTTTCAGCTACTTCGCCCTGAAGCCCTATAAGCTGTGGGCGCAGTGGGCGCTGGTGTTCCTCGGCGTATGGCTCCTGATAGCGCCTATGGTTTTCTGGTCCAAGGAGGAGGCTGGCCTGCTGAGCAACTACCTTATCGGAACGCTCGTGGTGTGCTTTGCCATCGTTATTCCAAGCCAGCCCGGCATAAAGCTCTTCGCGCAGCCGGGGCCTAACGTTCCTCCCGGCTGGACCTACAACCCCTCCTCCTGGAACCAGCGGGTGCCCGTTCTCTTCTTTGCCTGGGTCGGCTTCTTCGTGGCCCGGTACATGGGGGCTTTTCAGTTTGAGTTCATCAACACCGTGTGGGACCCCTTCTTCGGGGATGGCACAAGAAAAGTGCTTACCTCTAAGGTTTCCGAGTCGTTTCCGGTGTCCGATGCTATGCTGGGGGCGTTTTCCTACATCATGGATATTCTGTTTGCCTATGCCGGGGGCACGCACCGCTGGCGCACCATGCCCTGGGTAGTGCTTATCTTCGGTTTCCTGATCGTGCCGCTCGGTGTGGTAAGTATAACGCTGGTTATTCTGCAACCGGTGTCGGTGGGGTATTGGTGTAGCCTGTGCCTGACCAGCGCTTTTATTTCGCTGATCATGATCCCATTTACGGTGGACGAGGTACTGGCCACCACGCAGCTGATGCTGTATGAAAAGAAGGAGAGAAACCGCTCTTACTGGACCACCTTTTGGTTTGGCGGCACCATGGAGGGCGGCAGCGTAGAAGAGGTCAGCAACCCGGCGACGCTGCTGGAGAAAACCCTGCGGGAAGCTGCCGGTGACTTTAAAAGCTTACCCTGGAACCTGCTCCTCATTATACCGGTAGGTGCCTGGATAATGGCGGCTCCAGCTGTTTTAGGGTATGGCGGCGGCACCATAACAGACAGCAACCACATTGTGGGGGCGCTGGTGGTAACTTTCGCCGTTATTGCCATGTCTGAAGTCGCCCGCACAGCACGATACATACACCTACTCTTCGGCATCTGGCTTATTGCCGCCCCCTGGGTGCTCGGCACAGGCAATAACGAGGCAGCGATGTGGAACGGCGTGGCCTCAGGCGCGGTGCTCCTGCTGCTGTGCTTCCCGAAAGGCAAGATACAGGAGAGAAGAGGCAGCTACGACAAGTATATCAAGTAGAGCCGATGTAGGTATAAGTATAGGTATAGGCTTAGCCCTGGCGCATGTTGAACAGGATCACCGCCCCGACGATGTAAAACAGGATCACCAGAATAGAGTCGAAGCCTAGCCGGAAGTATGTTTTCCGCAGCTGTATGGTAAGGCCCACCTGGTAAACGCTGGTGAGCAAAATGCCCAGTATGGCCCCGGCAGCGGCAAAGTTGCCAACTTCATCCAGGGCTGGCCCTTGCGTGTAGATCACATCGGCAAGCAACACCAGGCCCACGTTCAGCATGTTCGTACCGAAAATGTTGCTGAAGGCCATCCGGTACCTCTTGAGCTTTGCCGCACTAACGGTTGTGCTGAGCTCCGGAAGCGACGTGGTAAGCGCTACAAAGAAGAAGCCCATAAAGCTGGACCCGACGCCTGTTTTGTTGGCAATGGCATCGGCCGTGTTGGCGACAAAGTAACCGCCGGCCAGAATGCAAACGGCCGCCAGCAGGAAAGACAGCCCCAGCCTGGACAAAATCACCTCAGACAGCTCCTTCTTTTCTTTTCCAGCCGTTTCGTCGTCGGCGTCTCCGCCTTCCCTGCTTTGCTCTTCCTCAATCTCTTCTACTCTTTTAGACACAACGGCCTTAACCTTGCCAATGCTCTGCCGCTCTTCCGGCTCTGTTAGCCACCACCTCATCCTTTTAAAGTAGTTGATGACATAGAACAAAGCCAGGTAAAGTATAAACAGCACGATAGACCAAAGCCCTACATGAAAAACAGCCAGATCCTTGTACAGAATGGCAATAGCCGCAACAGCAAGTAAAAAAGTAAGGCAGATGCCCTGAAACCGCGAAACAGGGTTCTCCAGGGAGCCGCTTAAGGAAACATTCTTGATGTACGCATCCGCAACGGCTAAAACCGTGACCTGCAAAGCAATACTCCCAAAGAGGTTATTAACGGCCATACTCACGTTATCAGCCAGGGCAGCCGAAACAGTGGTAGCCACCTCCGGTAGCGAGGTAATCAGGGCAAGCCCCAGTGTACCGATAAAGACCTCTGAAATCCCCGTCTTCTCAATAACCTTGTCGGCGTACCTGGACAGTTTTACACCGGCTCCCCAAACAAGCGCGCCAGACAAAACAAAGATAACGATGTTCCATACCAAGGAAAGGTCCTGAAAGAAGTTGTTCACAAGTTGAAAGTTTAAGGTAGTATGAGCAGCAGCAGTCCCATATCGTTCTAAAAAGAGTTACACATTACTACCATGGAGCGGCAGGTATAGTTACTTAACCTGGCAGAAGACTAGCTCAAAGGGGTAAGACTCTGCTCCAGCGGTGCTTATGCATAGGCGCTGCGCTAGAGTGTTCGGCTGCCCGATGTGTACGCTTACCAGCAATGTGTTGCGGCAGTACCGCCTTTTCTATGTCAGAATAATGAAGGGATAACACTATGAATATTATAAGTATTTTTTTGATTTTATCATGCAACATAAATCTGTGCTGGAAGTAGAACTGATATACAAGCTGTGTTCATTTTAGGGAATGTAAAGCTTGTGATAAGCTAGCCATCGCGTGGCCTCGGCAGGTATAGCAGCCACGCAGAGTACTCTTCCTACTGAATGAGACGAGGCTGTTGTTTTGCGAAGAGTAGTTAATAAAAATCGCTATGAGGCTTACTATAAGAAATTTTAGTGCATGGATACTTGCGTCCCTACTAATTCTCCTGGGCTTTGTCCGCAGGGCGAAAAGAAAGGCAATGCACGGTAGGTTTATGCTGTCGGTTTATTTCCACAAGCCAAGCAAGAGAGAGTTTGAAGCTTGTGTTAAGTGGCTAAAAAAGAACGGATTTACATTCATAAGCACCTCCGACCTGGAGAACATCATCCAGCATGAGCTTGAGCTTCCTAAGGGTGCCATTTTACTGACAGTAGACGATGGCTGGCAAACAAACGAGGCCAACATTGTAGAGGTGGTAAACAAATATCATGTGCCTGTCACCATCTTTATTTCCTCAGAACCTGTGGAAGAGGGAGCTTATTGGTGGTCTTATGTCACTAAAGCACAGCAGCTCCCCCTCCAGGCTCCCTCAAAACATGCGCTAAAGCAGCTGCAGAACGAGGCGCGGCTTTCCATCGTGAGGGACTTGAGAGCCAAAATCACCCTGCCGAGAGAGGCCATGACAGTGGAGCAGGTGAAGCGTATTACAGCCTCCGGGTATGTTACCGTTGGAGGGCACACCCACACCCACCCGATCCTTATCAACTGCGAAGACGAGGTAGTTTATGAGGAGCTACGGATATCAAAACAAAAGCTTGAATCCTGGACAGGGGCCAAAGTGAACAGCTTCGCCTATCCGAACGGTAACTATGGAAGCCGGGAAATAAAGGCGCTACAGGATCTGGAGTACCGTCTTGCCTTCTCCAGTGATCCGCTGTACATCACGCGGGAGAAGCTAAAAGACAGGTATGAGATACCGCGGTTCGGGTTGCTAGAGGGTGCTTCTATGGCAGAGAACATTTGCCGCATGGTTGGGGTTTGGCAAACTGTCTTACACAAACTAAGGTTGCCATCTTCAAGGAAGCCTACAGAAAAGGACAGGCAAAACCAAGTACAAAGTGGTGAGACGCCACCGCTCCTCAGCAACGTAGAAAGCCCCCTTGTTACGCCCGGTTAAGGAGGCCTCACTTGCATCTCTTACAGCCTGAGCACCTGTAGTACACAGGTCGCAGCCCGGACGAACGGGCGTACTACAGGCCTGAGCCGCTTTTGACACTTTAACTCCACTATGTTCCAGCCAACAGAAGCCCGACTTTAAACCACATACCAGCATGAAGAAGATTCGCCCTGTTAACAGCCTCCTTATATGGCCTACGCTGCCGCCTCAGGTGTACTTTAAGGCAAAGTCGAACTGGCGTCCTTTCCCGCTTGACCAGGATAACTGCAGGATTTACTCAAAGGCGCGCCAGGCTATATGGCAAGCGTTCACCTCTCTAAACCTTGGTCCTGACGCGGTGATTTTAATGCCTGCCTATCACCACGGTTCTGAAGTCGAGGCCCTCCTTAAGGCGGGCCTCAAAATACGGTACTACGAGGTAAACGAGCTGCTTGAGCCAGACCCTGCAGGACTTGAGGCGCTTCTGGATGCAAACGTGTGTGCCCTGTACCTGATCCACTACCTGGGGTTTCCGCAGGATGCGCTATTCTGGCGTCAGTGGTGTGATGCAAGGCAGCTGTTGCTGGTCGAAGATGCCGCTCAAGCATTCTTAGCCACACAACAGGGCCAGCCGGTCGGTTCTCACGGCCATATGGCGTTTTTCTGTCTTTACAAAACATACGGGCTTCCTGATGGCGGCGCTGTTGTATCTAGCGTACCTCCACCTTTTCCCTCCGCATCCAGGCAGTCAGGGCTTTGGCGGGCCTTTAAAAGGCACATAAACTGGGTTGCGACCCGCCGTAAAGAGGTAGGCCTGGTACACCTCCTGTTCAAGCCTGTACAGACATGGTGGAACAGATCCTTGAGTGAGCTTAAAAAGCAGCACCATAAAGAGTTCGAGGTTGGTAATCCCTCCACTCCCCCCTCAACCATGACAAGCTTTCTGCTGCCAAAACTGTTAGACGAGGGCACTGCCGAGGACCGCAGAAAGAACTACAGGTTCTTGCTCGGCCACCTGGGGGAAATGGTGCCCCCGCCCTTTGACTCCCTGCCAGAAGGTGCCAGCCCCTTTGCGTTTCCGATCGAAGTAAGTGATGCCAAAAGCTTTTTACTCAGGCTTCGCCACCGGGGTGTGGGAGGCCTGCTATTCTGGCTCAACCCGCACCCTTCTCTTCCTGTTGCAGACTTCCCCAGAAGCAAAGCGCTTCGGGAGGGCTTGCTTGCGCTGCCGGTGCACCAGGAACTGACGATGGCAGACCTTGAGCAAATTGTGCAAGCAGTACAGGAGGCCCGAGTTGGCCTTACAGCAAAAGCGGCTGTAGCAGGTTAAGGTAATTGGCGAAAAAGGACAGGTGCCGCACCAGGAATAACTGTTTAACCCCAACGTGATAGCGATGCAGTTAATAACTCATGAAAATACAGTAACACACCCGACCGGCACGGAAGAAATAGAGCTGCTCACCGGGGAGCAGGCTATCGACCTGCTCTCCGATGTCCTGTTTGCCTCTGAGTGGGACGCTCTCTACCAGTCTTGCCCCTGGGCCACCGTTTTCCAGAGCCGGAGCTTTGTGGAAAACTGGTACAGGGTTTACCAGGGGGTGTATAGTCCGCTTCTCGTTAAAGCAGCGGTGAAAGGAAAACTTACCGGCCTGTTAACTATGGCCGTACCGCTCCCGGGCCAGGTGCAAAGCAAGTTAAGAAACAGTAGCGGCCGCATTGTAGGGGCGGGCCACTTCGAGGCGGAGTACCAGGTCTGGTTAGCCCATGAGCACAACGGCAGTACCTTTATAAAGGCAGCCCTGGCAGCAGTAAGCAGCAGGTTTCCCTCCTACTCGGTTCTCTTTCGGTTTTTGCCTCCCAACACGCCACTCCAATGGGCCAAGGAAGACCCCTCGTGGAAGGGGCGCTGCATACTCCAGTCCTCTCGCAGGCCTCTGATGGACTTAAAGGACCCGGAGCACGAAAAGCTCTTCCGTAAAGGGGAGTACAGAAATAAGCTAAACAGACTCAAGCGCCTGGGGAATGTCAGCTTTGAGCGCATTACGGACCTGGAGAGGTTTGTCTCCATTCTGGAGGAGGTAGCCGTTCAGTTCGATTTCCGGCAGGGTGCCATGTTCAATAAAAATCTCTTCCGGGATAACCCGCTCAAGGCCGTGTTCCTTCAAGCGATGTTTAGGGAAAATTTACTTCATGTTACGGTTCTCAAAGTAAACGAGGAAGTAAAAGCTGCGATCGCAGCAGTGATAGGAAAGGATTGGGTGCACTTGGGGGGCATCAACGTCCACACACCGTTCCATGCAAGCTACTACTCCCCCGGCTTCGTCCATTTCTTAACCCTGGGTCAGCAGCTGGCCCAGGAGGGAACAGCCGTTTTTGACCTGACGCCGGGAGGTGATGCCTACAAAGACCGGATTGCCAACAAGCATGACCATGTGTATGAACTAACCATTACTGGCACCCGGGCCTTCCACACCAAAAAAGTGCTCAAGAAATTTCTTCATGAGCGCTTGATAACGGCAGGACTACGGCCTATGTCAGTAGA
Source organism: Pontibacter actiniarum (assembly GCF_003585765.1). Lineage (NCBI taxonomy): Bacteria > Pseudomonadati > Bacteroidota > Cytophagia > Cytophagales > Hymenobacteraceae > Pontibacter > Pontibacter actiniarum. The sequence continues at coordinate 2,990,958 of NZ_CP021235.1, forward strand.
GCTTTCAGTTCGCAAGGCGGTGTATATAATCCGCGCAAGGCTGAAGGCGATAAAGAGCCGCGGCACCTTAAGCTTACTCCCCTCACTTCTGCGTGACTCCCTACATGCACAGCCCGATAGATTTTACATTATCCGTGAAAGCAGCCAGGAAGCCCCGGTTGCCGTGGAGCGGGACAGCCTGGAGGCGCTGCTGAGCTTCGAGGCTGCCGGGGGGTGGCAGACGCGGTGGGAGTTTCTGGGCGAGGCCATGCGGCGGCTGGAGGCCGGGGAGCACTGCTACACCTGGCGCAGGGAAGGACGGCTGCTGTGCTGCGCCTGGTTCTCCCCCGCACTGGGCCAGGCAGGGGCTACGCTACGCGGCATCTACTGCCACCCGGACGGGCGGGCAGGGCTTGCCGCCTTCCTGCGCGCGGCCGCCGGGCAGGTGGCGCGGGAGGAGGGCCACGGGCAGGTGCTTGCACTGGCCGAAGGCACCGCCACCCGGCGCGCACTGGAGGCGGCCGGCTTTGAGGAAAAAGTGTAGGCCTAGCGCCCAGGCAGCTAACTCTACTCTAGGCAGCAGCTTTTCTTTTAGCGACGCTTTCTAACCTATCGGCTCACGCAGCAGAGCAGAAATTTACACGCTTACACCATACTTGCCCGCGTGGCATGTCAATAACGCTAACCTTGTAACTGAAGACCGCCTAATGCAACTACCCGAGGGCTTTACAAATGAGACTGCTGTAGCGTTAGAAAGAAACGATGCAGAAACAGTACGGCTTCTTGTTGGAGATGACGTGTTACTCAAAATCAATGATGAGCAGTACAGCTCATGCTGGGATAGCCTTTACCAGGCTTGTCCGTGGGCTACGGTGTATCAAAGTATAGCTTTTGTTTCAGCCTGGTATGAAATCTATGCTACAACGTACCAACCCATTCTTGTAGAGCAGGTCAGGGCAGGAAAACTGGTCGGTGTTTTTGCGTTAGCTCAAGATACAAAAGGGCATATAATTGGTGCTGGCGACAGCCAGGCGGAGTACCAGGTCTGGTTGGCAACAACGCATGACAGTACCTCTTTCCTTCAGGCAGCCTTGCTGGAGCTGTACAGGCTGTTCCCCAAAAGTAGCATCAGGCTAAAGTACCTTCCCTACAACACACCGCTCCAGGGGCTCATGGCAACGCATTTCTGGAAGAAGCACTGCCTGCTGAAAGCATACAGCCAACCTTTGATGGTGGTAAACGATGAGAGCCTCTCCTTGGAGTTAAAAAAGAAGAACAAGAGAGAGAAGCTGAACCGGTTAAAAAGATTAGGTCACCTTACCTTTGAGCAAATAACAGATAGCGCTGTGTTTCAGGGCCTGCTCGATGAGCTTGCAACGCAGTACGACTTTCGTAAAGGAGCGACAGTAAACCTAACGCCGTTTAAAGACGACACACTGAAAAAGCGTTTTATCATGACCTTGTTTGAGCGAAAGCTGCTTCATGTGTCGGTTCTTAAGCTTAACGACGCGGTAATCGCTTCAAACGCAGGAGCTGCTGGGCGAGGCTGGCTGCACCTGCAGGGGTTCAACACGCATTCCCCGATACATGCTAAATACTCACCGGGGATCCTTCAGTTTTTGATGTTAGGCAAGCATTTAGTGAACTCAGAAATCAAGGTGTTTGACCTGACACCCGGTGGAGACGCCTACAAGGAAAACCTGGCAACCGATCTCGTGGAAGCTCATATACTGTATGTCGGCACTGCCTACAGTCGCTGGCGCAAACGCCTAAAGGACGGGTGCAGCACCTACCTAAAGAGCAGGCTCACGAAAGCAGGCATCCAACAAAGTACCCTGAAACTCATCAAGAAGCAGGCTCAGCTGTTTCAAGAGAAAATTCGCTTGCTTAGGAAAAGAGACCCTAGCGCGCTGCTGCATAGTCTGTTTCCAAGAGCAAGGCACGCCAAAAGTAGCCAGACCTATTTTATCGCGTTTACCGCACCAGACCTACTCCCCCCCTCTCTCCTCGCCGTGGAGCGGGACAGCCTGGAGGCGCTGCTGAGCTTCGAGGCTGCCGGGGGGTGGCAGACGCGGTGGGAGTTTCTGGGCGAGGCCATGCGGCGGCTGGAGGCCGGGGAGCACTGCTACACCTGGCGCAGGGAAGGACGGCTGCTGTGCTGCGCCTGGCTCTCCCCCGCCCCGGGCCAGGCAGGGGCTACGCTACGCGGCATCTACTGCCACCCGGGCGGGCGTGCAGGGCTTTCCTCCTTCCTACGCACGGCTGCCGGGCAGGTGGCGCGGGAGGAGGGCCACGGGCAGGTGCTCGCAGTGGCCGAAGGCACCGCCACCCGGCGCGCACTGGAGGCGGCCGGCTTTGAGAAGGTATGAAGTTCACAGGCAGCTAACCCCACCTCTTAATGCGGCTTTACAGGCAAAGGCTAGCCAGATTCCCTGACGTACAAGCGCTGCACACCATAGGTTGATACATTCCAGCAGCTTCCCGTAACTTAAAGGCTCATCCGCTATCCTAAAAACAACTCGCGTTCTCTCCGTACAACCATACTATGAGTAAAGTATACTTCCTTAGTGGCCTGGGTGCCGACTGGCGCATGTTTCAGTTCCTCAAGCTCCCTGACTACCTGCCGCAGCAGCACATCCAGTGGGTAGAGCCCCGGCATATAGACGAGCCGGGGCAGGAGTACGTACACCGGCTAAAGGAGCAGGTGACCGATCCTGACCCGATCCTGGTGGGCATGTCGTACGGCGGGTTGGTGGCCATAGAGCTGAGTAAAGTGTTGAAGCCCCGCAAGACCATCCTTATTTCCAGCCTGGCTACACGGCACGCCTTACCCACCATCTACCGGAAGCTCGGCAAAACAAAGCTGCACAGGTGGATGCCTCTTAAACTTATGCAGAGTGCCGTCCCGCTGGCCCCGTTCTTTTTTGGCGCGCATACCAAGCCAGAGAAACTCCTGCTAAAGGGGGCTATTATGTACATTGATGAGAAGCTGCTGCGGTGGTCGCTGGGGCAGCTGCTGGTGTGGCCGCAGGAGGAAATACTGCCGGGGCTGGTGCAAATCCACGGCACGAGGGACCTGGTCCTTCCGCTCCACGACCGCCCCGACATCATTAAGGTGCAGGGCGGGGAGCACCTGATGGTGATGCACCAGGCTGACGAAATTAGCGCTATCTTGAGCAAAATTTTAGAAGACACATGGATAAAAGCAGATACATCGTTAAAACCACCGATGGGCAGCAGGTAGACCTGACGCACGCCCACATCCTGCGCAGCAACAACCTCTACCCGTTTGGGCAGCACAACTACGCGATTTACGAAACGCCGGAGGGCGTGTACGTGCGGGCCCTGAACAGCGGCGAGCGTGAGATCATGCTCACACACTACGAGCTGATGGACGAACCCACTGCCCGCAACTACAGCCACCCCTATGTTAGAGAAGACCGGTAAGTAAACTATGCAATTAAGTTTCTGGGAACGCGAGACGTACTTTAAGAACATTGATGTTCTGATCATCGGCAGCGGCATAGTGGGCCTGAACGCCGCGCTGCACCTGAAAGCAAAGCAGCCGCAGCTTAAGGTGCTGGTGGCGGAGAGAGGGATGCTGCCAACAGGCGCCAGCTCCAAAAACGCCGGCTTTGCCTGCTTTGGCAGCCCCTCCGAGATGCTAAGCGACCTGCAGCGCCATTCGGAGGAGGACGTTTTCGGACTGGTGGCGCGCCGCTGGAAAGGCCTGCAGCGCCTGCGCCGCAACCTTGGCGACACCACGATCGACTATCACCGGTGGGGCGGCTATGAACTTTTTACACCACAGCAGCAAGAGCTGTACGAGGCTTGCCTCGATAACCTGCCCTACCTGAACAGGCAGTTGCAAAACACCATTGGCGAGGCCGAGGTGTTTCGCCCGGCAGACGAAAAGATCGGCCAGTTTGGGTTTAAGGGTGTGCAGCGCCTGCTCCTCAGTACCGCCGAAGGGCAGATAGACACCGGCAAAATGATCCTGGCGCTCACCCAGAAGGCACAGCAGCTTGGCGTGCTGGTGCTAAATGGCCTGGAGGTGCTTGCGCTGCAGGAAAACGGGCAAGACGTAAACGCCGTGACGGCACAAGGCATCGACCTGAAGGCGAAAGCTGCCCTGGTCGCTACCAATGGCTTTGCCCGGAAACTGCTGCCTACACTGCAGGTGCAGCCGGCACGGGCACAGGTGCTCATTACCAAACCCATCGAAGCGCTCCGGTTTAAGGGCACTTTCCATTATGATGAGGGCTACTATTATTTCCGGAACATCGGCAACCGCGTTCTTTTCGGCGGCGCCCGCAACCTGGCCATCGAAGCCGAAACGACAACTGAGCTGGGCATGACAGAGCTGATTCAGCACAGGCTGGAAGAGCAGCTGCGTGAGGTTATACTTCCGGACACGCCCTTTGAGGTAGAGCACCGCTGGAGCGGCATTATGGGCATGGGCACCGGCAACACCAAAACCACCCTGGTGCAGCAGGTGTCGGGGCGGGTGAGCTGTGCTGTGCGCCTCGGAGGTATGGGCATCGCCATTGGCTCGCTGGTAGGCGAAGAGGGCGCCGAACTGGTGCTGCAGCAGCTATAGCTGTACCCGGTGCTGGAGGTGCCGTACTTCTTAAGTAACAGAAAAACAAAAGAGGCAAACTGTCTGGGAGCAGTTTGCCTCTTTATTGTACTGGTTTTGCTAAACCTAAGCGGTCGTCCATTGGGGTGTGGTTTGGTTGTACATCGGAACGATAAAACGTTGCTGCGCCTCTTTCTCGGCACTGTAAAAGGCGTTATACTCTTCTTCTCCCAGCTCTTCTCGCAGGGCTATGTGGTATAGGGCCATCTCTGGATACAAGTTGTACTGTTCTTCGCGCTCTCTGGGGATACTTCTGTTAAAGTCATAGAAACTTCTCATGGCTGGTTAAAACTTAAATATTTGATTTATAACTAATTGACCAACCCTAACATACTCTCTGCAACTACATTGAGTTGCTCTTTTTTTACCCCTCCGCCCGGAATCGGCTGTTGCAGCTTTTGATTGGCTAAAAAAAACAGCAGCTACACCACATCTATCTGCCCACCTTACTAAAACCTTTGCAGCATACCACATACCCTACTCCGCCACTGTTCATCTTCTTGTACTAAAAATCCGTAGACGCGGCCTTTAAACTCCCGCTCCACCGGCACCGCCTTAGCCTGGCTTCGCTTGGCCGCCAGGGCACCTGCCAGAGCAGCAGCCCTGGCGGAGCCGGCCCACAGGGGCTGTAAAAGCAACGAGCCCAACCACACGGTTGGGCTCGCCGTAAGGGTGCCAGACGGAGCCTGCACTACCTTGTGATAACAAAGAAGAACAGAAGGGCCAGGATCAACAAAACCGTCTGGTCTGAGTTCTGCTTCAGGAAAAAGCCGGTGCTCAGCAGCAGCTCCCGATCCTCGGCAGGCACTCTTTCCGATAGCCTGATGGTGCCATGTGCTACGTCTAAAAGGCCTTGGCTGTACCAGGCCAACTCCTCGCCCGCCTCGTTTATCCAGCGGTAGCTGTTCGAGAACATGTCGGAGGCAAGGGTGTACCAGCGGCCCGAAGGAAGGCGCAAGGTGTACTTGCCCCAGCTGGGCATGCTTACATCGGCCACGGGCCTGCCGTTTTCCAGGATGTCCACCTCATTCTTAAAGCTGCTGCGCATGTTCAGGAAATACGAAGCCGTCTCAGAAGTATAGACCGCATCGTTGCTCCAGATGCCGGTGAAGGCTAGCTCAGCGAAGGGCTCAAGCTCCGCCCCAAACACATAGTGCTTGCTAAACAGCTTCGGCTGGCTCCAGGGTATGGTCTCCATCTGCCGGGAGTTACTTGCTTAGGCCCAATACGTCTGTTCCCTGCTCAAATACAATGTCCACCGGGATGTTGGCTTCGGAAAGGCGATCCAGGTCGGCCTGCAGCTGCGGGCTGATCTGGCCCTGCTCGTTCAGCAGTGTACCCACGCCTGCGTAGTCGCCCTCGCCCTGCAGCGTCAGGATCTTCTCCGACAGCTTGTTCATGGCCTCGCGCATCTTTTGGTAGTTTACACGGTACTTGCCGGTTTGCTCATCGCGCTCAAAGGCACCGTTCTCCTTAAAGAAGTTAAAGCGCACCATGTTGGCTTTGCCGTGGGCACTGGCCGCACCAAAGCGCACCGAACGGAAAATACCGGCCAGGAACGTGGTGTAATACTCCTTCAGGTCGCCTTCCAGCTCCCCTTTCTCGTTCAGTTGCGTGATCATGTACAGCCCCAGAATGTCGGCTTTGCCTTCTTCCAGCGCAGAGGCGTGCTCTTTGAGGGCCTCCCGCACAGTGCCTTTGTTGTTGACGGTGTTCTTGATACCCAAACCGTGCGCCACCTCGTGGAACATGGTGTTGGCGAAGAAGGCGTCAAATGTTACGTACTGCTGCTGGTCTTCCACGATCAGTTCTTCGGCGATCGGCTCCATGATCTTGTCGAACTTGGCCTTCATCGCGTTCTTCAGTTGCAGGCGGCGTGTGCCTCTCTTTAGCTGCACTTCCTCGTCGTTTGGCAGGTTGATGGCAATGGTCTTGCTGCCCGCGTTGCTGTCGCCGGCGTAGTACACCACGTCGTAGGCGTTCAGGTCGGAGTCGGTGCCGGGGGTCTCCTTTTTATACTTGGCTGCCACTGGCAGGCCGCGCTGCAGCTCCGGCAGAAAGGCTGCATACTTCGACAGCCTCTCGCTCCACTCCATGTCCTTTACCAGCACATAGGCCTCGTGGGCGGCTTTGTAGCCGAACAGCTTGTCCTCGTAAGTTTCGATTGGCCCAATAACAATGTCCAGCCTGTTGTTTTTCATGTCCATCCAGGCAAGGTCAGACGGCTGGTAGTTGTCCGTCAGGAGTGCTTCGGCACGAAGGTTCAGGTACTTTTTCAGGCCCGGATCCTCGGCCAGCCCTGCCGCCTGCCGCAGCAGGTCGGCCGCGCGCTGCACCTCCTCCTTAAACTGCACATGATACGGCACTGTAACCAGCTTACCGTTCTCGTCGCGGCGCAGGAAGGTGTACTGGCTGGCCTTATCCGTCAGGCTCGCCTGTTCAAATTCCTCCTTCGTCATGTTTTCCGGGTAGAAGTTGGCGCCCTCCGGCTTTGGCCCGACACCGGGTATAAAGGGTTCGTTGTTATTCAGGCGGTCCCAGGGGCCGTAGTTAATCTTGGTATATTGCTTGGCTGCCTCACTGTCCAGGGTCGCCAATAGCGAATCGCTTTTACCGTAGGCTTCATACCAGAACAGCTTGTTCATAATGTCAGACGCTTCGATCAGCAACGGGAGCATCTGCTTTTCCTTCTCGCCCAGCTTGCTCAGGTCAGACGTCAGGCGGACGGTTGTGTAGGTGTCGAGTTTCTGCTGCAGGCTGTCTGTGGCCACCGCCTCCGTGGTGCTTGCTGTGCCTTCGGTTGTGTTGCTGCTACAGCCGAAGGAGGCAGCTGCCAGTGCCGAGGCGAGTAGTATGTGATGTGATTTCATTTTGTGGGTTAAGATTAGTTTTACTGTTGAAGATACTATTTTTTGGTGTGAAGGCAAAAGGAGGAGGAGTGAGAGTTTTCCGTGGGGTAGCTTCTAGCTAGTGCGGCTGGCTCCCGCTGGCGCAAGTCTTCAACTCGTATCTAACTATGATGTTGAGTCTGTGACTCAACTGGCTTGAAAAACCATACTTGCATCGTAGCAACTATACTTGTTTCGGCTATACTTCTATAGCATTCCCTCTGGCGCGAGTTTTCAACTCGTGTCTAACTATAATGTCGAGTTTGCAACTCGACTGGCTTGCAAAGCCAGCCTTTTTGGCCTCCGCTAACAACCTTACTGGCGCAAGCGTCCGCTTGTGCCTTAGACTACCTTTGCTTATACTTCCATTGGCCCTGCTTTCCGCATCTTCAGCCAAGCTATCCTTGTTAGCTCCCGTTCATCCTGCAGCTCCCACTCACCTACAGTTTCACTTTATACTTTGGAGCGCTCATGCCCGCGAGGGCTCGTCCTCGGGTATCGCGCTGCTTTCGCTTCCTGCCCTCGTGCCTCGGGCTGCCTCGCTAGCGCTCGTCACCGGAACCTCTCGAGGCGCTCAACCCAAGGACTGGGATCAATTCAGATAGCCAAAGCTATCGTAGCTTGGACAAGAAGAAAGGGGAAAGGATAGTTGGCCCTGTACTGTAAAACAAAAAGGGCAGGAAGCCGGAGCCTCCTACCCTTTCCGAAGTATAAGTAAGTAAAGTATAATTTGTTGGCTAAAAAAGGCCGAACAGCTCGCCCTGAATCTTCTCAATAATGCTGCCCAGGTCTTCGGGGTTTGCCACGAAGTCGATGTTGTTCACATCCACCACCAGCAGTTTGCCCAGATCGTAGTTGCCCATCCAGGTATTGTAGTGCTCGTTCAGGTTGCGCAGGTAGTTAATGCTGATGCTGCTCTCGTAGTCGCGGTTGCGCTTCTCGATCTGGCCGATCAGTTTGGGCAGGTCCGCCTTGAGGTAAATCATCAGGTCCGGGGCCTTCACCATGCTGATCATCGACTGAAAGAGGCCGTAATAGTTATCGAAGTCGCGGGTGCTCATGAGCCCGGACTGGTGCAGGTTCCGCGCGAAGATGTGGGCGTCCTCGTAAATGGTGCGGTCCTGGATTACATCGTGCCCGTTGGCCTGTATCTGCTGCACCTGGTTAAAGCGGCTGTTCAGGAAGAAGACTTGCAGGTGGAAGGCCCAGCGCTCCATATCCTCATAAAAATCCTTCAGGTAGGGGTTGTTATCCACTGCCTCCAGGTATAAATCCCACTTAAAGTGTTGGGCCAGCTTGGTGGCCAGCGTGGTTTTGCCGGCGCCAATGTTGCCAACGATCGCGATGTGCATGGTAATCTGTTACTTTAAATAAAACTGGACTGCAAAAGTAAGGCATTTCAGAAAGCCGTTATCGACAAGTTCCCCACCGGGTTATCAACATTCGGGAACCGGCATATGCCCAGCTGCTTAACCTGAGCCTTGCCCCGCCGTAAACCTAAAGTATAAACCAAACATTTGAAAGCTATGACAAAAGGACATAATCAAGACCCAAGTAAGCAGAGCAAGCCGATTGCAAAAAGCTCGGACGACAAAAAGGAAAACCGCCACCTGACAGACCAGAAACAGAACAAGAGCCCGAACCAGGGCCGTAACGAAAACAAGGAGCAATCAGGAGGCACTAAAGGCAAAAACGCCATTTAGCCAGGTAAGCGTAACCTTACCAGGTAAACGCAATACGCCCCGGCAGCCATATAATCCTGTCGGGGCGTGTTGCGTTTACCGTGCTTGCTCCTGCCTAGCGGTTGCTTTCGCGCATGTCCTTGTAGGCATCTTTGGCCTCGCGGCCTTTCTTGAGGGTGGCAAACTCCACCTGCAGCGCCGCTATTTTAATTTTGTCACCGGTGCTTAACAGGTCCAGAACCTCTGATTTGCGTGCGTTCAGCTCCCCTACCACAAACTCTGCATACTCCCAATCGCGCAGGCTCCAGTTCTGCCGCTTTTCACGCGTGTACTCTAGCGCCTTCGTAAAAGTATCGCGCAGGTGCACTGGCTTTACTTTGTCTAGCTGTGTGGTGCCGGTCATGTTACGTTCCCAACGCTCCAACTCGCGGCCGTCCAGGTTCACCAGCTGGCTTTCGTTGCGCTCCTTCCACTCCCCGTAACGCTGTTTGTAGGTGTTGTACTCGTTCCTGGACTTCTCCGACATCTTTTTTGTGTTGCGGTCCAGGCTGTAAGACAGCTCCTCAAACTCTTTCTTCACAGTGGGCCACTCGGCAGCAATGGTGCTGTCGGCCTGCGTGCTGCGCTGCTGCATCCAGGTGCGCAGATCGGCCAAATCCTGCTCCAGCTGCGACTGTGCCTGCACTGCGCCCACACTCACCAAGGCCAGCACCAGGGCCAGCATCCAACTAAATCGTCTCTTCATAGTATTTCAGATTTGTGCTTTAAACTTTAACAAGCATCCCCCGTAAATATTGTGCCAGACTTATATTAAGGGTAGATGACCTCTGCGCTACGGCCCTTTCCGGGCCCGGGCACTAAGTTATGATATCTTGCACAGCCAGCCTCAGTTTGCTCCACCTTTTAGGGATAATCCACGTTTATTGAAGAAGCACAAGTAAGGCTTAAATCCGTTTAGCCACAGCACATATTATGAGTAAACACCACAAAGCCAACTTTCATGAAACGGTTGTTTCGATGAGCAGCGACGACGACGTGATCCTAAGCGTGGACGACTTCCCGTTTAAGACCACACTCAGCCTGTCGCCGCTTATTGCCTACTGGGAGGAGAAGCTAGGGAAAGACCGTGGCTGCAACACCGAGCGCATCCGCCAGCAAATTGACCTGCTCAACCAAATGCCGGAGCTGCTGGGCTCCATCCAGGATGTGTCTATCGTTAACAAGTACATTGACACAGTGGACCGGCTGATGGAGGACATTTTCCCCGGCGCCCTGTGGGAAAATGACCTGAAGGCGGTTTCGGTGCCTTTCAGGTTCGAGAGCTTTTACGCCACCCCCAAGCTAAAGGAGCTCAAGCTTCTGGAGAGCTCCAACTACTCCGAAAAACTTAACATCGACAAAAAGACACTGCTGTTCCGGCTCACGCTACAGGCCTACACCATTATTCTGGAGCAGTTCTATAACGCGAACTTTTCAGTGGATGAGCCTTTTGTGTTTACCATCAACGATAAGTTTACGGGCCTGCCGCGCCACTACAAAGTGGATGTTGACCTGAAGTTTATGCAGGTAAAGGCAAACGGGAAGGTAAAGCCGCTGCGGGCGCAGCAGATAAACTTCCTGATAAACCGCTACAACGACCTCGACCTGTGGATGCAGCTGCTGCCGCCCGAAAACTTTGAGTTCAGCGGCTTTGCCATCTATGACTTCACCGAGGTGACCATGGAGGAAACCATCTCCTCGCTGCGCTACGACCTGCTCGACAAAGACTCCGTCAGCACAGAGAGTGGCTTCCAGGACCTGCAGCAGAAGCTGCGCGTGCTCTTTGGCCTGCCCGGGATACAGCTTGGCTTTGCCTCCTGCCCCAACGTGCGCGAGTTTGACACCAGCTATGCCCGCCGCATCTGGAACGGCCTTATCCTGACGCAGGAATGCGACCTGGCCCTCAGCGACCTGAAGGGCTCCATCTATGAGCCTGTGCTAAAAAAGGGCCTGACCATAGTGGTGGAGGACCTGAACGTGCTCCCGAACCCGACCCGCATTGAGCAGAAACTGCTGGAGGCGGGGCTGCGCAACCTGATCATCGCGCCGCTGCAGTACGAAGGCAGCACCATTGGCCTCATGGAGCTGGCCTCCCCCATTCCCGGTGAGCTAAACGCCCTCTCCACCATCCGGCTGAAGGAGATACTGCCGCTTTTTGCCCTGGCCATGAACCGCAGCCTGGACGAGCTGCGCAGCAGTATCCAGAGCATCATCAAAGAAAAGTACACCGCCATACACCCGATTGTGGAATGGCGCTTTACTCAGGCAGCCATTAACCTGCTGGAGAGGATGGAGCGTAACTCCGGCTCGGAGATAGAACCGATTGTGTTCCGCGATATTTACCCGCTCTACGGCTCCTCCGACATCCGCAGCTCCGCCATCGAGCGGAACAAGGCCATACAGGGGGACCTGCTGGAGCAGTTGGTGCTGGCCAAAGAGGTTATACTTGCCGCCAAAGACAACATGCCGCTCTCTATACTTGATGAGCTGATGTTTAAGATAGACAAGTACTCGCAGAGCATTGTGCACGAGCTGGGCTCCGGCGACGAGGGAATCATACTTGACTTCCTGCGCCAGGAGATAGAGCCGCTCTTCGACCACTTCCTGCGCAAGGACTCGGCCCAGCACGCGATACAGGCCTACCGCTCCGCCATCAACAACCCCTACAAGGCCGTGTACAACAAGCGGCGCGCCTATGAGGAGAGCCTCTACCTTATTAACGACACGATCTCCAGCTTCCTGGACCGCGAGGAGGAAAAGGCGCAGCAGATCTTCCCGCACTACTTCGAGAAGTATAAAACCGATGGCATTGAGTATAACATCTATATCGGGGCCTCCCTGCTGAACAACGGCGACTTCCAGCCGATCTACCTGAAGAACATGCGCCTGTGGCAGCTTATGCTCACCTGCGAAATTGCCCGCCGCATACAGAAGCTTCGCGCCAACCTGAAGCTGCCATTGGAGATAACTCAGCTCATTTTGGTGCACTCCGACTCTATCTCGATCCGGTATAGGCTGGATGAGAAGAAGTTTGACGTGGACGGGGCCAACAACATCCGCTATGAGATTATTAAAAAGCGTATCGACAAGGCCACCGTGCGGGGCTCAGAGGAGCGCCTGACGCAGCCGGGAAAAATCGCCATCGTCTACTCGCAGCAGAAGGAGGCGCAGGAGTACATGCGCTACCTGGAGTTCCTGCAGTCGGAAGGCTATATTGAGGAGGAGGTGGAGCACCTGGAGGTTGAAGAGCTACAGGGCGTGCAAGGCCTGCAGGCCCTGCGCGTAACCGTTAACCTAAAAGAGAAACTGCGCCACGATATTGAGGCAGGCGACGAGCTTCTGAACATCGCCCAATCAGCCAGCCTGAACTGAAAACCACTTAATATGCAATATAGGCGATCTTATATTTATTAAATTTATCAAACTTTTCCTGCAGCAATTTCAGGCGCTGCACCAGCATATAAATTATTACAAACCAGCAAGTTAAGACAATAACTATTTAAACAAGCACCCATAGCACCAGATATTTTTTCATGGCAAGTGCAATTTTTTAAAAAAGATCGGCGTTCTCACTGAGACTTGCCCGCCGTAGGTAGCGGACAAGTGTTGTTTCATCAAATCAACTTTTAGCCAAATGAAACTGAGAAACAAAGTAATGCCTGCTATGCTGATGTTAGGTGTGGTAGCGTTTAGCTCTTGCGAAAAGCAGGAGAATGGATCAATTCAACCAGAACTGGAGCAGGGCATGATCTCGCACATTCTGGCAGACTCTTCGGAGGTCACTTCTTACAACTTTGCTGGGAAACAGCTGAGCCAGATCAACCACTACGATGTAGAAACCGGTGATTTGGAGAGTTTTGAGAAGTATGAGCGCGATGGGAAAGGACAGCTGATCAAGAGCAGTACGTTTGCCGGCGGCAACCACAACCTGCTTTCTGAGCAAACCTTTACCTACGAAACCAACGGCCAGCTCACCAAGAGCACCATGGCCTACTACAATGGCAGCAAGCTGGAGTATACCGCCTATGCCACCTATGCGTACGACACACAAGGCAACCTGGAGAAGAAGTCTGTGTATGAGGGCAAAGACGCCGAGCAGGGCGGAAAGCTGAAATCTTACACGGTGTATGAAGTGCTGCCGAACGGCAACTACACCCAGGAAAAGCAGTACGTGATCGATGATAACAAGGAAGCGAAGCTGTTCTCGACCACTACTTACTCTTATGACACCAGCGTAAACCCATTCCATGGTTTAGCTGAGCCGGGTACAGCCAGCAGCCCTAACAACCTGGTGGCCTCTAACACGGTAGTGCATAACACCAAAAAGACGTATAAGTACAGCTACTCGTATACTTACGATGAGCGTGGCTACCCGCTTACCCAGGCGGTGGTTTCGCCAAATGGCAAGCGCCAGTCGTTTAACTACCTGTATAGCAACTAATACAAGTATAAGCCACATTAGCAAAAGCGGCTCCAGGCACATGCCTGGAGCCGCTTTTGCTTTTAGCAGCACGTTTACCGCCGGCTCCGAAGTTGCTGCCGTATCCGCAGAAATGAGTATATTGGGTGAAATACGACACTAACACGATGGCAAAGACAAAAATAACGGTTAACAGCAACGGATCGCTGCGCGTAGAGGGCGATGAGTTTGAGCTAGTGGACAAGCACGGGAACGCCTACGGGCTGGGCGGGCGCACGCTTGTCTCCATCTGCCGCTGCGGCCTCTCCAAAAACAAGCCGTTCTGCGACGGCTCCCACAAAGGGCATTTCGAACACGAGGCAGAGGCCTTTGACCTTCCGCCTAAAAAATAACTTCCTACTTCTATGGCAGAGCGCCTGGTGACCATCGCTACGTTTAATGAAGCCACAGAGGCCCACATTCTGAAGGGCCGCCTGGAGGCTGAGGGTATACTTTGCTTTCTGGGGGATGAGCACATTATTGGCGCGCAACCCTTTTACTCCGCTGCGGTGGGCGGGGTTAAGCTCCGGGTAACAGAGCAGGATGTGAAGGAGGCAAAGGCTATACTTGCCCGCATACAGGGCGGTGAAAGCCAGTTCGACTACGACACCATCGAACTGGCGCCCCCCATGCAGGAGCACGCGGAGGTACAAACCTGCCCCCGCTGCGGCTCCGACCATGTGGCCGAGGAGAAGTACAACAAGACCGTCTTCTCGCTCACGTACCTTTTCCTTGGCTTTCCCCTGCCCTTTTTAAGCCGGAAGTATACCTGCTACAACTGCGGCAACACCTGGAAAGACAAAAGCAGGGGGAGAAGCCTTTAGCGGCCCCTCCCCCTGCTTTACCAGTATGGCTTTCGTCTAAACGTTTTCGGCAAACGGAATCGGGAAAAGCTCCCACACATCGTCCTCCTCGCGGTCTATGGGCAGCTCATCCAGGCGGTCGTAGCGGCGCACGTCAATCCAGCGGTGGCCTTCGAAGAACAGGGAGTAGCGGCGCTGGTAAAGCAGCTCATCAATCAGAGCCTCTTCCGTAACCGGACCGGCGTAAGGTTCCAGCCCGTGCCTGGTCCGGATGATGTCCAGCGCCCTGGCTGCCTCTTCCAAATCGCCCGTCTGTATATTTGCCTCCGCATAGATCAGAATGAGCTCCTCGTTGCGGATGATCGGCACAGGCGCCGTGTTATTTTTGTAAACAAACACGTCATAGTCGCCGCTCAGGCCCCTTTGGGTGGCCGCCCGCGCTCTTTCCGACACTTTAGACAAACGGTCGTCTCCCGGGGTAGCATCCGTTATAAACGTTGGGTGTGCTACACGCACCTCGCCTGCCGCATTCTGAGGGTAGAACAGCGGGTTTAGCTGGTCGCCTGCCCCCGTACCGAACACATAGTACACGCCCGTATCAAAGTCCCCGTTTAAGTCAAAGAAAGAAGCCTCTAAGTTGGTTAAAGCCTCCTCCCAGTTTCCCCTGTAAACAGACACTCTTGCTGCAAGAGCCCGGTTGAACTGCAGGAAAGTGTCCGGTGTGTCAAAACCGGCGAAGCCGCTGGACAGCGGAAACAGGAAGCTGTCTCCCGCCTGCTCCAGGTGCCCTGCCGCTTCATCCAGCAAGCCGGCGATTGCCGCCAGGGCCTCATCCCGCCCCAAAACAGGGCCCAGGTTATCAGGGTCATCCACATCCACCCTGATTCCGTTGGTATAGGTCATCGTTAGGTTCAGCAGCAGCTGGTGGGCTTTTATGGTTTTGGCGTAGCCCAGGTACCCTTGCCTTTGCTCCTCTGTCAGCTTACCCGCCGCTACCATGGTGTTATCGCTCAGGATATCGATCAGGACGTTCAGGTTCTTGATAACCCTGTACCTGCCAGACCAGGGATTCGTGATATAGAAGGTGTTATTGTTCAACACGTTGCTGCCAGACCCCAGCAAATCCGTCGTAAAGCGCGGGTCTGAGGCTGAGAAGCGGTAGATCTCCCGCCCTATCACGCTAACGGCATCGTAGTACGTGCCCAGCGCGTTACGCATACCCGACTCGGCCCCTACCACCAGGTTATTGAGCTGCCCCACGGTTGTGTTCTCGCGGATATCCTCTATGGTGGTGTTGTTCGGGTCCGGAATATCGTCAATCTCACAGGCCGGCAGCGCCAGGCACAACACCAGCATCGCCAGGGTATATGTTGCTATCTTGCTATATTTTTTCATGACAGTTTCTTTAGATTAAAAGCCAAGGGATAAGTGGAAGAAGTAGCGCTTGGAAGGCGGGAAGGGGGTTACATCAA
Source organism: Pontibacter actiniarum (assembly GCF_003585765.1). NCBI lineage: Bacteria > Pseudomonadati > Bacteroidota > Cytophagia > Cytophagales > Hymenobacteraceae > Pontibacter > Pontibacter actiniarum. The sequence continues at coordinate 3,006,919 of NZ_CP021235.1, forward strand.
CCCCGGTGGACAGGCCGTTGCTACCAAAGTTCGACACCTCCGGGTCATAGCCGGCGTAGTCTGTCACCGTGAACAGGTTGTTGGCAGACGCCCCAATGCGCACGTTCTGCAGCACATTGCCAAGCACAGAGGCAAGGGCTGTTTTGGGTATGGTGTAGTACAGGCCTATCTCACGCAAGCGCAGGTAAGAGGCGTCCTGCACCCAGGTTTCGGCGGTGCCGGAGCTCAGCCTGTCTTCGCCGTTGATCACCCCGTCGCCATCGTCGTCGTCGTCATAGTCTGCTGATGTTCCGCTGGCGTCGAACAGCAGCTGCGTCAGGTTTACATTGTCTCCGCCCTTTTTCCAGTGAAGCAAGAAAGAGAAAGTCAGGTTCTGCTTAATGGTAAAGAAGTTGTGGAAATTCATCTGGAAGTCCGGAGTTGCGTCACCTATCTTCCGCACGCCATCGGCCGTGGCCCCTACAATCTGGGTCGCCGAGGCGCCTTCCTCGATAAAGTACGTTCCGTAGCCGTTGCCAAAGGCACCCAGCGCGAAAGGCTCAATTTCCAGCTCCGTAATCTTAGAGCGGTTTACCCAGTAGCTGGTTTTAGAATCCCATTTAAAGCCAGGTGTTTCCACCGGTATAACGCTCAAAGCCAGTTCCACGCCTCGGTTGCGCAGCTCTCCCCCGTTCACTACCCTGGTTGTAGAACCGGAAGACGGCTCTGTGTTCTGGAAAAGGATCAGGTTCTCCACCGTTTTGTTGTAGACGGTAGCCTCCAGCAGCACCCTGCTATCGAAGAGCCCGAGGTCTATACCCGCCTCCAGCTCTTTCTGGCGCTCCTGCTCAATGTCGCTGTTGCCCCGCTGTATACCGATAATGACACCGGGTGTTCCGCCAATGTTGGAGGGTACGAACGAGGTATACTTGGCTCCGAACGGAGGGAATCCGCCCGCCTCGCCGTAGGCGCTGCGCAGCTTCAGCAGGCTTACCGCCTCCACGTTCCAGAAGTCGAAGTTGGCGAGGTTCAGTGCAAGCGAGAACTTAGGGAAAGCCTGGAAGTCATTGACATCGGCATTGTTAGAAGACTTGTCCAGCCGTAGACCGGCAGTAGCAATAATGCGGTCTCTGTAGTTGAGCTCCTCCTGGAAGAACAGGCCTTTGTTGCGCTCAATGATGCGCGTCTGCGAAATATCCAGGGCACCCGCCTGGTCCAGATTGGTCTGCCCCTCCACCAGCTGGGTGGCCACGTTCAAGGTCTGGTCCTGGTTAAAGTTTTCCCGCGTGGCACCTATGGTAGTGGTCAGGAACAGAGTATTGTCGGCCAGGTTCAGGTTGTTTACCAGGAAGGCGGCGTAGTTGGTGTTCAGGTTATAGTTGTTGCCCTGGATGGAGGCGCCGTTGGTGCCGTTGCCGTTGGACTGGAACTGCAGCAAGCTCGGGAAGATGGCGGTGGTCTTCAGGTAATAAAAGTCCAGACCTGCCCGCAAAACCAGTTTGGTGGAGCTAAGGCTGCTTTCGTGCAGGTAGGCGTTAACGTTAAGGCCCCCGATAAAGCGGTTGGTCAGCTCGTTGTTCGTGATCAGGTCGCGGGTCTGCAGGAAGTTAGAGGCAGCAAAGGGGTTGGTTGGGTAAATGCCGTTTTCATCCGGAAACAGGTTCACAAAGCTCGGCGTTGAGGACAGCGCCACCCCGTAAGACACCCCCGCGTTATCGTTGTTTGTCAGGCCCCGGTCGGCGGAGGAGTTGATGTAGTTGGTGCTCAGGCTAAAGTCAAAGCGCTTGGATATGGTGTGGTCCAGGTTAAAGCGGATGGATTTTTTCTCGTACCCCGTGTTCTCAATAATGCCCTCTTCATCCTGAATCAGGCCACCCACAAAAAAGCGGGTCCTCTCGTTTCCTCCGCTTACATTGAGCCGGGTGGTGTACAGCATGCCGTTGTTGCCGTAGAGCTCTTCTTCGTAGTCTATCAGCCTGCCGGCATCGCGGGCCTCCCGGAACAGCTCCAGAATCGCCTCGTTGTTGTTGTACGTGGCCCGCACCCTTTCTTCTGTGAGGTTACGCATCCCCAACAGGTTAGAAACAGTGGCCACGCCTATATCCTGGGACAGGTTTACCACCGTTTTACCCACAGCACCACGCTTGGTAGTGATCACCACCACCCCTGCGGAAGCCAGGGAGCCATAGATAGCGGCAGCGGAGGCACCTTTCAGGAATTCTATACTTTCGATGTCATCCGGGTTCAGGTCCGCGATCCGGTTCGATGGGTTGTCCTGGGTAGAGGTGTTTCCCTGGGTGCTGGCTGCCGTCACGGCGTTCTACCCACTCGAAATAGATGAGTTATCCATGATAATGCCGTCTATCACATACAGCGGCTCGGCCTCCCCGAATATAGAAGTGATTCCGCGCATTTTCACCGAGATACCGCCACCGGGCGCGCCGGAGCTGGTCACCACGTTCGCCCCTACCACCTTACCGCTGATAGCCCCATCCAGGGTCTGCGGATTGGTGGTACCGACGAGCTCCTTGGTGTTAAGCGCGGCCACCGCGTTGGCGGCGTTGGCTCTCTTGACGGTAGTGGCCAGGCCGGTCACCACCACCTCCTGCAGGTTGGTGGTTCTTTCCTTTAGCCGCACGTCCAGCTTTGTCAGGTTCGGTGTGATGTCAAACGTCTCCGGCACATACCCCAGGAAAGAGAAGGTGATCTTGTTTGCCCCGGCGGGCAGTTCGATGAAGTAGTTCCCCTCTGCATCTGTGTTGGTGCCGGTGGTACTCCCCACTACAATTACGTTGACACCCGGCAGCGGGACACCGGAGCCAAAGTCAGTTACCGTGCCGCGAACGGTATTTTGCCCAAACAAGGCAAACGGCGCCATAAAAAGCAGCAGTAGAAGCAGCTTTACGAGGTAATATTTCTTCATAGGTACAAATGGTTTGTGGATAGGATAGTGTTGTTTTGCAGGCATGTGGCAATACCTGCGTTTTATACGCTACTTTGCATTATTTGTATAATTATTTAAATAAATAATTTACATAACACATCACACACTATACTTTCACAGCCCTCGCTATACCCTTTCTCTTGCCTTTTACCGGCCTGTTTGCACCCGAAAACGTTTGGAGCTGGCGCTCTGCCATCTGCAATAAAAAAGCCGCAACCAAACGGCTGCGGCTATACTTTGTAACACGGAAGCAGGATGTTATTACCCTACCAGTTGGTTTACGTACTGCACATACTCCTCGCGTGCCTCCTCCTGGCTCTTGCCTTCCTGCTTCTTCCAGGCATCCCACTTGGCAATGTTCTTAAAGTCGAAGCCGCCCGGGCGCTCCGTGTTCACATCGCCTTCGGAGGCTTGCTTGTACAGGGCGTACAGCTTCAGGAGTACATCGTTGCTGGGGCGCTCAGATAATGTTTTAGACTTTGCTACTGCACTTTCAAATTCTTCTTGTGTGGCCATAGGTTTATACACTGTAATTTGTTCTGGTGATGCCTCAAGATACAGAATTATACGCTGCATGCATAACTTTTTAAGTATTTTGATTTACCGGGAGATTTTATACTTTTATATACCTGCGGCTACCTCATTCGCAGCAGCTTACAACCGTAACAACCTAAACGCTAGCAAAACATGAAGCCCCTGAAACCATCGTCGGCTGCTTCGGCCACCCTGCTTGCCGCATGCCTTGCGGCAGGAGCCGGGTGCTCGTCGAGCAACACCGGCAGTACAACAGCAAGCACCACCACAGAAGCGACAACAGCCGCCGTTACCACGGATGCGCCGCAGCCACCTGCAGCCCAAAAAATACCCAAGGAACTCACCACCCACGGCGATACCCGCATCGACAACTACTATTGGCTGAACGAGCGCGAGAACCCGGAAGTCATCGCTTACCTCAACGCCGAGAACGAGTACACTGAAAAGATGCTGGCCGGCACCAAAGAAATGCAACAAGAGCTCTACGACGAGATTGTGGGGCGCATAAAGCAGGACGATGCTTCGGTACCATACAAAGACAAGGGCTACTGGTACTACGTGCGCTACGAGGAAGGCAAGGAGTACCCGATCTACGCCCGCAAGAAAGGCACGATGGAGGCCCCCGAAGAGGTGATGCTGAACGCCAACAAGCGTGCAGAGAACCAGTCCTACTACGCCGCCGCCGGCCTCGACGTGAGCCCCAACAACCAGCTACTCGCCTTCGGGGAAGACACCGTGAGCCGCCGCAAGTATACCTTGCGCTTCAAAAACCTGAAAACCGGCGAACTCTTGCCGGACGCCATCCCAAACACAACAGGCAGCGCCGTTTGGGCCAACGATAACAAAACCGTGTTCTACACCATGAAGGACCCGGCCCTGCGCTCCTACAAGATATTTAAACACACGCTGGGCACCCCCACCACGCAGGACAAGGAAGTATTCCACGAGGCAGACGAGACCTTCAGCACCTATGTGTACAAGACCAAGAGCGACAGGTACATCATCATCGGCAGCGCCAGCACCCTCTCCAACGAGTACCGCTACGTAGACGCCGACAACCCGAACGGCACCTTTAAGGTTATTCAGCCCCGCGAGCGCGGCCTGGAGTACAGCGTGGACCACTTCGGAGATAAGTTTTACATCGTAACCAACAAGGACGGCGCCACCAACTTTAAGCTGATGCAGACACCGGTGAGCAAGCCGGGCAAAGCCAACTGGACAGAGGTAATCCCGCACCGTGACGACGTGCTGCTGGAGGGGATCGAGATATTTAAAGATTACCTGGCCCTGCAGGAGCGTAAAAACGGCCTTTCCCAGATTCGCGTCAAGAGCTGGAGCAACCCCAAAGACGATGCCTACATCGATTTCGGGGAAGAGGCCTATACCGCCTACATCGGCCTGAACCCCGACTTTGACAGCAAAGAGCTGCGCTACGGCTACTCCTCGCTCACAACTCCCTACTCTACCTATGAGTTTAACATGCAGACCAAGGAAAGGGAGCTGCTGAAGCGCGAAGAGGTGGTCGGCGACTTCGACCCGAGCAACTATGAGGCAAAACGCCTCTACGCCACCGCCGACGACGGCACCAAAATCCCGGTGTCGCTGGTGTACCGCAAAGGGCTTACCCTGAACGGGGATAACCCAACGCTGCTCTACGCCTACGGCTCTTACGGCAGCAGCACCAACCCGGGCTTCAGCTCCGTGCGCCTCAGCCTGCTGGACCGAGGCTTTGTGTACGCCATCGCCCACATACGCGGAGGCCAGGAAATGGGCCGCCAGTGGTACGAGAACGGTAAACTGCTGAAGAAAAAGAACACGTTCACTGACTTTATCGATGCCTCTGAGTTCCTGATCGAGCAGCAGTACACAAACCCGGACAAGCTGTTTGCCATGGGCGGAAGCGCCGGCGGCCTGCTGATGGGTGCCGTGGTGAACATGCGCCCGGAGCTCTACCAAGGCGTGATCGCAGCCGTGCCGTTTGTGGACGTTATAACCACCATGCTGGACACGAGTATACCGCTGACCACGGGCGAGTTTGATGAGTGGGGCAACCCGGCAGAAAAGGAGTACTACGACTACATGCTGTCTTACTCGCCTTACGATAACGTGGCGGCCAAAGGCTACCCGAACATGCTCGTTACCACCGGCCTGCACGACTCGCAGGTACAGTACTGGGAGCCTGCCAAGTGGGTGGCCAAGCTCCGCGACATGAAGACGGACGATAACATGCTGCTGCTGCACACCAACATGGAGGCGGGCCATGGCGGTGCCTCCGGCCGCTTCCAGCGCTACAAGGAAACAGCCCTGCAGTATGCCTTCCTGCTCAACCTGCTGGAGCAGCAAAACCAGTAGCCTTGCCACAGCTGATCAGCAAGTATAAATCAAGTATAAAAAGAAGCGGGATCGGGGTTTAGTGCCCGATCCCACTTTCTTTTTATACTTGCCTATGGTTGGCAGCTGTTGTTACGCTTTCGGCGGCAGGAGAAAAGCTGCCCCCTGTACTTACAGCTGCCTTTTGCTTTAAGATTTAGGCGAGCCTTTCAGCCCCAGGTCCTTTGTCCGCTCCCGTATTTTCTGCATAAAGTCCACACCCGGGTCTACTTTCTGGGTTCTGTAACCGGCGTCTGCCTCCTTCCAGAGCGGGTGGTCTACAAAGTCCTGGTACTCGTAGTGCCCGATCAGGTATTCAATCGCATACTTGCTCTTCAGGTACCGGACCAGGGCCTCGTTGGCTTTCAGCTGCGCCTTCGTCAGGCCTTCTTTTCCTCCGCCTACGTTTTCTACCCCAATGGCGCAGTGGTTGAGCCCGATAACGTGGCGGGCGAAGGCTGTGTCCGGGAGCTGCCTGAAAATGGTGCCGTCCCTGTCTATCAGAAACTGGGCAGCGACATTCAGGTTGCTTGCCGAGCCGATGGCAGTCCGGGAGCCTGGCAGTAGCGTCGGGTTCATTGCATCATGCGACTTCTCCAGCGTGGGTATGGCCGTCCAGTGCAGCACGATCATCTTGGGCTCTATATAAGGGGCGTCCTGTTTCATGTTGTACCTGTTTTCCATGTACTCCAGGGAAAGCCGCTGCCGCTCCTCATCAAAAACAACAGGTTTTTCAAGTATACGGAAGGTAGGCGAGGCACAGGCACTCAGCAACAGCAGCCCCATGGCGCTGGCTTTCACAAGCAGGCCTTTCACTGGTCTGGCTTTTTTACTCATAACGAAGAAATCTTTTGACTAAGAGGCTGTTTTGATTTCATTTAGATAATTTTTTAAGCATGATGTGTATCATGGTAATCTGTATCATGGTCTCGGCTGACTTGGTGCTGCATTCATAGTCTTTGGAAAGCCTTCGGTAGAGGTTAAACCAGCCGAAGGTACGCTCCACAATCCAGCGTTTGGGCAAGGCCACAAAAGCCTTCTTGTGAATCCTGTCCACTATCTGAAGTCTCCAGCCCAGTTCCCTGAAGGTGCTCCTGACCCAGTCCCGCATCCTTTGCCCGCCGTAACCCTGGTCGGCGAAGAAGACACGGAGCCTGCCGAAGTCGGCTACCCTGGAGGCAAGCCGCAGGAGCAGATAGCTGCCTCCCCGCCGCTCGCTGATGTCGGCCCGGTGCACAATCACCATGATCATCAGCCCCAGCGTGTCCACCACCAGGTGCCGCCCAGAGCCCTTTTATCCGCTTGGCCGCGTCATAGCCCCTTTGCCCTCCCTGCTGCACGGTCTTCACGCTCTGTGAGTCCAGGATGCCTACACTCGGGGAATGTTCTTTGCCGTGCCTGCTCCTCACTTTCTTGTGGAGGCTCTCGTGGAGCAACTCCCAGAAACCATTGTGCCGCCATTTGCGGTAATAGTAGTAGACTGTTTGCCAGGGTGGAAGCTCTGCAGGCATCATGCGCCACTGGATGCCCCCCTTTGCTCACATAGAAGATGGCGTTGAGGATGCTGCGAAGAGGCCAGATGCGCTTCCTGCCGAGCATTTCATCTTCCAGTATCTTTTCTATACATTGCCATTGGGTGTCGGTTAAATCACTTGGGTAAGCCATAAGTCTGCAAACTTTTCTTACCCAACAACCGGCACCTACTTTTCTATTCAACTAAATCAAAACAGCCTCTCAGGTTTGATAGATTGGTTGAAGTTGTGTCTGAAAGCTAGTCTTGCCGGACCTGCACATAATGCTCCCGCGCGCGCAGCGCCTCCTGCTGTGCCTCATCGGCCCTGCCTAGCTTGTTTAAGATGATGGCTCTGTTCTCATGGCACTTGGCCGCCACGAAAGAATCGGGGAACGAGCGGGCGGAGCGAGAAAACAGCTCATACGCCTGCTGCAGCGCCGCTGTATCCTGCCGCTCCAGCAGCGCCTGCCCCTTCAGGTAGTCCTGGTACCAGAGGCGGGCGGCTTCATTCATGCGGTCCGCCTCCTGAAACGCGCGAAAAGGCGGCAGGCTCACCAGGGAGTTTTTAGAAAGTACAGCCGGAATGGGTTGGAGAAAGAAAGCCTCCAGCGCCGCCACATAGGCCAGGGCTTCCCGGCGGTTATGCCTGCGCTTCTTCAGCCGGCCCTCCTCCGCTGCATTTGTAAAGAAGGACGCCTCCGCAATAACGCCGGGTATACCGTACGTATCGCGCAGTACTTTTGCGCCCGCCGATGGAAAAATGGTGTGGTCTGAGACTAAGCTTGCAGGTGCACCGCCTTTGTAGAGCTTTGCCCTGAGTGCCTGCGCAATTTGCAGCCCTAAAGCGACACTGGCCGTATTTTCAGAGGCATTCCCATGGAAGTAAATAATCGGGAAGTTTACGCTGGAATCAGCCGTGGCATTGTGGTGGACAGACAGAAAAACGTCTGCCTGGCTGTCCACAGCCAACTGCGCACGCGCTGCCAAGGGTATATTCACGTCGGCTGTGCGCGTCATCACGACGTTGGCCCCCTTCTCCTCCAGCATCTTCTGCAGCAACTGCGCCACCCGCAGGTTTATCCACTCCTCCCGCTCACCCGTTGGCCCTACCCGGAAACTGTCTGTCTCCGCCGTACCTCCGTGTCCTGCATCCAGGAGAATTGTTTTCCCGGCCAGCAAACTGGCCTGCTTCTGAGCATTAGCAGCACATGGTACACAAGTATAAAAGAGCAGGATAAGAAAGGGGAGTAACTTTGCCATAACAGCTGAAGCGAAGTATAATGTAAGAGGCACTGCCTCACCGTAACTTACTTGATCAGTTTGGGGTCTATGTAAGTGCCGTAGCGCGTGGCGTTACCAGTGCGCCAGAAGTAGTCGTACAGCACTTCGGACAGCTCCTCAACAGTTTCCTCGCCCTGCCCTTCCACTTTGTAGCTCTCCATCACGGCAACCGCATAAGGCCGCTCGGGCAGCAACACCAGCGCCCACTCAGTGGAGACACCGTTTAGCTCGCCCGGCTTAAAAGCGATTGGCACCTCATCCGGCAGCCCTGTAGCGAGCCTGCTGGTGCGGCGGTCAGTCTTTCTCAGGATAGAGACAATCTCCCCGGAAGTGGCTTTGTTAATGAACTCCCCCCTGTACAGCAGCTGCAGGATTTTGGCTGCGTCAGCGGGCGTAGACAGGTTCTCCTCTCCCCTGCCCGAGGCGGCCGAGTTGATCATCTTCCGCTGCACAAGCGTCTGCTTTGCTCCCAAAGAGCGCAGCATGGCATTCACCTCCGGCATCCCCACCAGGTCGATGAGCGAATTTGTGGCCGAGTTATCGCTCAAGGCAATCATCAGCACACCCAGGTTGCGAATACTTAGCGAAGCCGTGTCTACAAGGTCCTTCAGGATTCCTGTTCCTCCCACTATGTTGCCCGGTGCTACCTTTCTCTGATCCGAAAGTAAGAATTTCCCTTCGTGCGCCTGTTTGTACACGCTCATCAGGATGGGAACTTTGATGGCACTCGCTTGCGGGAAAGCCACATCGGCATTAAAGGCAAAAGTCTCCCCGCTGGTCAGGTCAACTGCCACAAGTCCGGTAACCGCCGGTGAGCGGCCGATAATATCCTTCAGCTGTTCTTCGGCTTTTTGCCGCATTACTTTTTGGGCAGTGGGCTGCGCGGTCGCATCTAAACGCACACAAATCAAAGCCATTAAGAGCCAGGCACCTACGGTTTTTCTCATAACTAAAGATTGTAAAGAGAAGCCCTCCCGTTGGGGAGGGCTTTCAGTCTTCTAAAAGCCCGTGCAGGTAAAGTTTTCCTACTGCACTTTCAGCACAATTTTCCCGAACTGCTTACCGGCCTCCATGTAGCGCATGGCCTGTTCTGCCTCGTGGAGCGGGTATACGATATCCACCACCGGGCGAACCTCCTTCTCCTGCACCAGCTGCATCATGTTTGCAAAGTCCTGGGCTGTACCCATGGTGCTGCCGTAGATGGAAAGCTGCTTCCAGAAAATTTCCGCCGGGTTTAACTGTCCGATCATGCCGGTGGTGCCGCCGTACATACCGATGCGCCCCCCAGACTTAGCCAGCTTCACGAGCTGCACGAAGCCCTCGCCCGCCGCACTGTCGATGATTACATCGAAGCCCCCGGTTTGCGCCTTCAGCTCTTTCCCCCAGTTCTCCGACTTGTAGTTTATACCTCCGGCAGCACCCAGGCCCTGGGCCAGGCCGATCTTCTCTTCAGACCCTGAGGTCACCCAGACCTCGGCACCGGCGGCCAGGGCAAACTGTATCGCCAACAGCGCCACGCCTCCGCCAGCACCCGTTACCAGCACCTTCTCCCCAGCCTGCAACTCACACTTGGTAAAGAGGGCCCGGTAGGCCGTAACGCCTGCCAAAGGCAAAGCGGCCGCTTCCTCAAAGCTCAGGTGCAACGGTTTCTGGTGCAGGCTGGTGGCCGGCACTTTCACGTACTCCGCAAAGGCCCCGTTTTCGGGCATGCCCAGTATTTTATACTTTGCGGAGTGCGCTCGCGGGTTGTCCCCCCAGTCTGATGACGGGTCTACGAGCACCTCCTGGTTCAGCCAGCTGCGGTCTACCCCAGCGCCCAGTTCCGCCACCACGCCAGCACAGTCCGAACCTAATATGGCGGGGTACTCTTTTATAAAGTACTTTCCTTTCTGTATCCACACATCGCGGCGGTTCAGAGCCGCGGCCTTTACCTGCACCAGCACCTCGCCTGGGCCTGCCGCTGGTTTCTCCTTCTCAATAACGGTGAAGGGCTTGTTGATATCCTCTAAGTATACAGCTTTCATATAATCTCTTTTTTTGTGGTGATACGCTCCCGAGCAAACAAAGATAGGATTTCTGCACAGAGTTGAAAGCACTGGGCAGGTTGGCTTTTACCCCGGCAGCGCCTATCTTGCATCCTCAGCCAATGTACCGTTTATGAGCAAAAGCCTACACCTCCGCCAAGCCACTCCAGATGATATCCCGGTGATTCAGCAGCTAGCTGAGGCGACATGGGAACCTACTTACCGCAGTATCCTCACCAAAGAGCAGATAGACTATATGTTTGGGGAGATTTACACTGCAGAGGCGCTGGCAAAGCAGATGCAGGAAGGGCAGTTTTTTTGGCTGCTGGAGGAGGAAGGGCAAGCTCTCGGCTTCGCCTCCTTTTCTGTGAAAGAGGCGGCCGGGCAGGTATATAAGCTGAACAAGATCTACCTGCTGCCACAGACCCAGGGCAAGGGCTACGGCAAGGTGCTGCTGGAGGCCGTGGAGCAGGAGGTGCAAAGGCGCGGTGCCGCCGTACTGGACCTGAACGTGAACCGCTACAACCAGGCAAAGGGCTTTTACGAGCGCTGCGGCTATCGTGTGCACCTGCAGGAGGACATCCCTATCGGCCCTTACTGGATGAACGACTACGTGATGCGGAAGGCGCTACAGTAAAAAAAGGGCAGCCAATGGCCGCCCTTTAAGTAACTCACTTCAAACTTTCTCTAAGATATTAATGATGGGCGATCGGGTCCGGCGTGCCGTCCGGGTCGTTCTGTACATAGCCGCTGGTTGCCACGTTACCTAGCAGCAGCAAGCCTGCCACGTGCGGCGAGGCCATAGACGTACCACTGATGGTGTTGTAGCCACCGCCTTTCCAGGTGGACTTGATGTTAACGCCCGGGGCGCAGTAATCTACCGGCGGGTTGCCGTAGTTGGAGAACGAGGCAAACCTGTCGCCGCTGTCCATGGCAGACACGGTGTAGACGTTGGCATGGTTTACACGCGCAGGCGAAGAGTTGTTTGCATCCGTGCTTTCGTTACCGGCAGCCAGGGCAAACTTTATTCCTTTACCAGCCGCTGCTATAATCGCATCGTCCAGGGCCTGCGAAACCGGCCCGCCCAGGCTCATGTTCACCACATCACCGGCACTGCCGTTAGCAGCCACATAATCCACACCGGCAATCACACCTGAGTAAGCACCGCTACCGCGGGAGTCCAGCACTTTCACGGCCACCACGGTGGCATCGTACGCCACCCCAATCACTCCTGTGGAGTTGTTCTTAGCAGCAATGGTACCTGCCACGTGCGTGCCGTGCCCGTTATTGTCATCCGCAGAGCCGGCATCCCTGCCGCTTGTAAACATCGACACACTGCGGCTCACATCCACGTTCAGGTCCGGGTGGTCCAGGTCAACGCCTGTGTCTACAACCCAGGCGGTTTTACCCGCACCGCTGGCACTACCTACCCGCGCAATGCCGTAGGGCGTTTCCTGGGCACCGCCGCCTGTGCCGCCGCCTGTACCGGGCTTGCCCAGCATAACGATTCTGTCTGGCTCCACATACGCCACACGTGCGTCATGGCGCAGGCTTTCCGCCTCTTTCTGCGTAAGGCTTACAGTCACGCCCTTCACGGCCTGCCCAAAGGTTTGCGTGATTTTAAAGTTGCTGATGCCATTGTCGGACATAAGGCCCTGTGTCATGTCGCGCACCCGCTCAATGCGCTGCGCATAGGTAGCATTCTCACTCGTGCGGAGCGTCGCACCATCTTTAAATACAACAATATACTGACCGTCTATAATTGCACCATTTTCACTTTCAGCCTGTGTGGTCGCTACAGGTTCAACCGTATCACCTGTTCCATTATCACAGGCTGTAAAGGTGCAGGCTGCTGTTGCCACAGATGCTCCAAACATGAGGGAGCGCATCATTCTTTTGAAATGTAAACTGTTTTTCATGCTTTTTAATTAAGGTGAGATAAATAGTATTTATAGGAACAATAGCCTTAAAATACTGATACAGGATATTATATGCAAATTAATTTATAAATATATTTATCTGCCTCCTGAAAAAGGCGCTTCCCGTGCACCTTGTATTACCGTTACAAGAAGCTTTTCCGGCCCAACCAAAGCACCGAAAAGACAACGCGTTGTAACATCTGGTGCAGCATCTACAGAAGAGCAAAATCACCTCTTTACGTAATTGTACTTATGTGGGACAACACAGAAATTAAATAATTATAATAATACAATTATTACCTTGTGTTACACAAAACCATAGAGCCAGCATGTGTAACTATACAGAAAAACGGCTATCTTTAAAGTACGAGCAACAGATAACCATCATGAGAAAAACTTTTCAGCCCCCTTTGTGCCGCACGTTGCTGCTGGCCGCCTGCCTGCTGCCACTCTTTAGCTGCAGCAACTCCTCCGAGGAGGCCAAAGGCGAACAAACCGAAACGACCACTGAGGATGAGCAGGCACTGGAGCCGCTAACAAACGAAAATGCGGTAGCTAAGCTGGAGGCCTACGGCCAACGTCACCCCGACAGCCTTGCCGTAATCAGCACCCGCCACGGCGACATTAAGGTGCGCCTGTATAAAGACACGCCACTGCACCGCGCTAACTTCGTGCGTCTCACCAAAGCCGGCTTCTACAATCAGGGGGAGTTTTACCGTGTCGTGAAGGGCTTTGCCGTACAGGGCGGCGACTCAGACGAGCGCCAGATGAGCCAGGGCTCCTACAAAGTCCCCCAGGAGTTTAGCCCCAGCCACATCCATAAGCGCGGCGCACTCGCCATGGCCCGCTACGGCGACGAGCGCAACCCGGACAAAGAATCCTCCTCTCATAACTTCTACATCGTGACAGGGGAGCCGGTAACCAAAGAGGAACTGCTGGCCTTTGAGCAAAAGCACGGCATAGACTACACCCCAGCACAAGAGGCAACTTACTTGAAAGTAGGCGGCGAGCCTGGCCTGGACACAGAGTATACCGTGTTCGGAGAAGTGGTGGAAGGCATGGACGTAGTAGAGCAGATTGAGCAGGAGCCGGTGGACGCCTCTGACTGGCCGCGCCAGATTGTGCCGCATACCATCAAAGTTGTAAACGAATAAAGCCTGCCCCTAAACTATAGTAGTGCCTGCTTCCCCGGATACGGTTGCCGCATCCCCCGGCGCGGCAACATACCGGTGTCAGGCAAAAGAGCAGCCCTTGCACTAACCAGGGGGTTTACCTACGGGCTAAAAACAAAAGAGGCTCTGCAATAGCTGCAGAGCCTCTTTTGTTCAAATGATGTCTGTTTTACCAGATCTTGATGCGCTTTTCATCACTACGCACCATCGGGTCATTCTGGTCGCAACCAAACGCCTCATAGAACTGCGGCATGTTGGCTACCGGGCCATTGGTTCGGAAGCGCCCCGGTGAGTGCGGATCTGTCAGGATCTGCTGGTTCTGTGCCTCGTCTCGCATGTTCACGCGCCAAATCTGCGCCCAGGCCAGGAAGAAGCGCTGCTCCGGCGTCAGGCCGTCGATCTTACCCGGGTTTTTCTCGGCCAGGGCCTTCTGCAGGGCAGTGTAGGCAATGTTCAGGCCTCCGATGTCGGCAATGTTCTCGCCCAGCGTCAGCTTACCGTTTACGTGCAGGTTATCCAGCACGGTGTACTGGTCGTACTGATCTGCAACGGCATTCGCACGGGAGGTAAACTGCTCCTTATCGACATCAGACCACCAGTTCTTCAGGTTTCCCTCATAATCGTACTGGGCGCCCTGGTCGTCGAAGCCGTGGGTCAGCTCGTGGCCGATTACGGCACCCATACCACCGTAGTTCACCGCATCATCGGCGTTCGGGTCGAAAAACGGCGGCTGCAGGATACCGGCAGGGAACACGATCTCGTTCATGGTCGGGTTATAGTAGGCGTTTACCGTCGGCGGCGACATAAACCACTCTTCACGATCCACCGGCTGCCCGATCTTACCGATATTGTCACGGAAGGCAAACTGGCTGGCGCGCATCACGTTGGCGGCATAAGAGTCGCGGCTGATGTCCAGGCCTTTGTAGTCTTCCCACTTATCCGGGTAACCGATTTTCACCGCGAAGGCCTCTAGCTTCTGCAGCGCGCGCTGCTTTGTTTCCTCGCTCATCCAATCCAGGTCGCGCACATGCTCCTTAAACGACTCCTGCAGGTTCTGGACCATGGTGATGGCCTTCTGCTTGGCTTCGGGGGAGAAGGTTTTCTGTACATACAGCTGCCCCAGCGCCTCGCCCAGCGCACTGTCGGTGGCACGCAGCACCCGCTTCCAGCGCGGCTGCATCTCTTTGGCGCCGCTCAGCACTTTGCCATAGAAGTTGAAGTTCTCCTGCACAAAGTCCTGGCTCAGGTACGGCGCTGCTGTGCGGGCAAGGTGCCACTTGGTATATGTTTTCCAATCCTCCAGCGACACGTTCTTCAGCATGCTGTTCAGCTCCTTGAAGAAAGCCGGCTGGCCCACAATAATCTCTTTGGCAGCCGTAGCGCCCATTCCCGTCAGGAGCTGGCTCACCTTCAGGTTCGGGTTCTGGTTGGCAAACTCCTGGATGGTCATCTTGTTATAGTTGGCGTAAGGGTCGCGCAGGTCTACACGGGCCTTTGATGCAGTGGCCAGCTTTGTCTCGATGCTCATGACCGTCTGCGCCTTCTTCTGGGCTGTGGCCGCGTCGTCGCCCAACAGCTGGAACATGCGCTGCAGGTGCTGCACATACTCTGTGCGAATGGTCTTCGAGCGCTCGTCATCCTTCAGATAATAATCGCGGTCCGGAAGGCCCAGGCCATCCTGCCCCGCCTGCAGCGCATACTGCGTGCTGATCTTATCGTCCTGCGACACATACATGCTGAAAAAGCCACTCACTCCCATGGTTTTCAGGTCGGCCACGGTCTTGATCAGCTCATCTGTACTTTTCACAGCGCCTATCCGGTCCAGCTCCGGCTTTATCGGGTTAATGCCGGCCTGGTTAGCCGCCACGGAGTCCATACCGACGGCATAGAAGTCGCCGATCAGCTGGGAAGCGGAGCCCTTTGCGGCCGTCGTGTTGGACGAGGCCTCGGTCAGCAGCTCGCGCAGCACCGCGTTGTTTTTCTCAGCAAGCTCATTAAAAGATCCCCAACGGCTCTCTGACGCCGGGATCGGGTTGTTCTTTAGCCAGCCGCCGTTGGCATACTGGTAAAAGTCCTGGCACGCGCTCACGGTGGTATCCAGGTTGGCCAGGTCCAGGCCACGGCTAATACCAGCCTCGGTTGTATCGGCTGTGCCTTCCTGGGAAGAAGTGCTACAACCGCCGAGCAGCAGCCCCGCCAACAACGCCGAGTACGGCAACAAGTGTGTTCTTTTCATAAAGCTATTAAGAATGGTTAGATCAATATAAGGTACAAACTTTTGGCTTAGATTCAAACCTGTACATCTTCTACTGCCTCTTTGTTGCTACTTACCCGGAAAAAAGGTTAATTTACATACCCATAGCCATCGCTCCCGGAAAGACAGAAGAAGTATGATAGCAGAGAAGAGTTTTTACACGGTGTTAAACAGCAGTGATTACTACGAGATAGGCCTTGACACGGACCTGCAGGCGTTGGTGCTGCGTTATAAGCGCAGTGGCACCTCGGAAGAGTACCGCTCTCTCCATGTAGAGCTGCTGGAGGCCATGGAGCGCGTGCATGTAAACCGCATGCTGGTGCACACGCAGCACATGGGGGCTGTGGCCCCTGAAGACCAGCGCTGGCTCGGGCAGAGTATGATTCCGATGCTGGCCATGGCAGCCTTAGGCAACTACCTGCACGTGGCGGTGATCGTGCCGGACGACAACATTTTTACGCAGCTGGCTGTGGAGAACGTGGAGCAGCTCTGCAATGAAAACCGCAACTGCACAAACCGGAACTTCAGCAACATAGCCGCCGCAAGGCAGTGGCTCGGCGAGCAGCAGCTACCGCTGTAACAGCCGTTTATACACCCGCACCAACCGCTCCTGAGACGCCCCGAGCTTGTATAGCGCATAAATCAGGAAATACCCCAGCTGTATTTTATAAACCCCGTGCTGGCTGTACTTTCGCGCCGAAGTGGTAACCTGCTGCGGCAGCACAACAAAAGCCCCGTACTTGCGCAACCTGCCAATAATCTCCTGGTCCTCCAGCAGCCGCAGCCGCTCGTCGAACCCATTGGCTTTCTCAAACACATCCCGCCGCACAAACAGGCTCTGATCCCCGAAGCGCACGGCATCGGCATCAAACCTGGTGAACCAGGCGTTCAGGCGCAGGAACCAGTGCGGCAGGTCAAACTGCAGGCGATAGCAGCCACTGCCATGCCCCTGCCCCACCGCCTGCCTCAGCTGTTGCTCAAAGCCCTGCGGCGGAAACGTATCGGCGTGCAGAAAGTACAGGATATCGCCGGTAGCCACGGCAGCGGCACAGTTCATCTGCGGCCCGCGCCCCTTCCGCTCGCACCGCAGCACTTTTACCCCCATCGCTTCGGCTATACTTCGTGTGGCGTCGGTGCTTCCACCGTCGGCAAGTATAACCTCGGTACCGCTGCTGGCATGCCGCTGCAGGTAAGCCAGCAGGTCCGCTATAACGGCCTCCTCGTTTAGGGCGGGTATGATGATACTGAGTTTCAAGTATGATTGGGGTGATACAGGCTGCTGTATGGATGTGCTTAGGAATACGGCTGCAGGCGAGAAAGTTTCTGCTTTTGGCCGCGTGCGTGCTTTTCACGGCCACTGTACATATAAAAAAGCTCCGGCTGCATCTGCAACCGGAGCTTTTTCACTTACAGGCCCGGGCCTTACTGCACCGGGCGGTTCTTCACATACTTGTCCAGCCACTGGTCCATCTCCCACAGCATGTGCAGGATGGACTCTTTCGCACGGTAGCCGTGGCTCTCGGCTGGCAGGAACACCAGGCGGGCAGTGGCGCCGTGGCCTTTCAGGGCGTTGTAAAAGCGCTCGCTCTGGATCGGGAACGTGCCGGAGTTGTTGTCGGCCTCCCCGTGGATGAGCAGGATCGGCTCGTTCACTTTATTGGCGAACGAGAACGGCGACATCTGGAAGTATACTTCCGGGGCGTCCCAGTAGGTACGCTCCTCCGCCTGGAAACCGAACGGGGTGAGGGTACGGTTATAGGCGCCGCTGCGTGCGATACCGGCCGCAAACAGGTCGGAGTGCGCCAGCAGGTTGCCTGTCATAAAGGCCCCGTAGGAGTGCCCGCCTACAGCCACACGCTTCGGGTCTACTACGCCCATCTCCACCACTTCGTTGATGGCGGCCTTAGCGCTGGCCACCAGCTGCTGCACATAGGTGTCGTTTGGCTGGGCGTCGCCCTCTCCCACAATCGGGATGTCGGTTCTGTCGAGCACCGCATAGCCCTGCGTCACCCAAAACAGCGGCGAGCCCCAGCTGATGCGCGTGAACTCATACGGCGACCCTTTCACCTGGCCTGCGGCATCGGCACTCTTAAACTCGCGCGGGTAGGCCCACAGCAGCATCGGAAGCGGCGCATCGCCCTTCTTGAAGTCCTTCGGCAAGTATAAAACAGCCGTCAGGTTCACCCCGTCTTCCCGCTTATACTGCAGCATCTGCTTTTGCACGCCCTCCAGCTGTGGGTTCGGGTGCGGGAAAGCCGTTACCTGCGTCAGCTTCTTATCGTCCATGTCGCGCACGAAGTAGTTCGGCGGGTCGTTTTCAGACTCTCTCCTGGTGATGATCTTCTTATTTTTTAAGTCGATGATATCCACCGGGCGCTCATAGTACGGCGCCTCTGACCGCCACAGGATATCCGCCTTTTTCGATTTCAGGTTAAACTCGCTGACAAAAGGCCTGTTGCCCTCCGGCGAGCCGCCTTCAGACACCATGTAAATGTTCTGCTTCTTCTTGTCGGTGAGCAGCACACTGCGGCCATACTGGTTTTTGGTAAATACCGGGGAGCCCGGGTCGTTGTAGTTGTCTTCGTAAGAGCGGTCGATCAAAACTACGCCGGCCTTAGACGGTTTGGACGGGTCAACCAAAGTGCTGCGCTCCTGGCGGGTTTTCCACCAGCGCTCGTTTACAATGGCCATGTCCTCGCCCCAGGCCACGCCTCGGTAGCGGAGCTTTGTAGAGGCCAGTTTGGTGGGCTCGGCCGTGAAGGGGGCGCTCAGCATGTACACGTTATCGCGCACAGCGGCTTCCTTGTTGGCATCGCCTCCGTCCTGCGCCTCTGCCCAGTACAGGGTAGCCGGCTTATCGGGGCGCCAGCTGTAGTTACGCGGGCCCTTGGCCACGGCATCAAAGGCAATGGGAATGTCTTCGGCCAAAGGCAGCTTTGCCAGCTCCTTTACCTTTTGGCCATCACGGCTCCACACCTCCACTTTGTAGGGGAAGTAGTAATGCGGCACCAGGTAGGAATAGGGCTTCTGGATCGTTTCCACCAGCAGGTACTGCCCGTCAGGCGAGGACTCCATACTTTTGATGATACCGGCCTCCCCGATCGGCTCCTGCTTTCCGTCCAGTGTTACCAGCTTAAGCTGTGTCTGCATGTAATAGTCAAACAGCTGCTCGTCGTTCCGGTTCTTCAGCAGGTCCTGGTACGTGCGCGAAGGCTTGGCCTTGCCGATGTTCTGCTGCACCGTTGGGCCGGCTGGCACGCCGGAGGCCTTCGGCATCTCGCCGCGCTGCTCGTCCACAAACTTTACAACGAGCGTCTTGCTGTCCGAGAGCCACTCAAACGGGCGGCCGCTGTAGGCGTCGTTAACAACGGCATCGGTTAGTTTACGGGCTTCTTTTGTACCCAAATCAACGAGCCAAAGCTCAATGCCGTTGGCTTTGGTGTTGGTAAAGGCAACGTGCTTCTCATCCGGCGACCAGGCCATGTTAGCCAGCTGCGCGTCCTGCGGAAGGCCTTTTATCTGGAACTCATCGGCGTTGCTTACTTTCTTCAGCTTAACGTTACTGTAATAGTAGCCGCGGCTGGGGCCATTGGTGGCCGGGTTGATGCGCATGCCAGCCAAACGGCTTTCAGGGGCAGACACCTCCGCTATGCTCGGGTAGCCCGGGCTCTCGAGCAGCAGCATCCAGTCTCCTTTGGCGCTTATGCTGACAGAAGGCGTGTTGGGCGCCTCGATAATGGCGGCGATGGTTTCGGGGGGCCGCTGGTACCCGCTGTTGGCATCCTGCCCGCCCTGGGCCAGGGCAACAGGCGCAGCTCCGCCCAGCAGCAGCAGGCACAGCAGGCGCGAGGCCATGCGCCTGGCCTTCTTCGTTTTTGTGAGATTCATAAGAGGTGTGAGGTTAGTTTAAGTTTAGCGGTTAGACAAGAATCAGGAATCATGGTTTAAATATATAGTAATAATCATTACCTTAGAAGAAGCAAGACCTTCGTTACCAGTTAAATGCGAAACGGGCCTGCCTACCGTGTTGCCGGGCGGGGCTGTAAACTGTGCCAGGGAGGCATGCGCCGTGGAGGTAGCGCGCCTGCAGGCGATAAGGCAAAGCAGCCATTTGCTGGCTTGGCTTCTTTCGATGATCACACTGATTTTTAAATACGATAACCACCTTTAACAACTCATGAAAAAAAGAACTCTCCTAGCCACCGCTTTGCTCCTGCAGTTTGCCTTTGCGGCGCAGGCACAGCAAGAGCCTGTCAACCTTGATGCCGTGCACCGCATCAAGCAGGAAGGCCTGCAGAACTCGCAGGTCATGCAAACGGCCTTTTACCTCACAGACGTGTCCGGGCCCCGCCTTTCCGGCTCGCCGGGGCTGATGCGGGCAAGCGAGTGGGCAAAGAAACAGCTGATCGACTGGGGGCTGCAGAACGCACGCCTGGAAGAGTGGGGAGAGTTTGGCCGCGGCTGGGAAGTTGAGAAGTCCTACATTGCGATGGCCGCGCCCTACTACCAGCAGCTGATCGCCACCCCCAAAGCCTGGACACCCGGCACCGACGGAGCGGTAAACGCAGAGGCCGTGCTGGTGCACCTCGAGAAGGAGGAAGACCTGGAGCAGTACAGAGGCAAGCTCAAGGGAAAGGTCATACTTACCAAAATCGACGAGAAGGCCGAGACCTCCTTTGAGGCTGATGCCAAGCGCTACACAGAAGAAGAGCTGCACGAGCTGGCCATGAGCCTGGAGGCCAGCAGAAGCCAGAGCCGCTGGACGCCCGAGCGCATAGCAGCGTACAGAGCCCGCATGGCACTTCTAAGCAAGGCAAACGAGTTTTTCCAGCAGGAAGGCGCCGCTGTTTTGCTTAGCTCCCGTGGCGGCACCCACGGCACTCACTTCACCAGCAACGGCTCTCCTTATGCCCCCGACGCCAAACCGACGCTCCCGGAACTGGAAATGGGCCTGGAGGACTACAACCGTATCGTGCGCCTGCTGGAGGCCAAGCAGCCAGTAAAGCTGGAGGTTGAGACCAAAACCCGTTTCTTCTCCGACGACTTGAAAGGCTACAACGTGGTGGCCGAAATCCCCGGCACAGACAAAAAGCTGAAGGACGAGGTCGTGATGCTGGGAGGCCACCTCGACTCCTGGCACGGCTCCACCGGTGCCACCGACAACGCAGCCGGCGTGGCTGTGATGATGGAGGCGGTGCGTATCCTACAGGCCGCCGGCTTTAAGCCAAAGCGCACCATTCGCATCGCCCTGTGGGGAGGCGAAGAGCAGGGCCTGCACGGCTCCAGGGGCTATGTGAAGCAGCACTTCGGCGACCCGGCCACGATGAAACTGACCAAAGAGCACGAGAAGTTCTCCGCCTACTATAACCTCGACAACGGCACCGGCAAGATCCGGGGTATTTACCTGCAGGGCAACGATGCTGTCCGCCCCGTGATGGAGGCTTGGCTGGCTCCTTTCCATGACTTAGGCGCCACCACCACCACCATCCGCAACACAGGCGGCACCGACCACCTGGCCTTTGACGCAGTTGGCCTTCCCGGCTTCCAGTTCATACAGGATGAGATAGAGTACGACACCCGCACCCATCACACCAACCAGGACTCCTACGACCGCCTGCAGGCAGACGACCTGAGACAGGCGGCCACCATTGTCGCCTCGATGGTATACCACACAGCTATGCGCGACAAAAAGCTGCCGCGCAAGCCACTGCCAAAGCCGCGGGAGGCATCCTGATGCGCATTCTCCCATAGCACCGTAAAAGGCCGGCAGACAATCTGCCGGCCTTATTTTTTCCGCTGCAGGCAAACCTCTACCTTTGCTCCCGCACACCGGACAGAACTAACGTGCAGCGCTTTAGGTTATAGCTTCTGACAGATAGCCCGTGGCTACCAGAAGCAGCCGCGGCTGCGCGCGCAGGCATTCTATCCGCAGTTAAACGACAGACATCGAATTTCTCCGTAGACCCATTACATGAGCAAGAGTTTTAATACACCTGATAAGGTAATCTATGTATGCACGGGCAGTAAGTGCAAAAAGAAAGGCGGCAAGGACCTGGGCAAGATGTTCCGGGGCATGATAAAAGAGCTGGGCCTGAAAGGGCAGGTGGAGGTCGTGAAGACCGACTGCACCGACCGCTGTGACTACGCCCCTGTTATCTGTATGCAGCCCGACAATTTTTGGGTGGCGCAGACGGATGAAGCCAAGGCCAAAGAGGCCTTTGAGACGCACGTGCTACGGGCTACCCCCAAAGAGGAACCCCGGTAAAAGCAGCAAGGCCCTGAATCAGATTCAGGGCCTTGCTGCTTTTATACATTTGCCGTAGGCTTAGTCTTCGTACGTTTTCTCGTAGCCAATCTTCGGTACGCGCTTGTCTATTTCGTAATGGCCTGTGCCTTCCTCGCCGATCACTTCGAAGAGCTCCAGCGCACGGCGTGCCACATACTCCTCCTCTATCTGCTCTTTCAGGAACCACTGTAAGAACGTAAAGGTCACGTAGTCCTTCTCCTTCTGGCACTTGTCTGCTATGCGGTTAAAAGACTGCGTTACGGCTATCTCCTGCTGCAGGGCCTGCTCAAAAACGCCTCTAAACGATTCGAACTCAACCTGCACGTTGGTTACCTCCGGCGAAACAGCACGCCCACCCATGTCTGAAACAAACTTGAACAGGCGCAGCATGTGCTCCCGCTCCTCATCCGATTGCTTCTTAAAGTAGCCGGCGCTGAAGTCGAAGCCGTTGCGGTCGCACCAGCTGCTCATGGCCAGGTACATGGCAGACGCTTCCGCCTCCATCTTAATCTGATCGTTCAGTGATTTTTCTATAGTCTCTGTCAGAGAGGTTCTAAGTCTCAGTAAGTCTTTCATAAAGTTGGGTGTTTAGGTAGTAATGAGAGCGTGCACCGTGCCCGGTGCCTCCTCTTTCATACTTCAATATAAGCACTTTTGTTGTGCCCAGGCAACACCCCGATGAAATACAGAAATAGTCTAAATTAAAAAAGCACAGCCTTCGCAGCTGTGCTCCACACATGTTCTAAAAGAGAGCGGCGCTACACCAGCTCGGCATGCAGGCACTCGTGCAGCATGCTGTTCAGCTCCAGCATAAAACGCGCACCAGCCAACAGCTCCTTCAGGCTGCAAAGCTCCGGCAGCGTGAGCACATAGCAGCGGTCGCAGCCACAAACGGTCACAATGTCAAAGTCAGCGGCGCGTGCCGGGCTGCTGGCCATCTCATCCAGGTTAATGCTGTCTACGGCATGCTTCAGGCGCAGAAAAGCCTCTATCTTCAGCAGGGAGCGCTGGCCTGCAAAGTCCAGCATAATGCGGTTGCGGCGGTCGCACTGGTATACGGCGCCTGCCTCTGATGTATAAATTTCTGCGAGATGGGTGGCTGTATCGATCATGTGGCGTATCTTAGCTGTATGCGGCTTTGCTGTTGTCCTGCAAAACTAACTACTATTTAGAACCAGTCCAAATAAAAACGTAAGCTTATTTAGAACAGATTCAGATAAGTTGAAAGAAAGCAGAAAACAGGCAAAACCGGAAGAACGCAAAAGCATGGAAAAGAACATAGACAAGGTAAACCTGGCAGAGAAGTTCGGCCAGTTCTCAGACCACTGGAACCCGCGCATTGTAGGCGAGCTAAACGGGCAGCAAGTTAAAATTGCCAAGTTTCTGGGCCCCTTTGAGTGGCACCACCACGAGCACGAGGATGAGTTTTTCCTGGTGATAAAGGGGGAGTTTGAAATGCACCTGCGCGACAAGGTGGTCACGCTGAAGCCGGGCGAATGCATGGTTGTACCGCGCGGCGTGGAGCACCGGCCTGTTGCCAGCCAGGAAGCGGAGGTGCTGATGTTTGAGCCTGCCAGCACCGTGAACACCGGCAACCTGCAAGGCAGCGAGCGCACCCGAAAAGACCTGGAGCGGCTGTAGCCGCTACTGGCTGAAAGTCATACTTGGGTGCAGCTTTTCTGCCAGCTGCACCCAAGTATAAGTATAAGTATAAGTATAAGTATAAGTATAAACAGCACTGCTTTGGTGTTGCTGCTACAGCTTGCCGTTCACAACGTGCGGGGCCTTCACCAGTATGGTTTTCAGGTTCAGGCGCACAAGGTCGCCCATGTTCTCGCATTTCAGAAACTCTTTGCTGTTGTGGTGCCTTGCCAGTTCCTTCTTTAGCTGCTCAATTTTCTCAGGCGTGGAAATCTCATCCGTGCGCATGCAGTCAATCAGGTCCTTGAGGCGGTAGCGGGCCGACTTCAGGCGACGGAACATGAGGGTGCGCTCCTCGTTCTGGTACTGCTTTACGACGTCCGGCTTCAGGAGCCGCAGCACCTGCTCCACAATCACGTTGTTATCCTTAAAGAACTGAGGCAGGTACATGGTTTTCTTGCCTTCGTAGGACTGCTGGTCAAAGTCGATGGGCCGCACGCGGTACTGCTCGTCCTCGAAATCGGGCGTTACGTCCACCACATAGTTATAGGAGCGCATATCGCCGAGCAGGCGCACAAAGCAGCGCTCGTTAAACTTTACAAACTCCTTGGCTATGCGCACTTTGTTGGTGGTGGGGCGTTCTATAAAATCCTTGATGAACACATCGCCGGGAATACCCGCAATATGCTCCTCTATGAGCGAGTCGCCGTCTACCAGGTAGTTGATGCGGCTAGGCGACAGGATATGCTCCAGCTCCAGACCGTACATGCGCGAGGCATCGGCACGCTTCAGGTAAAAATAATCGTAGTTGTCGTTGAGCTGGTTCATGATCTGCACCCGGAAGGGGTTTGAGTTGCCGAAGGTGCAGTAGTCAATGCGCGACACGTACAAATGCTCCATCACCGACATATCACCGTCGGTTTTCAGCAGCGCATAAATCATGGTGAGGCCGCGGCTCAGCTCCTGCTGCGTCTGCTGATCGTAGATCACGGACTCCCACAGCGTGTCGTTGCCCTTTTTGTCGTAGTACGGGTACGAATCGGAGTAATGCAGCAGGTCTTCGTACAGCACGGGCAGCTTCGTTTCGCGGTCGTAATAGTGCAGGTACCGGCGGAGCCCCTTGCTGATCGGGTAAAACAGCTTCTTCTTTGAGATGTACACCTTTTTTGAATTATGAATTACGGATTATGAATGGGTGGTCTTTTATACGCTCATTTAGCAAACATACGTCCCCCTTCAATTTCCAACTTTTAATCCATAATTAATAATTCCCAATGGAGAAGGCTACGTCTCCAGCAGGTTATTCTGGTTGAGCACCTGCAGCACCTCGTTTTTATAGAAACGGCCGATGGGCACCTCCGCTTTCCCAATATCGACGGCTGTCGCCGAAAAGGCCTGTATCTTATCAAGGGCAACGATAAAGGAGCGGTGGATGCGCAGGAACTTGTCTGTTGGCAGCTTCTCCTCCAGAAAGGATATCTTCTGGTAAGATATGATCTCCTTTGTCTCCGTCTTCACCCGGATATAGTCCTTCAGGCTCTCGATATAGAGAATGTCCGAGAGCATCACCTTCACCATCTTCTTGTCGGCTTTCAGGTAGATAAAGGCCTCTTTATAATCCTGCGCGAAGGTAGGGGGTGCGGCGGCGGCAACCACGGTTTTGTGCTGCTCCGGGGCAGCCACTTTCGAGACCGCCTTCAGAAAGCGCTCAAAGGCGATGGGCTTCAGGAGGTAATCCACCGCGTTCAGCTCAAAGCCCTCTACGGCATAGTCGCGGTAGGCAGTGGTCAAGATCACGTGCGGCGGGTGCGCCAGCGACCTCAGAAAGTCGATCCCCGTCAGTTTCGGCATCTGGATGTCCAGGAAGAGCAGGTCGATGTGCTCCTGCTGCAGGCAGCCGTAGGCCTCCACAGCATTGTTGCAGCGGCACACCAGCTCCAGGTTATCCAGCCTCTGGATGAATGTCTCCAGCACGTCCAGCGCCAGTGGCTCATCATCCACAATCATACAGCGTAATTTCATAGTCGTTCTTTTAGCACGCCAGACAAAAAGTGCAGAACTCACCTGCAACATGAAAGTACAAAAAGCAGGGCCGCGTTCTTATCCAGCTTAAAATAATATCTCCAGCCTGGCCGCATAGCTCTCCTGCTCGTCCTCGATCTCCAGCTCGTAGCGGCCTTCGTAGAGTAGCTCGAGGCGGCGCTGCAGGTTTCTCAACCCGATGCCGGAGGCCATGTCGCGCGCGCTGTTGCTGGCTTTGTCGCCGCATTTGCAGTTCTCCACCAGCAGCACCAGCTTCCTCTCCGTCACTTTCACATCGATGCAGATCCAGGCGCCCTTGGTTTCGGTGCTCACGCCGTGCTTAAAGGCATTCTCCACGAAGGGCAGCAGCAGCATGGGGGCAATCTGCCGGCCGGCTATACTTCCGGTGGCGGTAAACTGCACATCCACGCGCTCGCCGTAGCGCACCTGCTCCAGGGCAATGTAGTTCCGGATATAGGCCAGCTCCTTCTCCAGGGGCACGGTGGCCGCGTTGGCGTCATAGAGCATGTAGTCCATCAGGCCCGACAGCTTCAGCACCACCTCCGGCGCATTGTCCGACTTCTTGAGCGTGAGCGAATACAGGCTGTTAAGTGTGTTAAACAGGAAGTGCGGGTGGATCTGCGCCTTCAGGAACTTGAGCTCCGCCTCCAGCTTGTCCTGCGTCAGGTTGCGGGCCGCCTGCTGGTGGCTGTACCAGTTCTTGAGCAGCGCGATCACCGACGTTATCGCCACCACATAGTTGATGTTAACTATGTTTTTTATAAAGCGATAGAAGGTCAGGTTATCCTCGGTGCAGGTTGTGGGGCAGAAAATCGGGTGGATGAGGAAGGGCAGCAGCACAAACTGCATCAGCGCTCCGATGGCGCCCATCAGCAACAGCAGGTACACAAAAAACTCCAGGTAGCGCTTTTGCAGCAGGTAGCGCGGCAGCAGGTAGTACATGTTAAAGTACACCAGCGCCATTTTAAACGGCAGCTCCACCAGCTCCACCATAAAGGCGTTGTAGTAGTCATCAATATAGCTGCCGTACAGCAGGCCGAAGAAAACGACATACACCGTCCAGAACAGCAGGTGCAGCAGCATGCGGTTATGCGTTACATTACGCACATCGGGCAGGCTCCACGTAGTGCCGGCCCCCAGGGTGTTGGCCGAGCTCAACTTTATTTCCATGTTACAAAGGTATACTTTCTACTGCACCTTGCCAGCTATGGCACAGGGCTTTTAGACCAGTAGCCGGTGTTTGGCGCCTGGCGGCAATTTGTACATGCCTAACAGCCGGGGCAGGGCCAAAGGTTTATTTCCGGCAGCGCTTTTGCGGTGCCGGTGCCGCATGCGGCTTTTAGCGTCTGCACGCCCGGCTCCACAGCTCACCGGGTGCAGGCGTAAGCTGCGCCTGTACCCGCTTAAAGGGCAGCCTTCCCGGCTCAGTCTGTCGATACTTTCCCTAGCGCGCAACTTACTCATACCCAGAAAACAAGGCTAAGTATAGGCTTCGCCG
Organism: Pontibacter actiniarum; assembly: GCF_003585765.1. Taxonomy (NCBI): domain Bacteria; kingdom Pseudomonadati; phylum Bacteroidota; class Cytophagia; order Cytophagales; family Hymenobacteraceae; genus Pontibacter; species Pontibacter actiniarum. Next base: position 3,034,377 of record NZ_CP021235.1, read on the forward strand.
CCGTTTGTCTAAACCCCATGCAACTTTTTCTAAAAAAATCTATCATTGTATTGATGGTGTGCTGCTTTACAGGCAGTTACACAAAGCGCTACCACTACAACCTATAACAAAATAAAAAGATGAAAAAGACAGTATTCTACCTGATGGCCGCCATGCTGCTGGCATGGGCGGCACCCACAGGCGCCAACGCACAAAAAACCAGCGAGTTCACCGTTGCCGACGCCAACAGCCTGTTCAAGAAGATGTACGGGACCCACCGGGTAAAAACCATGATCTGGCAACCGGAGAAGCAGCAGTTTTTTGAGGCGGCAGGCAGCGTGCGCTACAGCCGCAACGACAACAACACCCTGCGTGAGGAGTTCGCCATAGAGCAGCCCGACGGCACGGTGTTGCGCTACGAGGGCATGCTGCGGTATGATGTGGCGAAGCAGCAGTTCGAGTCTGTACAGTATGATGCCGCCGGAAACGCCACCATCATACTTCAGGGGAAATGGGACCCGAATTTCGCCATGATCCAGCTGGAGCCCATGAAGCGGCAGTGGAAACTGAACGGCAAAAAAAGAAAGCAGGACACGGGCCTGTACCTGCAGTACTTCTTCTTTGACGACGGCACGTTTAAAAAAGTACTCAGATCCCCGGAAGATGCCGGAGACACCTCCATTGCGTATGAGTACCACTGCGTACAGCACAACATTGCTACCAGGTAAGCTTACCGCCGCTTCCTGTGCCAGCGCCGGCACGGGAAGCGGCCACTATTCCTGTTCCCTCTATACTTGATCTCGCAAAAAGGTTTTGTTCTCAGGCTTGGGGCCACCTGCAGCCGTGACGAAGCCAAAGCTGACTGCATTAGGCGTGCGTTAGGCGTGCCTCCCTCTGCTGTGCGCAAACACCGCTATACTTGAAAAACACTGCGGCAACCTTGCCGGCGGGGGTATGCCCGTACCTTTCCAACGGCTTTTCCTGCCAAAAGGCACTGGCAAAGTATAAGCCATTGGGCCAGCCTCCTACAAGAGCTCCTTTGCCGGGTCCCAGAACAGCCTGTCGAAATCCACTACCTTATCGTTCTCCACACGCACCCCCTCCTGCTCCAGCCGCTCCTGCATGGCGTTGGGCGCATCAAAGTGCTGGCTGCCGGTAAGCATCCCAACCCGGTTCACTACCCGGTGGGCTGGAATTTTGGTGAGCGGGTGCGAGGCAATAAGGGCCCAACCCACCATGCGTGCCGAACCTTTTGCCCCTAAATAACTGGCGATGGCGCCGTAAGAGGTCACCCGCCCCGGCGGGATCAACTGCACTACTTCGTACACATTCTGAAAGAAATTATCCTTGCTTTCTTTTTTTGCCATTTTCAATCCGACCGTTTAAACCTTCGCTGTGGTTGTTTGTCTTTTAATAGTGCCTGTTCGTAGAGTTTAAGTTACGACAACTTTTAAAATAGGCCAAGATGGCAGTATCTTTAAAACTATATCACCTCGTACCGCCCGCCGCCTTTTGCAAAGGCAGCGGCACTTAGACAACCTAACCTGTGTTTAAACACAAATGAACAAAACCTTAAAAACCATCCTCATCCTTGTAGCCGTTACGGCAGTCGGCTATTTTGTTTACAAACAATTTACGTCCGGTCCGGCAGAGGCAACCGCAAAAACAGGAGGCCCCATCGCCCAAAAGGTGTCGGTGGACGCCTATGTGGTGTCTCCCACGGCCTACCAGAACAAAATCACGACCACCGGCACGGTAATCCCTAACGAAGACGTGGAGCTGCGCAGCGAGATCGCAGGCCGTGTGACAGGTATAAACTTTGAGGAAGGTAGCCGCGTGCGCCAGGGGCAGTTGCTTTTAACCGTGAACGATGCCGAAATGCGGGCGCAGCTGCAGAAGCTGGAGTCTAACAGGAAGCTTTACGAGGATATGGAGAAGCGCCAGCGCACCCTGCTGGAGAAGGAGTACATCAGTGAGCAGGAGTATGACCAGGTGAGTAACCAACTGGCCACCGCCACTGCCGACATCCAGGCCCTGAAGGCCTCGCTGGCCAAAGCCTACGTACGCGCTCCCTTCGACGGGGTGATCGGCCTGCGCCAGGTAAGCGAAGGCAGCTATGTGTCTGCCACCACCCCTATCGCCCGCCTGGTGGACATCAGCCCGGTAAAAATCGACTTTGCCATCCCGGGCCGCTACAGCCAGGAGGTGCACGAAGGCGATCAGATAACATTCACGGTAGAGGGCAGCCCGGAAACCTACCAGGCCAAGGTCTACGCTATTCAGCCCAACATCGACCCTACCACCCGCACCCTGCAGGTACGGGCTCTGTTCGACAACAAAAACGAAGAAGTAAGGCCCGGTGCCTTTGTGAAGGTGAGCATCACGCTGAAGGACGTGGACGATGCCATCCTGATCCCAACCGAGGCGATTATACCGGAGGCAACCGGCCACAAGGTTTTCCTGGTGAAAGGCGGCAAGGCGGTCCCTCAGATGGTAAAGATCGGCCAGCGCTCCGAAACCATGATCCAGATTATGGAGGGCATCACCCCTGGCGACACCCTTATCCAGGCCGGTATCTTACAGGTGCGCCCCGGATCCGACTTAAGCATCCGCAAGGTTAAAACCGCCGAAGAAGCTCTTTAACACCGTGGCGTTGAAGGCGGTTTACTAAAGTACGGCAAGTATATGTGCTTTGCGTCTGGCTTCTAACTACCAGGGCTCGAACATTAGATTCTAAAAAGTATGAGTTTATCATCCATCAGTATAAAGCGCCCGGTGCTGGCGATCGTGATGAGTATCACGATCATCGTATTCGGTTTTATAGGCATCACCTACCTGGGCGTGCGGGAGTACCCGAGCGTGGACCCTCCCATCGTAAACGTGTCCACCTCCTACACAGGCGCTAACGCCGAGACAATCGAATCTGAGATTACAGAGCCGCTGGAGGAGTCTATTAACGGTATTTCCGGTATCCGGACCTTAACCTCCACCAGCAGCGAGGGCAGCAGCAACATTACCGTGGAGTTTAACTTGGGCGTAGACATGGAGGCCGCCGCCAACGATGTGCGCGACCGCGTGTCCCGGGCCCAGCGCAGGCTGCCCGAAGACGCCGAACCGCCGACGATCTCCAAAGCCGACGCCGACGCCAACCCTATCATCATGCTTGGGGTAAAGAGCGACAGCCGCTCCCTGCTGGAGCTTTCAGACATCGGCCTGAACGTGTTTAAAGAGCAGCTGCAAACGATACCGGGCGTCAGCGAGGTGATGATCTGGGGCGACAAGCGCTACTCCATGCGCCTTTGGATGGACCCTGACAAGCTGGCTGCGCTACAGGTAACGCCCCTGGAGGTGCAGCAGGCCCTGACAAGGCAGAACGTGGAACTGCCTTCCGGCAGCATTGAGGGCGCTACCACAGAGCTCTCCGTCAGAACCATGGGCCGTATCTCCACGCCAGAAGAATTCAACAACCTGATCGTGCGCCAGGACGAAAACCGCCTCATCCGCTTCCGGGATGTGGGGTATGCCCAGCTTTCGCCGGAAAACGAAAAGACGGTGCTCCGCTACAACGGCATCCCTATGATTGGGGTGGTGCTCGTGCCGCAGCCGGGCTCTAACCAGGTTGAGATCGCCGATGAGTTTTACCGCCGCCTCGAGTACATCAAAAAAGACATACCGGAGGACCTGGAGCTGATCATCGGCTTTGACAACACCAAGTATATCAAGGCTTCCATTTCAGAGGTGGAGGAGACGATCTACGTCGCCTTCGGCCTGGTGGTGGTCATCATCTTCCTGTTCCTGCGCGACTGGCGCTCCACGCTGATCCCTGTTGTGGCCATCCCGGTGTCGCTCATTGGCTCTTTCTTCATCATGTATGTGATGGACTTCTCCATTAACGTGCTCACGCTATTGGGTATCGTGCTGGCCATCGGCCTGGTGGTGGACGACGCCATTGTGATGCTCGAGAACATTTACTCCCGCATAGAGCGGGGGGAGGAACCGATGAAGGCGGCGAAAAAAGGCTCCAACGAGATTTACTTCGCCATTATCTCCACCACTGTGGCCCTGGCCGCGGTGTTTATGCCGGTTGCCTTCCTCGAAGACACGACGGGCCGGCTTTTCAGGGAGTTCGGCATTGTAGTAGCGGGCTCGGTTATCATTTCCTCGTTTGTGTCGCTGACGCTAACGCCGATGATGTCGTCACGCCTGCTTAAGCGCAAAGAGCGGCCAAGCTGGTTTTACCGCAAAACAGAGCCTTTCTTTACCTCCCTCACCGATGGCTACCGCAACAGCCTGGAAAGCTTTATGCGGGTGCGCTGGGTGGCCTTTATCCTGATCGTACTTTCGGCGGGGGCTATCTGGTGGCAAATGTCCACGCTGCAGTCTGAGCTAACGCCAAGCGAAGACAGGAGCGGCCTGCGCATTATGGCCACAGGGCCGGAGGGTGCCTCTTTTGAGTTTATGGACTCCTACATGAACGAGCTGACAACCCTGGTGAACGACTCGGTGCCGGGCATCGAAAGCATTGTCTCCATGACCCGCGGTTCCAACTCCGGTTTTGTGCGCCTGCGCCTGGTAGACCCGGCGCAGCGGGAGGTGTCGCAGCAGGAAATTGTAGACGGGCTCCCCAGCCTGGTGGGCAAGATACCGGGCGCCAGGGCTTTTGCCTCCGGCGACAAAGGCCTGGGCGGCGGGCGCGGCTCCGGGCAGCCGGTGCAGTTCGTGGTGCAGTCCCAGAGCATAGATAAACTCCGCGATATCATCCCTTCATTCCTGGAGGCGGCCCAGCAGGACCCGACGTTTAACTTCGTGGACGTAAACCTGAAGTTCAACAAACCGGAGCTGCGTGTAGAGATCGACCGCGAGAAGGCCCTGTCTTTGGGTGTGGACGTGCGTGATATCGCCCAAACCATGCAGCTGGGCCTGAGCGGGTCCCGCTTCGGTTACTTTGTGAAGGGTGGCAAGCAGTACCAGATTCTGGGGCAGGTGGCACGCGAAAACCGCAGCGAACCCCTGGACCTTCGCAGCCTGTACGTAAAAAGCAACACGGGTGAGCTGATACAGCTGGACAACCTGATCCAGCTGAAAGAGGAAAACGCCTCTCCGCAGGTGTACCGCTTTAACCGCTTCGCGGCGGCAACCTTCAGTGCCTCGCTGGCAAAGGGCAAAACCATTGGCGACGGCATTGAGGCCATGGATAAGATCGCCGCCGACGTGCTGGATGAAACGTACCAGACCTCGCTTACGGGCCAGTCCAGGGAGTTTTACGAAAGCTCAGGCAGCTTGCTCTTTGCGTTCCTGCTGGCCCTCGGCCTGATCTACCTGGCGCTGTCGGCCCAGTTCGAGAGCTTCCGCGACCCGGTGATCATCATGTTTACCGTACCGTTGGCCCTTGCCGGTGCCCTGCTCAGCCTTTGGTATTTTGATGAAACGCTGAACATCTTCAGCCAGATCGGCATGATCATGCTGGTGGGCCTGGTTACCAAAAACGGTATCCTGCTGGTGGAATTTGCCAACCAGCGCAAAGAGGAGGGCCTGGACAAGCAGGCGGCGGCCACGGATGCTGCCGTATCCCGCTTCCGCCCTATCCTGATGACGAGCTTGTCAACCATCCTGGGCACGCTGCCAATCGCACTGGCCCTGGGTGCCGGTTCGGAGAGCAGGGTCTCCATGGGTATTGCCGTGGTGGGCGGCCTGATCTTCGCCACCGGCCTGACGCTGTACATCATCCCGGCCATCTACTCCTACTTCTCCTCTTCCGAAGCCAACGTGGCACGCATGCAGGACGAGGAAGAGCAGGATACCGACACGCATCAGCAAGAGCCGGCGCGCGAGCCAGCCTTCAGCAAGTAAACAAAACGCACAACACTAGCCAAGACCTCTAACCTCATTGGAAATAGCATCATTCATGTCTCCATTAAAGATCGCCGCGCTGCTGTTAGCTGTAGCAGCGCTGTTTGCACCCCAGGCAGCCCATAGCCAGGAACTCCTAACACTTCAGGAAGCGGTCAGCCTTGGGCTGCAAAAGAACTACAGCATCCGCATTGCCGCCACACAGGACGATATAGACGCAAACAATGCCACATTGGGCAACGCCGGCTTTCTGCCGACGGTAACCGGCCGCGCCTCCCGCGACTTTACGGACTTTAACACCCGCAACCAGTTTGAGAGCGAGACGCCCCGCGAGATAGATCACTCCAAGACCAACACCACCGCCGCCAGTGTTGCGCTGGCCTGGACGGTTTTTGACGGTGGCCGCATGTTTATTGAGTACGACCGCCTGCAGGCCATCGAACGGTCCGGGCAGCTACTGACCAAAACCACCATAGAGAACACCATCGCCGATATCTCGGACGCCTATTACAATGTGGTGCGGCAGGCCCGCAAGATACAGTCGCTGGAGGACGCTATTGCCATTTCGGAGCAGCGCGTGGCGATAACGCAGGAGCAGTACAACGTAGGCGTGAGTGCCAAAGTGGAAATACTGCGCGCCCAGGTAGATTACAACGCTGACCGGTCGGAGCTGCTGCGCCAGCTGGAGGTGCTGCAGAACGCCAAGATTAACCTAAACCAGCTGCTTGGCCGCGACCCCGGCATCAACTTCACCCCGGCCGACTCTATTGAGGTGGACCGGCAGATCGCGTACGATGGCGGCCAGGCCAACCTCCTGAATGAGAACCCCAGCCTGCAGCGCCTGCAGGTGCAGCGCGAGATAGCCCTGAACGAGTTACAGCTGGCAAGGGCGCAGCGCTACCCAAGCATCGGCTTTTCGGGCAGCTACGGCTATAACAGATCACTTCAGGACCCTGTAATCTACGGTAACATCCAGGGCACCAACGAGAGCCGACGCTACGGCTTTAACTATGGTCTGACCCTTTCTCTACCTATTTTCAACGGCTTCAACATCAACCGCCAGGTACAGAACGCACGGGTAAACATAGAATTGAACGAACTGCAGTTTGCCCAGGAGCAGAACAGGCTGGCGGCAGAGCTGGCCCGCGCCTACAGCCAGTACACCAACCGCCTGGAGCTGCTACAGCTGGAAGAGGACAACGTAAAGCTGGCAGAGCAAAACGCCGAAATCGCCCTGGAGCGCTACCGCCTGGGCCTGCTTACGGCCATCGAACTGCGCGAGGCGCAGCGGAATGAGCTGGTGGCCCAGAACCGCCTCATCGATATTAAGTATGAAGCCAAAGCGGCGGAAGTAGAGATAAAGCGCCTGACCAGTTCGCTGCTGCAGGATGAGCAGCTCTAGGCCCGCCGCCTAAGAACGGCACCGTATGCAAGTATAAAAGTATAGCCACGGTTATACTTTTATACTTTTAGCCCTATCTTCGGCTCCGATAAAGCAACAGTATGGAGCCAGAACTCTTTCAAATACTCGGGATTTCGCTTGGGTTAGGATTGCTCGTGGGCCTGCAGCGGCAGCATGAGCAGTCTGAGCTGGCAGGCATCCGCACTTTCCCGCTCATCAGCATTTTCGGCACCATCTCCGGCCTGTTGGCGCAGGACTTTGGCGGCTGGGTAATAGCCATGGGGCTTGCCAGCCTAACTGCCCTTGTGGTTGCGGCCAACTACATGCGCGTTAAAGCACCCCATGTGGACGTTGGCCTGACAACCGAAGCAGCGGCCTTGCTCATGTATGCCGTGGGTGCTTACCTGGTGCTCGGCGATAAAACAGTGGCCGTGGTTGTAGGCGCCACGGCGGCCGTGCTGCTGCACCTAAAGGACACCCTGCACAGCTTTGTCAGGCGGATCGGAGAAAAGGACCTGAAGGCCATCATGCAGTTTGTGGTTATCTCGCTCGTAATCCTGCCGGTGCTCCCTGACCAGGCTTACGGCCCCTACGACGTTCTGAACCCCCACAACATCTGGCTGATGGTCGTGCTGATTGTGGGCATTGGCCTGCTGGGCTACTTTGCCTACAAGATTTTCGGGCAGAAATCGGGGACGCTGCTCGGCGGCATACTTGGCGGCCTGATTTCCAGCACGGCAACCACGGTAACGTATGCCCGCCGCACCAGTGATGACCAACACACGAGCTCCAAACTGGCAGCTATCGTGATTTTTATAGCCTCGGCTGTCTCCGTTGCCCGTGTTATAGTAGAGGTGGCCGTGGTAGCGTCGGGTACCCTGCCCACGGTAGCGCCTCCCCTGGCCGCAGTGTTTCTGTTTATGCTCGTGCTGGGCGGGGGCATGTACCTCTTTAAGGGAGACAACGCAGACCAGATGCCTGAGCAGGGAAACCCGGCGCAACTCAAAACAGCGTTGGTGTTCGGCGCCATATACGCTGCCGTGCTGCTGGCCACTGCTTTTGCCAAAGATTACCTGGGCGACAGCGGCCTCTACATTGTCGCCGTAATTTCGGGGCTTACTGATGTGGATGCCATCACCCTTTCTACTGCGCGGCTGATGAGCACAGATAATGTGGGGCTAGACAGCGGCTGGCGCATCATACTTATCGCGGCCCTGTCTAACCTGACTTTTAAGGCCGGGCTGGTCGGCGTACTTGGCAGCCGCTCTGTGTTTGGCAAAGTGGCCCTGCTTTTCGGGGCTGTGCTGGCCTTCGGCATGTTGGTGCTTTGGCTGTGGCCAGAGAACTTTACTTTGCTGGAGGATCTCCTGGCAGTGTAAGCCAACTTCAGCACTTGCCTTCCACAGCCCCCGAACCTTATCAGGGAAGGAACATTTGGGTTAGAGTTGGCTCCCCGGCCCTATGCCTCCACCAGTCGGTGCGCTGCATCCAACAGCACCATCCCCTACCGTCCACCACCCGGTGTGCCCTGGTCGAAGCTGACAGTATATTTCCCCTGTAGCTTGCTTACACAAAGAAGCCTAGAGATAATAGTTGCTGATATCAGCGGCGGACAGAACCTGAAAGCACTAGCACTACAGCCAAAAAAAGAAGGCCCGGTGCATGGGATGCACCGGGCCTTCTTTTTGAATCAGCAGTTCGGAGGGGCTACAGCTTTCGGAGCCCTTTCATGTCCTGCTTGCTGCCTTCTTTTATACTTACAGCCACGCCGCCGCCTGGCGCCAGCGGCTGCTTCAGTACGCTTTTAGAGTTAACAAGCACCTTGCGAACAGTGTATTGCTGCGGGTTCTTGTTCCAGCTGGCGTCTTTCGCATCGGCATAAATGGTGGCGATGTAGTTTTTGCCTTTCGGCAGGTAATCAAACGCAACGGTGGCTGTGCGCGCGTTTTCATCGGTAATGCCGCCTACATACCACTCATTTTTCCCTTTGGCTTTACGGGCGATGGTTACATAGTCGCCGGGCTCTGCTTCCTGCACATAGGTATCGTCCCAGTCTACCGCTACATCTTTAATGAACTGGAAGGCATCCGGGAAGCGCTTATAGTTCTCCGGCAGGTCTGCTGCCATCTGCAGCGGGCTGTACATGGTTACGTAGTATGCCAGTTGCTTCACCAGGGTAGTATTTACGCGCTGGTTGCCTGTGCCATAGTAAGAAAGGTCCGTCTGGAAGATGCCGGGTGTATAGTCCATCGGGCCGCCCATCAGGCGCGTGAACGGCAGGATCGTCGCATGCTCCGGGGCAAGGCCTCCCATTGCCTCAAACTCAGTGCCGCGGGCAGACTCCTGTGCGATCCAGTTCGGGTAGGTGCGGTGCAAGCCCGTTGGGCGAACGGCCTCGTGGCTGTTCACCATAACCTTGTAGTCTGCAGCCGTCTCGGCAACGTGTATGTAATGGTTCACCATCCACTGGCTGTCATGGTGCTCCCCACGCGGAATGATTTTGCCCACGTACCCTGTCTTAACAGAGTTGTAGCCGTTATCCTGCATAAACTGGAACGCTTTGTCGAGGCGGCGCTCATAGTTGGTGGCGGAGCCCGAGGTTTCGTGGTGCATCATCACCTTCACGCCCTTGGAGGCGGCATAGCGCTGCAGTTCCTTCACATCAAAGTCAGGGTACGGCGTGGTAAAGTCGAACACCTCCTCTTTCCAGTTGCCGAACCAGTCTTCCCAGCCCACATTCCATCCTTCCACCAGCACGGCGTCAAAGCCATTCTCGGCGGCAAAATCAATGTGTTTCTTTACGTTTTCAGTGGTAGCGCCGTGGCGGCCGTTTGGTGTTAGCTTCGAGGGGTCGTCGCCCAGCTTTACGTTTGTCTCTGTGCCATAGGCCCAGGTGCTTTTACCGGCTACAAAGTACTCCCACCACACGCCAATGTACTTCACCGGCTTGATCCATGACACGTCCTTGTAGGCGGTTGGCTCGTTCAGGTTCAGGATGAGGTTAGAGGCAAGTATGTCCGTGGCTTTATCGCTTACCACCACAGTGCGCCACGGGGTTTGGGCGTCGGTCTGCATGTAGCCTTTGTTTCCTACCGCGTCCGGCACCAGGTGCGCGCTCATCTTATAGTTATCGGCATCCAGGTTCAGGTTCATGGCCGGGTAGTTGACCAGAGCCGCTTCGTGGATGTTGATGTACAGTCCATCATCCGACTTCATCATGGAGGGCGTTTGCACCGCCAGTGTCTCTATCGGCTGCTGGGCATGCACGTCAATCGTCGCCTTCTCGATCAGCTGCGGTACCTCAGAGATCTTAGACGTAGTGTAGGCATATTCATTGGTATCGTAGTCGCCCGGAATCCAGAATATCTTGTGATCGCCTGCCAGGTTAAACTCCGTGTTTTCTTCTTTGATCACAAAGTAATTCAGCTCCTGCTGCTTCGGAAACTCATAGCGGAAGCCCAGCCCATCGTTAAACAAGCGAAAGCGAACACGGATGTGGCGGCCTTTCTGCTCTTCCTGACGGAGCGTAACCAGCAGCTCGTTGTAGTTGTTGCGGATGGTCTTCTGCTCCCCCCAAACCGGGTTCCAGCTATCATCCACAGAAGTCTGCTTGGTATCTGCCACCGTAAAGCCATCCACGAAAGAGGGCACATCCTGTGTTTGAATGCCTAACCTGCTCTGTTTGATAACCGGCTTCTTCTTATAGCTTAGCTGGTAGGTTGGCACACCGCCTTCCGTCAGCTTAAAGGTTAAAGTCAGGTTTTTATCCGGAGAGGTGATAACCTGCGCTTTTACCAGCACGGTAAACGTGCACAGGAACATGAGCAGTGCCAGCCTGCGCATCATTTGCCTGTGCAGGGACGTGGCTTTTACTGTTGGTTGTAATCTCATTCTATAGTTGTTGTTTGTTATGTTACAGGCTTCGCGCTGACGCTAGCTGTAGAAGGCAGAGGCGAGAAACCCGCCTCAGAAGGCAAATTACACTAAAATAACGACTTTTCTGAGGCAAAGGCGATAACGATGTCGGAACACTAACACTGATAAGCGCCTCCGCCCACATCAGCATCAAGCACTAAGACCTTACTTTCAGAAACTTAGGAGCTGCCTGTAAGCGAAGCAGCCGGAAGACAGGCTGGCCACAGCATTTTTAGGAGCGCAGGCCCTTTTACCTTCGGGAAAGGCAAGAGGAAAACCTGTAAAACAAAAAAGCCCAGGCTGTGTAGCCTGGGCTTTGCAGAGAGTGAGGGATTCGAACCCCCGGACCTGTTACAGTCAACGGTTTTCAAGACCGCCGCGTTCGACCACTCCGCCAACTCTCTGTCTTATTTCGTGTACAAAAGTAGAGGCTTTGTTTGATATTACCAAATCACCGCCCTAAAAAATTTATACCATACATGCTCCAACCGCATCAACAAACTGGTAATCAACCAGAAAAATTATTCAGGCAGCTGCACAAAAACACTTGCCCCCACACTTTGGATGTAGTAGCGGTCCTTCCTGTAGCCGCTAAGCTCCTCGATGGCTACTTTCAGCTGGACCTGCTCCCCCTGCACGACAAAGGTCATGTCGGCGGGCTTTACCTGCTCCTGCTGCCCTCGCGCCAGCTTCTGAACAACCGGGAGCAGGTCCAGCTTTAGGGTCTCCTGCTCAAACCGGAAGTACACAGTAGTTGCGTCTTCATCCATTGATACCAACAGGGGTGCTCCTCCCAGCGTATACTCCCTCCTTTCGCTGCCCCCTTCTACGTTCCTCAGGTGGAACTGCAGAGCATACGCGTACCCCTGGATGTCGTGTACAGCCTCGCCAGCCCCCGGTGGCTGCGAATCGAAATAGAAGTACGTTTCTCCTGCACGTGGACTCCCCGGCGTATACGCCAGCCCCATTAAGTCCAGCACCTTGCCGCGGGCGGCAAAGTTTCGTTGCCAACGGTTGTCCAGAGAGTCTGTTGCCGCAGCTATACTATCCTGCAGGCTTCCATTAAACCACGGCTGCAGCGCTTCGAACCCGTGGCGGCGGGCCAGGTAGTCGGCGATGGAGCTCACCTCCTGCTCCACCTCCTCGCTTACCGGCGGGTGCTGTTGCTGCACTTTTCCGCCTACCAGCACCCCGTTTTCCTGCAGGAGGGCCTCCAGCCTGTTTACCTGGCTCCACTCCGACACCCGAAAGGCGTTGACAGGCCCAAAAGCCGCCAAAACAGCCACGATACTCAAGGTAACAGGTATAAACTTGATGTTCTTCTGCCGGCTGAACAGGAAGTACAGCGCCGTGGCGAGCAGCCATAAGGCCAGCGCTGCCACAATGTACCGCCCTTCTGTAACGCCATACTCCGACACCCGTCGCCAAATGGCCAGCATCAACAGGATAATGAGCGGGAAAAGGGCACGGTAAAACCACCGGGCAAAGGTGCGCATCCAGGTGTTGCCCTCCTCGTTCCGGATGGGATGTATCAGGAGCAGCGACAGGATACCGGCAATGGAAAAGCACAGCACCAGCACCGACACCCACCCCTCCGGCCACGCCCACTGTACTATAATCTTCCCGAAGTAAGCGTAAAGGATGAGCAGGTACAAGCTTACCAGCGGCAGGAGCACAAACTGCGTGAATACCTTCAGGCCTTTCGGGTATTGGTGCGTTTGCTCCAGCTCCCGCACATTGGCAGGCACCCCGGCCAGGAAAAACCAGGTGTTAAACACGCCCACCATAAAAAGCCACAGCTGCGCATAAAACTCCCCGTCCACCTCCACAGCGAAAAGCTCCTCCATGGCCAGCACGGCCACCACCAGCCCCAGGAACAGCACCCCCGTATAGAGGGCAGACGTTAAGAGGCGCAGAAACAGCGTTTTGTTAAACTGCCAGAAAGCATTTTCCTCGCGCCTGTTCAGGAACATGGCGTAGGAGGCCGCCAGGTGCAGCGCCAGGGCCAGCATCAGGTAACGCAGCCAGTGCCTGTCTTCGAGCTCCGGGGGAAGGAAGTAAAAGTACAGCCCAAGCAGTAGCAGCCCTGCCAGTTGCAGCAGCAGCCGCCATTGCAGCGCCAGTTTATACTTGCGAACCAGCAGCTCCAGGGTAAAGAACAGGATCAGGCCCAGCGAGCTCACCAGCATCAGCTTTTCGAGGTACAGGGAGCGCTGGCGCTGCTCAAAGCTCAGCTCCGCCAGGGTAACGCCTGCCGCCGTGCCGGTGACAGCAGCGAGCAGCACCAGCGGGTAAGCCAGCAGCGTAGTTACCGCCCCGCGCCAGAGCTGCTGCAGTGAGATCTGTTTAAATAGGCCCATACCGTCGTTCTGTAGCTTATGCAGCACCACCCGGCACTGCGCCAGGCCAAGTTAAGGATAAAACGGGAACGGCACAGCGCCGGGCTGTACTTAGGGGGCGCTCAGGACTTTGCCTGAGTGTGTGGTAGGGGTGCGCACCAGCCGCTTGGTGACGGTATCGATGCTGACGTTGATCTCGAACCCAAGTATAAGAATCATGGAAACGAAGTCAAGCCAGATCATCAAACCGATCAGGGCCCCGATGGAGCCGTAGAACTTGTTGTAGGTATCGAAGGCGCTGATGTAGAGGGAGAAGCCCATCGACACCAGGAAGATAAGCCCGGTAGCCACCACGGCACCTGCCGAGAAGAACGGCCACTTGTCCTCTATGGCCGGCACAAAGTAGTAGATAAGCGACGTTGCCAGGAGGAACAGCAGCACGATGGCGATGTACTTCAGAATCACCAGCAAGGTATAGGTATAGCTCTCCGTTACCACCTCGTAAAACACCAGCACATCCAGAATCCACTGGCCAAAGAAAATAGCCGCCACCGCCGTGAGCAGAATCATGCTCAGCACCACGGTCAGCACTGTGGCGATTGCCCGCTTGCGCAGGTAACTGCGCTTGTAAAAGGTATGGTACTTCTTGTCAAAGGCATCCATCAGCGACATAATGCCGTTGGTGGAGAGCACCAGCGCGAACAGGAAACCGAAGGAGAGCAACCCGCCGCGCGGCTTGTTTACGATATCCTCGATGGTGGAGTAGGCCGCCGTGTACATCTCCTCGGGCATAAAGTCGGCCAAAAAGTCGAGGATACTCTCGCCCAGGTCCAGCGACAGAATGCTGGGTATGTAGGGGATGAGCGTAAAGAGGAAGATGATGGTCGGGAAGGTAGCCAGCGTGAAGTTGAAGGCCATGTAGGAGGCGCGCTTGGTAATGGAGTCCAGGCGCAGTTCCCCTATCAGCACATCGGCAACATCATACACCGAAGACCTGCCGTCGTTAAAGCGCCATCGCTTCAGGAAAACGATGAACTTACGGTAGGCGCGGCGGCGCTTCAGGTATTGCTGGTTAAGCCTCATTAATTAAAATACTCGTCCAACTTACTGTGTATGAGCGCAGGCACCTCAGTTGGGCGGCCGGTCTTCATATCGACGAACACCATGATGGTCTCGCCAATCGTCAGCAGCGTTTCCGCCTCGTTGTACACCTCATACTCAAACTTTATACGCGAGCCGTGCGGCTTGCTTTTTAGCAGCAGCTTGATCGTCAGCAGGTCGTCGTACTTGGCCGGGCGGATAAATTTGCTTTTCAGCTCCAGCACCGGCATCATGGTCCCTGTCGCTTCCAGCTCTTTATATGCAATGCCCAAACGGCGGAACACCTCGGTGCGCGTCACCTCGTAGTAGGCGGCGTAGTTTCCGTGGTACACATAGCCCATTTGGTCGGTTTCAGCGTATCGGACGCGTATTTGTACTTCTGATTCAAACATTGTAGTTGTGGTTGCTGCTTATTAACTGTTGCGCATACGGCACATGTGCCTTTCCGGCAATTGCCACAAAGTATAAAATTGGGCACAGAGGTGCAAGCATCTACGGCTGGATCATGCTGCCGGTTTGCGGCCAGCACCGATCAGCAGGCGCTTACTTTAAGATGTTCCGCTCATTCAGCGCGCGGTGGAAACGCCTGGCATTTGCCCGGTGCTCCGCCTCGGTAGCGGCAAAGGCGTGGTAACCGGAGAAGTCCTCCTTCGCACAGAAGTAGATGTAGCTGTGGTCTTCCGGGTTCAGGACGGCGTCGATGCTGGAGATGACCGGCACGTTGATCGGGCCCGGTGGCAGGCCCTTGTACCTGTAGGTATTGTAAGGAGAATCGTAGGCCAGGTGCTTGTTCAGCACGCGGCGGATGGAGAAGTCGCGCACGGCGAACACCACCGTCGGGTCAGCCTGCAGCAGCATCCCCTTCTCCAGGCGGTTCAGGTACACCCCGGCCACACGCGGCTTTTCATCGTTCTTCAGCGTCTCGGCCTGCACGATAGAGGCCAGCGTGGACACCTGCTGCTGCGTCAGGCCCAGCTTCTCGGCTTTGGCCTTCCGCTCCGGCGTCCAGAACTTGTCGTACTCTGTTTTCATTCGCTTCATCAGGTCCGGCGCCGTGGTGGTCCAGTACACCTCGTAGGTGTTCGGGATAAACATGCTCACGATGTTGGTCGTGTCGAAGCCCAGTGTCTGCAGGTACTCCTGGTTGTTGAGCAGGCTATCCAGCTCCTGCTCGCTTGCCTCCAGCTCGGTGGCCAGTTTGGCGGCCAGCTGGCTGCGCAGGCGCACATTGCTGAAAGTCAGGTTAAGCGGCGTTTGCTCGCCCAGGCGCAGTGTCCCGATCAGTTGGCGGTTGCCCCAGCCGTTCTCCAGCTTGTAGCGGCCGGGCTTCACGAGCTTGTCATAGTCCATCAGCTTCGACATAAAGCGCAGCGACAGCCTGTCTATGATGGCGCCGCTGGCCTCCACGGAGTCCATGGCCTGCTCGTAGGTGGCACCTGTCGGGATGAGCACGTATACTTCCTGGCCCTTGGTATCCACATTCGGCGTGTAGATAATCTGGTAAGCGTAGTAGGAGAAGCTTACAAACAGGAACAGAAACAGCGCCGCCAAGGCTGGCTTCAGCATGCTTTTCTCTTTCCGTTTTCTTTTCATGGTGGTGTTATTCACTTCTTTGGCCATAGTGTAAGTAAAAGGCCCGGAGCATAGTTATGGTTCCGCACCCATTTATTCTGGCTCCAAAATTAACACATCCGCAGCTAATTAAGAATGAGAGCGTGAGAAACTTAGTAGAGGCACCCCTGCCTGTTGCGCCAAAACGGCGCGTGCGTGTAAAAAAGCACACTTTCGCCCCGCCGTTACTTTGCTTTGGCACCCGCGGGCCGCAGCGGCAGGCCGCCCAGGAAACCTGCCCGTGGCGGTGCGGCGGCAAAATGGCGCTCCGCGATCACCTATATATCCAAAAAATTATACAACCGTACCGGATTTAGCGGCAGAGTTTTTAAATTTGAGGAAACTAACAATAGAACCTTATACTTTTTTATACCAACACATGGCAGGAGAAATCAGAGAGGCCCAAATAGAAACGCTGGAGCGCAAGAACGCTGAGGCGCTGCTTGGAGGCGGACAAGACCGCATTGAGGCACAGCACAAAAAAGGAAAACTGACAGCACGGGAGCGTATCCACCTGTTAATGGACGAAGGCTCCTTTGAGGAGATAGGTAAGTTTGTGATGCACCGCTCCAAGGATTTCGGCCTGGACAAGCAGTACTTCCTGGGCGACGGCGTGGTGACCGGCTACGGCACCATCAACGGCCGCCTGGTGTATGTTTTCTCCCAGGACTTCACGGTGCTGGGCGGCTCCCTGTCTGAGACCCACGCCGAAAAGATCGTAAAGATCATGGAGCTGGCCATGAAAAACGGCGCCCCGGTTATCGGCCTGAACGACTCGGGCGGTGCCCGTATCCAGGAAGGCGTGGTGTCACTGGGCGGCTATGCCGATATTTTCTACCGCAACACCCTGGCCTCCGGCGTTATCCCGCAGATTTCGGCCATCATGGGCCCTTGCGCAGGCGGCGCGGTATACTCCCCGGCCATCACTGACTTTATCATGATGGTGCAGGACACCTCGTATATGTTCGTGACCGGCCCGAACGTGGTAAAAACCGTGACGCACGAGAACGTTACCTCCGAGGAACTGGGCGGTGCCAGCACCCACAGCACTAAGAGCGGTGTGACCCACTTCTCCTGCGCCAACGAGGTGGAGTGCATCAACTACATCAAAACACTGCTGAGCTACATTCCGCAGAACTGCGAGGAGCTGCCGCCCTCACTGCCGTACGAGCCGCAGGCAGATGAAACACGTGAGGTGCTCGACACCATCGTGCCGGAGAACCCGAACCAGCCCTACGACATCCGCGAGGTAATTGAGGGCATCATCGACGCCGACTCCTTCTTCGAGGTGCACAAGAACTTCGGGGAGAACATTGTGGTGGGTTTTGCCCGCCTGGGAGGCCGCAGCATTGGTATTGTAGGCAACCAGCCTGCCGTGCTTGCCGGGGTACTGGACATTAACGCCAGCACCAAGGCGGCTCGATTTGTGCGCTTCTGCGACAGCTTTAACGTACCGCTGCTGGTACTGGAGGACGTGCCGGGCTTCCTGCCGGGCACCGACCAGGAGTGGCGCGGCATCATCACCAACGGAGCCAAACTGCTTTACGCTTTCTGCGAAGCCACCGTGCCGCGTATCACAGTGATTACGCGCAAGGCCTACGGCGGCGCCTACGACGTGATGAACTCCAAGCACATCGGGGCCGACATGAACTTTGCCTGGCCAACGGCCGAGATTGCCGTAATGGGCGCACAGGGTGCCGCTGAGATCATCTTTAAGCGCGAGATTGCCGCCGCCGAAGACCCGGAGGCAAAGCTGGCAGAGAAGGTGCAGGAGTACAAAGAGAAGTTCGCCACGCCGTACCGCGCTGCCCACCGTGGCTTCATCGACGAGGTGATTATGCCGTCAGAAACCAGGGCCAAGCTGATCAAGGCCTTTAAGATGCTGGAGAACAAGGCGGTAACGCTGCCTCGTAAAAAGCACGGCAACATTCCGCTGTAAACTTACATAAACTATACTTGTGGCCAGTGCCAAGGGGGGAGAACCGTGGCACTGGCTTACTTGATCCTAACCACACCAACACCTGAAAACCCATGAGACAAGAATCCTTTGACTTCCTGCAGAAATACCTGAACAACTCCTCTCCTACCGGCTTTGAGGTAGAAGGCCAGAAACTGTGGCTGGAGTACATCAAACCATACATTGATGAGTATTTTGTGGACACCTACGGCACTGTTGTAGGCGTTGTGAACCCGCAGGCAGAGTATAAAGTAGTGATTGAGGCGCACGCCGACGAGATCAGCTGGTTTGTGAACTACATCACACCGGAGGGATACATTTACCTGAAGCGCAACGGCGGCTCGGATGCCCTCATCGCCCCTTCCAAGCGCGTGAACATCCACACCAGCAAAGGCATTGTTAAGGCAGTGTTCGGCTGGCCGGCCATTCACGTGCGCAAGGTGGAGAACGACAAAGCCCCTACCCTGGACACGGTGTTCCTGGACTGCGGCGCCAGCAACCGCGAGGAAGTAGAGGCCATGGGTGTGCATGTGGGCTCTGTAACCACCTTCGAGGACGAGTTCATGGTGCTCAACGACAGGTACTATGTGGGCCGCGCCCTGGATAACCGCATCGGTGGCTTCATGATCGCCGAGGTGGCGCGCATGCTGAAGGAGAACGGCAACCAGCTGCCATTCGGCCTGTACATCGTAAACTCCGTGCAGGAGGAAATTGGCCTGCGCGGCGCCGAGATGATCGCCCACCGCATCAAGCCGGATGTTGCCATCGTGACGGACGTAACGCACGACACGCAGTCGCCGATGTACGACAAGAAGAACAGCGGCGACATCCACTGCGGCAAAGGCCCTGTGATTGCCTACGGTCCGGCGGTGCAGAACAATGTGCGCGACCTCATCATCCGCACCGCGCAGGAGAAGGAGATCCCGTTCCAGCGTTCGGCTGTTTCACGTGCCACCGGCACCGATACCGACGCCTTCGCTTACTCTAACGCCGGCGTGGCCTCAGCCCTGATCTCGCTTCCGCTCAAGTACATGCACACCACGGTAGAAACCGTGCACAAGGACGACGTGGAGAATGTGATCAAGATGATTTACGAAACCGTACTCAAGATTCAGGACAAGCAGGACTTCCGCTACCTGAGCTAAGATTTCACTTTTAGCCGAGTAAATAAACCTCACAATGCCACTCCAGGCTTGTGAGGTTTTGTTTTTTGTGCCGTACCCCTTACCTTAAAAGGTGCGCTGCCAGGTTCGCTACCTGCGTTCGCCATGTCTAATACTTAACTCATTGTTGCTCTAGTGACCTACACCGATCAAATGGGCCATCAGCTCATGCTGCCGCAACCGCCGCAGCGCATTGTCTCTTTAGTGCCCTCCCAAACTGAGCTTTTGTTTGACCTGGGCTTAGCCGACCGTGTGGTGGGCGTAACGAAGTTTTGCATCCATCCCCGCGAGCAGGTAAAGCAGAAGGTGAAGACCGGAGGCACCAAGAACTTTAACTTTGACAGAATTGACGAACTGCAGCCTGACCTGATTATCGGCAACAAGGAGGAGAACTACAAAGCGGGCATTGAGCAGCTCCAGCAGAAGTACCCGGTTTGGATGAGCGATATCTATACTTTAGCGGATGCTCTGGAGATGCTGCAGCAACTGGGGAAGCTAACCGGCACCGAGGCCAGGGCGGCGGCACTGGAGCAAGGTATAGAGTCGGGGTTTGCACAGCTGCGGCCGGTGCAGCCAGGTATAAAAACAGCTTACTTTATCTGGCGCAAGCCTTACATGGCCGTGGGTAGCCACAACATCATTGACCATATACTTGGGCGATGCGGCTTTGTAAATGCTTTTGCCCACCGGCAACGCTACCCAGAGGTAACGCCGGATGAGCTGCAGCAGGCAAGTCCGCAGCTTATCCTTTTATCCTCGGAGCCTTACCCTTTCAAAGAAAAGCACATGGCCGAATTCCAGGAGCTGTGCCCGCAGGCAAGTATAAAAGTGGTGGATGGCGAGATGTTCAGCTGGTACGGCAGCAGGCTCTTACACGCACCCGCGTACCTGCAGCAGGTAATAGATGAAGTGCAGGAAGCCTTGTAAGCAAGCTGCACACAAGGTATGTAATTTGTGGCTGCTGCTTTTCAACCTTCCCCAGCCCCTTCCGAGAGAGATAAATTTATAGTTGTCAGTTTAGAAGTATAAGCCCTTCAGGCTTGACTGTTCAGATGTATATTTCCTCTGCTCCTTTTTCTTGTGGAGGAACCCCGATTCCGAGCTCCTCGGAGGAGGATAACTCTGCTGATACCATTCCACAAGTATAGTTTTTAAAGCGAGCGGTATCGCGCGGCCAGGTCACGCCCTGTCCCTACAAAGCTGTTGGAGAAGCTAAGGCAGCTTTGGCTATCTGCACTAATCCCACTCCTTGGGTTGAGCGCCTTGTGCCTGTTGCGGTGCCCGCAAGGGCAGCCCGCAGCGGAGCTAATAGAGGGCCCCTACCCCTGGAGCAGCTTCAGGCACACAGCGCGATGCCCTTATCGAGGGCCGCTACCCTTAGGACGAGGCCCCGCGGCCGTGAGCGCTCCAAAGCAAGAGGTGAAACGATAGGCGTGTGGGAGCTGGAGGATGAACGGGAGCTAGACAGAGTAGCTTGGTTGAGATTGTAGAAAGTAATGGGTATGCAAGTATAACTGTAGCAAGTGTAGCCAACGCTGAACAGGTATGGCTCTGCAAGCCAGTCGAGTTGCAAACTCGACATCATTTTAAAGCACGAGTTACAAACTCGCGCCAGCAGGGGCCAGCAGGGGAATTTAAGTATAAGCAAAGGCAGTCAGAGGCACAAGCGGACGCTTGCGCCAGGGAAGTAGATGGTTCAGCCTTTGGTAAACAGCAGGTATAAGTATGGCTTTGCAAGCCTATTGAGTCACAGACTCAATAGTATAGTAAGACACAAGTCTGAAGACTTGCGCCAGAGGGGGCAGGTAGAGCCCAATTGAATCCAGAAGCAACTAAAAAGCAGGCAGGAACAAAACCTGCCCCTCCTTCCTTACTCCTGCTGCATAACAACCTCAAAACCTACTTTCCCCAGGTCCTCCCAGTACCTTGGGTATGACTTGCGCACCACACTTGGCTCCTGTATCTCCACAGGCTCCAGCAGGGCGAGCGGCGCAAAGGCCATTGCCATGCGGTGGTCCTGGTACGTGCGGAAACTCAGCTGCTCTTTGTGCAGTATACCCGGCTCCAGGTGAAATACACCTGGCGAGATCTCCTGCAGCGATGAGTTCATACTTAGCACCTCAATCTGCAGCGCCTGAATGCGGTCCGTTTCTTTGATGCGAAGGCTTTCCAGGCCTGTCATGTCCAGGTGAATACCCAGGCCGGCGCAAAGCGCCACCACCGTCTGCGCCAAATCCGGGCAGTCGGAGAAGTCAAGCGACAGGTGCCGCTCGTGCTCTTTCTTCAGCAGCCTTACGCCCTCACCGGTAAACTCCGTATACACGCCCAGGCGGTACATGATGTCGACAACAGCGCGGTCGCCCTGGAAGGACTGCTCCTTCAGGCCCAGCAGCGTAATATCCGCCTCCTTAGACAGGGCCACCAGGCTGTACCAGTAGCTGGCCGCCGACCAGTCAGACTCCACCGTAAACGCTGCGGATGTATACTGCTGCGGCTTTACTGTAATCGTGTTTTCGGTAAAATCGGCCGACACCCCAAAGTGCTGCATCAGCGAAAGCGTCATCTCGATATAAGGCCTTGAACCGATTTTGCCTTCCAGCTCCAGCTCCAGCCCCTCCGGCAGCAGGGGCGCCACCATCAGCAAAGCCGAGATGTACTGGCTGCTGATGTCGCTACGCACTTTCAGCTGCTTTTTGCCACTCCCACTGAACTTCCCGATTTTTAGGGGCGGGTATCCTTCCTCCCCCAGGTACTCTATACTTGCACCAAGCTCCTGAAGCGCCTCTACCAGCACCTTAATGGGCCGCTGGCACATACGCTCTGTTCCCGTCAGTGTCTTCTGCTGCCCCGTAATGGCATAGAAAGCCGTCAGGAAACGCATGACCGTACCGGCATCTTCGGCGTCTATCGTCTCAGCGTCGCTTTTCAGCAAGCGCTGCAGCAGCTGTGTGTCGTTGGCCTCGGATAGGTTGTGCAGCTGCGACTCCTGCCCTGACAGTGCCGCAATAATCAGGGCACGGTTCGCTTCGCTCTTGGAGGCAGGCAGTTTTATACTTCCGTTCAGTACTCCGGACGGGTGGCTCAGGGTGAGGCTTTGGCTCATAGTAAGGTGTAGTAGCGTAAGGATTCAATAATTTCCTGCACGGTGATTGGCTGGTCGTACACGGCTTTGCCGATGCCGCTCAGCAGGGTGCAGTTAATGGTAGACTTGGTGTTTTTCTTGTCCTGCAGGGCAAGCTGGGCGATGTGCTGGATATCCTGCTCTGCCAGCGTTGCTTTCTCGTAAACCGACACCAGAAAGGTCTCGATCCGGCTCAGCTCCTGCTCTGATAGTAGCCCGTGCTTTTTGCTGATCCAGGCTTCGCAGAGCATGCCCACGGCCACGGCCTCGCCATGCAGCAGGGCGCGCTCCTGCTGCTCCAGCAGGTAACTCTCCACCGCATGGCCCACGGTGTGGCCAAAGTTCAGCACCTTGCGCAGGCCGCCCTCCAGCGGGTCAGCCTCCACCACGCCGGACTTTATGTTTACCGAATGGCGGATCAGCCCCTCCCAGTCCTCTGTAAACAAGCCGATATGGCGCTGCTCCATAAACATGTCCTTATCGGCTATCAGCCAGTGCTTGATAATCTCGGCATAGCCGGACTTCAGCTCCCGCTGCGGCAGGGTCTGCAGAAAGGCAGGGTCGATAAACACCGCCTGCGGCTCCTGGTACACCCCAATATGGTTCTTAAGCCCGTGGAAGTCGATGCCGGTTTTACCGCCCACGCTCGCATCTACCTGTGCCAGCAACGTGGTGGGCACCTGTACAAAGAAAATCCCGCGCTTAAAGACCGCCGCACAAAAACCGCCCATATCACCGATGACGCCCCCGCCAAGGTTCACCAGCACCGACCAGCGGTCCAGGTTTAGCTCCGTCATGCGTTGCCAGATATGCTCGCAGGTTTGCAGCGTTTTGTTTGCTTCGCCACTTTTTACCTGAATTAAGTCGTGCTCCGGCAGGTGCCGCTTCAGTTGCGGATAGCAGTGGTGCAGCGTGTTTTCGTCCACCAGCACCGCCACCCTGCTAAACGCACGGTTCTTTAGCAGCTCCGGCAGCTCCTGCAGCGCATCCCGGCCTATATGTATGGTCTCAGTCATGTCAGTTCGATAGGCAGAGCAGGCTAGCATCAATAAACCTGGCTACCAAAAAGTTAGGTTATCTCCGGTTGCTTCGCGAGGCAAAGATGGAATGCTTCGGCTACCCGGCAAGCAACAATTTAGCAATTCAGCCATTAAATCCCATCCAGAACCTTTGTTTGTTTGCGGATCGATTCCACGTGGATCAGTTTGTAGAGCTCTTCCACAAAAGCGGGGTTAACGCCGGCCTCTTCGGCCCACTCGGGGCGGCTCCGGAAAATCTCCTTCCAGCGCTCCAGCTGCAGCACCTGCACGTTGTTCTGCTTTTTATACTCCCCGATCTGCTCTACCAGGGCCATGCGCCGGGCCAGCGCCGCGATAATCTCATGGTCGGCGGCGTCTATCTGCAGACGCAGCTCCTCGGCGCGGTTTACCAGCTCGGCATCATCGTAGGTGCTCTTACGCACCTGCAGCTGGCCTATAATCTCCGCCAGCCGCGCCGGCGTTACCTGCTGGGCCGCATCGCTCAGGGCCTGCTCCGGGGTCGGGTGCGTTTCGATCATCACACCGTCGTACCCTAAATCCAGCCCCTTCTGCGACACCGGGAAAACAAGGTCGCGCCGCCCCCCGATGTGGCTTGGGTCCACGATCACCGGTAGGCCCTGGTAGCGGGCCTTCAGCTCAATGGGGATCTGCCAGAGCGGCACGTTTCTGTACTTGGTCTGCTGGTATGAGGAGAAACCGCGGTGTATGGCCGCCAGGTCTGTGATGCCCGCATGGTAAAAGCGCTCAATGGCCCCGATCCACAGCGCCAGGTCCGGGTTTACGGGGTTCTTCACCATCACCGGCACCTGCACCCCCTGCAAGGCATCGGCAATCTCCTGCACGGCAAAGGGGTTTACGGTAGTGCGCGCGCCGATCCACAGCACATCAATCTCCTGCTTCAGCGCCTCCTCCACGTGCCGGGCGGTGGCCACCTCGGTCGTTACTTTCAGGCCCAGCTCGCGCTTCACCCGGTTCAGCCACGCCAGCCCCTGCGAGCCAACGCCCTCAAAACTGCCGGGGCGCGTGCGCGGCTTCCAGATGCCTGCCCGGAACAAGTGTACGCCCTGCTGTTTCAGCGCCTCCGCCGTTTGCATCACCTGCGCCTCGGTTTCGGCACTGCACGGCCCGGCAATGACCAGTGGGTGCCCCTGCCCCGCCTGCAGCGCTGTAAAAAAGGAATGTGGGTTATTAAACTTCATCAATTGCATTTGTTGTTACAAAGGTAGCCTATGTGGCGGTAAAAGGTAGCAGGCGGCGTGTAAAAATAGCCGGCAGAGGCTACTTTAGCCCCTCCCGCAACACCGCAGCGGCAGCCTGGTATATCCAGCCCAACCTGCTTACTGCCACCACCCTATACAAACAGCCAGGTAGCGGCAGGAGTTTGCAGAATCCCAAAGTATAAAATAAGTAAAAGCAGTCGCTCCAAATGGTTGCGTCCTATAACCGAAGCACTATCTTTGCACCGCTAATACTACTTACATGAACCCGATTACTAAAGTCTCTTTCGACGACACAGCGGTCGCTTTTTCATCAAAATCAGACGCTGAGTTATATAAGATGTACCTGCTGTTTAAGTCTATGAACAGCAACATGTTTGTGAAGGCTGGCGGGGCCCTGCTGAACACCGCGCTGAAGCTCCACATGCCTGTCAAGTTTATCATCAAGCCGACCATTTTTAACCACTTCTGCGGCGGTGAGACGATTGAAGAGTCGGAGCGCGCCATACAGGAGCTGGCCAAGTATAACATCGGCACCATCCTAGACTACTCTGTGGAGGGCGAGGGCGATGAGAAAAGCTTCGATGCCACCCGCGACGAGCTGCTGCACGCCATTGAGAAGGCGCACGGCAACAAGAACATCCCTTTCTCGGTGTTTAAGATCACCGGTCTGATCGACATCAACCTGCTGGAGAAAGTGCAGAAGCGGCAGGAGCTTTCGGTAGAGGAGCGCGCGGCCTACGAGCGCGGCCGCGACCGCGTAAACGAGATCTGCAAGCGCTGTTACCAGCGCGATGTGCGCGTGTTTATCGATGCCGAGGAGAGCTGGATTCAGGAAACCATCGACAACCTGACCTATGAGATGATGGAGCTCTATAACAAGGAGAAAGCCAACATCTACAATACCTACCAGCTGTACCGCCACGACCGCCTCGATGTGATCAAGCGCGACTATGAGAACGCCATAAAGGGCGGCTACTACCTCGGGGCCAAGCTGGTGCGGGGCGCTTACATGGAAAAAGAGCGCAGACGCGCGCAGGCCGAAGGGTACGAAAGCCCCATCAACCCCACCAAGCAAGCCTCTGACGAGCTCTTCGACAACGCCCTGCGCTTCTGCACGGCACACGTAGACCGCCTTTCTTTCTGCAACGGCACCCACAACGAGGACAGCTGCTACCTGCTGATGGAGCTGATGGACGAGCACAACATCGCCCCGAACGACCCGCGGGTATACTTCGCGCAGCTCTACGGCATGAGCGACAACCTGTCGTACAACCTGGCCCACGCAGGTTACAACGTGGCCAAGTATGTGCCTTACGGGCCGGTGGAGGCGGTGATGCCTTACCTGCTGCGCCGCGCCAACGAGAACACGGCCATTGCCGGGCAGAGCAGCCGCGAGTTCAGCCTTATCCAAAAAGAGATAGAGCGGCGCAAGAAGAAGAAGCACTAAACCAAGCACCATAAACGAGAAGGCCAGCTGATGAAGCTGGCCTTCTCGTTCTGCTACGCGCTAAGCCGCAGCTGGTATAAAAACAGCGGGGCCTCGCGCATTTGCACGAGGCCCCGCTGTGTGTTTCAGAACTATAAGCTAAAAGCTGTAGTTCTAGCTATGATTACTCAACTACAGTAGCAGAGTCAGTAGCAACAGCAGCAGAATCTTCTACTACTACTTCTTCCTCAACAACTGGAGTTTCTTCTACAACTTCAGTTTCGATAGCTTCAGTCTCAGTAGCAGCTTCTTCGTTGTTGCAAGCTGTGAAAGAAGTAAGAGCAAGAGCTACGATAGCGAATTTGAATAAATTTTTCATTTTGTGTTTGTGATTAAGTGTTTTGGTTTCGATTTTGATCTTCATACCGGAATCGAGGATAGGTAACCCAGGTATCTAAAAGTTTTTAAAATTATTTTTTCGGTGGGTTACAAAATGCCCCCAAACGTATTAAAATTTGACTGGAATGAAGAAGAGTTTGTATGAGACGGATGAGGCGATCATAGAAGGCATCCGGCGCAGCGACGACAGGGCGCTGGCCCACCTGTACAAACTTTATTTCCCGATGATAGCTCATTTTATTTTGAGTAACAGCGGAACCGATGACGAGGCCAAAGACATTTACCAGGAAGGCGTGATTGTGTTCTACGAGAAGATAAAGGATGGCAGCCTGGAGCTGAGCTGCCAGATCAAAACCTACCTGTACTCGGTGTGCAGGAGGCTCTGGCTGAAACGCCTGGCCGAAAAGGGCCGCTACGCCACCAAGCTGGATGAGACAGATAGCTTCGTACCCGTTGACGAAGACACACAGCACCACGAAGAGCAGGAACGCCAGTTCGGGGTGATGGGTGACGCGCTGGCACAGCTCGGGGAGCCGTGCCGGAGCCTGATTGAAGATTACTACATACGCATGCAGAACATGCAGGACATTACCGAGAAGTTTGGCTACACCAACACCGACACAGCCAAGAACCAGAAGTACAAGTGCCTGCAGCGCCTGAAGAAAATATTTTTTGCCACCTATAAGCCTGAGGTATAACAAGGCTATGATATGAAGGCCCGCCGGCCGAGGAGAAGACACCAATGCTAGAGTACCGCGCTTACGACGAGATAGAACGCTACCTGAACGGAGAAATGGCCGCAGAGGAAAAGGCTGCCTTTGAAGCGCTGCTGCGCCACGACGCCCGCTTGGCCGAGCAGGTGCGGGAGCACCGGCAACTGCTGCAGACCATGAAAAAGCTTGGGCAGCGCCAGCAGTTACGCCAGCAGCTCAACATCATCCACAGCCAGATAGACGCTGCGCAGCAGACCGCTGCCACGCCTGCCGGCTGGAAGGTGTTCTGGAACCGCCACAGGCAAACCGTGGCCGTGGCCGCCAGCGTGTCCCTGCTGTCGGTGTTCGGCACCCTCTGGAGCGTGCAGCAGCTAAAGGCCCCGGTGCGCCAGCAAACGGCCCACTATGTGGAGCTGCGCCGTGAGGTGGAGCGCCTGAAAAAGACGCAGACCGCGATCATCAACGGCATTAACGACGCCAGCAAGCCTGCTCCGCGCCCTGCGGCGTTCAGCGGCACCGGCTTTGCCATCTCCTCCGACGGCTACCTGGTAACCAGCTCCCACGTGGTGGAGGGCGCCGACTCCATTATGGTGGAAAACAAGGCCGGCCTCAAGTATAAAGTGAGCGAGGTGTACCGCGACGAGATTCACGACCTGTCTATCCTGAAGGTAACCGAGCAGAACTTCGATGGCTTCGGTAAGCTGCCGTATACCTTTAAAGTCGCCGAGTCAGACCTGGGCGAGCGGGTGTTCACCCTAGGCTATCCGCGCGAGGACATCGTGTTCGGCGAGGGCTCCCTGAGCTCCTCCTCCGGCTTTGAAGGCGACACCACCGCCTACCAGATCTCTATTCCGCTTAACCCGGGCAACAGCGGCGGCCCGCTGCTCGACGACAAGGGCAACCTCATCGGCGTGATCAGCGGTAAGCAGGCGGGGCAGGAAGGCGCAGCCTTTGCCATCAAATCTGCGTATTTACTACAACTCATAGATGAACTCCCTGCCACAGGAAAGGTGGATCCGTTGACGCTTCCAAAAAATAATGCACTTTCCGGTCAGTCACGCCCTCAGCAATTAAAAAAGCTGAAGGAGTATGTTTTTGTGGTGAAGGTTTACAACTAATTAGCAAGCCTACGTAACCTTTAAGTGTACCTTGCTTCCTCCTGTTCCTGCAGGTGGATTGGCAGCGCCGTAACTCAACATTTTTAGCAGAAATCAGTTAAATAGACTAGTTGAATCTATTACTCAAGTATTTGAGCAACTATAAATTAACTGAAAGCTATGAAAAAGAGAATGATAATACCTGTAGCTCTTGCCGCTAGTATGCTAGTTGGCTGCGCGAGCTCAAACGATAGTATGAATGACACCACCGCCATGGACGACAACATGACCATGAGCGAAACACAGACAATGGCCGGTGACACCGAAACCACCTATGACTATGATGTAGTGGCCGACCCGTCTGACACCTACACCGAGATCTTCCAAAACGCTAATGACCCGCAGGAGTACGATGAAATGTTTGACGACATCGACGACACGGAGAAATATGATGTAATGACGCTGGTAAGGAGAAACCCGAACCTGACGACATTCGTGAAACTGATCGAGAAAGCTGACCTGGTAAACGACCTGCAGCGCGTAGATAGGTTTACCCTCTTCGTACCTACCAACGAGGCATTTGCCAAGGTACCGAAAGAGAAGCTGGAAATGCTGCTAATGCCCGATAACAAAGCACAGCTGATGCAGGTGCTGCAGGCGCATGTGCTGCCGACCGAGGTTTCCTCGCTACAGTTAGAGGACAACTCGCGTATCCAGATGACGGATGACAGCTACATTCCTGTTGAAACCGATATGAACGGAACAGTGATCACCGTAGGCGGTGCCCAGATCGTGCGTAACGACATTGAGGCGGCCAACGGTACCATCCATGTAATCGACAACGTGATCCTGCCAAGCGAGGATACCCGTGAAGATGACGTGATAGGTTACTAACCGTACCATGCAATAGACCTTGAAGGCTCTCTTTTCGAAAGAGAGCCTTCTTTCTTTTAGGCACTTCCGTATAAGGGGTAACCTCTGCTTATGAAGAACCAGATATCAACTAAAAGAAACAAGCTATGAAGAAGTTAACGATGAAGCCCCTGGCCCTACTAGCTCTTGCCGCCGGCCTTTACGGCTGCGCCAGCTCAGAGGGAATCAACGAAGACACCACCGTCATGGAGGACACCTCCATGAGCGAAACACAGACCATGGCAGGCGATACCGACCTGACCGACGAGAACGAGGCCGGGGTCTATGCCGAAACGGCGACAGACGTAGCAGCCGCCAGCGAGATAGACTACAGCGAGATGTTCTCTACCGTGGAGAACACCGAGCAGTATGACCTGGTGTCGCTGGCGAAAATGGACCCGAACCTTACCACGTTCGTTATGCTGGTGGAGCAGGCGGGGCTGGCCAATGAGCTGATGCAGGGGGAGGCGTTCACGGTGTTTGCGCCCACCAACTCCGCCTTTGCCGTACTTCCGCAGGACTCGCTGAACATGCTCATGAAGCCGGAGAACAAAGCTCAGCTTATAAAGGTGCTGCAGGCGCATGTGTTACCTACAAAGGTAGGCTCCGCCAGCTTTAACAGCAGCCAGCGCATTGAGACAGGCGGAGGCGAGCATGTATCCGTTGAGGTGGACGATAACAGCTCCTACATCGCCGTGGGCGGCGCCAGGGTCGTAAAGCCGGACGTAGAGGCCTCCAACGGCTACATTCACGTGGTGGACAAGATCATTACCCCGACAGAGGATGTCGGGCGCTACTAAACCAAGGCAAAAAGGTTCTTCCACTACAAGGAAGAACCTTTTTGCTTTTTACCGCAGAAATATAGCAACGCTAACATTTTACGGCAAAATCAGTTAAAACACTTACACCAAACACAATAGACTATGAAAAAAGCGAAGATATGTACCGCTGCTCTTGCGGCAGCAACCCTCCTGTGGGGCTGTGCCGGCTCCGACACCAATACGGCCGTAAACAGCGGCGACGGTACCGTGAGCGAATCAGTGGAGCAGCGCATCACCAACGACAAGCCCGGCTCCCAGGCCCCCATGGACCCGGACACGGACATGTCTGCGGAGGACACGAACAACAGCAACATCTCCGCCGACAACCAGGCAGGGCGCGATATGAACATAGTGGCCCTGGTGCAGCAGCACCCTGACCTCTCCACTTTTCTGGAGCTGATACAGGCCGCCGATATGGTTACCGTGCTGGAGAGCCCCGCCCCTTACACCGTTTTTGCACCAACCAACCAGGCCTTCGCAGCGCTGCCCGCCGGAACCGTGGAGGCCCTGAAGCAGCCGGGGAACAAGATGGAGCTACGCCGCATCCTGCAGGCCCACGTGCTGCCGAACCGCATTACCACCAACGAAATGCAGCCCAACATGCCCATGAAGACCGCGCAGGGAGAGCAACTGGTCGTGACGCGGCAGGGGCAGAACATTAAAGTGGGCGAGGCGATGATCGTCGCCCCGGACGTGGAGGCCTCCAACGGGGTGGTGCATGTAGTAAACCAGGTGCTGCTTCCGCCCAAAAAGTAAGGCATAAAACAGCACTACAGGCTTGCCTGCGCCTCTTACGTAACTCGCAAGGCAGCAAACCCGTTAAAACAACAAAGTACGGATGATGCTATTCGGCACTGAGTGACTTTTACGAACTATAAAATATAATAACAAAAGCTATGGTAAACAGAACAGATGATGCGGGAATGATGACCGCTATGTTTAGAGACAGAGAAAGTGCAGAGCGTGCGTACAATGAACTGCGCGCACGCGGATACGATAAAGACGATATCAATGTAATCATGTCTGATGAGGCCCGCAAGCGCCACTTCGACGACGATGCCGAGGAAACTGAGCTTGGCAACAAGTCGCTGGAGGGTACTGGTGCCGGTTCGGCAATCGGCGGTACGCTCGGTGCGATTGTTGGCGCCGTGGCGGCAATCGGTACTTCGGTAGCCATTCCGGGCCTTGGCCTGGTGGTAGCCGGTCCGCTGGCGGCTGGTTTAGCCGGTGCGGGTGCAGGTGGCCTGACAGGTGGCCTGATCGGTGCGTTGATCGGTGCCGGTATTCCGGAGGAGCGTGCCAAAGTATACGAAACAGGTATCAAGGAAGGCAACATCGTGCTTGGCTTTAAGCCGCACTCTGCCGAGGATGCACGTTACTTTGAGACTCACTTCCAGAAACACAGAGGTGAGCACATTTACTATTAACAGCTACTGAAAGTAGAAAATAGGTATTTGATAAAGGATATCCCGGTGCTTGGTTGCACCGGGATATCTTGTTTTTACCCAGTTGTACTTTCCTGTTATAACTCTCTTCCCCTCTCTCCTGCCCCGGCTCTTAAGCCTGCCTTTTCCTCTAAAGAAGTGACTCGGATCACTTGCTATTAGAAAATTTTTACTTATTATTGAATTATGTAAAAGGATTATTAAAAGGTTATGTAGGCTGTTACACATGCCTGCCTAACTGGCTATAATCTTAAATAGCCCCTTGTGTACCTTCAAAAACATGAGCGTCAGGCTATTTGGCACTATTTCTGTGCCTGCAGGAGAATGCGCCTGCACATAAAGAACCCCTTAAGCGGAAAAACCAATGTATAAACTGAACCACATCCTCATTATTGACGATGATCAGATAAACAATTTATTTTCTCAGATTATACTGGAGGATGCCGATGTGAGTAATCTGGTATCCACCTGCCACAGTGTGCCGGAGGCCCTGGACTTCCTCCGCTCCGCCGAAACAGACTCCGAGACTATTTTCCCGGATATGATCCTGCTGGATATCAGCATGCCTTCGCTGGACGGTTTTGACTTCCTGGACCGCTACTACGCCCTGGGCTACAACGAGCGCCACCGCACGTTCATTTCCATGTTCACCTCCTCCGAAGAGCAGGAGCATGTAAACCGGGTAGAGCAGTACGACGTGGTGGTTGGTTTTATCAACAAGCCGCTGTCGCTCCCTACCCTCCACGCTATCCTGGCGCTGCAGGCCAGCAACCGTACAGAAAACAATTTCGAGTAGTTTCGTATGCTAAGGGACAAACTTTTGTTTTATCTCAAACGCATTATAAACTATGAGAAATACCATGATAGCCGTGTGGTGTATGGCGTTTACCCTTACGCTTGCCTCCTGCGACTCCGGCTCTAACAACGAAAGCGCAACAGAGGCAAACGGTACAGCCAGTGTAGCAGGCACCGACACCTCCATCACCGAAGAAAACAAAAAGCTATTGGCCTTTGCCGCCCGCAACAACATGCTCCAGATCGAGCTGGGCAAAATGGCGGTGGCACAGGGCGCTACAGATAACGTGAAGTCCTACGGGCAGGACCTGGTGGAGTGGTACACCAACAAGCAGCAGGAGCTGCAGGAACTGGCCCAGCAGTATAATGTAAGCCTGCCGCAGCAACTGGAAAGCGAGCAGACCGAGCACCTGCAGGAGATACGCGAAGCCGATGCCAACGAGTTTGACGAGGAGTACTGGGAGAGCGTGACCAAAGCCCAGAAAGAAGCCATTGACGAGTATGACGATGAGCTGAACAAGGTAACGGAGGCTGACGCCAGCGCCTTTACTTTGTGGGCCCGTAACACCCTGAAGGAGCTGCACGCGCAGCTGGAGCAGGCCGAGGCAAACCAACTGGAACTTAAGAACCGCGATGCCGGCATTACAGAGAGCATATAACCGCTTGGTACAAGTATAAAAAAGCGTGCGGCCAGGGAAAGTCCTGGCCGCACGCTTTTTTTAATGCCCCTACAGCAACTCTTTCAGTTTGCTCCAGGTATGCTGGGCCAGCAGCTTCTGCCCCTCTGCGTTTGGGTGCACCCCGTCCGGCAGGTTCAGCTGCCGGTTGCCGGCCACCCCCTCCAGCAGAAACGGGATAAAGTGTACGTTGTTCTCCAGCGCCAGCTCCCGGAATAGCTTGCGGAACTCTGCAGCGTAGCGACCGGGCACGATGTCTGGTATCTCCATGCCGGAAAGTATAATTTTCACCTCCGGGCATTTGTTCCGCACTTTGCTGATGATTTCCTGCAGGTTCTGGCTGGTTTCGCGGGTGGGAATGCCTCTCAGCCCGTCGTTTGCGCCCAAAGCAAGTATAAAAATGTCGATCGGCTCGTTCACCCACCGGTCGATGCGGTGGGTGCCGCCGGCGGTGGTGTCGCCGCTGAGGCCGCCGTTCAGCACCTTGTATGCGGTGTATCCCTCCTGCTTCAGCCGCTCCTGTATCAGACTGGGGTATGCCTGAGAGGCGGGTAGGCCGTAGCCGGCCGTCAGGCTGTCACCAAATATGAGTATGTTCTTCATCGTTGCACCTCCTGCCCTGTAGCCTTTGCCGGGCCTTGGGCTGTTCTCATTCTTAAGCAAAAACAAAGAGGGTTACCTGTGGCAACCCTCTCTCTGGTTCTGTTGATTGGTTTTAGTCAGCCGACTCTTTCATCTGGCGCAGGCGCTCGCAGGTAGCCAGAGAGGCTTGTTTCTGCTTTTCTACCATCTGCACTACGTTCTGCGGCAGCTCGCCTCTGTGGTCCAGGGCATCGTTATAGGCCTTCTGCGCCCACTCCTCGCCTGTCAGGTTTGATTTGATCACAGCCTCTTCGTCGCTGCCTGTGATGGATGATTTCACGTCCATCCAACCGCGGAAGATCTTACCCTTCGCCGTGGTGCTGTTCTGGGTGCTTCCGCCCATGCTGCTGATAGAGCTGTTGATCTCGTTCGAGAAGTTCTGGCTCTGGTTGATCAAGTCTTTGTAGTAGGAGGCGTGCGCCGGGTCTTTGGTTACGCTGGCGGCATGCTTGTATCCTTCTATTCTATCGTTTACGAACTGGTTCAGCTCCTGTAAAACATCTACTGCTTTTTCACTGTTATTCATAGCTTTCGTATTTTAGTTTATAGTAACTTATAGTATCGGAAACGAAAAAAAAGGCCCATAAGTTATAATATCGCAGGCTTTGTCCCGTATGCTATACTTTAAGGCATTGTGCTGCAGCTTGGTGCCCGGCGTGGCTATGATATGACTTTTTTTTCTTATACATTACGATTCATTGCCCCGTGGCTATAAGCGGCACCACTTTTGCGATATAACCTATAGTTCAACCTACATAAATAGATGCTATCATTGACAACCCGTTTTAAAATCATACTGTCGGTATTGGCTGTCATCCTAGTGACAGGCTCTTTTATTCTCTATAAGCGCGACAACACGCCGGAGGGGAAGAACGAGATCCTGATCAAAGCCTTGATGCAGGGCCTTAGTACCGGCCACTACCAACCAGAGAAAGTAGACGACAGCTTTTCGAAGAAAGTATTTAAGCTTTACCTGGAGCGCCTGGACTACAACAAGAAGTTCCTGCTGGCGACAGACGTAGAGAAAATGCGCCAGTACGAAACTGCCATCGACGACGAGCTGCGCCAAGGCTCCTTCCAGTTTTTTGATATGTCTGCCGATATCTACGAGCAGCGCGTAAAAGACTCGGAAGCCTACTACAAGGACATCCTGAGCAAGCCTTTCAACTTCTCCGACAACGAGGAGATTGAGCTGGACGGCGAGAAGCTGACCTACGCAAAAAACCCTGCTGAGCTGAAAGAGGCATGGCGCAAGCAACTGAAGTACCAGACGCTGGTGCGCCTGGTAGACATGCAGGAGGAGCAGCAGAAGAAAATAGAGAAAGGCGAGAAAGTAGAGCAGAAGTCGTTTGAGCAGATGGAGAAAGAGGCGCGTGAGAAGGTGATGAAGACCTACAGCGACCTGTACAAGCGCCTTGCCAAGATCAACCGCGAAGACCACCGCTCTACCTACATCAACGCCATCACCAACGTATATGACCCGCATACCGGTTACTTCCCGCCAAAGGCCAAAGCTGATTTCGATATCAACTTCACAGGCCGCTTGGAAGGCATCGGAGCCTCGCTGCAGGAGAAAGACGGGCAGATAAAGGTACTGGAGATTGTTCCGGGTAGCCCCTCCTACTTGCAGGGTGACCTGAAGCCCGGTGATGCCATCCAGAAGGTTGGCCAGGGTGCCGAAGACCCTATTCTGGTAGAAGGCATGCGCCTGGACGACGCCATCCAGTACATCCGTGGTAAAAAAGGCACAGAGGTGCGCCTGACGGTGAAAAAGCCGGACGGCTCTATCAAGATCATCCCGATCGTGCGCGATGTGATCGTGTTTGAAGAAACGTACGCACAGTCTGCCCTGATCGAAGACAAAGAGAAAATCGGTTACATTAAGCTGCCCGGCTTCTACGCCGACTTCGAGAACAAGAACGGACGCTTCAGCGGAGCCGATGTGAAGAAGGAAGTGGAGAAGCTGAAAAAGGCCGGTATGGAAGGCCTGATCCTGGACCTCCGCAACAACGGTGGCGGCTCTTTGGCTGATGCCGTGGAAATGGCCGGTCTGTTCATTGAGCAGGGCCCGATCGTGCAGGTAAAAACAGCCTCCGGCAAAGCCGTAGTGCTTGACGACCGCGACACGCAGGTGCAGTACGGCGGTCCGCTCGTGATCCTGGTTAACTCCAACAGTGCCTCAGCCTCAGAGATTCTGGCTGCCGCCATGCAGGACTATAAGCGCGCCGTGATTGTAGGTAGCCCTACGTTTGGCAAAGGTACCGTGCAGCAGTTCTTTGAGCTGGACGAGGCCCTGCCAGCGCAGTTTAACGCCTACAAACCGTTTGGTGCCCTGAAGCTGACCACACAAAAGTTCTACCGTATTAACGGCGGCACCACACAGTTGCGCGGCGTAACGCCAGACGTGGTTCTTCCGGATGCCTATGCTTACCTGGAGTTTGGAGAGAAGGAGCAGGATTTCCCGCTTCCGTTTGATGAGATCTCCCCGGCCAAGTATAAGCCATGGAATAAAATAAACCTGGCACAGGTTAAGTCGCACAGCCAGCAGCGCATTGCCCACAACAACAGCTTTGAGCTGATCCAGCAAGCGGCGGAGCGCCTGAAGAAGCAGTCGGACAATACGACCCGCTCACTGCAGCTCGACAAGTATAAGGCTGAGCAGCAAAAGGCAGAGGCCGAAGCTAAGCGCCTGGAGGAGGCTCAGAAAGAAGTACCGGTGCTTAACGTGCATCGCCTGCAGCAGGACCTGCAAGCCCTGGGCGGCGACACGGCCAAAGTTGCCCGCAACAAAGAGTTTATTAAGGACCTGAAACAGGACGTGTATGTGGAAGAGGCAGTAGCCATTATCCAGAACGACCTGAAGTAAGCAGGAACCCCACACTTACCTACAGAAACGCCAGCTACCAAAATAGCTGGCGTTTTTTTATATTACCCTCTCAAACCTCAAAAAACAGATACACATGCGCTTACACTTACCCCGAAAAGCCAACCTACAGGCATGGCTGCTGTTCATTACGCTGCTCCCCTCTCTCCTCAGCAGCTGCACCACCAGCTCCCAAAAGGAGACCCAACGTAGCGAACGCGGTTTTACGGCACAGAAAGCCATGGTTGTCTCGGCTCACCCTGAGGCCTCACGCATCGGCATGGAAATTATGCAGAAGGGCGGGAACGCCTACGATGCGGCGGTGGCAACGCAGTTTGCACTGGCTGTAGCCTTTCCGGTGGCGGGCAACATTGGGGGCGGTGGCTTTATGGTGTACCGCAGCGCAACTGGCCAGACCGGTGCCCTCGATTACAGAGAGACGGCGCCCGGGGCGGCGGTAGAAACCATGTACCAGGATAGCGCAGGCAACGTAATAGATGGCCTAAGCACCGACAGCCACCTGGCTGTGGGCGTGCCTGGCGCTGTGGACGGCATGGTGAAGGTGCACGAAAAGCTGGGGTCTTTACCCTGGGAAGACCTGGTGCAGCCGGCCATTGACCTGGCCAGGAATGGCGTGGTGCTGACACAGAAGGAGGCTGATGGGCTGAACGACGCCAAAGAGGCCTTCCTTGAAAACAACAAGCACGTACCGTACCTCGTGCGCGACAACACTTGGCAGGCGGGTGACACACTGCGCCACCCGGACCTTGCCCGCACATTGGAGCGCATCCGCGACAAGGGCCGCGCAGGTTTCTATGCCGGTGAAACGGCCGACCTGCTGGTAGAGGAAATGAAGCGCGGCGGAGGCATTATTTCACACCGCGACCTGGAAAACTACTCCTCGGTTTGGCGTCAGCCGGTGACCGGCACCTACAAAGGCTACAAGGTCATCTCCATGGCACCGCCCTCGAGTGGCGGTGTGGCGCTGCTTCAGCTGCTGCAGATGGTGGCTCCCTACAACCTGCAGGAGTACGGCTGGCAGAGCACCAAAGCCGTGCAGGCCATGACGGAGGCTGAGCGCCGCGTGTATGCCGACCGTGCCACCTACCTCGGTGATCCTGATTTTGTAAAAGTACCGGTACAGGAGTTGCTCGACAAAGCCTACCTGGAGGAGCGCATGAGCAGCATGAGCTTTGCGCAGGCCACGCCATCCTCAGCCATCAAAGCGGGCGCGCTGCCAGTGTATGAGTCCGACCAAACCACTCACTTCAGTATTGTGGACCCTGCCGGCAACGCCGTTTCCATTACCACCACGCTAAACGGTGGCTACGGCTCCAAAGTAGTGGTGGAGGGTGCCGGTTTCCTGCTAAACAACGAAATGGACGACTTTAGCGCCAAACCGGGCGTACCCAACATGTTTGGGCTGGTGGGAGGCAAGGCCAACGCCATACAGCCCGACAAGCGCATGCTCAGCTCCATGACCCCAACTATTCTGGAGAAAGACGGCAAGCTATACATGGTAGTTGGCACACCGGGCGGCTCCACCATTATCACCTCAGTGTTCCAGACCATCTTAAACGTGCTGGAGCACGACATGACGATGCAGCAAGCGGTGGCGGCGCCGCGCTTCCACCACCAGTGGCTCCCGGATGAAATACAGCATGAGCCAGCCGCGATACCAGCCGGGGTACGTTCAGAACTGGAAAGCAAAGGCTATAAATTACACGAGCGTGGCACTTTTGGCCGGGTAGATGCGATTCTGGTGCTACCGAATGGCAGCCTAGAAGCCGGCGCCGACCCGCGTGGCGACGATGCCGCAGCAGGCTTCTAGGCCGCTCGGTTTGCTTATACTTCCTGCTGTTTCCTTTTCCGGATAAAACCGGCCACATACACGCCCACCGCGGCGGCACTTGTTAAGGTCATAAGCCCGAATACGCCAGCCCTGCGCTGCCGTACTTCGGGCTTAAACTTTTGCTTAGCTGCTTCGGATGGGGCAATCGCTTTGGAGAAGAGCACTCCCGTCATAACACCCAACAAGGCCGTAACGCCTACTGCCGCATGCGCCACTGCTTTATCGCCGGATTTAACGCCCGGGCTCAGGAGCAGTAAGGCGCCTCCCGCCGCAGGCGGTATAAGCGCGGTCTTCGGTCGGTTCTCGTTCAGGAAGTAGCTGGTAAGGCCGGCTCCGATCAGCACGGCGGCATGTGTGTTATTGGCTATGTCAGGTCTGTCTGCAATGTTCATGTCTGGTATAAGTTTTATACTTGGTTTACCGCCTGCAGCCCCACGAGGTTATACTTTAGGCACAGGTAAAAAACAAAGGGGGCCTGCCGCAGCAGCGGCAGGCCCCCTTTCGGTTTGGTGTAAACTAAAACCGGTTATTTCTTCAGCATTCTGCTTACGAACACCTCTTTACCGGCGTTTACCTTCAGCACATACAGGCCTTGCTGTAAGCTGGCCACCTGGCTGTTCAGCACTTGCTGCACCCCCTGCAACGATCCGTTGGCAGAGAACAGCATACGCCCTTCCAGGCTGTACACAACCAGGTTTACGTTCTGCAGCGTTGCCACACGCTCCGGCAGCGATAGCCTTACATAATCCTGCACCGGGTTCGGGTACACGCGGAACTGGCCTTTTGTAGCGTCTGCTATACCAGTCGGGGTAGCGTCGTTATCCTCTATTGTTAGGGTAAAGGTACGCTGCTCTCCTACAGCCACCTCAGCGCCTGCGTTGTAGATGTAGAACTGCACCTGCTCCTGCTCCTCTTTCTGCGTGTCATCCACAAGCTGCACCTCAAAGGCAGCAGAGGTAACGCCAGCTGGTATTGTGAGCGTGATGGCGCCTTCGCTTGCGGCTGGTGCCGTGGTGTAGTCCTCAGCAGTGGCATTAGCGCCCTCCTGTACCTTTATCACTACCGTTTGCGCAGTAGCCTGTGCGGCTGAAAGCGTCAGGTTCACGTTAAACTTAACAGCGTCCTCTACCTTCGTAACCGCGGCCTCTGTGAAGGAAACCACCGGCGTTCCCGAGATGTTGAAGCGCGCCATAACCGGTACGTGATCGGAGGTAGTGCTTCTAAAGTTAGGGATGCTGGTCAGGACTTCGTTTCTGATAGAGATAGAGTTGGCAATATACTCATCGGCCAACTCATCTGAAATGATGATGTGGTCCAGGAAGCTCTGGAATGAGCTGGAAGCATACGTAAAGCCACCGGCTACGCTCAGGTCATAGGTAAGCGCTTTGTAGTTCTCATCGTCTACAAACATTTTGTAGGACGAGCCTGGCGCGCCTGGCACCACCGACTCATCCACGTCATCGTTGTAGTCGCCCAGGATAATCAGGTTTGCATCGGCGTACTGCGCATCCAGCGAGTCCTTCAGCACCTGTACATCATACTTGCGTCTGTTGTACTGCGTAATATCGTCGCCGCTGTTCGCTTTCGCATGGATGTTGATCACGTTGATAGACTGCTTCACGCCTCCAATGCTCACCTCAAACTCCACCATGTACGGCAAACGGCCGCTTGCCCAGAAGGACGAGCTGTTGGCAGGGTAATCAGGTAACGTCACGGTGCCTGCCTTGATGTCTGCATAGAGCTTAGACAGCAGCAGTTTCTCTCTCTTAACCTTTATCATCTCCGGTTTGTAGAGGAAGCCGGGCTGCTGAGCCCCACCTGAGTTCATGTCCTCGTAGTTGTACCCGAGCTCCTGTGCCAGCTGCTTTACTTTCTCCAGGTCAACCAGCTCCTGCAGGGCAATAATCTCAGGGTCCAGGCTCTCGATTACTTTCTTGGCATTGTCGTACTGCAACTGATCGTCAGATGGGCCGTTGCTTGGAGATCCAAACCACTCCAGGTTCCATGTCACCACATCCAGGGTGTTGTTGTACACAACGGAAGAGCCCTGCAGTACGCCTCGCTCTTCGCTTAACGCTGTGCCGCTTGTAAAGGTGATCGCTCCTGAGAAGTTGTCGGAGGCGGTAGGTTTAAAGCGCACATACACGGTGTTCTCGTTGGCCGCCTCAGCAGGTGTGTAGGTCAGCGACTGCCCGAAAGCAGCGTTGTCTTTGGACAGCTCAAAGCCTGCAGGCACAGTCAGCACCACGTTGTCTTCATAGCCCTGCGCACTGAAAGTGAAAGTCTCCGCCTCTGATGTGTTGCCCTCGGTTACCGTACCAAAATTAACATTCAGGTTATCTGCTGTCAGGAAGTTGGAAACGTTTTCTATTCTGAAGTTATCCAGCGTCCAGCGCGATGCAGCAGTAGCAGTAGAAGTATAGATAAAAGCAACGTGTGTGTTGGCTGACTTGTAAGCGCTCAGGTTGATGTTTTCCAGTTGCTTCCAGGCGTCAGTGTTGTCGGCTTCCAGCGTCAGCAGGTCTGCCCATGTAGCATCCGCAGGTGAGCCAGTGCCCGAATAGTCGGTTGATACTCTTACCTGCAAGCCCGCACCGTTATACTTTGTGTGGTACTCCATAAACAGCAGCGGGATGTTCAGTTCTGCCAGGTTAAGTGCCGGGGAAATTAGCCAGTCTTCGTTTAGCTGTGCACCGCCGTTAAAGCCGTTCATCCGCACGCCGAAGGTACCGTTGCCGTTTTCATCATTTTTACCAAACTCGGAGCAGGCCCAGGCTTCACCTCCGGTTACGCTGTACTGTGTCCAGCCACCGGAGAGTATAACGCTGCCATCCGGGCAGTCATTAAAGTTCTCTACCAGTGGGTTTGTTGACGGTGCACTTGGCTCCTGCGTAGCGAAGCTCCAGCTATTGCCAAAGATTTGGTCGATTCCGTTTCCGGCGATATCTGTAAAGGCACCTTGGTCCACTGTTACTCTGTAAAACTGACCTGGCTCTAAGCCTGCATCAACTGTAACCTTCCTGCCGTTGATTGTTACTTTCGTGGCATCCGTAGCGTCTATGGTATAGTTGTTTCCTTGGCTCTCCACCTCAACGGTGATCAGCTTTCCTTCAACGGCGGCAGCTATGTTTTCATCAAAGGTGATGACAAGCGGCGCGTTTACGAGCACGTTGGTTGATCCCGTCTCCGGAGACACGCTCACTAACGCAGGGGCTGTTTCATCGGCTGGGGGAGGTGTATCGGAAGCTGGCGTTACAGCAGCCCATGTTGTTCCGACGCGAACCTCATCTATAAGTACATTCGGAGTAGCAGAGCCATTTCTAAATGCTATGGCACCAAAGGCGTTAGGAGCTGAGGCGCTGCTGCTGTTAGTCACTCCACCTGATGGCTCATCGCCCCCTAAGTTGGCAGGGTTAACCCATAGAGTAGCGATATCATTTTCGCCACTATTCATGTCATACTTTACAACCACAAGGTAAGTAGTACCGAAGCTCAGGTCCTGCTCATACTCGGTTTGGTTACTTCCTGTACCCGAAGTGTTCTGTATTCCTAACCTAAAGCTTGTGCCGGAGTCAACCTGTTTGATATGAAGGCGCCCGAACAAACTGCTGACACCAGTTGCTCCGGAAGTAGCAGCAAAGTGCATAAAGTAGTCAAAAGAGCTACTGAGCTTTGTGTTGTCCTCCACATTGATCAATGCTGAGAAGTAAGCTACTTCTGTACCAGTTGGCAGGCTCAGCGCAGCGTTGGCATCCTGTGAGGCTGCAGAACCGGACAGATATACTTTATTGCCTACCGAAGGCTGCAAACCTGGATAAAAAAGGCTGCCTTCGCTCAAAGCAATGACTCCGTTCCCGCTGTGAAGCGTCCAGCCGTTGGAGCTGCTTACACCTCCAATTTCACCGGAACCGTTAAAAGGGTCATAGAACGTCTGCCCCAGCGCATCGCCGCTACCCAACAGGGCACAGCCAGCTACTACAACAGCTCCAAGCTTTTGTAAATGTTTAATCATAATTGTTTTGGGTTGAATTGATTTTGATAGGGTTGGTTGATACGCACAGGGGCCTCTGCTACAGCTAATGGTAAACGACTCCAAGTATAAAGGCTCCTGAACATATCATACAAAGCTACAAAGGTTTACAATATTATATGTTAACAATATATAAAGAAGCTATTAGGTGCAATTTATACAAACAAATCCTGCCAGATTCCTTTGTATAGTTCAATTAACATACTGCATTTTGCAGCCCTTAAACCGGTAAGCTTCCGTGGGTTTCCGTCAGGATTTTGCAGTAACTCACAAACTGCAACCGGCTTTTTAAATCACATCACAAAACATTGATTATCAAACTATTAAAACAGATAAAAACCTCACAAAAAAGCCCATTTTTGCAACTGATGCCGCCTCACATTTGTTGATAATGTATGAGAGAGAAAGAAGAAGACAAGGTGGTTTCGATGTTCCCGGAGGAGGAGCAGAACCAGGAAAAAGTATGGCAGAAATCCATACCTGCCCAAGTATTCCTGAATTACTTTTTCGCGATAAATTACCATATACAGCATAGCAGTGACAATGGCCTGGAGCAGCTCACGCTCCTGCAGGAGGAAAAGCCCGAGCTAAGCGAGCAGGACCTGGAGGATATAAAACGGCTGCTGCTGAACAGCTGGAGCACGGAATATGCCTTGCGCTCTACCGCAGAGCTGGGCGACGAGGCCTACATGCGCAATGCCCTGCACTGGACCTTTCCGCAGGCGTACTATGCCGTGTTCGCCGGTCTGCAGGCCTTCCTGCACACGCGGGGCGTGAAGACGAACAACGAGGCCTGGGTGCTGCGCGAAGCAGGGCGCCTGGTTGTGAAGAACATGTACCCGCGGGCCATCGGCTTTTATGCCGCCGGGCACTACGATGACTTTAATGTGCGCCGCCTGCCCCTGGCGCATTACAAGCCGGCCCTGCAAATTGCGGGCAAAGAGCTGGAGGCGCAGGCACAGATAGGGCAGTTTCTGCGCACCACGCGCCGCCAGAAGGCAAAGGCAGTGCGGCAGCAGGTACAGGCAAACCCCTCCACGGCCATCCGCAGCAGCAGAAGCGGCGAGGTACTGCAAAAGTTCGGACCGCAGCACTGGCAGCAGCTAACCTGGCGCATGGGCTATACCACCCTGTTTGACTTGCTGTCGCGGCTGCGCATTTCGTCTTCGCACCGCGAGGTTGAGCGCTTTGTACAGGCCGCTATCGACTTTAAGCTGTTTCATGAGTCGCTTCTTGAAATTGTCAGTTACCTGAATGGCATCCACGAGTGCTATGTGGCACAGGCCATGGGGCTCGGCAACTACAGCAAATTTGTGCGGGAGCTTCCCAAGCACCTGCGTGGCTCTTTTGCAGAGGTAAGGCTGCAAAAGCAGATTATACCGCTGCTCGGCAACGAAGACTACGAGCTCGACCAGGCCGCCTAAATTCACTTTCCTGTTTTCGGGCTCCTGCAGGCGTTTGCTTGCAGGAGCTTTTTTATGCTTGGGCCTGGCGTAAAAATACACTTACAGCACTTCACCATTAGTTTAGGCTGCCGTTGTGCCAAA
Organism: Pontibacter actiniarum; assembly: GCF_003585765.1. NCBI lineage: Bacteria > Pseudomonadati > Bacteroidota > Cytophagia > Cytophagales > Hymenobacteraceae > Pontibacter > Pontibacter actiniarum. The sequence continues at coordinate 3,078,294 of NZ_CP021235.1, forward strand.
CCGGCGGCACCTCTCCCCTTCTTCTCTCCCAAAACGAGCCCCGGCAATTTAACTGCCCAACAAATCGGTGATTGCCTTTAAAAGCTGCCGAATATTTAGCAATTTTGCAGTTTGATAAGAAGCAACCATTTAGTACATAAATCGCATGCAACTAAGCGAACAGGAACTGCGCAGACGCCATGAGCGCGAAGAGCTGGAGAAAATGGGCATCAACCCATATCCATCTGAAACTTTTGATGTTACGGCCACGGCCAAAGAGATAAAGGAGAACTTCGATAAGGAGAAGAACAACTACCAGGAAGTAAGCCTGGCAGGCCGCCTGATGAGCCGCCGCATTATGGGCAAGGCATCTTTTGCGGAGCTGATGGACAGCACAGGCCGCATCCAGATCTACGTGTCACGCGATGACATTGCTCCGGGCGAGAACAAGGACCTGTATAACACCGTATTCAAGAAGATGCTGGATATCGGTGACTTCATCGGTATCAAGGGCTATGCATTCGTAACGCAGGTGGGAGAGATCTCAGTGCACGTAACAGAGCTGAAAGTGCTGACGAAATCGCTGCGCCCGCTGCCAATCGTGAAGCGCGAGGTAGACGAGAACGGTGTGGAGCATGTGTACGACGCGTTCAGCGACCCTGAGCTGCGCTACCGTCAGCGCTACGTAGACCTGGTGGTGAACCCGCACGTGCGCGAAACATTCCGTAAGCGTACGCAGCTGGTAAACTCTATGCGCCAGTTCCTGGGCGGCAAAGGCTACCTCGAAGTAGAGACGCCGATCCTGCAGCCGCTGTATGGCGGTGCGGCAGCGCGCCCGTTCAAAACGCACCACAACACGCTGGACATGACGCTGTACCTGCGTATTGCCAATGAGCTGTACCTGAAGCGCCTAATCGTAGGTGGCTTCGACGGGGTGTTCGAATTTGCCAAAGATTTCCGTAACGAAGGCATGAGCCGCTTCCATAACCCGGAGTTTACGCAGGTGGAGCTGTATGTAGCCTACAAAGACTATAACTGGATGATGGACCTGGTAGAGGAAATGGTGGAGAAAGTAGCCATTGACCTGCACGGTACTACAGAAGTGAAAGTGGGTGATAACGTGATCAACTTCCAGCGCCCCTGGAAGCGTTTCACCATGTTTGAGGCCATTAAGCACTTCACCAAGATCGACATCTCTGAGATGGAAGAGCCGGAGCTTCGCCAAACGGCAGAGAAGCTGGGCATTCATGTAGACCCGACCATGGCCAAAGGCAAGCTGATCGACGAGATCTTCGGCGAGACCTGCGAACCGTACCTGATCCAGCCAACTTTCATCACGGACTACCCGGTAGAGATGAGCCCGCTGGCCAAGAAGCACCGCGACAAGCCAGGTCTGGTAGAGCGCTTTGAGGCCATCTGCAACGGCAAAGAGATTTGTAATGCCTTCTCTGAGCTAAACGACCCGATTGACCAGCGCGCCCGCTTTGAGGAGCAGCTGGAGCTGGGCAAACGTGGTGACACAGAGGCCATGGTGCTGGATGAGGACTTCCTGCGCGCCCTGGAGTACGGCATGCCGCCAACAGCAGGCCTGGGTATCGGCATCGACCGCCTGAGCATGATCATGACCAACTCGCACTCTATCCAGGATGTACTGTTCTTCCCGCAGATGAAACCGGAGAAGCAGGACAAGAAAGAAGAGGAGAAAAAATAAGCTCCCTGGGCATAAAAAGCAAAAGCGCCTGCTATCTGATAGCAGGCGCTTTTGCTTTTTATGTAGGTTGCCTTTTATACGCCGGGCGTGTTTCTGGCTGTATTTGTCATGTTTCTATCTTCCTGGGCATCCCATTTATTCGTGTCGGTGTATGGGCTCTTTTGCTTCTCGCCTTGCAGGTTCGGGGCCTGGTTCACATGTGCGTCCGTTTTGCTCCCCTTCATCTTGCTCGTCCAGTCGTTTACTTTGCCCCTGGTGCTGCTGTAGCCTTTGTTTACCTGGTCGCCCAGCTTAGACGCCTGCTCCGACACTTTCTTGCGCATTGATTCGCCTTTTTCCGGGGCAAGCAGCATACCGGCGATTACGCCCGCCGCAGCGCCTACAGCCAGCCCTGCGATTACCTGGCCCCCTCCGCTGCTCTTGCTCTTCTTGCTTTTGTAGTCTGTTCCCTGCTGTCTTATCTGGCGCACAGAAGACACCGTGTTGTAGTTCGATTTGTTCTCGCCAAGAGAGCGGCATTCCATATGTGTTCTCATAGTTAAATTCTGTTATGGTTATTGGTTCTGATAAAAAGCCACACAAACAAGCGGGGCCACATATTTTATAACGCGAATGAACAATTTAGGTTAACCAGCGCGTCAAAAGCACAAAAGCGCCTGCTCTTCTTCAAGAGCAGGCGCGTCCGCCGGTGCACAAAACCTCCTCAGCAAGCAGTGGCGTTAAGGCCCCTGCTTCGGTTAGAGTGTCACCTGTTTATCTTTCTGGCTTGGCTGCCTCTGTTAAGCGTTGCCGCCTGTAGCGCTGGAGCCAGTGCTAGAAGAGCCCGCACCAGTGCTGCCGGTGTTGCTTTGTGAAGCACCGCCGGCGTTATTGCCTCCGTTGGCAGAGTTGCCCCCTTGCTCAGAGGACTTGCCGAACGTGTCGCCGCTCATTTTCTTAATCTCTTCCAGGCCGTCCTGCAGGTTCTTCTCCAGGTCTTTACTCATTTTACCGGCCCATTTTTTAAAGCTGCTTCTTGTAGCCTCTCCAGTATCTGGTGCCATCAGCAAGCCTGCTATCACACCGGCACTGGCGCCTGCGAGCATCGCCAGCAGTACCTTTCCGCTATTGTCTTTCATAGTCGTTTATTTTATACTTTGTATCTGTTTATCAGTATGTGTTTTAATAACGGCTAACTGTAGCATTAAGTTATACCTATACAACAGAATTCAATTATAGCAGCTACAGAACCGCTATAACGGCGCGGCCGACGCGCCCAGCCAGAACCTTGGCTACTTTTTATTGAGGTCAGAGATCATGCGCACAATCTCGTCCTTTGTTTTGCCGAGCTTGCGCTGGAGGCGGTCATACAGTTCGTTTTCACCTCCTTGGCTGTACTCTAAGTCTTCCTCTGTCAGGTCATCGTAGTTGCGGCGCAGCTGGCTCTTCACATCGTCCCAGGAGCCGTGCATCACCAGTTGCTCGTCCTCGGCACCTGCCGTGCCTCCTGTTCTGCGCGCCTTCAGGTTTGCAGTCCAGCGCTTCACGTTGTTGTTTACGTCGTCTCCGGCTTTATTGAGTTGGCGCATTACCTCCTCGCGCGCCTCACGGCCATTGGTTGGCGCTAACAGCAGCCCGGCCACAATACCGGCACCAATGCCGCCTAGTGTCGCCAAAAGAATCTTGCCGCTGTCCTTATCCATCTTATCCATAGTTGTTCGGGTTTATCTGATTTTGCTTTATGTTTCGCACTGTAGGAGATTGCAGGCCAAAGGCACAAACTCCGTTTTTATTCTCTAATTTTGTGCTTCAAAGTACATACGGCTAGCGTTCTTACAGGTTAGTACCTGCACCTACTTATGCCGTATACACACATATTTAACTGTTTCTATACTATGAAAAAGATCCTTAGCGCTGCGTTAGCGCTTTCCCTGGCAGGCCTTTCCGCCTGCGCAAACAAGCCGCAGCAGAGCACCTGCATCGACCCCGCAAAGGTTAACCCGGATGCAATCTGCACCATGCAGTACGAACCCGTTTGCGGCTGCGACGGCCAGACCTACAGCAACCCTTGCATGGCCGAAAAAGCCGGCGTTACCTCCTATACCCAGGGCGCCTGCGCCGGGCAGGAATAGCCAATCTTAGAGACACTAGAACACGCATGCTATGAGTGAGAAAAAATATTTTAAGCAAACCAAGCCGTTCCGTGTGCCCACCACCGACGGCAAACTGATAGAGGAGCACTTTGGCCACGCCTCCACGCAAACCGGGCAGTTCAGCGTGGCCCACATGGTGGCCCCTCCGCACTGGAGCGAACCGCACCAAACCCCGGCTTTCGATGAGATCACCATCGTAACGCGGGGCAAGAAGCAGATTGAGATAGACGGGGAGACCGTGGAGGTAGGCGCCGGAGAGTCCATACTTATCAAAGCGGGTGCCCGCATCCGGTACGCTAACCCGTTCGACGAAGAGACAGAATACTGGTCTATCTGCATTCCGGCCTTTGACATCAACTCCGTGAACCGGGAAGAGGAATAGACTCGGCGGCTGAAAAAAGACACTGATTCCTAAAAACAGCGCGGCCTCTGCTACTATAGCAGAGGCCGCGCTGTTTTTAGGGTATAAGCCCCTGCAAGAGAGGCTCCATTTAAGCTTACTTAGAAATCATGTCCACGATATCCTCTGAAATACCCATGAAAGAGAATCCTCCATCGTGCATCAGGTTCTGCATCGTAACCATGCGGGTAAGGTCTGAGAACAGCGTGATGGTATAATCTGCACAGGCCTCCGCTGAAGCGTTGCCCAGCGGCGACATTTTATCGGCATAGTCATAGAAGGCATCGAAGCCGCCCACACCTGTACCGGCTGTTGTTTTAGTAGGAGATTGTGAGATGGTGTTTACGCGCACATTCTTCAGCTTACCGAAGCGGTAACCGTAGTTACGGGCAATAGACTCCAGCACAGCCTTCGCATGCGACATGTCCGTATAATCCGGGAACACGCGCTGCGCCGCAATGTAGGATAGCGCTACGATAGAGCCCCACTCGTTCATGGCATCCTGCTTCTCCGCTACCTGCATCACCTTGTGGAAAGACAAAGCCGAGATGTCCAGCGTTTTCTGGAACCAATCGTAGTTCAGGTCGCCGTAGGCTTTGCCTTTGCGGATGTTCGGGCTTGAGCCGATAGAGTGCAGCACAAAGTCGATCTTTCCGCCAAGTATTTCCTGCGCCTTTGTGAAAAGGTTCTCCAGGTCCTCTACCGACGTCGCATCAGCAGGAATAATCTCCGCATTGCACTGCTCTGCCAACTTGTTGATCTCACCCATACGCATGGCGATTGGAGCGTTTGTCAACACAAACTCCGCTCCCTCTTCCTTGGCACGCAGGGCAACTTTCCAGGCGATTGATTTTTCGTCCAGAGCACCGAAAATAATTCCTTTCTTTCCTTTTAGCAGATTATAAGCCATCTCTCTATAATTTGATTGTTCGTTGCATAAACATCGATTCCGGCACCCCCGGAAACGAAGCAGCAATATAGCAATTCCTACTTACAAGGAAAGCAACTCTTTTGCACTTTGATAGGCGTTTGCGCTAGGATTAGCACCGGCAATCATGTGTGCAATCTCGTTTACGCGCTCCTCCTCGTTCAGCTTCTTCACGCGGCTGATTGTGCGCTCGGCAGTGTCCTCTTTATACACGAAGTAATGCGCGTTGCCCTGGGCAGCGATCTGCGGCAGGTGCGAGATGGCGATAATCTGGTGCTTCTGCGCCATCTGCTGCATCATTTTGCCCACCTTCACGGCCACCTCACCCGAAATACCGGTGTCGATCTCATCGAAAACGATGGTTGGCAGCGAGGTTTTGTCGGCCAGCATGTACTTTATACTTAGCATCAGGCGCGAGAATTCGCCACCCGAGGCCGCCTTTATCAATGTTTGCGGCTGGGCGCCCTTGTTGGCGCTGAACAGGATGTTGATATCGTCTGTACCGGTGGCGGTAGGCGCTACCTCGTTGTGCTGGATAACGATGCGGGCGTTCGGCATGCCCAAGTCGGCAACCAAGGCGTAAAGCTCCTGCTCAAAGGTCTCGAAAGAGGCTCTGCGGCGCTCAGAAAGTACGGCCGCTTTCTCCTTCACGTCTTTCTCAGCCTTGGCCATGGCCTTTTCTGTATTGGCAATAGCCGTGTCCAGGTTCAGCACGCTTCCGACCTTCTCCTCCAGCTCTCGCTGTATTTCCAGCAGTTCCGCATTAGACTGCACCTGGTGCTTGCGCTGCAACGTATAGATCAGGTTCAGTCGCTCCTGTACCTCCAACGTTCTTTCAGGGTCAGCCTCGGTGTTTCGCTCGGCATCCTCCAACTCACCGGCTATATCGTTGAGCTCAATCATGCAGCTTTCGGTGCGGGTACGCAGTTCCTCAAACTTGCTTCCGAACTGCGCCAGCTGGCCAATCAGGTGCACCGTGTCTTTTAGCGCCGAGGTGATGTTGAACTCCGACTCCGTCAGGCTTTGCACCGACTGGGTCAGCTTGAGCTTGATATCCTCGGCGTTCTCCAGTTGCTTCAGCTCCTCCTCCAGCTCCTCCTGCTCCGTCTCCTGCAGGTTGGCCTCGGCTAGTTCGTTCAGCAGGAAAGCATGGTAGTCGTGCTCCTTCTGGGCCTGCGCCAGCTGGTCGGTCAGCTTTTTATAGTCGCTTTCAAGCTTCTTGTACTGGCGGTAGCTCTCGTTGTACTTGCGCAGGTACGACAGGTTTCCGGCATAGATATCGAACGTGGTGTTACCCATGGCCGCCGTGTTGCCGGCATAGATGTCCAGGATGTTGAGCTGATAGCTCGTATCGCCCAGCTGCAGCGTATCGTGCTGCGAGTGGATATCCATCAGGTTCTCACCGATCTTGCGGATCACGTCCAGCGTTACGGGCGTGTCGTTCACGAAGGCACGGCTCTTGCCGCTCGGGCTGATCTCGCGGCGCAGGATACACTGGTTATCGAAGTCCAGGTCCTCGGCGGCAAAGATTTCCTGCAGGTTATAGCTGGATATGTCAAACACACCCTCAATCACACACTTCTCATCCTGCCTGAACAGCAGCTTTGTATCGGCACGGTTACCCAGCAAGAGGCCAATGGCCCCCAGCATGATGGACTTACCGGCACCGGTCTCACCCGTGATGATGTTGAGCACCGGCGAAGGGTTCATCTCCAGTTTCTCGATCAGGGCGTAATTTTTTATTTTAAGATCTGTCAGCATATACTATGACACAAGACTATAGACATAAGAAGACTTTTGGCCTACGCTAAAGTTCGGTAATTCTGTTCTTTTTTTGACGTATGGGATTTACAGGTAATTCTGGGGTAAGGTTGGCCGGCGGCTGCACCAGTAGGCGCTAATACGGGGCCTCTATGTCGTAGATCACCTCTTCGATCTGCTCCAGCGGCAGCGTATGCAGGTGAAGGCGCGGGTCCTGCAGCTGCAGAATTTCCGGGCTCAACTCTTTCAGCACGCCGTGCAACACGATTTTGCTGCGCGTAATTACCTGCACGCTTGGCCGCTGCAGCAGCTCCATTGCGCGGCCCTGTAGGTCTTTTCTGAAAATGCGGACTTGGCGTTTGCCCATAGGTGTACGTATAAACACAGCAGCTCCTTCTGCCACCGTGAAGTTACACCCTTTTCATGAAATTCTAAAAATTTTAGCGTTTTAGCAAAATCTCGTACTTGCTGTTGTTGGTAGGGTCTACCTGAGATAAGATGGTGTAGGCCTGTTGCTTCTGCGCCGGGGCCGCTGCCTTGAACATGTTTACCAGCTCATCGGCTTTAGCATCGAAAAAGGCCCGAAGTATGGCTGCGTTCGGTTTCTGCTGCTGCAGGCGCTGCATGTTCTCCAGCACGCCCAGCACGTTTTGGCGCGCGTCTTCCGGCTGCTCAGCCATCTGGTCCAGCCCCTGGCGGTGCATGGTGTACATGCCCTCCCGGAACGGCAGAAACTGCGGGTCCTGCACGTTGTCAATCAGCCAGTAGCGGTTACGGTTACTATCGAAGGCTTTCCAGCCCGGGTAGCCGGCACCCTGCGAAGAGGCCACGTTAAGTATAGAGCGCGCCTGGTCGAAGGCCGGGGCGCCCCCCAGGCGGCCAAAGCTGTCGTTGTCCATCCCGATAATCATGTAGGCATAGAAGGCCAGCATAGAGGACAGGTTGGAGGTGTAGCTGTTCTCGGCATACTCCAGCGGCTGGGCATCGTTAAAGCGGAAGGTCCAGTCTTTATCTATAAAGGAGAAGAGCGTGGACTCGTAGCCCGTGCCGTATGCCGGCCTCACCGACAGCACCTGCACATTGGCCTTAAAGGAGCCGATCTCAGGCATCTCCGTCAGGTTGATGAGCAGGCGGCATTTAATGCGCTCATCGGGGCGGTACTGCTGGTTGGTCCAGCGGCGGTTGTTCATAAACTCGAAAATGCGCGTTTGCATATCGGTGAATAACTGCCGGTCGGTGTACTGTACTTGCTCACTGTTTACCACCACATCACACTGCAGCTCCTGCGCCCTGGCGGACCAGGCGGTAAAAACCAGCATCAGCAAAACAAGTACTTTCTTAGCCATGTAACCGTTCCCAGATTAAGTTTACTATATCCTGCGCCAACTCACTCTTCGGCTTCAGCTCAAAGCTGTGCGTAGCGTTTTCTTCTATAATGGTCACCTGATTGGTGTCATGCGCAAAACCTGCCCCGGGGTCGTTCAGGGAGTTAAGCACAATCATGTTCAGGTTCTTCTTGCGGAGCTTTTCGCGGGCGTTGGCGCTCTCGTTGTGCGTTTCCAGGGCAAAGCCCACCGAAAACTGCCACTCCTTCTTCTGCTTGCCCAGCGCCGATGCAATGTCAACGTTCTTTACCAGCTCAATCGTGAGCTCGTCTCCGTCTTTTTTTATTTTTTTATCGGCCATTGTCTTTGGCCTGTAGTCGGCTACGGCGGCGGCAAACACCCATACATCCGCGGCCTCGGCGTACTTTAGCACCGCCCTGTACATCTCATCGGCCGTGGTTACAGCCACCACCTCAATATTGGCGTGGTGTGTGCGCAGGTTCGTTGGCCCGGAGACTAACTGCACCTTCGCGCCCCGCTGTGCGAAACACTCTGCCAATGCGTAACCCATTTTACCCGTAGAGTGGTTCCCGATGAAGCGCACCGGATCGATGGGTTCGTGTGTCGGCCCTGCCGTAAGCAGCACCGTTTTGCCTTTAAACGATTTTTCCGTCACCTGAAAAAAATTTCTGAAGCACTTGCACAATCTCCTCCGGCTCTGCCAGGCGCCCCTGCCCTACCAGGCCGCTGGCCAACTCGCCGTAGCCCGCCTCTATAATGTGGTTGCCGTAGCCCTGCAGCTTCCGGAAGTTATTCTGCACCGCCGGGTGCTGGTACATGTCCAGGTCCATGGCCGGGGCAAAGAACACGGGACAGCGCGCCGACAGGTAAGTGGCGCTAAGTAGGTTATCGCAGAAGCCGTTCGCCATTTTGGCCACGGTGTTGGCGCTTGCCGGGGCCACAACCAGGGCATCGGCCCAGAGCCCGAGGTCCACGTGGTTGTTCCAAACGCCGGTCTCGTCTTTCACAAACTGGCTGAGCACGGGCCGTTTAGAGAGCGTGGCCAGTGTAAGAGGGGTTATAAACTCAGAGGCAGAAGCAGTCAAAATGACCTGAACTTCTGCCTCCGCCTTTACGAGTTGCCGAACCAGCAGCGCCGCTTTGTAGGCTGCTATACTTCCGCAAACTCCCAATATGATTCTTTTACCTTTCAGCATCCGCCTGTACTACAGGTTGATGTCCTCCTCGGTTACTTCGTCTGGTTTTCTTACGTACACCTTTCCTTCCAGAAACTCCTCAATAGCGAGGTTGGTAGGCTTTGGCAGGCGCTCGTAGTACTTGGAGATTTCGATCTGCTCGCGGTTCTCGAATACCTCCTCCAGGTTATCTACCGTAGTGGCAAACTCAGCCAGTTTAGAGTTTAGCTCTTCCTTCAGCTTTACAGCTACCTGGTTTGCTCTTTTAGAGATCACAGCCACAGACATGTACATATTGCCGGTTTGCGCTGCAAAGTCGGCCATGTTGCGGGTAACGATTGATGATGGAACTGATGCCATATATAGTATGCTTTATGAATTCTGTTGATTTGATTTTCTAAGGGATGCCAGGGAGCTCTGTACCGCCTCGTACACGCGCTCTGCTTCGCGCTTATACTTGCTGTCCGGGTACATGTCCACAAAGGCCTGGAAATAATCGACGGCTTGGTCGAAGCGCTCCTCCTGCTTATCCGGCACACTCTCCAAAGCGAAGCGGTACTGCGCATCCAGCCTCAGGAAAGAAGCCTCCTCCGCGTACGGAGACGAAGCGTGCTCCTGCAGGAAGTTGTTAAGGGCCACGGCCGCCGAGCGCCAGTAACGCAGCTGGTAGTACAGGCGCGCCTGATTAAAGTCCTTCTTATCCAGCTTCAGGTAGAGCTCCTCGATGGTCTTGTTTACCTGCGGGGCAAACTCGCTGTTCGGGTAGCGCACCAGAAACTCCTCATACGCCTCAATGGCCGTCACGGTTGGTGTCTGGTCCTCCTCGTAGCTGGGCGACTGCTGGTACAGCGACTGCGCCTGCATAAACATGGCCTCCTCGGCTAGCGGGCTGCGCGGATAGGTGGTAAAGAAGCTTCGGAAATAGGCATCGCTGAGGATGTAGTTGCCTTGCATGTAGTGCGACTTGGCACGGTAGAACTGAGCTTTCTCCGCCTCCTCGGTACCCGCCATCAGGTCGGTTACCTGGTCCAGCAGCTGAGAGGCACGGTAGTACTCCTCTTGCTCATAATACTCCAGTGCAGCCTGATACTTCTTGCTGACATCGTTGCTTTTCAGCAACTTTTGAAAGTTGCTACAGCCGGTGGCGAGCAGCAACAGGCAAAACAGTGCGATACTATGGAAAAAGCCTCTATTCATGAACAGGCAAAATTATAGAATATCCAATTGATTTACAAAACAGATTAAGCAAAGGTGTTAGCTTTCTTTCCGCCTGCCCTACTTTTTCCTTCCTCCGGCCGTTTTCTTGGCCGATTTCGCCTTGCCCGCGGGTGCTTTTTTCTTTGGTTCCGGCTTTGGAGCGGCAGCGGCGGGCTTAGGCAGCACCTGCTCCTTTGTAGGCCGCAGTTCTGCCAGCCAGGCAAAGCCCTCTAGCTGCTTCTGCCCCTCCTCCAGCTCGTGGGGCGGTATAAAGCTGGCGTCCGGCTGCACCAGAAACGAGATTGTCTTCAGTTTATTTTCCCCGAACTTCAAAACCATGTCACTGCAGATGGCCTTGTTCATGCCGGTCACCGTGGTATCTCCCTCTAAGGCAAAGTATAAGCTCTCCCCGTTGCCGTTCACATTTACCCTTTTAATATCCCCGTTCTGGAAGTAGGCGGTCATGTCGCGGCCCTTCACCTGGTTGTAGTTCCGCAGGGTGTCTTCGGAGGCGATAAACGCGTTGCTGTACATGTACATGCGGTCGATGGTCTCGTTGCGCAGCTGGATGTGGATGGTATCGGCCACCAGCTGGCTCTGCTCGTTCCAGAGCACCGGCTTCACGTTCATGTGCATGATGGAGTCGGTTCGGTTATAGCTCAGGGAGTCGGCCTTGCCCTGCAGGTCAGACTTAAATATCTTCACGTTCGGGTAGGCAAAGATCATACTTGCCGTGCGGGCCCCTTTCGCCTCCTGCGAGTACAGTGTGTCGGCGGAAAGGTAGAGCGTGTCGTTTTCCATGATCGTCTCCATCACAGGGCGGCCGTATACTTTGGCCTCTCCCCTGTCGCGCCAGTAGCGGCCAATCTGCCCCCGTATCGTTACGTCATCCTTGAGCGAGCGCAGCGACACGTTCTTTTCGGCGTAGCCGTAGCCCGTGTTCTGGTCATAAAACAGCTTATCGCCCCCTAAGCGGTACTCTTTGGTCAGGATATAGGCGTTGCGCCCGAAGTTCGACACCTTGGTGATGGTGTTGTAGGTTCCCTCTTCGGCGTACAGGTCGCCCTGCTGCCCGGCAATAAAGGTAGGCCCCTGGAAGTACACCACCTTGGTGAGCGTGTTGTACTTCATGTTCTGCGCCTTAATGTCGTAATCCGCGGTCTTCACCTTTACGTCCTGCTGAAAGTCCAGCATCTTGGTTTTGGTGTTGTAGGTACCCATGCGGCTCTCCAGGCGGTTCTCCGGGTCTACAATCACACCGCCCTCCGTATAGGTTGCCGTGCGCGTGTTCAGGTTATAATCCAGGCTAGGGGTGGTCAAGGTCATGCGCGGGTCCTTCATTACCACGTTGCCGATGATCCTGGCCGTGCGGGTGTCGCCGTTGTAGGTGGCGCGGTTGCCGGTGATGTTCACGGTGTCGGCCTGGTTGATGCGCACATTGCCGAAGGCCTCCAGCACGTTTTTCTCTTTGTACTGATACACGGAGTCGGCGTACAGGATGCCGTCCTTCTGCTTAAAGACAACATTGCCGATCAGCTTATCGATGCGCTGGCCGTTAAAGTTACCGCCAATCAGGCTATCGGCCTGCTGCAGCTCTACCGGCACCTTCTCTCCCTGCTGCTGATTCTGGCGCTGCCCAAAAACGGTGGCGGCCATCAGGGTAAAGACGAGAGAAAAGAGTATTTTTGCGTTCTTCATTTAAATCTTTGAAAAAGGACTAAAGACATTTTAACAAGGGATGCGTTTCTTTTGCCCTTTGCCTAACAGTCTTCCGTCTATTTTATACTTCAAAATTAGGAAAAATTCACCAGCCGCTGCTTTATGCTACAGAAAGTTTCAGGTTTCATACAATCCCACGGCCTCTGCCAGCCAGGGAGCAAAATATTAGCGGCCGTAAGCGGCGGCATCGACTCCACCGTGCTCTGCGAAGTGCTGCACCAGCTCAAGTACGACTTTGCCGTGGCACACTGCAACTTCGGGCTGCGCGCCGAGGAGGCCGAGGCCGACCAGTTATTTGTCAAAAAGCTGGCCAAAAAGTACGATGTGCCCTTCTTTACCGAAAACTTTAACACCCGCGCCTTTGCCGAGCAGGAGAAGCTCTCGACGCAGATGGCGGCCCGCACCCTGCGCTACGAATGGTTTGAGCAGGTGCGCCAGCAGGAGGGCTACGACCTTATCGCCACGGCCCACCATAGCAACGACCTGACCGAAACCATATTGCTGCACCTGACCAAAGGCACCGGCATTGCCGGCCTGCACGGCATCCCGGCCAGAAACGGGAGCATCATCCGCCCGCTGCTTTCTATCACCAAAGACGACATTTACGAGTATGTGACGGAGCGAAAGCTGATCTGGCGCGAGGACAGCTCCAACGAAACCACCAAGTACCAGCGCAACAAAATCCGGCACGAGGTGATTCCGGTGCTCAAGGAGATAAACCCCAGCCTGGAGGAAACGATGCAGCACTCGGCCGAGCGCGTCAGCCATGCCGAAAGTATTGTGGCTGCGTACATTGCGGCCCTGCGCCAGCAGAGTGTAAGGGAGGCAGAGGAGGCGGTGTATGTGGCGCTGGAGCCCCTGCAAAACGCCAACGGCCTGCCCGTGGTGCTGCACGAGCTGCTGCGCCCCTACAATTTCAGCTACAGCGTGGTGCTGGAGCTGGTGGAGGCACTGGAGGGCATACCGGGCAAGCAGTTCGAATCGCCTACCCACACGCTGGTGAAAGACCGCGACCAGCTGGTGATTACCCAGCGCAACCTGAGCAGCTTCGGAAGCATACTTATCAACGAGGGCGATACGGAGGCGGAAGCCGGAGGCTACTCGTTTAGCATCAAGTATATAGCCGCCGACAAGTACAAACTCAACACAAAGCCGCACGTGGCCGCCCTGGATGCTGCCCAACTGAAGTTCCCGCTCAAGCTCCGCAGCTGGCAGGAAGGCGACTGGTTTGTGCCGCTGGGCATGAACGGCAAAAAGAAAATCAGTGATTTTTTAATCGATAAGAAAGTACCTGCCAACCTAAAGAGCCAGACCCTGGTATTAGTATCAGACCAGTCTATTGCCTGGATCGTGGGCCAGCGCCTGGACAACCGCTTTAAAGTAAGCGACAAAACAGAGCAGGTGGTGGAGATCACTTTGGGACGCAAGATGTAAGACACAAGACAAAGGACTTTCTGATAATGGAAGAAATGAGCTACTCCAGAAAAATAAGACTTTATTCGTCTTCAATCTTATGTCCTGTGTCTTTTATCTTAAAGTCACACTTTTAATAATAGATTTTTCTAATTTTACAGGAGTTAACCGAATCTCAAACTATAACAAAACTATATCCGACAATGAAAGTAACCGTAGTTGGAGCAGGTAACGTTGGGGCTACATGCGCCGATGTGCTGGCTTATCGCGAAATTGCGAACGAAGTAGTACTAGTGGATATTAAAGAGGGTTTTGCTGAAGGTAAGGCACTCGACATCTGGCAGAAAGCGCCAATCAACCTTTACGATACGCGCACTGTAGGTGTAACAAACGATTACAGCAAAACGGCTGGCTCTGATGTAGTAGTAATTACCTCCGGCCTGCCACGCAAGCCAGGTATGACCCGCGACGACCTGATCTCTACCAACGCTGGTATCGTGCAGTCGGTAACAGAGAACATTGTAAAGCACTCTCCTGACGCGATCATCATCGTGGTTTCTAACCCACTGGACGTGATGACTTACGCAGCGCACATCACTTCTAAGCTGCCACGCACGAAGGTAATGGGTATGGCCGGCATCCTGGATACGGCACGTTACCGTGCGTTCCTGGCTGAGGCACTGAACGTATCTCCTAAAGACATCCAGGCGGTGTTGATGGGTGGCCACGGCGATACCATGGTTCCGCTTCCGCGCTACACTACCGTGGGCGGTATCCCGGTTACAGAGCTGATCGAAGAAGATAAACTGAACGCTATCGTTGACCGCACCAAGAACGGTGGCGGCGAGTTGGTGAAACTGATGGGTACTTCTGCCTGGTATGCACCGGGTTCAGCAGCTGCCCAGATGGTGGAGGCGATCGTGCGCGACCAGCGCCGTGTGTTCCCGGTTTGCGTGAAGCTGGAAGGCGAGTACGGCATTGACGGTGTATACTTGGGTGTACCGGTTATACTTGGCAAAAACGGTATCGAGAAGATCATCGAACTGCAGCTGAACGAGGACGAGAAGCAACTGCTGGAAACTTCTCGCGGCCACGTGAAAGAGGTGATGGACGCGCTGGACAACATGTCTTCCAAAGCGTAAGCAACTCTTACTTATTGATACTGAAAGCGCCGCTCCTGTTCAGGAGCGGCGCTTTTGCTTTATACTTTTGCACGGGATCGTACCTCAGCCCCCTATCACCAGGTGGGCCACAATAAAAGAAGCCACCGACACTATAAAGCCGAACATGAACACGATATACGCCACCCGCAGCTTCCTGTACTTGCGCTCCAGCACCACGCCCAAATTGTAGTGGTCCCGGATCAGGCTGCCGTACAAGTAGTCCGGGTCATCCATCACCTGCTTTATCGCCCACTCATACTCGTCCACAGGCATGTTGTGGTAACTCCCGAAGAACAATAAGTTAGCGCGTTTCTGTTTTATATCCTCCTGGCTAAAGCGGCCCTGGGTTAGTTTAGGCAGCGTGACAAGAATGGTAAACACCACTGTTACCAGGGAAGTGAGCGTAAGAATAATAGTAGGTATGATTAACCGCGGCTCCTCCTCCAACTTTCGGAATACCACTGACACCAGCAACGACACAATAATGGAGCTGATCGTAAGCAGTATCTGCGCCTTGCTATCGGCCATGTCGCTTAGGCGTATCTGGTTGTTAGACATAATCCGGAACATGGTCTCGATGCCACGCTCCGGCTTCTTGTCTTTCTTCTTCTTGTCCTTCTTCTGCGTATCCTCTTCTTTTACCTCTGCCCCGGCAACAAAGGTATGCTCCTGTTGCTGCAGGCTTTCCAGGTTTTGTTTCTTGCCCTCCTGCAGCGCCTGTTTGCAAAAGTCGGTGTGGTAGCCGTGGCGCTCCAGAAACTGAATAGAGGCCCGTGTCCATACTTCTTCCTGAATCTGGCGCTCCGTACGCAGCTCAGCCTCCTGCCTTACCTGCTCGTTTTTGAGCAGAAAATCCTTGGTGCCTAGATGAAACAGGTCTGCATCGCAAAGGATCTGTGCCGGCAAAGATTTGGGTTCCTGAGGTACGTGGGTGGCCAGTATGCACTCTTCTACCCGTGCCCGCAGCTCCGGCAGCGCTCCTTTAGAAGCAAGGAAAGCATCCGCCAGCTCAGCACTTTTCTGCACATGCTCCTCCTCGGATGTAAACAAGTATCCAACATCATGGAGCCATGCCCCCAGCTTCACAGCCAGGTAGTCCAACTCGTTTAAAGTATAATAACCGGAAATCCGCTCTACTGCCGCTACGACATCTTCCGTATGTTTTATGGAGTGATAAGGCAGGGATATATCCTTATGCTCCTGAAAGAGGCCCCTTACGTGCGCCGCGGTTTCTAAAATCAGTTTTATTCCATCCATTACGATGTGTGTCAGTATTTAAAAACGGAAGCCAACCGAAAAGTATGGCAACGCTCCGTCCTCCGAGAAGCCTACTACCCCGTGCAGTAAGATCAGCTCAGCAGGAGACACATAAACTCCTCCGCCAAAGCCGTCGTGCCAGCCGCTGTCATGGTCGCCATAGTCGGCCCACACGCGCCCAACATCGTTAAACCCTATCAGGCCAAACGAGCCCGGAAACAGGAAGGAGTTAAAATCAAACAGCTTCAGGCGTAGCTCTATGTTGTGGTACAGCATTTGCTCGCCGGCAAAGCGAAAGTTACGGTAGCCTCTCAGGTTTTGCGTGCCTCCCAAGTATAACAACTGAAAGAAAGCTGCATCGCCAAACGTTGCGCCACCACCTACCCGGTTAGCCACAACAAAATTATTTCCTAAGCTAAAGTATACCCCAATTTCAGACTGCAGTCGGCCATACTTGTCTTCATCGCCATTAAACTGCGTAATGCCGCGCAAATTGGTATCCCAGAAAATACCCTGCGTCGGCATTATGCTGTTATCGCGGGTATCCAGGGTAAAGCCACCGATCAGGCCACCGTAGTATTTACTGCCAAAGAGGTCCTGCCCCGGGTTTTGCTCGCTATACACGTTTATAAAGCGCCCTTCATTATCCTCAGGGTTCATGCTGAAGAACTGACCGGTTATACCTGCATATGCTTTGAACTTTGGCGTGAGCAGGCATTGCAGCGTGGCCTGCGCCTCTATAAAGTCGTAGCGGGTGCGGTAGTAGCGAATTCTTTTATCCGTGATATCCAGAAACTCCGTGCCGTTGCCTACTCCAAAGAAGTTGCTCGTGTTATTTGGCGCCCGGGCATCCAGCTCCAGCCCCAGGTCATACTGGCCCACCAATTTAGGAAATTCTGCCTCATAGCTTCCGAAAAAAGCGTTTGTTGCCAGGGCATGCCCTATAACCAGGCGGTGTTTAGCGGCATAAGGCTCTCTGCGGAAGCCGTGCTTCGTGAACTGAAAACCGGCTCCCAGAAGAATACCATCGTCCAGGTTATAGCCTACCGTTGCCAGCGGCATCAGCACATCATACTCGAAGCTGCGGCTGTTGTAGCTGTTCACCACGGTATCGTTTGCCAGCTTCAGCTTGGCCACACTACCTTCAGGCAAGGTGTTCTGCTCATCTTTGCGGTCATAGATAAGCAGGCGGCGTTTATTCCGGAAATTATCAGCCACCTGGAACGTATCGGCCTTCCCTCCTCCAATCAGGCGCACCTTAATATCAGATTTGGCATCGCCCTCCACCGTGAACAGGTCTTCGTCACCGCGGCCGTATAACCTTAGCTCGTCGGTAATATCTGGGTTAAAGGTACGCTGCATCAGCAGCTTATCGCGCTTGCCCTCTTTCTTGATCTTGTATACCTTCAGGTCAATGTTCCCGCCTGGCTGGTAGGTCAGGTTAAACTCTTCGTGCTTGTCTGATCCGGGAATGTCCACTTCTTCAGCCAGAAAGCGGTAGTACTCCATTGCCTGGTTCTCCAGATCGTTTCGGCGGGCTATTAGTTTCTGGATGGTCTCCTCTCCTGACTGCTCATAGATCGGCTTCGGCATACGCTGCACAGCTTTTCTGATCAGTTCATCGGTAAGCTGCTGCTGCACATACTTTATTTCCTCGCGCCAGTCCTGCTCGCCAAGGTGCGTCAGAAAGCTGCGGTCGAAGTAGCGGGCGTTAAAGTTAAACCCTTTGATGTCCCGTATCTCACGATCAAAGCCCTGGAACTTCGGCATAATCCATTTTCTGGAACCGATCTTCGGAATCACACCTTCGTTGGTGAAAAACACCTGATCGCGGTCGCGGGGGATGGGCGCATACAGTTTGTTACTGTCCGCATCATCTAACTGCCGCCAGCGCCACTGATCTTCGTGCCGGTCCCAGTCGCCGATCACGAAATCCAGCAGCCTTGCCCGCAGCACTGCCCGCTGGTTTACGCGTGTATCGTTATCTTCTTTCAGCTCCTCCAGCACCTTTTCGGTATTGTCTGTATCGAGGCCCGGAGCCACAGGCTCGCGCTCCTCGAACAAGTACACCGCATTGGCAAACTCCTTCTGGTAGGCACCCAATGCAGGGTCGTCGGGCAGGTAAACTATCTCCGGGTTGGCATGCAAAATATCGAGCGCCTCAGCCAGTGGCGGCACAACCAGAGCGCCATAAGGGTGTGCAGCAGAAATCTGGTCCTGCACGATATCTTTGGCTACCGTAGCCCGCAGGTACTCGGGCAAGGCCTTTTCAGGATCTTTCTGGATAGTGCGGAGCACCCATTCGTTTCCGCTGGGGTCCTCCAGGCGCAACGATTTTGTTTGCTGGCCGCCACCTTTCTTGGTAATACGGAGCCCCCCTTTCTCATTGCTCAACCGGAAGACGCGCATCTTCACCGGCGTTGCCCAAAGCTTGCGGTAGTTCTCGCCAAACCAGAAGCGGTGCGCCTGCTTTACCGAATCATACCCGGGGGCAATGGCCACGGTTATACTGTCCTGCTGTAGCGTTTGCTGCCCCTGAGCCAAAGCACACGTGCCTGTCAGCAGCAGGCCGGACAGCAGCACAAGGGTATGGTATAGCTTATTTTTGGATATCATAAATTTGCGTATAGACTGCCACACCTATACTTATCTTAGGCTAAAGAGTTATATGCAGCCGCACAGCTTTTAGTCCGGCAATGCCTTGCAACGGTTCCAGCTCCAGGTACTCAGCTTCCGGTTTCAGCTTACCTTCCTGCATAAGCTTTTCATACTGAACTTTGTACATTTCCAGCTCCTGCTCATTGGCATACACAACCGCGATCGTCCCCGGCTGGGTTAGCCGCTCATCGCTGTTGAGCAAGTGCACCTTGTCAATGCGTTTCTTTATCACCTCGTAGCGGATGCTGTAAGCGCCGTCCACATCAAAGATGCGCTCGTCTGGCCTAAAGCTCAGGTTGACTTTGTGCAGGTGCACCAGCAGCAGCTGCGTTGTCTGGAGCGGGTAGGGCAACTGCTCCTGCAGGTTATGCACCACCTGGGCCATCTCCACGATGGTGTGCAGCTGCCAGGCAATAACGTCGGAGAGGCTTTCCTGCTCCTTGTACTTTAGCTCCGGTGCTACAGAGCGGCCAACGTAGAGGCTATACTCCAAGCCGTCGGTCTGGAAACGATCCATGTAGTACGGCAGCACCCCCTGCAGCTGCTGCTCTTTCAGCATCAGCACCCGTTTCAGCTTTTTGTTTAGCTCCTCGATGCTCTCCTCGTAGCGGTGGATGGTCTGGTGCAAATCGCTGTTCCCGTCCTGCAGCTTTGCCTTGAAGGCGGCCACCGCCTCCGTGTTTATACCTTGCTCCAGCAGTTGCTCCACCGTAAGCTGCAAATGCTCCGATACATTCAGCTCATCCTCCAGGCTTGTGCTCCCGCCCAGTTGCCGTTGCCAGCGGTTTGTAGCACTGCGCAGCTCCTGCATACTTGCAGGAATAAGCTGGTGCAGCGCCTCTAGCTGTAGCAGCAGGTCGGTGCGGGTGGCATGCAGGCGCTCCACGCTTGAGTTGCGGATATCTACCGCAGCATAAAACGGCACCAGGTCATCGAACCGTATGGGCGGTGTGGGTACATACGTGCTGCCGCTCCGGGGCACCTGCCGCAGGGCTTCCCAGGCGGCCTCCCTGAACCGCCAAAGCATAGACGGATGAATGGCAGTGTACCTCCTCAGGATAAAGTTGTTGATCATCTGCTGGAACTTGTCCTGCAGGTAAAGCAGGAACTCCCGGTACATGGGCACAGCGCGCTCCACCTTGCGGCGCATCTGCAGGTTTACCAGGCCCGGCTCCGTACTCCCGATCTCGATCATGCCAATCAGCTCGCTCTTATGGTACACCGGAAAGAAAGCCATACTCCTGATGCCGTACTTATACAGGTACCGCGGCAGCTCCTCCTCCTCTCTGCCCGTGATGGCATCGTAGTAGATATCCGTGTTGAGCAGCCTGCGGCTGGAGCAGTAGGAAAACAGCGTTCTGAAGATTCTCTCCAACTCCCCGGAAGTGTGGTGCTCCCGGAGCTGGTTGAACAGGATGCTGGTGGAGGCAAAGCTATCGTGGTACACATACTGCTTGTTTACCTGCACAAAAGGCAGAAAGCCCAGCCTCACCTTCTCTGTGCCCAGCAAGGTGGAGGTAGCCGCTACCATCTGCTTTACGAGCTGCCGCTCAGGCAGGGCATGCATGTTTACGAGAGTGCTGTTTAGCCGCAGCAGCGACTCTTCCTCTGTTTCGTCCTTCAGCTTAAATATGATAAAGCCCTCTATCACGATATCGTGCAGCGGCAGCGGCTCCTGCAGCTGGCCTACACGCTGTACATTACCCTGGGCAAACTCCAGCCACTCGTGCCGCAGCGGGGGCTTCTGCCCCACCCAGCGCACCTCCATAAACTGATGGTTGCTGACCAGGCGGTAGTAGCGGTTACACGGCTGGCAGTTCTCCTCCAGCGTCATAAACTCCGCTGGCTCCGTGCCAAACGCCTCCCGCGGCACCTCATAGCTGCGGTGCAGCACTTCGCGGTACACCCCCTGCATTACCTTTTCGTTTTCACTGTGAGGCCCGCACGGCTGCAGCTTTACCTCTCCCTCGTGGCCGCTTAGCGCGAGCGCAGCAAAAGAGGGGGAGTAGGAGAAGAAGCGCAACGGCGACGGCACCCCCAACGCATACATCAGGTCCTTGTCCGCTTCAAAGGGGTAGACGTGGTTTAGCTTCAGGAGCTCGATCAGCTCCCGGTGCTCCTGCAATATGCCCCAGTCGTGGATAGGCTGCGTAAGGCGCTCATCCTGGTTGATCAGGTCGATGATACGCTGCAGGTACGCGCTGTAGGTGGGGTTGTGGCACGTGGCCAGTTGGCGCTCCAGAAAGCGGAGGTACGGCCCAAACGATAGCTCCCAGGTTAGGCTGGTCATTATACTTTGGTCCTCTGCTGCTGTTATTCCTAAAGTTTCCATAGGCAATGCGATAATGTACTACAACCTCGTAATTCAGGTAAAGTTTAGCCTGGTCTGCCTTTCCCTTACGCAAATAAAGCCGCCGCAACAACATTCCTCCGCTGAGCTTGGGAAGTTTGGCACAAACAAAAGCGGCTCCTTCTGCATGAAAGAGCCGCTTTTGCTTCTGAAGTAGGTAAAGTTATTCTTTTTGGCTTGCCTGGAAAAGCTTCTGCTTCTCCTCCTTCGAGAGGCTCTCGTAGCCGGAGCTCGAGATCTTGTCGAGGATGCGGTCTATCTCATTCTGGCTCGGTGTGCCGGGGCCGCTGCTGGCTCTGCTCCCATTGGGCTTGGCGCTGCCGCCGGTAAAACGCCTGTGCGTGATCTTGAGCTTTGGCTTGCGCTTAAAGAGGTTGCCGAAGAAGTCTGTGACCGCCAACACCGGCCGGCCCATGTCGTTGCCGCGCTGCAGCTGCTTAATAAAGATCCAGCCGATCAGGGCACCGCCAATGTGAGCGATATTACCGCCCGCATTATCGCCCACAGCCCCCGAAATAGAAAGCAGCACCAGAAAAGCCGCGATGTACTTGATCTTAACAGGGCCGATCAGGATCAGGTTAAAGGCAAAGTTCGGCAGCAGGGTAGCCGCCCCCACTACAATCGCCAGCACACTCGCCGAGGCCCCGATCATAAAAGAGAAGGCCGCACGGTCTGCAAAGTACGGCACAAAGTTGTAGCTCAGCATGTAGAGCGCGCCGCCGGCTACACCGCCCAGCACGTACAGGCTCAGCAGCTTGCGGTCGCCGAGGTACTCGCGCAGCAGCTGCCCGAACCAGTACAGGTTGAGCATGTTGAAGATGATGTGTAAAAAGCCCTCATGGGTAAAGAAGTAGGTGATCAATGTCCAGGGGCGGGTAATGAACACGAGCGGATCGGAGTTCAGCGCCAGGAAACGCATGATGATGTTGTACACCCACGACCCGCTGGTCAGGACCAGGATGGTGCGTGTGATGATCAGCACCACAAACACAATCACGTTGATGAGTATGAGCTGCTTGAGTGTATTGTTGGGTTGCCGGAAGGCAGACTTTATATCGTTGATTATACTCATTATGCCTTAGTAGTTACTGTAGTCATTACGTTGCCACATCCTCACCAGTATATACGCGAACAGCATCCCCCCCAGGTGCGCGAAATGTGCTACGTTGTCGCCAGGCACACGGTTAAAGCCGGAGTACAGCTCAAAGGCTCCGTAAAACAGCACAAAGTACTTCGCCTTGATAGGTATGGGCAGAAACAGCAGCATGAGCTCCAGGTTCGGGAACAAAAGCCCGAAGGCCATCAGGATACCGAAAACGGCCCCGGAGGCCCCTAGCATCGGGCTGTTGAAGACCTGGCTGTACACGTAACGCACTGCCTCCTTGCTTTCTTCTACATAGGTCGGGTTATCGGGGTTGCGGCGAAACTCCACGGCAAACTCTGTGTTGTAACGCCCGCTGTAGTGCTCCTCCATGTAGTTGTAGAACTTCATCGGCTCCGGGTCGAGCATGTAGGTGGCTGTTTCCTCTTCCAGGCCGTTGAGCTCGTAGGCGCGCACGCCCGAGTACAGCAGGCTTGCGCCAAGGCCGGTTATCAGGTAAAAGGCGAGGAAGCGCTGCGGCCCCCAGAAGCGCTCCAGCAGGGGCCCGAAGATAAAGAGGCTGAACATGTTGCTGAACAGGTGCGCCCACCCGCCATGCATGAACATGTGCGTGAACAGCTGCACCGGCTGGAACATGTCGGAGCCAAAGTAGTACAGCGCGAAATTCTCTACGCTGATTAGCCCGCTGAGCTGAAGTAAAAAGACAACCACATTGATGATCAGGAGGTTCCTGACCATGGGGGTGATATTGAACATGCTTCTTTCGTTCTATGGTACAGGCCCCGCGCTACTGCAACATCGCTGTAACACCCGGAGCTATGGCTTGCGGCGCCTCACCCCCGGGGAACTGGCCCACAGGCAAAGCAGCAGCTTACACGTTAACTGTTTACAATTTACACTCAGCCCTTTAGAAAAAGCTCATGCAGTTGGCCAAGCTCCATGATCACCAGTGTTTTCTGCCCGCCCGGCGTGTAATTGGGCACCTGGCACGCAAAAAGCTTATCTACGAGAGAATTCATCTCCAGGTCGCTCATGCGCGCCAGCGAGCGCGAGGCCAGCCTTTTGGCCATGGCGCGGGCCAGGTTCTCGCTTTTATCAAGCTTTAACGTGGCCGAATTGTTTTTGTACTGCTCAATCAGCTCCTCCAGCAGCTCTTTTTCATCTGCAGCATGCACATCGGCGGGTATACCGTTCAGGATGATGGTGTTGCCCCCAAAATCCTCAAACTGGAAGCCCATGTCCTTGAACTCAGCCGCCAGCTCTTTTATCAGCACGGCATCGGCCGCCGAGAGCTCCACCGTCTGCGGGAAGAGCAGCGCCTGCGAGGCACCGGTTTTCTTCTGCAGCGAGGCGTTATACTTCTCGTACAGAATGCGCTCCTGCGCCGCCTGCTGGTCGATGATCATCACACCGGACTTAACCTGCACCAGCAGGTACTTCTGGTGTATCTGGATGGCTTTTTTGGTAGAGGCAGGCGCTGCATCGGGGGCGGCAAAGGCATCGTCCAGCAGGCCCATGCCCGATGTGGCGGTGCTGGTTCGCTCCTCCTGGTCTACCTCTTTGAGCGGCTCGTACAGCGGCTCCCAGCCCCTGGAGGTGGCGCGCTTGGTTGTGGTGGCCGGCGGCGTGAAGCCGGGGAAAGGGCTGCCTCCCCCACTGCTACTGCGGGGCTTACCCTCCGGCTCAAACTCGCTGTTAAAGCCGCCCTGCAGGCGGATCGGCTGCAGCGGTGCATAGTTAACGTCCTGCTCAAAGTCCAGCGAGGGCGCAATGTTATAGGCTCCGAGGGCACGTTTCACAGCCGCGTGCACAATCGCATACACTGTTTTCTCGTCCTCGAACTTGATTTCGGTTTTAGTCGGGTGTACGTTGATGTCGATCTTCTCCGGGTCGATTTCGATGAAGAGCACGTAGAACGGGTGATTGTCCTTGGCCACCAGCCCCTCAAAGGCCGTCATCACGGCGTGGTTCAGGTAGCCGCTCTTCACGAAGCGGTTGTTTACGAAGAAGAACTGCTCGCCGCGCGCCTTCTTGGCATGCTCCGGCTTGCCCACATAGCCCTTCACCACCAGAAAGCCCGTGTCTTCCTCGCAGTAGGCCATCTGGTTCTTGTACGTGCTGCCAAAGATGCTCACGATGCGCTGGCTCAGCTTGGTGGCCGGCAGGTTAAACACCTCCATCTCGTTGTGGTGCAGCGTGAAAGCCACCTCCGGGTAAGCCAGCGCCACCCGCTGGAACTCCTCCAGGATGTGGCGCATCTCCACGGCGTTACTCTTCAGGAAGTTGCGCCGCGCCGGCACGTTGTAGAACAGGTTCTTTACGGCAATGGAGGTTCCCTCCGGCGTTACCACCGGCTCCTGCACCACTACCTCCGAGCCTTCGATAAGCATTTTGGTGCCGGTGTCGGCCCCTTGCGGCCGCGTTTTAAGCTCCACCTGCGCCACCGCCCCGATAGAGGCCATGGCCTCGCCCCGAAAGCCCATCGTCCGGATCTGGAAAAGGTCTTCGGTGGTGCGGATCTTGGAGGTGGCGTGGCGCTCAAAGCACATGCGGGCATCCGTCTCAGACATACCTATACCATTGTCCACCACCTGTACCAACTGCTTGCCTGCCTCCTTCACGATCAGCTGTACGCTGGTGGCCTGCGCATCGATGGCATTCTCCAGCAGCTCCTTCACCACTGAGGCCGGTCGTTGCACCACCTCACCAGCCGCAATCTGGTTCGCGAGGAAATCAGGCAGTAAATGTATGATGTCGGGCATCCGATTCTCTAGCTCCTTATTACTATATATACTTTTTTATTCTAAATCAGCCAATTGAACTTCTGTGGCCAAATTATTGCTTCTACTAAATTGTAAACGCAGAACTAATTCAGAATTAAAATTATTATTAATTTACAGACTGATTCTTATCAGAGGCTGGAAATTTAGCCAACAGAATCGCTTTTCTTTTCGTCTTATAAAGTATAGCGATGTTTATATCAAAGCTGGGGCTGGTGGCGTTAGCACAGTGAGCTACTCTTGATGCCACGTTAGCTGCAGGTAGGCTGTAAGGCTCTCCACCTTCTCTTCAAATCAGCTGCCGGCAGTATCGGGGTAACCTCTGGAAAGGTCTGTGTTTCCGAACCGCCTTTTGCAAAATTAGGCTTAATTTTGACTTGTTCCAATTAATAAAATATAGTAGCGTAGGATGTTGAAGAGTTTTAGTGTAGGGTTGTTGATTCTTGTTTTTCTTGTTATGGCACCGCTGATGTCGCTGAAGTCATCAGAGGAAGTCGTCGTTCATCCGCAGGAAAAACAGTGGGTCGACAGCGTGATGACCACACTAACGCCGGAGCAACGTATCGGGCAGCTTTTTATGGTTGCCGCCTACTCCAATAAGAACGAACACCACATCCGTGAGATAGACACCCTCGTGAGCCGCTATGGCATCGGGGGCGTTATGTTTATGCAGGGCGGGCCCAAACGGCAGGCCCTGCTGACCAACCGCTTCCAGGCCGCGGCCAGGGTGCCGCTGCTGGTGGCCATGGATGCCGAGTGGGGCCTGGACATGCGCCTGGACAGCAGCATGCATTTTGCCCGCCAGATGACGCTGGGCGCCATGAACGACGACCGCTATGTGTACCTGATGGCCCGGGAGATCGCCCTGAAGATGAAGCGCATGGGTGTGAACGTCAGCTTCTCGCCGGTGCTCGACGTCAACAACAACGCCAATAACCCGGTGATCGGGAGCCGCTCTTTCGGAGAGTCCAAAGAAGAAGTGGCCCGCCGCGGCATCGCCTATATCCGCGGCCTGCAGGACCACGGCGTTATGGCGGTGGCCAAGCACTTCCCCGGCCACGGCGACACCGACACTGATTCGCACCTCTCGCTGCCCGTTATCCCCCATACCCTGCAGCGCCTGACGGATGTGGAGCTGTACCCGTTTAAGCAGTCGTTTGATGCCGGCGTGATGGGCGTGATGGTGGCGCACTTATACCTGCCCGCCGTAGACTCTACCCGCAACCTGGCCACCACCCTCTCTAAACCCGTGGTAACAGGCCTCCTAAAAGAGAAAATGAAGTATAAGGGGCTCGTGTTTACCGACGCCCTGAACATGAAAGGCGTAAGCCGCTACTATAAGCCGGGCGAGGTAGACCTGAAGGCGCTGCTGGCCGGCAACGATGTGCTGCTGTTTTCAGAAGACGTACCTACAGCTATCGATATCATTACGGATGCGGTAAAGAAGGGCGCAATAACACAGGATGAGATAGACCAGCGCGTACGCAAGATCCTGCATGCAAAGTACTGGTCCGGGCTTAACAACTATAAGCCCGTTAAGCTGGAGAACCTGCAGGAGGAAGTTGACCGCCCGGTAAGCGCTGTGGTGCAGGAGCAGTTGTTCGAACATGCCGTAACGGTGGTTCAGAACAAAGACAACCTGCTCCCCTTCCGTAACCTCGATACCCTCAGCATCGCCTCAGTGGCTGTAGGCGCCTCCGTTAACAACGTGTTCCAGAATACGCTGGGCCACTACGCCCCTGTCAACCAGTTCACGATCCCGGACCGCTTTGCACCGGACTCCGCCTTCACCAACCTCATCCCAAAGCTAAAGGACAACGATGTGGTGATCGTGAGCATCCACGGCATGAACCTGACGCCTGCCAAGAACTTCGGAATCGGCACAGGCACGCTGGCCTTTATCCAGTACCTGCGCGAACGCACCAATAAGAAAGTGGTTGTGGCCATGATGGGCAACGCCTACGGCCTGAAGCTGGTGGAGGGCAACGATTGGCTGCTGTGCGGTTATGAAGACAACCCGGTGTCTCAGTCGCTGGTGCCGCAGGTGCTGTTCGGAGCGCGCTCGGCCAAAGGCAAGCTGCCGGTTTCCGCCACAAAGAAGTACACGGCCGGCACCGGGCTTCCGACTGCCTCGCTGGGGCGCCTGAAGTATGGCGTGCCGGAAAGCGTGGGCATGAGCTCCGAGGTGCTGCAGCAGATAGACAACATCGCCACAGAGGCAATCGCCTACGCCGCCACCCCGGGCTGCCAGGTACTCGTGGTGAAGGACGGCACGGTGGTGTTCAACAAGTCTTACGGTTACTATACCTACGATGCGGCGAAGCCCGTCACGAACCAAACCATTTACGACATAGCCTCTATTACCAAGGTGGCCGCTACGCTGCAGGCGATCATGTTCCTGAAGGATCAGGGCAAGATCAGCCTGGATGCAAAGCTCTCTACCTACCTGCCCGAGCTAAAGGGCACAAACAAGGCAAACCTGGTTATGCGCGATATTCTGGCCCACCAGTCAGGCTTGCGCCCGGGCCTGCCCACCTGGCAAAAGACGATCGACAAGCGAAAGCTGAAGGAAACCTTCTACGCCAGCACACAGAACGACTACTACACCAACGAAGTGATACCGGGCGTGTATTCCATCAAGTCCATGGAGGACTCGCTTTGGGCCTGGACGGTAAAAACGCCGCTTCGCCAAAAGCAGAAGGACGGCGGCTACGACTATGCCTACAGCGACCTGGGCTTCTACATCATGAAGCGCGTGGCCGAAACCATGCTGAACCAGCCGCTCGACGAGTTCATGGACCAGAACTTTTACGCGCCCCTTGGCCTCAGCACCCTGACCTATACCCCGCTGATCAAGCACCCGCGCGAGATCATCGCACCGACGGAGGATGACAACTACTTCCGGAAAAACCTGATATGGGGCACCGTGCACGACCAGGGCGCTGCCATGATGGGGGGCGTGGGCGGCCATGCCGGCCTCTTCTCCAACGCCAACGACCTGGCCATCCTGATGCAGATGAACATGAACAACGGCAACTACGGCGGCCACAAGTACTTTAATACAGATGTGGTGACACTGTTTGCCCAGCAGCAGTTTAAGGACAGCCGCCGTGGGCTCGGTTGGGATAAGCCTGCCCTGGATGGCAACGGCCCTACCTCCAGCATGGCCCCTGAAACGACCTTTGGCCACACCGGCTTTACCGGCACCGGTGCCTGGGTAGACCCGGAGAACAAGCTGATCTACATCTTCCTGTCGAACCGGGTGTATCCGGACGCCAGCAACACCAAGCTCGTAAAGTATAACATCCGTACCAGAATACATGATGTGGTTTATAAAGCCATGGTGCCGAAAACATAAAATAATATCAGTAGTTTAGCAGGTGCAGCAACAAAAGTTGGCTGCACTTGTTGTTTTGTCACACATCTGAAACTATGAGAATTGGTATAGTTTGTTACCCAACCTTCGGCGGAAGCGGCGTGGTAGCCACTGAACTAGGCAAGGCGCTTGCCCTGAAAGGGCATAACGTGCACTTTATCACCTATAGCCAACCTGCCCGCCTGGACATGTTCAGCGAGAACCTGTTTTACCACGAAGTATATATTCCTTCTTACCCGCTCTTCCAGTACCCGCCCTATGAGCTGGCGCTGGCGAGCAAAATGGTGGACATCGTGCGGTTTGAGAAACTGGATGTACTGCACGTGCACTATGCCATTCCGCATGCCTCGGCGGCCTACATGGCCAAGCAGATACTGCGCACCAAGGGCATCAACATCCCGATCATCACCACCCTCCACGGCACCGACATCACCCTGGTGGGCAAGGATGCCTCCTTTGAGCCGGTGGTTACCTTCAGCATCAACCAGTCGGATGGCGTGACAGCCGTGTCCGACAGCCTGCGCGCCGAAACCTACGACTACTTCCAGATAGAGAAAGACATTGAGGTGATCCCTAACTTTATCAACCTGGAGAAGTTTAAGCGCCAGAAAAAAGAGCACTTCCGCATGGCCATCGCGCCGAACAATGAGAAACTGCTGGTGCACACCTCCAACTTCAGGGGCGTAAAGCGTGTGGAGGATGTGATCCGTATTTTTGCGAAGGTGCGCCAGAAGGTGTCGAGCAAGCTGCTGATGGTGGGCGACGGGCCGGAGCGCCCGAAAATGGAGAAGCTGTGCCGTGAGCTGCAGATTTGCCAGGATGTCCGCTTTTTGGGCAAGCTGGAGGCCGTGGAGGAAGTACTCTCTATAGCCGACCTGTTCCTGATGCCATCCGAGAAGGAGAGCTTTGGCCTGGCCGCACTGGAAGCCATGGCCTGCGAGGTGCCGGTGATATCCTCTAACGCCGGTGGCATTCCGGAGCTGAACATAAACGGGGAAACCGGCTTTGTGAGCCCTGTGGGAGCCGTGGATGAGATGGTGGAGAACGCCCTCTACATTCTGGACGAGGAGCACCTGCCCCACTTTAAGGCCAACGCCCTGAAGCGCGCCCATGACTTTGATATCGAAAAGATAGTGCCGCTGTACGAAAAGCTGTACCAGCGGACAATTAACGAGCAACTGGCACTGCTGTAGCCTCTTTGCTTTAGATAGGAAGCAATAAAAAGAACCGGTCACCTGCTGCGTGGCCGGTTCTTTTTTTATACCTTAAAGGCTTCTTTATGTGCGCCTTCTTACGCCCTATACTAAACCATGAGCAAAGACAAGTACTTTATTATTGACTTCGACAGCACCTTTACACAGGTAGAGGCGCTGGATGAGTTAGGAGCCATCTCGCTGCAGAACCACCCGGAGCGCGAGCGCATTCTGGAGCAGGTGAAGCAGATCACCGATAGCGCCATGGCCGGCAGCAGCTCGTTCGCTGAAGGCCTGGCCAAGCGCCTGGAGCTCCTGCAGGCTCACCAGAGCCACCTGCCGCTGCTGATCAACAGGCTAAAGGAGCGCGTGTCCGAGTCCATTCGCCGCAACAGGGACTTTCTGCAGGAGTACGCCGACCAGATCCTGATCGTGTCGAGCGGCTTTAAAGAGTTCATCACCCCGATTGTAACAGAGTACGGTATAAAGGAGGAGAACATCTACGCCAACACGTTTCACGTGGATGCGCAGGGCAACCTGACCGGCTTCGACAAGGAAAACCTGCTGAGCCTGGACAAAGGCAAAATAAAGCTCCTGGAGCAGTTGGCGCTGCCCGGCGACGTGTACGTGCTGGGCGACGGCTACACCGATTACGAGATAAAAGAGGCGGGCATGGCCAACAAGTTCTACGCCTTCACCGAAAACGTAGTGCGCGACAGCGTGGTGGCCAAGGCAGAGCATATTGCCCCAAGCCTGGATGAGTTCCTGTACCAAAACAAACTTCCGATGGCAATATCATACCCTAAAAACCGCATTAGCGTGCTGTTGCTCGAAAATGTGCACCCTCAGGCTGTGGAGCTGTTCCGCAGAGAAGGCTACCAGGTAGAGACGGTAAGCGGGGCGCTGAGCGAGGAGGAGCTTTGCGAGAGGATAAAGAATGTTTCCATACTTGGTATCCGCAGCAAGACACACGTAACACGCAAGGTGCTGGAGCACGCCAACCGCCTGATGTGCGTGGGCGCCTTCTGCATCGGCACCAACCAAATAGACCTGGATGCCTGCCTGGAAGCCGGTATAACGGTGCTTAACGCCCCCTACAGCAACACCCGCAGTGTGGTGGAGCTGGCGCTGGGGGAGATTATCATCCTGAGCCGCAACGTGCTGGACAAGAGCAGTAAAATGCACCAGGGCAAGTGGGATAAGTCTGCCTCGGGCAGCTTTGAGGTGCGCGACAAGAAGCTGGGCATCGTTGGCTACGGCAACATCGGGGCACAGCTGTCGGTGCTGGCAGAGGCGATGGGCATGGAGGTCTACTACTACGATGTGGTGGAGAAGCTGCAACTGGGGAACGCCCGCAAATGCAACACGCTGCACGAGTTGTTGGAGAAGGCCGATTATGTGACCCTGCACGTGGACGGGCGCCCGGAGAACAAGCACATGTTCGGAGCCGAGGAGTTCGCCACCATGAAAGAGGGCGCTATTTTCTTGAACCTGAGCCGCGGCCACGTGGTGGACCTGCAGGCACTCGTAGCAAGTCTAAAGTCCGGCAAGATCAGCGGCGCCGGTATAGATGTGTTCCCCGAAGAGCCCGCCACCAACAGCGACCCGTTTGAAAGCGAGCTGCGCGACCTGCCCAACGTGATCCTGACGCCGCATATCGGCGGCAGCACCTCCGAGGCACAGGTCAACATCGCCAACTTTGTCCCGAACCGCATCATGGACTACATTAACTCCGGCAATACCTACGGCAGCGTGAACTTCCCGAACCTGCAGTTGCCGGAGCTGAAGAACGCACACCGCCTCATCCACATCCACGCCAACGTGCCGGGCGTGCTGGCCAATATCAACCAGGTGCTGGCAAAGAACCACGTCAACATCCTGGGCCAGTACCTGAAAACGAATGAGCGTGTGGGCTATGTCATCACCGATATCGACAAAGCCTACGACAAGCAGGTGGTAAACGACATGAAGCAGGTACCGCACACCATCAAGTTCCGCATCCTTTATTAAGACGCAACAGGTTTGCCCGGCACAAGCAGACACTTGCGCCAGGGTCTATTATTTACAGGAAACATCCATGAACAACAACATATACTTTACACCCGGCCCGTCTGAGCTGTACCCCACGGTGCCGCAGCACCTGCAGGAGGCGCTGGCACAGAAGATCGGCAGCATCTCGCACCGCAGCAAACAGTTTCAGGAGATCTATGCCAGTGCTGAGGCGGGCCTGAGGCAGCTGCTGCAACTGCCGGATGAGTATGAGGTGCTTTTCTTGTCATCAGCCACGGAGATTTGGGAACGGGCTGTTCAGAACAACGTGCGCCGCGAGAGCTTTCACCTGGTGAACGGCTCCTTCTCCAAACGCTTTTACGAAACAGCCCAGGAACTGGGCCGGGAGGCGCAGCAGCACACGGTCCCTTTCGGCCAGGGGTTTGATACGGCAAGTATAAAGGTGCCTGCTTCGGCAGAGTTGGTGGCTTTGATCCAGAACGAAACCAGCTCCGGTGCCTGCATGCCGGTAGAGGAAATTAACCAGTTCAGAGCAAAGTCCCCGGCTGAAGCCTTGATTTACGTGGATGCCGTTTCCTCGCTGCCCTACCCCGCGTTTGACTATGCCAAAGTAGACTCGGTGTACTTTTCGGTGCAGAAGTGCTTTGGCTTGCCCGCCGGCTTGGGGGTGTGGCTGGTGAACGACCGCTGCATGGCCAAGGCCAGAGAGCTGCAGGAGCTTGGCCTGTCGACAGGGTCTTACCACACGCTGCCGTCGCTGCTGGAAAAAGCGCTGAGCCACCAGACAGTGGAAACTCCAAACGTGCTCAACATTTACCTGTTAAGCAAGGTGCTGGAGGATATGAACAGCAAAGGCATTGAAGCCATCAGGAAGGAAACAGAAGCCAAAGCAGCCAAGATTTATACTTACCTGGAGAGCAGCAGCGTTTTTTCTCCTGCCGTTGAGAACCCACAGCACCGCTCCAATACGACCATCGTAGCCAACTCAACTGTACCTGCCTCAGAAGTAAACAAACACCTGGCAGCGTTCAACATGCAGGTTGGCAGCGGCTACGGCAAGTATAAGGAGAGCCAAATCCGTATTGCCAATTTCCCGGCCCATAGTCCGGAGCAGGTTGATAGGCTACTAGAAAAGCTTCAGGACCAATTTAGGTAGTCATAAAAAAGAGGGTCAAGGGCAATCCTTAACCCTCTTTTTTATATGTAAGTCAGCTCACCTGCGCCCTCTCAACGGGAAAAGGCAACAAACTCTATTGCCGTTAACAGCACAAGCAGGCAAAAGGTAACCACCAGAGCTAGTCCGGCTTTCTTAAACTTTGAGTTGTCCTTTTGAATAAGACCAGCAAGCAGATAGCCGAGCATACATAACAGCCCCACAGCTGTACCTAAAAGCTTTGTTAGCCAAATCCACGTCATTCTCTCTCAGTAGTCGCTCTTAATTGCGCCTCTTTAAAAAGTCTGCCGCGCCTCCTGTTTCGCCGCGCTGATGGCACGGGCAGTCGGGTCCAGCTCATTGGTGAGCACGCTTTCCAGCACGCGCTTCGCCAGGTCTGTACCTCTGGCGCCTTCCGGCAACTCTTTAAACCCCTTGTTGATCATGTTCACAACATCTTCGCGGGCATGGTTTACCTGCTGCCACACCTGCTCGCTCATGTACACCTGCTGCGACATGTTATGGCTAAACTCGTTGCGGATCTCTGCCAGCAGCACCCGGTGGTACTCGGAGGCCGACTGCCCTGCCGGGCTTACGCGCAGCAGCAGGTTGCTCGGTGTAATGCGCTCCAGCAACAGCACGACCCGCTCGTATGCCTGCAGCCGTATTGGCAGCACCACGCCTGTGTTTTTCTCGTCTTTTTGGGTTGCCCGCAGCCGGTCCTCACGCTCGTAATGCTTTTGCAACAGGTAATAGGCCCCTGCCACCAGCACCAGCGCAGGTAAAACCAGCTTTAAAAGGTCCACCAGCAGAATTATAAAATCACTCATCTCGTCTGTATTTGAAAGTATAAATATCGCAAAAAATTAATTTAGGATACATGAATCATTTCCGTACTTTGCCTGTTAAGGAAGTACAGGGCACAGCCTAAGCATTTTTGCTTAAAATTGCCTAAGTTTGTGGCTACAAATAATGATCGATACTATGGCAACAGAAACTAAAACTGCACCTATAAGTTTGACGGAAAGAGCCTTGGAAGAGGTAAAAAATATTTTAAAGGAGAAGAATGTACCTGCAGAGTACGGCTTGCGCGTTGGTGTGCAGGGCGGTGGCTGCTCCGGGCTTTCTTACCTGCTCGGCTTTGATAAGCCAAAAGAGTCTGATGAGACGTTTCTGCTGGATGGCGTGACCCTCATTATGGATAAGAAGCACGGCATGTACGTGATGGGTATGGAGGTAGACTTTCAGGATGGACTGAACGCCCGCGGCTTTACCTTTAACAACCCACAGGCTAGCAGCACTTGCGGCTGTGGCAGCTCCTTCTCCGCTTAACCGAGAAACCTTCTTTCTCTTAGATAGGCAAAGCCCGGCTAGTACAGCCGGGCTTTGCTGTTTTTAGAGCTACAGCGCATCTCCCTTCTCTGGCCTTCCTAGCCCTATTCTAGCGCAAGTATTCAGACTCGTGTCTTAAACAGTATCGAGCTCGACCGGCTTGAAAAGCCACACTTACAGCTTATATTTGAAATAGCTTCTCTGGCGCAAGCGTCCGCTTGTGCCGCGACTGCCGCTGCTATACTTCCATAGCCTCTGCTTTCTAGCTTCCGCTCATCCTACAGCTCCCACGCACCTACCGTTTCACCTTACGCTTTGGAGCGCTCACGGCCGCGAGGCCTCGTGCTGGGGCCAGGGGTGGGGCCTCCTGAGTAGCTCTAAGCACAGTGTTTATACTTGGGCAGAGGCAGTTACAGACTCCACTCCTTAGACAAGCAGGGACAGGCGCGGTTGCACCCGAAGCTACAAGACTAACTCAAGACTCTGAACTGTTGACTCAGAACTCTAAAAGGTCCGTGTCATGCTTTCAGGCACCACAAGTATAAAATCAGCTTTTTCTCTATTCTCCGCTGCCAGCTTTGCTAGGTCCTGCTGCAGCACGGTCGTGATCGTACGGGTTTTCACGCCCGGTTTCGCCTGCTTTAGATACCAGCCAATGCCTTCGAAGTTATCGGAGTGGTAAGCCCCGTTGAGGTGCAGCACCTGCCTACCCTGCTTTACCTGCTCCAGTATGAAGTGCGCCATGGTAGCGTCTTTCAATGCCTGTGCCTGCACAATGTTTAGGCTCTTTGTGTTGCCGTGGGTGCCGCCGCCGAACATCGCCAGCATGTTTTTGTAGCCCGGCAACTCCATATCCACTGCCACAGGCAAGGGAGCCATGTACTTCTTGGCATCTTCTGACACACCTTCTAAAGCCGACAAGCTTCCGCCGGACACCATGGCGGCATAGCGGCGCGGCACGTTGGTCGCAGCAACCGGAATGTTTTGCTCCCTGGCATAGCGGATAACAGGTCTATAATCGGTGGCGTAGTTTGGCCACGGCCTCGACTCCTGCTCAAAGTTCTTTTCCGGCACCTGCCCCGCCAGGTACTCGTCCAGCACCAGCTGCACGTCTGCCTCAAACATTTCAGCGCCTATGGCAAAGCTCTGTGGCTTAAGCTGGTGCAGGTCTTTGGCCAGCTCCAGCTGCATCCAGTGGGCGATCGGGTCGTTGTGCTGCTCGCCAAACAACACCACGTCTGCCTTCTGAAGCTCATCCAGCATTTTGCCGTAGCTTATACTTTTGCCCTCCCTAGTAAAGAGGCGGTAAGCAGGTTTATCGTTTTTCTGCGCCATGGCTAGCACTGTTACAGTCAGGAAAAAGAGGGTGAACAAGCTGTGTTTCATACAATACTGCTGTCTGGTTTAGCAACCTAAGTTAACAAAAATAGCCGGCACCAACGGTACCCGGCTATCGTTATACTGTAACAAGGCTGCAAAGGCTGTTACTAAAAGCTTACATGCTCTTCCGGCAGCTTTTCCTCAGGATCAAAAACAGCTCCTAACCTTTTCGCGTTCTCCTCAACGGTCAGTTCGAAACCTGCCGCTGCCCTGCGTTTGTTCACGTTCTTTACATCCTCAACAGGCCATACAGCAGCTCTCCCGTCCTCCCTGATATAGGAGACCACCTGCGTGCCGTACCGCTGTTTCTTTCCCTGGAACATCAGTAACCGATCTCTCATCATGGCCGCATCTGCAGTGCTTGCCTCCCCCTGAAGGGCAAGCTCCTCCATTTCGGGCAGGTACTTCTCAATCGTATTCAGGCTGGCGTGCTGCACTACCACGAATAAGGCGTCAGCTGCCTTCTCTCCTATTTTACTCTTTGGCAGCCAACCGTACCGGTCAAGGATAGGGAGCACCTTTGCCTGATTAAGGGAGTCCACCTGCCGCATCTGCTTCATAAACTCTTGCTGTACACCAGGGGTAGCGTTCACAGAGTCCCAGTTTACATCCCGCACGCCCTGGTCAAGGTCATAGGTTTCCTCCAGTTCCGCTTGCAGCAGCGCATAGTTAGGCTCCTCCTCCTTTACAGCTACAGCCGTGTTACTGTCTGCCGCGTTTTGGCAACCAATGGCTAGCAGCAGCAGGATAGCCGGTAATATCGTTCTCATGCTTTTTTCTTGAGGCCGGACACCGCGCCACACAAACACGCTGTGCCGTGCGATCTGGTACCCAGCGTTTTTAACCTATACCCTGTAGAACAGCCACTTCGACAGCTCCTTGTAGTT
This sequence comes from Pontibacter actiniarum, assembly GCF_003585765.1. Lineage (NCBI taxonomy): Bacteria > Pseudomonadati > Bacteroidota > Cytophagia > Cytophagales > Hymenobacteraceae > Pontibacter > Pontibacter actiniarum. The sequence continues at coordinate 3,114,696 of NZ_CP021235.1, forward strand.
TACCTTCTTGCCGTACATCAGAATGCCCACACGGTAAATGCGGCTGGCAATCCAGGTCGTGAAGATAAAGCCGGCAACCAGTAAGCCCATCGAAAGCAGCAGCTCCCAGGCAGGCACGCCGAACGGCACGCGCACCATCATCACGATTGGGGAGGTTAGGGGTATGATCGACATCCAGAAGGCCACCGGCCCATCAGGGTTCTTGAGCACAACGGAGTACGACATAATGAAGGAGATAACCAGCGGAATGGTAATCGGCATCATAAACTGCTGCGTATCGGTTTCGTTGTCCACGGCGGCACCTATGGCCCCGAACAGCGAGCCGTACAGCAGATAGCCGCCCAGGAAGTAAAACAGGAAGCATACGAAGATCAGCCCCACATTCAGGTTAGCGAGGCTCTGCTTCACATCCCGGATGGTGCTGGCGAACTCATCCTTCTCTGCCGGGTTATCCACTGTCGCCCCGCCTTCCTCGACGTCCTCGCCTTGCGCGGCCACCTGGCCAGCGGCGTACTGCGCGGCCGGCGACGGAGCGGCATCAATGCCAAACGCAGCCGAGACGCCCGTAACGGCCACAAAGGAAAGTACAATCCAGAGCAGAAACTGCGTGAGGCCCACGGCGGCGATGCCGATGATCTTGCCCATCATCAACTGAAACGGCTTCACCGACGAAATCATCACCTCCACAATACGGCTGGTCTTCTCCTCTATCACGCCCCGCATAATCTGCACCCCGTACAGGAAGATGAAGAAGTATATGACCACGGCACCGACCACGCCTGCTATTGAGGTAATGATGGCGTTGTTGTCCTTCTCTCCCTGGTCACTCAGGTTAATGGCCGTCAGGTCAACGTTTGCTTTTATCTTATCGAGCGTTTCGCGGTCCAGGCCGGAGGCCAGGTAGCGCTGGCTTTCGATCTCCTTCTCCAGCATGTTCTCCAGGCGCACCTGTGTCTGTATGCTGATGTTCTTCTTGCCGTACACCACAAAGCCCTCGGGGTTGCTCAAAGACATCTCCGGGATGTACAGCAGCGCCGTGTTATCGGTCTCCTGGTACACGGTTTTGGCCTGATCGAGGGTGCCGGCCAGCGGAATGAAGTTCAGGTCCTTCTTGTTCTGCAGCTTCCCTTCGAACAGGCCGCTCTTGTCCAGTACCATCACCGTCTCCGTTTCATCGGACATGGAGATAAGCAGGCCTGGCAGAACCATGAAGGTGGCCAGTAGCAGCGGCGTGAGCAGGGTCATGATGATGAAGCTCTTCTTGCGCACGCGCGACAGGTACTCGCGCTGTATTATCAGCCATACTTTAGACATGGTGTGTTTCCTTTACTTTACGGATGAAGATATCGTTTATACTTGGCACCAGCTCTACGAAAGAGTGCACCTCTACGCGCTGAATCAGGTAGCGCAGCAGGTCGTTTGGCGTGGTGTTGTTCAGCAGCCGCACGTTTGCCCTAAAAACGCTGTGGTGGTTGTGCTGCTCCAGCACCTCAAAGTCCGGGGAGGTGATCATGAGCTGCCCGTTGCCGATGATCTGGTAGGTATCGGTTTTGTAGGCGTCTCTTATCTCCCTCACAGGCCCGTCCAGCACTTTATGGGCGCGGTTAATCAAGGCAATGTTATCGCAGAGCTCCTCCACCGACTCCATCCTGTGCGTGGAGAAGATAATGGAGGCCCCTTTATCGCGCAGGCTCAGGATCTCGTCCTTGATCAGGTTCGCGTTGATCGGGTCAAAGCCGGAGAAAGGCTCGTCCAGGATGATCAGCGACGGCTCATGCAGCACCGTGGCGATAAACTGCACCTTCTGCTGCATCCCCTTCGACAGGTCCTCGATGTTCTTGCCCAGCCACTCCCGTATCTCGAAGCGGTCTACCCACGCCTTGATACGGGCCGTTGCCTCCGGTTTGCTCAGGCCCTTTAACTGTGCCAGGTACAGCAGCTGCTCCCCCACCTTCATTTTCTTGTACAGGCCCCGCTCCTCCGGCAGGTAGCCCATTTCCCGGATGTGGTCGGGCCGCAGGCGCTGGCCTCTAAAGTACACACTGCCGCTGTCGGCGCCCGTAATCTGGGTGATAATGCGGATGAGAGAGGTTTTGCCGGCACCGTTTGGCCCCAGCAAGCCAAAAATACAGCCCTGCGGAATTTCGAAGCTCACGTTGTCGAGGGCAGTGTGGTTGGCGTAGGTTTTGGTTACGCCGTCAATCTTCAGAATGCTCAAGGATATCTGTTTTTGGTATGTTCAAATATATACATTCTGCCGTATAGTACGCCAGCGCCACGCTATTTAATCGACTAAGGCAAGAATAAAGCGGACGAAACCGAGCCATGCCCTCTGGGAGGAGGGAAAACAAAAAGCCCGGCCTTCCTTATACGGAAAGCCGGGCTAAACTATAGTTGAGGGAAGTCCTTTTACTGGAAGTAGTCTTTCACCTTCTCAAAGAACCCTTTCTCGTTCTTACCGGGGTTCGGGGTAAAGTTGCTGGAGTAGCGCAGCCCTTCCAGCACGGCCTTTTCATCGCTGCTCAGGCTCTTCGGCGTCCAAACGTTCACATGGATCAGCTGGTCGCCCTTGCCGTAGCCGTTGATGTCCTGGATGCCTTTGCCGCGCAGCCTGAAGATCTCACCGCTCTGGGTACCCGGCTTGATGTTGATCTTCACCTTGCCAGAGATGGTGGGCACCTCTACCTCTGCGCCCAGGGCAGCGTCTACAAAGCTGATGTACTGCTCATAGATCACGTTGTTGCCTTCGCGCTTCAGGGTTGGGTGCGGCTCCTCCTCAATCTGGATCAGCAAGTCGCCCGGCACGCCGCCTCGCTCCGGCACATTGCCCTTGCCGCTCATAGACAGCTGCATGCCGTCCATTACGCCGCCCGGCACGTTGATGGCGATCACCTCCTCCTGCAGCTCTCTGCCGCTTCCGTGGCAGGCCTCGCAGTTATTGGTCACGATGCGGCCCTCGCCGTTACAGGTAGGGCAGGTTGCCGTAGACACCATCTGCCCCAGCATGGTATTAACCACCTTACGCACCTGGCCCGAGCCTTGGCAGGTACCGCAGGTTTGCATGTCGGTGCCGTTTTTGGCGCCGTTGCCCCCGCAGGTGCTACAGGCCACATAACGCTTCACCTTGATTTTTTTCTCTACGCCGTTGGCTATCTCCTCCAGGTTCAGCTTTAGCTTAATGCGTAGGTTAGAGCCTTTACGGGTACGGCGCCCGCCCCCTGAGCGAGCACCTCCGAAGAAGCTCTCAAACGGGCTGCCACCGCCGCCGCCAAATATGTCACCGAACTGCGAGAAAATATCCTCCATGTTCATGCCACCGCCGCCGCCGAAGCCGCCGTTCATGCCCTGGTGGCCGAACTGGTCGTAGCGCTGGCGCTTCTGCTGATCGCTCAGCACTTCGTACGCCTCGGCCGCTTCCTTAAACTTGTCCTCAGCCGTAGGGTCGTCCGGGTTTTTATCGGGGTGGAATTTAATGGCGATCTTGCGGTAAGCCTTCTTTATCTCTTCCTGGCTCGCGCTCTTGCTTACCCCCAAAATCTCATAATAATCTCTCTTAGCCATTACTTACGCTCCTATTATTACTTTCGCGAATCGGATAACCTTCTCGTTCAGGGTGTACCCTTTCTCTATTACATCTACAATCTTGCCTTTCAGCTCGTCGGACGGCGCAGGGATCTGCGTTACGGCCTCGTGCAGTTCGCTGTCAAACTCATCGCCGGCCTTCGTCTCCATGGGTTTCAGGCCTTTCTGCTGCGTTACGTGCTTTAGTTTATGGAACACCAGTTCCAGGCCCTGTAGTATCGCATCCGGGTCAACCTTCGCCTCTATCGACTGGCGCGCACGCTCCATATCGTCCAGCACCGGCAACAGATCCGACATCACATCCTGGGAAGCCGTTTTGGCCAGCTCCAGGCGCTCTTTGGCTGTGCGGCGGCGGAAGTTCTCAAACTCGGCCATCAGGCGCACAAATTTATCTTTCATCTCTGCCAGCTCTATCGCCGTGGTGTCTTCCTGCGTTTCTGCAGCAGTGTCTCCGGCTGCTTCGTTCTGCTCCTCTTCAGTAGCCGCGTTGGCAGTTTTTTCCTGCAATTCCTCTTGTTCCTGCTCCTTTTTAATATTTTTATCTGACATAATGCCTTAAAAAAGTTAGGTTGATTGGTCTATAATGTCTTGTCAATTGTCTTGCCAAACATGCCGTCGTGCCATTCTGACACCAATTAATTTTAATTGAGTGACTGTGTGCACATTGGGCGGCCGGCTTTGTCACCCGACAGGCACCCGCCACCACAGCCGCTGCTGCCTTTCTGCCCCTCCGCAAAAGGATAAGTGAAAGCAGCCGCTGTTTAGGCAGCACGCCTCTTGGCGCATCAAAAAAAATCGGTAGAAAGCTTTGCAGCCTCTACCGATCCTTGGTTTTATACTTGTTCCGGGCTGTACGCTAGCTGTTGAGTGCCTCCCAGATCATATCTTTTAATTGGGTGATGTTCTTGCCCGTTATACTGGAGATGAACACCGCCGGAAGCTCCTCTGGCAAGGTTTTGCGCATTTCCTCCTCCAGCTCCTCATCCAGCATGTCGGATTTGGTGATGGCCAGGATGCGCTTCTTGTCCAGCAGCTCCGGGTTAAAGGTTCTCAGCTCGTTGAGCAGCACCTGGTATTCCTCGGCAATGTCTGCGCTCTCACAGGCAACCATAAACAGCAGCATGGAGTTCCGCTCTATGTGCCGCAGGAAGCGCAGCCCAAGCCCTCTTCCTTCCGAGGCCCCCTCGATGATACCCGGAATATCGGCCATCACAAAGGATTTGTAGTCGCGGTAGGCTACCACGCCCAGGTTGGGCTCCAAGGTGGTGAAGGCATAGTTGGCAATCTTAGGTTTGGCCGCCGAAACCACCGACAGCAACGTCGATTTACCGGCGTTCGGGAAGCCGACAAGGCCCACATCGGCCAGCAGCTTCAGCTCCAGCACCACCCACTCCTCGATGCCTGGCTCGCCTGGCTGGGCGTAGCGCGGGGTCTGGTTGGTAGGCGATTTAAAGTGTGCGTTGCCCAGGCCGCCTCTGCCGCCGGGTGTAAGTATGATTTCCTGCCCGTCTTCGGTGATCTCGCACATTACCTCGCCGGTCTCCACGTTTCTGGCAATCGTGCCGAGCGGCACTTCCAGCACCTCGTCTTTGCCTTGCGCGCCGAAAGAGTGGTTAGGCCCACCGTTCTGGCCGTTCTCGGCAATAATGTGCTTGCGGTACTGCAAGTGCAGCAGCGTCCAGAGCTGGGCGTTGCCGCGAAGTATGATATGCCCGCCACGGCCGCCGTCGCCCCCGTCGGGGCCGCCTTTGGCCGTTAGCTTGTCGCGGTGCAAGTGCGCGGAACCTCCGCCACCATGCCCTGAGCGCGAGCAGATTTTAACGTAGTCTATAAAGTTGCTTGATGCCAAATCTTCTGTTTAAGCGTTCGCTTATTTTTTCTCGTCCTGCTTTTCCTTCACTGCATCAACCTGCTGGCACAGCGCCTTGAAGATATCCTCTATCTCCCCGATGCCATCCACCGCGTAGAATTTGCCCTGGCCGGCATAGTAGTCTGCCACAGGTGCTGTTTTGGTATTGTACTCCTGCACGCGCTTGCGAATCAGCTCTTCGTTCTGGTCGTCCGGGCGGCCAGAGGTTTTGCCGCGCAGCAACAGGCGCTTGGTTAGCTCCTCGTCATCCACGCGCAACGCGATCATGCAGGAGATCTCCGTGCCGTTGTCCTGCAGCAGCTTATCGAGCCCCTGTGCCTGCGGCACTGTGCGCGGAAAGCCGTCGAAGATGAAGCCCGGTGCATGGCGGTGCTCTTTCACCTTGTTTTCGATCATGCCGATCACGACCTCATCCGGCACCAGCAGGCCGTTGTCCATCAGTTTTTTTGCTTCCAGGCCCAGGGCTGTGCCAGCGGCAATCTCAGAGCGAAGCAGGTCACCAGTCGAAAGGTGAATCAGGTTGTATTTATCAATCAGATTTTGACTTTGGGTACCTTTACCAGCACCTGGAGGGCCAAACAAAACGATGTTGAGCATATCTTCTAGCTTAATGTAAAAAGCAAATATAAGTATAAATCCTATGTACTTTCTGAATATTTGAGCGGCAGGCTGAGTAGCTACTTCAACGGCGCTAAAAGCCTCCTAACGCTAGTCTTACCCCAGGGTTACGACACAATCTTGTAAATATCGCGAAGGTTTCTGCCCAGGCCGTTGTAGTCCAGACCGTAGCCCACCACAAAGTCGTTGGGAATGCTGCGGGCCACGTATTTCACCTCTATCTGGTGCTGCAGGCACTCTGGCTTCATCAGCAGCGTCGCTATCTCCACCGAGGCCGGGTTGTGCTCTTTCAGCTGCTGTAGCAGGCCGTGCACGGTGTGGCCGGTGTCCACGATATCCTCCAGCACGACCACATGGCGGCCGCGGATATCCTCGGTCAGGCCCAGCAGCTCTTTCACTTTGCCTGTGCTGTGCATGTCCTGGTAGCTCTTCAGGCGGATAAACGAAATCTCGCAGGGTACGGAAACGCGCTTCAGCAGATCAGAAACGAACATAAAAGAGCCATTGAGCACAGCCAGGAAAAGTGGCTGCTTATCGGCGTAATCTTCATCGATCTGCTCTGCCAGTATATTAATGCGGGCAATGATCTCTTCCTCAAAAATATAAGTGCTAAACTCACAATCGTGAATCTTAACGGTACGCGGTTCCATATAATAGTTAGTTAATACCTGTACAAAGGTAGGTATAAAATAAAAAACAAGCCCAACACAAAGGCTGGGCTTGTTAATTTAAAGCGACAAAGTTTATTTAGCAGCGCCAACAAAACTGAGCGCCACCGTGTTAGGCGCGTTTATACTTGCGCTGGCTGTGCCCGGGGCGGCCTCGCCCCGGTTCAGGTTAATGGGCTCCAGCTCGATGGGCGCTTCCGGTATGGCCGGCTCCTGCTCCAGGCCAATATGCGGAGCGATCACCAGCGACACAATGGACATCAGCTTGATGAGGATGTTCATGCTTGGGCCGGAGGTGTCCTTGAAGGGGTCGCCCACGGTGTCTCCGGTGACGGAGGCTTTGTGCGGGTCGGAGCCTTTGTACTCCATCACCCCGTTGATCATCACTCCTTTCTCGAAAGACTTCTTGGCGTTGTCCCAGGCGCCGCCGGCGTTTGACTGGAACATGGCCATCAGCACGCCTGACACAGTTACTCCGGCCAGCAAGCCACCCAAAATCTCAGGGGACGAGGTGTCCGGGAATACGCCTCTGAAGCCAAAGCCGACGATCAGCGGAACGATCAGCGCAATCGCCCCCGGCAGCATCATCTCCCGGATGGCCGCCTGCGTTGAGATCGCCACGCACTTGTCATACTCCGGCTGGCCGGTGCCTTCCATAATCCCCGGAATCTCGCGGAACTGACGGCGCACCTCCTGCACCATGGCCATGGCCGCCCTGCCTACCGCGGAAATCGCCAGCGCAGAGAAAATAAAGGGAATCATGGCCCCGATGAACAGCCCCGCCAGCACCGGCGCCTTGTACAGGTCAATGGTGCGGATCCCGGCAATCCCCACGAAGGCGGCAAAAAGCGCCAGCGAGGTAAGGGCAGCGGAGGCAATGGCAAAGCCCTTACCCGTGGCGGCTGTGGTGTTTCCTACGGCGTCGAGTATATCGGTGCGTTCGCGCACCTCTTTTGGCAGCTCGCTCATTTCGGCGATGCCTCCGGCGTTGTCGGCAATGGGGCCGAAAGCGTCAATGGCCAGCTGCATGGCCGTGGTGGCCATCATACCCGCCGCCGCTATGGCCACGCCGTACAGGCCCGCCGCCGCATAAGACAGCACAATGCCGGCCGCCAGCACAATAATGGGCAGCACCGTAGAGTGCATGCCTACCGCCAGGCCGGCAATAATGTTCGTGGCGTGGCCGGTGGAAGACTGCTGCACAATGGAGTTCACCGGCTTTTTGCCCATTGCCGTGTAGTACTCCGTGATGATGCTCATCAGAGAGCCGACAATCAGGCCCACGATTACGGCCATGAAAACCCCCAGCTCCGTAAACTCAAAGTTGCGCAAAACCAGGTTCTCCGGCAGCAGCCACACGATAACGAAGTACGAGGCAACCGCTGTCAGCAGCACAGAGATCCAGTTACCGCGGTTAAGCGCCGCCTGCACATCCCCTCCCTCACTCACGCGCACAAACAGCATCCCGATAAAGGAAAACACGATACCCAGACCGGCAATCAGCATCGGAAGTATAATTGGCGACAGGCCGCCGAAGTTGTCCGCTACCTCTACCTCGCGCCCCAGCACCATCGTCGCCAGGATAGTGGCCACGTACGAGCCGAAGAGGTCTGCCCCCATCCCGGCTACGTCGCCTACGTTGTCGCCCACGTTATCGGCAATGGTGGCCGGGTTACGCGGGTCATCCTCCGGGATACCGGCCTCTACCTTGCCCACCAAGTCGGCCCCCACGTCGGCGGCCTTGGTGTAAATGCCGCCGCCCACGCGCGCGAAAAGCGCTATACTCTCAGCACCCAGCGAGAAACCGGTGAGCACCTCCAGCGCAATCTCCATTTGCACACCGTGCACATCCGCCCCGGGGCTCACTACAAACAGGAAGTAGAAAAGGATAAAAAGGGACCCGAGGCCCAGCACGGCCAGTCCGGCCACGCCCATGCCCATTACAGAGCCCCCTGCAAAAGAAACCTTAAGTGCCCGGGAAAGGCTGCTGCGGGCTGCCTCGGCCGTTCGCACGTTGGCTTTGGTCGCGATGCGCATCCCAATAAAGCCGGCCAGCGCCGAAAAGCAGGCCCCAACGATAAAGGCGCCTACGATAAGCGGGTGCGACTTCTCTCCGGTATAGCCCAGGTAAGCCAGAAACAAGGATGCGATGATGACAAAATAAGCCAGCACTTTGTACTCGGCTTTCAGGAAGGCCATGGCGCCGTCGGCAATGTGGCGCGCAATGCTGCTCATGCGCTCGTTGCCGCTCGGCTGCTTCGTCACCCAGGCTGACCTGATGCCCGTGTAGATCAGGGCCGCCAATCCAAAGGCAGGAATTGCGTAGAGAATAGTTTCCATTCGGTGTCTTTAAGGGTTAAAGAGATATTCATATATACCTATTATAAATAAAAAAGATTCTCTAGACTTTTCCAAACATTAAACGTCCTTTCCTGCAGCGGCACCCGCAGGCTATCCCCTTAAAGCTTAACAGGTTGCATGGCTTGTGGCAAAATCACCCCTGGCACGCCCCATACCGCCTCTCCTGCTGGCCCACAGGCACAAAAAAAGCCGACACCGCTACAGTATCAGCTCTTCTTGTTAATCCTTTGGAAACGGGGGCTACCGGACTAATCCTAAAGCTTGTCCATAAGCACCTTGTACAGGGCCACCATACTTTCGATATCCTTCTTGTGCACGATTTCGTTGGGCGTGTGCACATTGTCTTCAGGCGCTCCTACAAAGCACCAGTCCCAGGGGTAGGCGCTGTGCTGCAACTCCTTGGCATCGCTTCCGCCCGAACCCTCCACCTCCAGCTGGTAAGGCACCCCGGCTTCTTTGGCAATACCGATAATGCGCTCTACATAAGCGCGGCGCGGGATAAGGCTGTCGCGCATGGAAATTACGACCCCGTTCCCTGCCTGCACACCCTCCGTTACCCAGGTAATGTCTGAGATGAGCCCCTGCTTTACGCGGTACTGCTCATAGATGTACTTCGCCAGGTAGGCCACGGAACCACCGCCGTGCTCTTCCCAGCAACTGAAGGCAATAATGCCGTTCTCCATCGTTTCGGCTACCTGCAAGGCGCTCCAGATGCCCAGGCGGTTATCCAGGTAGCAGCTCTGCACGCTTTCCTCCGTCTCCCTGAAATCGCATTTAAAGACCAGTTCCGTCCCTCTTTCTATCTCGCGCTCATAGGCATAGGTAAGGGCATGGGTGTCTTCGTCAAACTCCAGCGTACACTCAATCTCTCCCTGGCTATCCTTGCCCACCAGCTTATAGCCCGTCTCCAGGTCCGGGCCGCCGATCCTTACCAGTTGATTGCCGTAGCGCACCGTGAAACCGATGGAGTCCATGTGAGCGAAAATTGCACTCCTCGGCTTGCCGAACACCAGCAGAACACAGTCCTGAAAGCCCTCTCCGCACAGCACCAGCGGCGGCTGTTTCCAGTGAACTTTCTGTTCTTCGATATAGTTTACCAGAAAATTTGACAGATTTTGCTCATTACCAGAAGGCGCGTGAATTTTGCAGAGCTTTTCCAGAAGTTTCATAATTAATTTCTTTTTATGGAATTCAAAATTAGCAGATTTGTTGTACTTTTATTCTAGCAAACTTAATAGCGCCACAGGTAGCTTCTAACCTCTAATATTATCCGGCTTTACATGAAGAAGTTCTTTTCCGCCCTCTTCACACTTTTCTTTCCTTTCCTGGCTATAGCACAACAGCCTGCCGCGCCTTCTGACTCGACGGCCATGCGGCAGGTAACGTTCAATGAGATCGAAGTATTGCCGTCTGCTACCAAGGTAAAGGGCATGCTGCTCCTTAACAAGGACGTGCAGTACGAGCTGGAGGGCGCGGTTGACAACATGTACAACTTCAAGTATGAGCGTGCCGAGAAGCAGTTTAAATCGCTGCGAAGAAGGTATCCGGAGCACCCGCTGCCATACTTCCTGATGGGCCTGAGCCAGTGGTGGAAGATAGTTCCGACCAATATTCAGACACTCAAGTACGACGACCTCTTCTTCGCTTACATGGATACGACTATTCAGAAGGCAGAGGCCATGTATGACGCCGACGACAGCAATGTGGAGGCTGCCTTTTTCCTGGCTGCCTCTTATGGCTTTACAGCACGCCTGCACTCTGAGCGCAGCAACTGGCGCAAAGCCACTGTAGACAGCAAGCGCTCCCTGGACTTTATGGAGAAAGCAAAAGCAGGAAACGGCCTGAGCCCGGAGTTCCTGTTCGGGGAGGCGCTCTTTAACTACTACGCAGTTTGGATACCAGAAAATTACCCTATGCTGCGCCCTGTGCTGGTTTTCTTCCCCAACGGAGATAAGCGCCTGGGCCTTAAGCAGCTCTCTTTCGTAGCCAACTCCGGCTTTTATACCGGCACCGAGTCTAAGCTCTTCCTGATGAAAATTCTCGCCAATGAGGAGAAGGACATGGAGGGCGCCCTGAAGATTGCAGAGGACCTGGCACTTAAATACCCTGACAACGCCTACTTTGCCCGCTTCTATGCACGCCTGCTGTTTGTACAGGGGCACTTTACCAAGGCAGAGCGTGTGTCGCTGGATATCTTGCAGAAACTGGAGCAAAATATGCCTGGCTATGAACCGGTCAGCGGCCGCTACGCCTCTTACATCCTGGCGTATATTAACCAGCACAAATACCGTGATTTTGAAAAGGCCAAGCAGTACTACCAGGGTGCCATCGCTTTTGCCGAAATGACAAATGAGCGCGACTCCGGCTACTTTATCAATTCATACCTGAACCTGGCCCGTATCGCCAAGCAACAAAAAGACCGAGCCGCCGCCAAAAAGTACTACGCTGTGGTCATTAAGGCAAGCGATAAAAAGTCACCGAACTACAAGGAAGCCAAAAGCTACCTGAAGGCAAACAAAAAGAGCTAAAGCTGTAACAAGCAGTAGTAGCTACAAACAGAAGGGGCTGCCGATAAAGATCGGCAGCCCCTTCTGTTTGTATTTAGTAGGGTGTAACTAAACAGCCGCAGGCTGCTCAGTATTACTCAGAATCTTTTCCTTAAAGAACTCAAGCGTGCGCTTCAGCCCCTCTGCTCTGTCTACTTGCGGCTCCCAGCCCAGCACCTGCTTAGCCAGCGTGATGTCCGGCTGGCGCTTCTGCGGGTCGTCCTTCGGTAACGGCTGGTAGTCCACCTTCAGCTCCACGCCTGTCAGGCGGCAGATTTCCTCGGCAAACTCCCGTATGGTGATTTCCGATGGGTTGCCAACGTTCACCGGCATATGGTAGTCGCTAAGCAGCAGGCGGTAAATGCCTTCCACCAGGTCGTCCACATAACAGAAGGAGCGCGTCTGGCTACCGTCTCCGAAGATGCTCAACGGCTCACCACGCAGCGCCTGGCTCAGGAAAGCAGGCAGTACGCGTCCGTCGTCGAGGCGCATCCGAGGGCCGTAGGTGTTGAAGATGCGCACAATGCGCGTCTCCAGGCCGTGGTGCATGTGGTAGGCCATGGTCATGGCCTCCTGGAAGCGCTTGGCTTCGTCGTAGCAGCCACGTGGCCCCACCGGGTTCACATTCCCCCAGTAGTCCTCCTGCTGGGGGTGCACCAGCGGGTCGCCGTACACCTCCGAGGTGGAGGCAATGAGCATGCGCGCACCCTTGGCTTTGGCAAGGCCAAGCAGGTTGTGCGTACCCAGTGAACCCACCTTCAGCGTCTGGATCGGGATCTTCAGGTAATCGATCGGGCTGGCCGGCGAAGCAAAGTGCAGGATGTAGTCCAGGTGCCCCGGTACGTGCACGAATTTGGACACGTCGTGGTGGTAGAACTCAAATTGCTCCAGCTTGAACAAGTGCTCAATATTCTCCAGGTTTCCGGTGATGAGGTTGTCCATGGCGACCACATGGTAGCCCTCGTTGATGAATCTATCGCACAGGTGAGAGCCAAGGAACCCGGCTCCACCGGTAATCAATACTCTTTTTCTGCTCATAATTTAACGGTTGCCTCTGTTTGCTGGGTTTGCTTCTTCACACCGATGCCGTAGTAGGAGAATCCTTTCTCACTCAGATCAACGCCATCGTAGATGTTTCTGCCGTCGAAAACCACCTTGTCCTTCATTAGCTTGCTTACTACAGCGAAGTTCGGGGAGCGGAACTCAGGCCACTCGGTCACCAGTAGCAGCGCATCGGCGTCGATAAGTGCCTCGTACTCATCCTTGCCGTACTCAATGGTGTCACCCAGGATGTGACGGGCTTCCTCCATGGCCACCGGATCATAGGCTCTTACCTTGGCGCCCTGCTCCAGCAGCTTGCGGATGATCACCAGCGAAGGAGCCTCACGCATATCGTCAGTCTTTGGCTTGAAAGACAAGCCCCAGATGGCAAATGTCTTGCCCGACAGGTTGCCCTGGAAATGGCTGTGAATTTTATTATAGAGCACCGACTTCTGGTTCTCATTCACCTCCTCCACAGACTGCAGCACGCGCATTTGGTAGCCGTTCTCAGAGGCTGTGCGGATCAGCGCCTTCACATCTTTCGGAAAGCAGGAGCCCCCGTAACCGATGCCCGGGTAGATGAACTTATTGCCAATGCGCACATCGGAGCCGATGCCCTTGCGCACCATGTTCACGTCAGCGCCCATGATCTCGCACAGGTTGGCGATGTCGTTCATGAAGCTGATCTTGGTGGCCAGCATGGCGTTGGCAGCGTACTTGGTCATCTCGGCAGAAGGGATGTCCATGAAGATGAGCGGGTGACCGTTCATCAGGAAGGGCTTGTAGAGCTTCTTCATCACCTTCTCAGCCTTTTCGGAGGCTACTCCCACCACAATGCGGTCCGGCTTGAGGAAATCTTCGATAGCGGCACCCTCCTTGAGGAACTCCGGGTTAGAGGCCACGTCAAACGGGATGTCCACGCCGCGTATCTCCAGCTCCTCCTCAATGGCCTGGCGCACCTTCTGGGCTGTGCCAACCGGTACGGTACTCTTGGTTACCACCACCATATAGTCGGTCATGTTGCGCCCGATCTCGCGGGCCACGCCCAGCACGTACTTCAGGTCAGCCGAGCCATCCTCTCCCGGAGGGGTGCCCACAGCGATAAAGGCCGCCTCGCAGCCACAGCCCTGGATAGAGCCGGCAAGATCAGTGGAGAAGGAGAGACGCTCCTTCTGCGCATTGCGCGCCACCATCTCATCCAGCCCCGGTTCATATATGGGAAGGATCCCCTTTTTCAGGTTCTCTATCTTTTTCTCGTCAATGTCGATGCACGTCACATCGATACCCACCTCGGCAAAGCATGTGCCCGTTACCAGGCCAACGTACCCGGTGCCAACTACAGCTATTCTCATAGATAATTTCTTAAGGCTACAAATATAATAGTATTAAAGAAGACAGTTTGCAAGCAAGCTGTTAAACAATTCAAAGATGTACGGTTTTATGGGGTGCTACTGGCATTCTTCTAAAGTACAGCGTACAGCAGTGGTTTCATACCTACACCTCAACCTAGGTAGAGCAAGATGGGTTCAAACTCCGAAAGCCTCCTCTCATTCAGCCCCTCCTCTTGCGGAGTAGAAACACGCACATTCAGGATAACGCTAGTCTAACCGAAACGGATACACCTGCAGGCGCAATCTGTCAGCAGCAGCATCCTCTAGTCGGCACAAGATACGGCGTTTATACTATATTTGTTTTCCTGTGTGCCTGCCCCTCCTAAGTAATGGGCAATTCAGGCAGCTACTACAGCGGCCCTAAGACTACTTTCCTCTGCTCTGCCGCGTTTGCCAGTCATGTTCCACAGGCTAAAGTTATACTTTACTGCAGATAGACACCAGGGCTACCTCCTTTAAAATATTGTTTTCGCCTGAAGGGCATCCATTTTTAAGTTAAACGAACAACCTCCCCCCCATTTCAAAGTATAGCCTAGTAGCAATCACCCTAACTTACTATGAAACCGGACTGGCTGGATAAAAAGGAATACCCCTTTACATCTAAATACCTAGAGGTTGAGGCAGGCAGGATGCACTATATAGATGAGGGAGCAGGCAAACCGATCGTGATGATACACGGCACGCCATCCTGGTCTTTTCTCTACCGCAACCTGATTAAGATCCTACGCAAAGAGTACCGCTGCATTGCCTTCGACATGATTGGCTTTGGGCTGTCAGACAAACCGAAGGACTGGAACTACAAGCCGCGCTCCCATGCCGCTAACTTTGAGCGCCTAATGGAGCACCTGCAGCTAAAGGACATCACGCTTCTGTTACATGACTTCGGTACCCCGATAGGCCTGTCTTATGCCATCCGCCACCCTGAGAATGTTTCCAGCATCGTAATGCTTAACTCCTGGACGTGGTCGCTCTCCAAGCACCAGAGCTTCTCAAAGGCCAGCAAATATCTGGTTGGGCCTCTGGGCAAGTTCCTGCACTCCAAGCTGCACGTTTCAACGCACACGCTGATTCACGAACTGTTTAAGGATGAGGAGGAAATGCCCGATCCCATCAAAGAGCACTATATAAAAGCGCTTGGCAACCCCGAGGACCGCGTACGCAACCTGGCATGCGCCCGTGAGTTGGTCGGGGCCAGCAAATGGTACGATGAGCTGTGGAAGGAGCGCAAGAAGATACAGGACACCCCTACCCTTATTCTGTGGGGTGAGCGCGACAAGCTAATCAAGGTGGAGGCGCTGCAACGCTGGAAGAAGTTTTTCCACGAGTGCTATGTCATTCCGTTTGAAGACGGGGGGCACTTCTTACAGGAAGAAAGCGCCGACGAACTCGCGAGCTACGTCAGCAACTTTATCAAGGAGGAGAAGAAAAAACACGAGCTGGTAGATGAGTAGCAGGCCCTGCCATAAAAAATCAGCAACACACCGACGCCGACTACAGTAAAAAACAATAAAGGAAGTTTAACTCAATATATACCAACACAATTCATGCTATGAGAATCCCACAAAAAAATACCCCCACCCCCAATACACAAAAAGAGGCACCACTCAACGAATCACATATTAACCTGATGCAGTCCTGGCTAAACCTGCGCGGCATGGACAACAAGCTGGCCGACACCAGGTACAGAGACATGGCAGAACCGCCAAAGACGGAGAGAAAGGGGAAGAGCCTATGAGCTATAGCCTCCGCAGTAGAAAGGCCACTCACACCGCTCACTATAAAAAGCAGGCGCAGCACCATGGTACTGCGCCTGTTCTTTGTTTATTAAAAAATCTTCCCCGGGTTAAGTATGCCCCGCGGGTCGAAGAGGTCTTTGATGCCGCGCATCAACCGCAGCTGGATGTCGTTCAGGGCTATGTTGATATACTGCCGCTGCACCAGTCCAATACCGTGCTCCCCGGAGATGGTACCGCCAAGCTCCACGCACAGCCTGAAAATCTCTTTGATCCCCTCCGGTAGTTTGTTGTTCCAGTCTTCATCGCTCATGTCGCCTTTTACGATGTTGATGTGCAGGTTACCGTCGCCGGCGTGGCCGTAGCACACGGACTTGAAGTTATACCTGGCTCCGATCTCCTTCACACCTTTCAGCAGCCTTGGCAGCTCCGCACGCGGCACCACGGTATCCTCCTCTTTATAGATAGAGTTTCCTTTAACGGCATGGGCTACATTGCGGCGCAGTAGCCACAGGTCGTTTTTTTGCTTCTCAGTGTCGGCCACCAATATCTCGCCCACGTCAAACGCCTCCAGCACATCGTACACGCGCTCCGCGTCTTTGAACAGCAGGTCCATGTCGTTGCCGTCCAGCTCTATGAGCAGGTGGGCTTTTATGTCCTCCGGCAGGCTTACCTCCAGGTTCAGGTAACGGGAGGCCCACTCAATGGCTTCACGCTCCATAAACTCCATCGCCGACGGCACAATGCCCGCCACGAATATTTTAGATACCGCCGCGCAGGCTTCCTCCTCGCTCCGGAAGGGCACCAGCATGACCAGGTTCTGAGGCGGGTAAGGGATGAGCTTGAATACAACTTTGGTAATAATTCCCAAAGTACCCTCGCTGCCCACCATCAACTGTGTCAGGTTATAGCCCGTGGCGTTTTTTAGCACATTGGCACCCGTCCAGGTGATTTCACCGGTCGGCAGCACCACTTCCACGTTCAGCACATAGTCCTTCGTTACACCGTACTTCACAGCCCGCGGCCCGCCGCTCGACTCGCTCAGGTTACCGCCTAGAAAGCAGCTGCCGCGGCTGGACGGGTCCGGTGGGTAAAACAGGCCGCGCTCAATTACAGCCTCCTGAAACACTTGGGTAATCACACCTGGCTCCACGGTGGCTTGCAGGTTGCGCTCATCGATCTCGATAATCTGGTTCAGGCGCTCCGTAGAAAGTATAACGCCTTTGTGTACCGCCAGGGCACCGCCACTCAGGCCCGTTCCGGCACCACGCGGTGTCACGGGGATGGTATTTTCGTGGCAGTACTGCATAATACGGCTGATCTCGGCAGCGTTAGCAGGTTTGAGTACGATTTCCGGCTCATAGCGCAGGTCTTCGGTCTCGTCGTGGGTGTAGCGCAGCATGTCTTCGGCGGCGGCAGGCAGTAGCACATACTCCTCCCCGACGATTGCCGAAAATGCTTTTACAGCCTCAGGTGTGATTGGATTGAATTTCATTTTTAAAAAGCTGGGCTTATCCTTAAATTAGCCAGTGATTATATATTGTTCTACTTGCATTGCAAAATACACTTTGAAAACACTTTTTACTACATCTGCCCTTTTTATCTTTTTTTTACTGCTGATGGCTTCTTGTCAGTCATCGCAGGTGGTGTTCAGCAAACGAGGAGAAGAGTACAAATCGGCCCGTGAGATTGCCGCCGAGAAACGCGCCGCGCGCAAAAGCGGCAAAAGCCGGGAGCGCATTGCCTCCACCTCCAAGGACCGCACCAGCCGCACCCGTGTCCGCAACCTAGATAAAGACGTTGCCACTGTTATACAAACAGCACGCTCCTATACTGGCGTTCCATACCGTTGGGGCGGCACTACCCGTGTGGGCATGGACTGCTCCGGCTTGCTGTGCACCTCCTTCCAAAGTATAGACGCCACCCTTCCCCGTACCTCCGAAGAGCAGAGCCGCTACGGCGATGAGGTGAAGCCGAAAGACCTGCGCGAAGGCGACCTCGTGTTTTTTGGCGAGAACAAGCGCAACATTACCCATGTGGGCATGGTAACAGAAGTCGTAAGCCGGGAGGAGGTACGTTTCATACATGCTTCCACATCGCTGGGCGTGATGGAAAACAACCTCTACTCCGATTACTATAAAAAGCTGTTCATAAAGGCTGTCCGCCCGCCTGTTTTTTAGTTTACTCCCTGCCCTGCATAGAGCAATTATTATACTTATATTTCAAATTTTTATAATTATGTAATATTAAAAGGCTGCAAGTCACGTACTTAATAACTAATTGAAATGATTGTGTCTCATTTAGTTATCAGGTACTATGAAACTTCTCTACAACGTATTTCTCCTTTTTATTTTCTGCGTACTTCCGGTGCAACTTTTATGGGCCCAGGGAGCAACGACAGCAGCGCTTAGCGGCACCGTAAAAGACCAGACGGGTACAGCCCTGCCCGGCGCTACGGTGATCGCCATCCACACACCAACGAACACGCAGTATGTGGCCAGCACGAACACCGATGGCTACTACAACATCCAGAACATGCGCGTTGGCGGGCCCTACACCGTCACCACCTCCTACATCGGCTATCAGGAGCAGCGCATTAGCAGCGTGAACCTGGCGCTAGGCCAGACCGCCCGGGTCGACTTTTCGCTGGCGGAGAGCTCTCGCCAGTTGGGAGAGGTGGAAATTGTGGGCGAGCAGAACGACGTCTTTAACCAGGACCGGACGGGCGCTGCCACCAACGTATCGCGGGACCAGATAGAAAACCTGCCTACCCTGAGCCGCAGCCTGCAGGACTTCACAAGGCTTACACCGCAGGCGTCGGGCAACTCCATCGCCGGCTCCAACAACCGCTACAACAACATCACCATAGACGGTGCCGTGAACAATGACGTTTTTGGCCTGTCCGGCAGTGGTACACCGGGGGGCCAGGCTGGCTCCCAGCCTATTTCGCTGGACGCGATTCAGGAGATACAGGTGGTGGTGGCACCCTACGATGTGAAGCTCGGCAACTTTACGGGCGGGGGCGTGAACGCCGTGACCCGCTCCGGCACCAACACCTTTACCGGCTCCGTGTATGGCTACGGCCGCAACGAGGACATCATTGGCAAATCGGTGGTGGAGCCGCGGGAAAAAGCGGATGAGTTTAAGAACTACCAGTACGGGGTACGCTTAGGGGGCCCCATCATCCAGGATAAGCTCTTCTTCTTCTTTAACTACGACGCCACCCGCTTTACAGAGCCAGTGCGCTTTGCCCCGGGCTCCACGGAGTCACAGATCCCCTTTGATGTGGCGCAGGAGTTGTCGGAATATGTGCAAAGCACCTATGGCTACGACGTTGGCTCCTTCGGCGCCATTGACCGGGAAACGCAAAGCGACAAGTTCTTCGGCCGTATTGACTGGAACATCAACGACAAGCACCAGCTAACCGTCCGCCATAACGTGGTGGATGCTTTTGACGATAACATCTCGCGCAGCAGCGATGAAATCCGTTTCGGGAACAACGCCTACCGCTTTAACAGCACCACCCACAGCTCGGTGCTGGAGCTTAACAGCCGCTTCTCCAATGAGTTCTCCAACAACCTGATTATAGGCTATACCCGCATCCGGGACAGCCGGGAAGCGCAGGGGGAGTTTTTCCCGCAGGTCACGATCTTTGACCCCATCGCCGACTTTGAATTTGGCTCACAGCGCTCCTCCACCGCAAACGAACTGGACCAGGACATCTTTGAGTTTACAGACAACTTTACCTACCTGCTGGGCCGCCACAACTTCACCATCGGCACACACAACGAGTTCTTCGATTTCCGGAACCTGTTTATCAACAACTTTAACGGGCGCTGGGAGTTCAACAGCCTGGAGGATTTCTACAACAACAACCCGAGGCGGGTGCGCGCCACGTACTCGCTCCTGGACAACAACCCCACCCCTGCGGCTGAGTTCAACGCCCTCCAGCTGGGTTTTTACGCGCAGGATGAGTACACTGCGTCAGAGCAGCTGCGCCTGACACTGGGCCTGCGCGTAGACATTCCCGTGTTCCCGGACAA
The DNA here is from genome assembly GCF_003585765.1 of Pontibacter actiniarum. Taxonomy (NCBI): domain Bacteria; kingdom Pseudomonadati; phylum Bacteroidota; class Cytophagia; order Cytophagales; family Hymenobacteraceae; genus Pontibacter; species Pontibacter actiniarum. Next base: position 3,134,549 of record NZ_CP021235.1, read on the forward strand.
GCCGCAGGAGAACACGCAGTTCGAGAACGACTTCCGGAACGTGTACCCGGGGCTTGAGACGGATCGCACGCCAAGCGGACAACTGCTCTGGGCGCCCCGCTTCGGCTTTAACTTTACCCCGACCGAAGACCGCTCGCTGCAGTTCCGGGGTGGTACCGGTATCTTCACCGGCCGTGTGCCATTTGTGTGGCTGTCGAACCAGTTCGTGAACACTGGCACCATACTCGGCACCATCGACCGCCGCAACCCCGACAGCTTTGTGGAGGATGTTAACCAACTGATCGACCCCTCCCAGCCGCAGACCTTTGAGATAAACGTAATCGAAGATGACTTTAAGCTGCCGCAAGTATGGCGTAGCAACCTGGCTATAGACTACACGCTGCCGTACGAGGTCTTCCTGACCGTGGAGGGAATCTACTCCAAAACCCTGAACGACGTGGTGTACAAAGACCTGAACCTCGTTGACCCCGTTGGCACCTTGCCCGGAGACAGCCCGGACAACCGCGAAATCTACCCGAGCAACAGGCGCATTAACGAAAGCTACACCAACGTGATCCTGTTGGACAACACAGACGAAGGGTACCGCTACAGCCTAACAGGCCAGCTGCGCAAGGACTTTGTAAACGGGCTGCAGATGACGCTGGCGTACACCTACGGCAAGTCGAAGGATGTGAACAGCGGCACCAACTCCACGGCGCTTTCCAACTATGAGTTCAACCAGATCGTGAACAACCCGAACGACCCGCAGCTCTCGTACTCCCGCTTCGATATCCGCCACCGCATTATTGGCAGCGCCGGCTACACTTTCCGGTACGGGGCTAACGACAACTTCGCCACAGGTATATCCCTGTTTTACCAGGGGCAGTCTGGCCAGCCGTTTACCTACCTTTACAACGGAGACCTGAACCGGGAGGGCAACTTTGCCAATGACCTGATTTACGTGCCCCGCGACCAAAGCGAGATCAACCTGGTGCCTTTCAGCTCCGGCGGGGTAACCTACTCAGCAGACGAGCAATGGGAAGCGCTGGACGACTTTATAGAGAACGATGACTACCTCAGCGACCGCCGCGGCCAGTACGCCGAGCGCAACGGGGCCCGCATGCCCTGGACACACCAGTTCGACCTCCGCGTGTTTCAGGACTTTATGCTCGAAGCAGGCAACAACCGCCACAAGTTCCAAATCACGTTCGATATCTTTAACGTGGGCAACCTCCTCAACCATGAGTGGGGCCACCAGTACTTTGTGAGCAACGAGGCGAACGAGATAATCCGCTACGCCGGCCTTGACGACGACGGCATCCCCACCTTTACCTTTAACCCCAACAGCAGGCGGTACAACATCGCCCCCTTCGCCTCCAGGTGGCAGGGCCAGCTAGGCTTAAGGTATTTGTTTAACGACCGGCAGTAACTGCAGCTGTAAAAGCAAAAAGGCCTCCCGCTGTATGCGGGAGGCCTTTTTGCTTTTAAACTACTCTACAACTACTCACCTTCTTCAGCAAGTGTGTAGTCTCCGGACTCTCTCTTGATTAAAGTCACCGTGTTGGTTTTGTTACCACTCTTATAGTAGGCATACGTTACTTCAAACTTCTGCCCTACTTCTTCGTTAGGGAACTTGTTCTTCAGGAAGCCTGAAAGTGCAACAAGAACATCTTCGTCGCTCCAGTAGTTGTCGTTACCCGCCCAGCTTTGGTAGAAATTAAGATACTTTGGATCCCCCAGGTTATCTCTTTGTGGCTGAGTTCCCAACTCAGGCTGTTTTGAGATCCAAACATAATCGTCAGCTACCAGCGTGTAGCTCTTGGTAAGGTCTGGCACCCAGGTACCTTGTTTCTTCTTAAGCTGCAGAACGGCTTCTTCTACCGCTTCAGGGTTCACTTTAACCCATTCGCTTCCGTTGTAGACCATCCCCAGCACCTGCTGCGTAGTAGTTTTGTTGCTATAGTAAGCATAGCTTACATACTTCACATCGCCTGCTACTGCACCGAATACAGTATTAGACAGAAGTTTATTAAAATACTCCGGAAGCAGATCGTCATCAGAGGATGAGAAGTCCGAACGCTTACCTACAGACGCATAATCTTCATCAGATACGTGATAAATATTACGCCACGCGCCATCTTTAAAATAGAAAGAATCTGTCACAGTGCTTGTTGCACCATTCTGGTAGTAATCATAAGTTAGCACCACCAGCTGATTCTCTACAGCATCCGGATATTTGTGCTCCAGCAGCTTAACCAAGTCACCGGCAGAGTTGAAGTTATCATGCGATTCTCCGGTGAAATCATAGTCCTCTGCCACTGCAGTATACTTTTCTACTTCTGATACCGAGCTGTTATAGCCCGGGAACATAAGTTTGTTGTAAGTAACTCGCACCGTAGAACCATTTTCTAAGTGGGAGTACGCCTCGTTTAGGAACTCCGGAATTGCTGCAGCAGCCTTCTCCTCTGTGGTGAAGTAGCTTTTGCCTTTAACCTCGGTGTAATCCTCGGACGATAGCGTAACATCTACTTTCTTGGTGAACGGCCCTTTTAGGGCGTCTAACTCATCGTAAACGTCTTCCATCGGGTCACATGCACTGAACACGACCATCAAAGAAGACAGAAGGTATAATATCTTTTTCATCTAAGTATTTTTTAGAAGTTAATTTTTAGGCCTGTAGTCCAGGTTCTGCCGATGCCGTAGAACACGGTAGAGTTGGCAGCGTTGCTAACCGTTCTCTCGTTGTCAGTGCCTGCGTTTACTGTTTCGAACACCGCCTGCGCATCAGAGATGTACTCTGTGTTGAGAACGTTATTCACATTTGCATAAAGCGACGCGTCCAGGCCTGCAATTTTAATCTTAAACACAGCGTTCAGGTCTAGCAGTGAGTAGTTTGGCACTTTCCAAGGTGTTAAACCCGGCTTGTCCAGCGTTGTTGGGTCAAACTCAGAGTAGAAGTCGCCATAATAGTTATAATCTACACCAACCTTAAGCTCTTTGAATACTTTGTAGTCCACACCAAGAGCCGCAGTAGTCTGAGCAGCGTCCCCAACTTTAAGCCCTTCCATGTAAAGCGGACCTATAGTTTTGGAGATTGTCTGTGTTTCGTCAGTTACCGTTACCTCATCCAGGTTGCTATTCCACTCCCAGTCACCAAATGACGCCATACCTCTGATAGTAAGCTTATCAGTAGGCATATAGCTGAAGTCAACTTCCACACCCTGGTGCAGGGCATCAACACCAAGAATGTTAGCAAAGAAAAAGCTTCCTGACTCCTGACCTGGGAATCTCTGTGTGAAAGAGCGGTCTCTCCAGTTGGTTCTGTACAGGTTGATGTTGGCGTTCAGCTTTGAAGTTCTGTAACCGTAGCCTAATTCGTAGCTAAGGATCTTCTCGTTCTGCGCATCCGGGTTTACTACGTTCTGGTTGTTCAGGAACACAGCGTTGAAGAACGGTGCTTTCTCAAAATAGCCAAGGTTAGCAAACACGTTGTGGTTTTCATTCAGGTTGTAGTTGGCACCACCTTTTGCCTGGTAGCCGAAGAAGTGCTGGAAGTCTGTTTCCTGGTTGCCTTCTTCATACAGAAAGTGGTCAATTCTCTTGTAGGAGGTGTTAGAGGCCGCAAGCGAAACGAAAGCAGAAAGTGGTCCTGAGCTGTACTCACCCTGCAGGAAGCCACCCTCCCACAGCACAACGCCATCGTTGTAGTAGTTGATCTTGTCGCCTACAGTAGCTCTGTTGTTAGGGTTGTTCACATTGCTCTGGTCCAGCACATACTCAGCACCCAGCAAATCGGTTACTTCTGTAAAGTGTTTGCCTTTGTAGTATCTCAAGTCAAGGCCGGCAAGCAGGTTTATCTTCTCGTTCAGGCTCTTTTGGTATGTACTCAGGGCACCATACCAGTTGTGGTCGTTTCTGGAGGCACGAAGGTAAGTCAAAGCATGGCCGTCAGCAGAGTTGGTGTTCGCTTCAACCGCTGCATCCAAATCGTAAGGTGAGTATGCGTTACCTGTTCTTGGCAGTACACCTGTGAAAGCGCCACCACCACCTGTGCCAACAGAAGCATAAAGTGCAGTAGAAAGGAAAGAGTTCTCGTCGATAGTCCAGTAGTGGTTAAGAGAGAACTGTGGTTTGTGGTAGAAGTTATCCTCTACACTTACTTTTTCTCCGTTCAGTACACCCCAGTCAGGGTTCCACTTAATGCCTTGTGGAGCATCTCTGAACTCCTGGATAGATTTGCGGGTTTGTCTCTGGCCGTGCCACTGTGGTGCGCCGAAACCAGTAAGGGAGATTGTGTGGTTCTTGTTGATCAGCTTAGAAACGTTGAAGAAGTAGTTGTACGCCTCAAACTGCAGGCCGTCAGCCCAACCGTTGCCTTCTGTTTTAGAGCCGGAAGCTGCAAACGCCCAGCCATCCTCAGTTAAACCTGTTGAGTAGGTAAAGGCAACTTTGTTATAGCCATCGTTACCGATGCCGTAGAAAACAGAGCCTCCTTTTGTAGCATCAGTAGTTTTAGTGATGATGTTGATCGTACCACCGATAGAAGGCACCGCCACTTTAGAGGCACCAAGGCCACGCTGCACCTGCATTGACTTCGTCACGTCTGTCAGACCGGCCCAGTTAGACCAGTACACCGAGCCGTTCTCCATGTCGTTTACCGGCACACCGTTGATCATTACGGCGATGTTAGCGTTTTTAAAACCTCTCAGGTTTATTCTCGAGTCACCGAAGCCGCCACCTTGCTTCGTTGCGTACACACCTGGTGTAGACTTCAGAAGCTCAGGGAACTCCTGGTTTGAGGCTTTCTCGGTGATGATCTCGCTGGTGATCGTGGAGATAGCCACCGGCGTTTCCCTGTCAATGGCGTAGCTGTTCGCAGTGATCAGTACTTCGTTGATAGAGGTTACGTTAGGCTCCAGAAGGATAGTGCCCAGGTTCTTCTTGCCGTTCAAACCGGCAATGGAAACTTCTTTCTGCATATAGCCAACATAGTTAACTAATACAGCAGACGCATTCGCGTCATCTACCTGTAGGGTAAAGGTACCGTCCAGCGTGGTAGGCGCTGCTTTTTCTGTACCTTTTAGGATAACTGTTGCTCCTGGCAAGGGCTCTTTCGTTGTGGCGTCCACAACTTTACCTGTAACGGTGCCTTGAGCAAACAAGTCCCTTGGCGTTAAACTGGTTAGCAACACCAGAAAAACAAGACTAAGTAAATTGTACTTCATCTTTTAGATGTTAAGAATTGGTTGGTTGATTGATTTTGGCGCAAAAATACAACCCTAGTTCGTTAACTTTCAACTAAAAGCATTAAAAAAAGATAAATTAACCTCTCTATACTTTATGCTTTTTTAATATAAAAACCTCAGTGTTTTTATGCATATACAAGATTTACAACCAATTGCAAATCACAACTAAACACACCACCAAACCAATCCTGTTTATATAATACAACAATCACACATCAGTTAATCCAGCCTGAAAAATTTAACTATATAATGATTATCAGGTTTACTCCATAGAGGAACATAGACCTAAAAACAACCGCCAATAAAGGCTTAATGCTTATAAAAGTATATATTTATAAATACATCGTTCAGAAACACAACCAAAGCTACCTTGTATTATTTAACCTTTTACCAAGCAACAAACAAAGCACAGCATAATTATAATTATACAAGCTACCTTAAAGGTACTTATAGTAAAATAAATAAATTTAATAACATTTGTTAAGCGATAAACACCATAATCACAAAACAACAACTAGTACGTTTCCCATACATACACTAACTTATATAGCCAAGAAATAATAAAACAAAAGCAGGAGAAGCTCACCTGAAATAAAAGACCGCCACTACAGCAAAAGCGAAGCAAGCAACGCCAGCCACAACTTACCCACCTCACTCCATCATAAAGCAGAAGCATAGAACAGAACTTAAGCCATAAAAGACAACAAGCGCCACAGCAACAAATATTGCATTTTAGCAACAAAAGCGCTAAAGCCACGGCAAACACACCACACATATATTTGCCAAAGCAGATATATGATATTAGCATGGCACCGGAACAAGGAACACCAACCCGATACTTGTGAAACACCTCCTTATAAGTCACTACAGATCAAATTATTACTAGCCGCTATCTGGAAATTCGGGTAAACGGTTAAACATCAACTTTGGAAACAAATAAATAATATCAGGTGTGCTTGTATTATCACCAACACCGGTTACTTTTGCGGGCAAAATCAATCAACCCATTTATGAAAAACTTTTATAATGCCTCGCTGCCCACACTTAACGGTATAAGGCGTAGTAAGGAGCAAAGAGTTACAGCCCAACATCACAAGAATTTCTTCAAGAGATTCTTACTCTCCAGTATGCTCATGTTGTTATTTGCCGCCGGTGTACAGGCCCAGGTAACGACAAGTGGCATCAACGGTGTCGTTAAAGACTCGCAGGGCGAAACCCTGATCGGCGCTACCGTGCAAGCGATCCATCAGCCCTCAGGCACCACCTATGGTACGACAACCAACGCTGAAGGCCAGTTCACAATCCCTAACATGCGTGTTGGCGGCCCTTATACGGTTAACGTTTCGTATATCGGCTTTAACACCAGAACGTACAACGGCCTTAACTTAACGCTGGGTAACCCGCTGAGACTGGATGTGGCACTGGAAATGCAGTCAAACGCTTTGTCAGAGGTTACAATCGTTTCAGACAAGAACTCTGTGATCAGCGCCCAAAGAAACGGCACAGCTACAAACGTGTCGCAGGAGCAGATTTCGGAGCTTCCGACTATCAGCAGAAGCGTGCAGGATTTTGCCCGCCTGACGCCACAGGCTTCGGCCATGACCAACAACTCTGACGGCAGCCCGATGGGTGTTACATTTGCCGGCCAGTCTAACAAGTTCAACCAGTTTACAGTAGACGGTGCCAACGCCAATGACGCCTTTGGCCTTTCTGCCTCAGGTACCAACGGCGGACAGGCTGCCGCTAACCCAATCCCGCTTGAGTCTGTTCAGGAACTCCAGGTGTTGCTTTCTCCGTACGAAGTAACACAGGGTGGTTTCACAGGTGGTGGTATCAACGCCGTTACAAAGAGTGGTACCAACGCCTTCCACGGTTCAGCTTATACTTATTACCAGAACCAGGACTTTATTGGCGAAGGGGTTACAACTGACCTGAAGTACGCTGATTTTAGCAAGAAGACCTACGGTGCCAGCCTTGGCGGCCCTATCCTGAAGAACAAACTGTTCTTCTTTGCTAACGCTGAAAGAATCGAGAGCTCTACCCCGTTACCTTTTAACCCAGCTGAAGCTGGCTCAGGCTCTAAATTCGATGTGGAGACGCTGCAGTCGATCCGCGATTATGTTAGAAACACCTACAACTACGACCTTGGCGGCTTTACCGACATCAACAAAGAGATTACCTCTACTTCTTTGTTTGCCCGTCTGGACTGGAACATCAGCAACAAGCATAAGTTAACGCTTCGCCACAGCTATATCCAGGGCGACAACGACGCCTTGAGCCGCAGCGCCAACAGCATAACGTTCGCAAACAGTGGCTATACGTTCTCTAACAACCAGAACTCCTCTGTGATTGAGTTGAACAGTAACTTCGACAACAACACGTCTAACGTGTTCCGCGTTACCTACAACCGCATCCGCGACAGCAGAAAGACAGGCCTGTTCCCGAACGTGTCTATCCAGTCTAACTCATTGAACTACAACCTGGGTTCAGATTATTCTTCAGCCCGCAACAGCCTTGACCAGGACAACTTTACGTTGGTAGATAACTTCACCATCTACAAGGGAGCTCACACGATCACGATCGGTACCAACAACGAGTTCTATAACACGAATAACGTGTTCCTGCAGAACTACTACGGCTCTTATACTTACAAAGACGTAGAGGTGAAAGACGCAAATGGCAAAGTGATAGGCAGCATCCCAGCCTACCAGCTGTTTATGGAAAACAAGAAGGCTCCGTCTAACTACTATGTAGGCTTCTCTACGAAGGGTGGTAACGATGATGCCGCGTCAGTGATACATGCTGCTCAGTTTGGTTTGTACGCCCAGGATGTCTGGAACGTGACGGACAGGTTCAGATTGACGTACGGCTTGCGTGTAGACATGCCAGTGTTCTTCAACAAACCGGATGAAAACGAGCTGTTCAACAAGTCTGAGTTTGCCTCGAAGTATGACGTAGCCACAAACAAGCCTCCGAAGACAACGCTGTACTACTCTCCGCGTGTGGGCTTTAACCTGGATGTTAACGGCGATGGAGCAACACAGCTGCGCGGTGGTGCCGGTTTATTCACAGGCCGTGTTCCTTTTGTATGGATCTCTAACCAGTATGGTGGTACAGGCGTAGCCTCTATCAGATACAGCACGACAGGCTCAAAGTCTCCGGACCTGCGCTTCGAGTATGACCCTACCGACACGCACTTGGGTTCATTTATCCCATCGGAGTACAAAACAGCTGCTACTGAGATCAACGTAACAGACCGTAATTTCAAGTTCCCGCAGGTTTTCCGCACCAACTTAGCCGTTGACCAGCAACTGCCTTGGTGGGGACTGGTAGGAACCCTGGAAGGTATGTACACCAAAACGCTGAACAACATCGAGTACAAGAACCTTAACCTGAAAGCGCCTGAGGGAGATGTAACCATCGGTAACTCTACGCGCCCTTGGTATAGCTCAAGAATCAGCTCTGACTTTACAGACGTTATTTACTTAACCAACACAAGCAAAGGCTACTCTTACAACTTTACAGCGCAGTTGCAAAAGCCAATGGAAAGAGGCTGGACTGGTAGCATCGCCTACACCTACGGCCACTCCATGTCCCTGAACGACGGCACCAGCTCTACAGCGATGTCTAACTGGCGTTATGCGTACAACGTAGACGGCCTTAACAACCTGGACCTGGCGCGCTCTAACTACGACCTTGGCTCACGTGTGGTAGGCTACGCTTCTAAAACCGTGAAGTATGGTCGCTTTGCCACCACTGTTGGCTTAGTGTACACCGGTCAGTCTGGTTCTACACTGTCTTACCTGTACGATGGCAACATCAACGGTGATGACCTTTCTGGCAACACCAATGATGCGAGCTTGTTCTATGTACCGGCAACGTTTGAAGAAGCAAACCTTGTGGCCTTCACAAGAGACGGCAAAACAGTTGCTCCAGAGCAGCAGTGGGCCGACTTCCAGGCTTTCGTAGCTGACAACGAGTACCTGAAGGACAACATGGGCAAAGTTACTGAGCGCAACGGCGACAGAATGCCTTGGGAAAACCACTTCGACCTGAAGATTGCTCAGGACATCTACGTAGTGAAAGACCACAAGCTGCAGTTGGGTATCGACGTGATCAACGTTAGCAACCTGCTGAACAAAGACTGGGGCTGGAGCTACTATCAGTCTAACCAGAGCATGAACATCTTCCAACGCTCAGGAGACCCTTCACAAACGCCAGGCTTTAAGTTCGATATAACGAAAATGAATGAGGTTGAAGGCAAACTGAAGCCGTACACTGTAAGTGACTACGGTTCACGCTGGAAAGCTCAGGTAAGCTTACGTTACTCTTTCTAGTCTTCGAGGCTTTAAGATCAAATAAAAAGGGGGCAGCTTTCGCTGCCCCCTTTTTATTTGATTATTTTTTTGCCGTATGTTTTGCTTCTAAAATATTTCCCCTATTTTTGTGCTCACAATGGGGGATTAGCTCAGCTGGCTAGAGCGCTTGCATGGCATGCAAGAGGTCATCGGTTCGACTCCGATATTCTCCACGAAAGGCAACCCCACCGGTTGCCTTTTTTGTTTCCCATGTTGCCAAGTGCTTTTACTCAGCTGTCAGACTAAAAACGGCAGAGGCTCATAAAGTAAGTATTCCGGCATGGATGTTTCAGCAGCACAGTGAAGTAAATAAAAGGGCTCCCCTCACGGCTAATTAGCCTCTACGCCTGCTGCCCTGCTCTCCACAAACACGCCACTTGATCAAATTATCAGATTTGTTTGGTTGGCCCCTCCCCCTGGTGCCGCAAAAGTTGATTGGCTGTAGCGTCTTGCCCCTCACCTTTCCACCTAAAGCCTTTTGAGCTTAGCAAGAGGTTACTATCTGTGTATTGATAGCCAACTTGCCTGCTCATCTCGCCTTCGCCTACTTAGGCCGTACTTTTATCCGCTTTATAGCTATTAACACCGAGGGAGAACCAGTACTGGTAGTATACAAGCACCGCCTTATTCTCCCCATCATCTTCCCCTTTTATGCGTGCCAGCCCATACTTTAACAGCTGTACCGAGCGCTTACCCTTACCTAAATATAGCAGAGGCTTCACCGCTTAACGCCTGCCACTCCGGAACCGGCGCGCGGCCAGGCCGTATTTTCATAGAAGTGTTTCACCAAAAAGGAGGCAGCTATGGGTTTTAACTTTGAGGACAAACAGAAAGACGCCATCAACCTACTGAAAAAAGTAGCCGAGGAGATGGGGACGGAAGACCTTAACCAGGCAGCCCGAGTATTTCGGGCAGTGCTGCAGGCAATCCGCGACAGGCTTCCGGTAAACGACGCCGTGCACTTCGCCGCACAGCTCCCCATTATCTGGAAAGGCGTGTACTACGACCAATACGACCCGGCCAAAGTGCCGGTAAAGATCCGCGACAGGAAAGAGTGGATTGAGTTTATACGCAGCAAGAACGCTTTTGCAGCCAACAACGACTTTCAGCAGGACAGCGATATTGTGGAGGCGTTCCAGGAGGTGTTTAAGGCGCTGCACCACTGTGTGTCGGCGGAAGAGCTGCAGAAGGTGAAAGACGCCATGCACCAGGATATTCAGGAGCTGCTGGAAGTATAACCCTGCTAAAACGAAGTACAAAAGGCACAGTTTGCGTATACGAGGCAGATTGTGCCTTTTATACTTTAGCTCCCTATGAAAAAAACCTTTATTGCCCTGCTCGCTATACTTGGCCTCGGCGCCTGTGGCCAGCAGGAATCAGAACTCACACGAAGCACAGCAGCCGTAGAAGCAACCGCAGAGGACACAGTGGCCAGTGCCACCGAACCCACAGCCAACTGCCAGGTAGCCGCCCCTGTGCTACTGCCGCCACAGCAGCCCGTAGCAGACCCGAGCCTTGCCAGCTACCTGCAACAGCTACAAGAGGCGGTTCAAACCCTTGATGAGGCACAGCTGCGCCAGCTCCTCTCCCCCAACATTAGTACCAGCTTTGGAGGCAGCGGTGGCTGGGAAAGCTTTCAGGGGCAGTGGCACCCGGAAAATGACAGCGCTGAAGTATGGCTACTGCTCGAGCGCCTGCTGCGCCTGGGCGGCGGTTACCCACTGGAGCGCAACCAAGGCCTGTATGCCCTGCCTTACGTCTACAGCAACTGGCCAGACTCCCTGGACGCTTTTTCGCATGTGGCTGTTACGAGCAGAAGTGCCGTGTTGCGGCAGGAGCCTGCCGCTAACGCGCCCGCCGTCTGCACGCTCGACCGGCTTATCCTTCAGGCAGACTACGCCAAGTCTTACCCACAACAGCAGGGGCCTCAAAAGGAATGGTGGTACGTAGAGACTACAGACGGCAGCCAAAGCGGTTACATCAACCACGCAGACGTGTACAGCCCCGTCGGCTACCGGGCCATCTTTAACAAAGACGCGCAGGGCCAGTGGCGTATGACGGCGCTCGTCTCGGGCGATTAAAAAAAGCCTCCCGCCAGCGAATGGCGGGAGGCTTTTATACTTTCGAGGCGATTTTATACTTACACGAACAGCCCCTCTACAGACAGATAGCGCTCGCCGGTATCGTAGCAGAAAGTAAGCACCTTGGCTCCCTCGGGAACTTCCTCCTCTATCTTTTTACCAACAGCCGCCAGCGAGGCCCCGGAAGAAATGCCGACAAACAGCCCTTCTTCGCGGGCGGCACGGCGAGTGTAGTCAAAGGCTTCGTCCTGCTGTACCTTTATCACGCCATCCAGCAGCGTGGTATCCATAATCTGAGGAATGAACCCTGCGCCAATACCCTGCAGCGGGTGCGGCCCCGGCTCCCCTCCGCTCAGCACGGGCGAAGCGGCAGGCTCCACAGCAAACACTTTCAGGTTCGGGAACTTATCTTTCAGCACTTTAGCCACCCCGGTGATATGCCCTCCGGTGCCCACGCCAGTAATCAGGTAGTCCAGCCCGTCCGGGAAGTCCTGCAGAATCTCCTGGGCAGTCGTATCTATGTGGATCTGCGTGTTCGCCTCGTTGTCGAACTGCATCGGCATCCAGGCATCGCTGTTTTCCTGCACCATCTCCCGCGCACGCTCTATGGCGCCTTTCATCCCCTTCTCACGCGGCGTCAGCTCCAGCTTGGCCCCGTAGGCGGCCATCAGGCGGCGGCGCTCAATCGACATCGACTCCGGCATAACCAAAATGAGCTGGTAGCCTTTTACAGCCGCCACCATGGCCAGCCCCACGCCCGTGTTACCGGAGGTAGGCTCGATAATCACGCTATCCTCTTTCAGGATGCCCTTGCGTTCGGCATCTTCAATCATGGCCAGGGCAATGCGGTCTTTTATGCTGCCGCCCGGGTTGCTGCGCTCCAGCTTCATCCAGACTTCCACGTCCTTGTTATAAAGCTTATTGATGCGCACGTGCGGTGTGTTGCCTATGGCTTCGAGTACTGTATTCGCTTTCATATGTTTCTCTGTTTTTGTTTAGATGGAAAAATTGATGATGCCGGTCGGATCAGCGGAACGGCGCACGTTTATCTGCGGGTTGTGGTACACGCGCGAGTAGGGCGGTACGCTTTCGGTCAGCCACACGTTGCCCCCGATGATGCTGTTGGAGCCTACCACCGTGTTGCCGCCCAGTATGGTTGCCCCGGCGTAAATCACCACGTTATCCTCTATGGTGGGGTGGCGCTTGATGTTGGCCATCGCTTTGTCCACGCTAAGCGCCCCGAGCGTTACGCCCTGGTACACCTTCACATGGTTACCGATCACGCAGGTCTCCCCGATCACGAGGCCGGTGCCGTGGTCTATGCAGAAGCGCGAGCCGATCTGGGCACCGGGATGGATGTCGATACCGGTGCGGGCGTGGGCATACTCGGTCAGCACACGCGGCAGCAGCGGCACCCGCAACTGGTAAAGGGTATGCGCCATGCGGTAAATGGCCACGGCCTTAAAGCCCGGGTAGGTGCGGATCACCTCTTCTATACTTTGTGCCGCGGGATCGCCGGCGGCAATGGCTTTGGCATCCAGCAGAAGCAGTTCGTAAGTATAGGGCAGCTCCTGCATCATGCGCTCGGCCAGCTCCCCTGCCGGCATCGGCAGCTCCTGCTCCATGCTCGTCAGGATGCGCATCATGTTCACCTGCAAGCCGTCGGCAAACGCCTCCAGCTCCTGCACCGTATCGAAGCGCTCATCAGCCAGCGGCGGGAACAGTAGTTGCAGCACCCCCTCCACCAGGTTGCACATGGCAGAGGCCGGCACCTGGTGCTTCGCCTTTTGATGGCTGTTGAATAAGGTCTCTAAAAGTTGACTGTTCATGCTCTCTCTAAAAACGTATGCCGCAAGTTGGTGTTTTAGGCTCAACAAAAAAAGAGGCCGGTTGTTATGATAAAACACCTTCTGAGGCCCATACAACAGGAAAGGGTGCCCCTGGGGGCACCCTTTCCTGTTGTATATCTTTAGGTTATGCTTAGTCGCGGCAGAACTCAATCACATCGATGGCTCCACCTCCGCTGCGGCTGTTTTCGTTGCCGAACACCACGCGCAGCTTTGCCACACCCGGTGTGTCCACGCGCAGGCGGGTGGCGCCGTAGGCACCGGTTACCGGCAGCGGCATGGTTTTTATCACCTCGCCCTCCTTGTCCAGCAGTTCCAGCCTGGAGTCTGCCTCATCTTCGGTAATATCGAGCACGTGCAGGCCTTTCAGGGTAATGCTGCCCATGGCAGAGAAGTCCAGTTCAATACTAGAGCCTCTGTCGTACAGGCTGGCGAACTTGCTGTTGCTGCGCCCCACCGTGAGCACATTGCCCATTGGGCGGATAGCGGCCGGGCTAGGCGTTTTAAAGTCCTGGTTCCGGCGGTCGGGCGCGCTTGTATCAAACAGCAGCGCCGTATTTTGCCTGAAGTAGCGGTCCTGGAACATGCGGTAATGCGCCGAAACGCGAACCGGCGTGTTTTGGCTGTACACTGTCGTCACCGTGCCGTGGCTCGTTTCTACTGGCGTATCCTCCTCGAACTCAATAATCTCGCAGCTGGAGGGGTCCGTTCCGAAGTTTTTGCTCTGGGAGGCTGCAAAAGGGTTTACTTCTTGTTGCTCTTCCGCCTTGTCACACCCCATCAACACGACACTAAACACACCACAAGCCAAGGCTTTCAAAGTAAAATTTTTCATACTACACGTTTTTGATAACTGGATAATTCTAAAAAACGCAGTCCTATCTTTTGCAGCCCTATAGCAAGGGAGCCAAGCAGGTATACCTCAATAAAAAAAGTTGAATATAGAAGTATAAAGGAAATAGAATAGAACTGCGGTATGGAGTTGTGTACGACACCTCTTCAGAAACGGCTATAAAAATGTGCAATTTTTAGCAGGCCGGTTGCGCTACAAAAATTGCACTTGTACTATACTACCCGGCGCACCTGCCTTACCAGCCGCACCATAAAAAAAGGGGAGTACCTGCAGGTGCTCCCCTTTTTTTATGGTGCGGTGCGGTGTTAGTCGCAGTGGCCCGGGCCGATAACGCCGTTGTTATACTTATCCAGTGTGGTAGCCAGAGAGGTAAACTGCTCGCGCAGCGCCTTCTCATGCTTTGTTACCTGGCTTGGCTTGTACTTGTTAAACAGCTCTGTAGCCTTGTTGTACGCCTCCAGCGCCTCTCCGCTCATGCCTGCACCGGCAGCTACGTTGAGCGTGGCAGCCACGTACTGGTGCGCCAGAACGATGTACGCGCTTCCCTTTGGCGACTGTGGCAGAATGCTGAAGTAGGTGTAACCCGACATAAAGAAAGGCTTGCTGTAGTACGCATCCCAGGTGTTGTCATACTTCTTCTGGTTATTACTGTCGGCATGCGTTTTCCAATAGCCTTGCGTACGGGTGCAGCCCCCGGTAGCCGGTGGTGTCGGCGTGGCGGCTTCGGTGCAGAACAGGATGTTGTCGATACCCCCTGAGCCCACGTTCGCATCGCCGTCCAGCACCACGATCAGTTTCTCCACGTTTTTCGTGCCTTTCAGATCCACCGTCTGCACGCTTCCCTCCTCCTCGTTGGTGGCAAGCGGGAAGTCCACGGTTCCGCCTCCGGTCAGCATCAGCCTTACGTAGGACTTGTTCTCCAGAGGCGTTGCGTCGATATCCACTACATCGATGGACTGCAGCGTCACAGCCCCTTCCACCTCTCTGAAGTCCAGCTCTATTGTTGCGCCCCAGGCGTTGTCGTTAGGGCCGGCTATTCTGATGCCGTTCCCGGTGCCGGACGGGTCGTAGGTGCCGTCGGGGTTATTGGCGATTTCCTGCTGCGTAAACTGGTTTGCGATCAGGATTTTGCCCAGCTTGGTTGCTCGGCCCAGGTCATGGGCATCATCCCCGGTAGGCTTCACCGTATCATAAACCCTGGCAACGTTTACATCCGAGTAAACGCCTCCCTCGCTTCTGTGGGTATTTTTTACCCGCACAGGCCCGAACGGTGTGGCCACATGGTCAATAAACGGCAGGGCCTCAGGGTTATCAGCAGTGTACTCTTCAAAATTGATGGCGTAGCAGTTCCCATCAATCACGTTGTCGTTTATCTGATCCATCATTCCCGGGGTTACCTCCTCTGTGTTCTCACAGCCCATCAGCACCACCGCAGCCAGGCCACAGCCAAGCGCACTCCAATAAAAGTTCTTTTTCATAGTTAACGTATAGGATTGTTTAAATTTTACTCCTTGCCTTGCACCACTGCTACAGCAGCATGATCAGCAATAAACACCCATACTTGTTTCGTTCAAAAAAAGATACTCTACAACCCTAAAAAACAACAAACGGCAGCTGTAGCAACGGGATATAGTGCAAAACATGAAAAAACAGCGGCAGCAGGAACGCCATACTTTCAGGAGCGTGCAACAGAGTCTTTTCGGCGCTGCACGCTCCTGCACCGGGCGAGGTTTAGGAGTAGTGCAGTACAGCCTTCCGCCGCACGACCAGCACCAGGTACAGAAAGGCCATCAGGGAAAACACCGCTGCGGTCCAGAACACCAGGGTAAAGTTGCTGCTCTCGTTGCCGTAAAGCCAGCCAGAGCACAGCGCCCCCAGCCCGATGCCTGCCTCCAGGGCAATGTACATGGTGGCCATGGCCCTGCCCCGGTGCTCCTCGTGGCTCAGGTCGATCGTCCAGGCGTAGACTGTGGGCGAGTTCATGCCGGTGGCCATACCAAAGAGCACCCCGGCCAGCAGCAGCTCCGTCGCCGACGACACGGTCCCGATCACGAGCATTGCCAGCGTCAGCAGCCCGGTGCTGACACGCAGCACCGCCACCCGCCCATACCTGTCGGAGGCGCGACCGGCCAGAAAACGTATGGTCAGCGAGGAAAGCGTGAAGGAAGTGAAGAAAAGGCCTTTGTTCTCGATCCCCAGGTATTCGCTAAAGTCTGGAATGATGGTGAGGATGGTGCCAAAGGAAAAGGCAGTCAGCAGCATGACCAGCGAAGGAGCCAGCACACGCGGCTCCACAAGCTCTTTGCGTGAGATGCGCAGCAGGCCCAGGCGAAACCGCTGCGGGTTTTTAACGGTTTCGTGCATGTGCCAGATAACCGCCACCGACAGGAAAGCCGCCGCCGAAGAGGCATAGAACATCACATCCACATTATAATGGGCCGCGATAAAGCCGCCCAGTGCCGGTCCCGCCGCCATGCCCAGGCTCCCCGACAGCCCCAGCAGGCCCATTGCCTCCCCGCGCCGCTCCACCGGCACCACATCGGCCACGTAGGCCGACTTCCCCGTGGGCGTAAAACCCGTGGAAAAACCGTGGATGAAGCGCAGCAGCAGAAAGGCCGCCACAGAGCCCACCAAGGGATACATAAAGCCCGCTACAATGCAAACCACACCACCGGCCACCATCACCGGCACACGGCCGATCCGGTCGGCCAGCTTACCGCTGAAGGGCCTGGAGAGGCCTGCGGTCAGGGTGAAGAGGGCGATGATGAGCCCCTTGTACTCTTCGCCGCCCAGGCTGGTAAGGTAGTCGGGCAGCTCCGGGATAATCATGTTAAAGCTAGAGAAAAAAAGAAAGGAGCTTAGGCAAAGTAATCCAAACTGCAATCCATACACCCGCTTTATCTGTTCTGCCATAATTTTTACGTCAAGCTGCAAAATTGGGAAAGGTTTCTGTCTTGTGCTAATCGTGCCGCGCAACGGCACACCCCGATGTACAAAGAAAGGCGCAGATGCCGCCTTTGCCGCATCCACGCCTTTGTTGTACTTCCGGAGAAATCCCCCCCGTTTACGCGTTATCTATCTTTAGAAGGGGTACTTACGCTGCTTGTGCTGCACCGTTATCCACTGCACGGTGGTAAACTCCTCCAGCACAAACTCGCCGTTGAAGCGCCCCAGCCCCGACTCCTTCATACCTCCGAAGGCGGCATTGGCCTCATCGTTCACCGACTGGTCGTTTACGTGCACCATGCCCGTTTCAATACGCTGCGCCAGCTGCACGCCCCGCTCCGTATCGTTGGTCTGGATTGCCCCGCTCAGGCCGTACTGCGTGCCGTTGGCGATTTCCACCGCCTCCTCATCGGTTTTATACTTGATGATCACGGCTACCGGCCCGAATATCTCGTTGTGGGCGATGGGCATGTCGTTTTTCACGTCCGCCAGTACGACAGGCTCCATCAGACGCTCGCTCCGCATCTGGCCATCCACCACTTTTCGGGCACCGGCGCTTATACTGTCCTCCAGGTCGTTCTGGATGCGCTCCACGGCATCTGTATCAATGAGCGGGCCTACAATCGTGCCGTCGTCGGCGGGGTTGCCCACCGGCAGGCCTTTCACCTTGGCGGCAAACTTCTCCACAAACTCATCATGGATCTTCTCGTGCACCAGGATGCGGTTAATGGCGATGCAAATCTGGCCCTGGTGCAGGAACTTGCCAAACACCGCCGCGTCAACGGCCTTGTCCACATCGGCATCGTCCAGCACGATCATCACGTTGTTACCGCCGAGCTCCAGGGAGAGCTTCTTGAGCTTTTTGCCCGCCAGTTCGGCGATCCCCTCCCCTACCGGTGTGGAGCCTGTAAAGGAGATGAGCTTCGGCACGTCATGCGTCACAAAGTCGTCGCCGATATCGGAGCCGCTGCCCACCACCACGCTGAAGAGGCCTTTGGGTAGGCCCGCCTCCTCGAATATCTTCGCCAGCAGCGTGCCTCCGGTAACGGGTGTGTGGGAGGCCGGCTTCAGCACCACGGCGTTGCCCGTTGCCAGGGCCGGCGCCACAGAGCGCATCGACAGGTGGAAGGGGAAGTTCCAGGGGCTGATGACGCCGATCACACCTAAAGGCCTGCGGTACATGCGGCTTTCTTTGCCCGGCGTGTACGAAGGTACAATCAGGCCATGCATGCGCCCCGGGAAAGAGGAGGCCTCGCGGGTGATCTCGAAGGCGTTTTTCCACTCCAGCGTTGCCTTCAGCTTGCTGCTGCCGGATTCCTTCACCAGCCACTCTATGATTTCCTCTTTGCGTTCTTTAATGATCTGGGCGGCTTTCTCGATCACATCGCGCTTCTCGCCCACCGTAGTGGCGGCCCATGCTTTCTGCGCCTCCTGCGCCGCCTTGTAGGCCTCGTCCAGGTCTTGCTTGGTGCCGGGCACAAAAGTGGCCACCGTGCTGCCGTCGAAGGGGTTGATGACCTCCTGCTCCTTGTCTTTTTTGGAGCCGTCGCGCCACTGGCCGTTAATGTATAGCTTGTTTAAGTTTGTATATCGTTCCATAGCTTAGGGGTTATTGGTTCCATAGCAGTGCCTATGCACTGGCTATTATTATACAACTAAGCCCATGCTATTGTTGTGTATACAAAGGTGTAGGTGGGTTTAATTTGGGGAAGCTGCCGCGAAACAAGCGTAAGTACAGGTTTAAACGAGCATGGCCGGCTCCTGCGGCGTGGGTTTTACCCCATTGATGATGAGCCCCTTTTCGAGGGCGGCCAGGTGAATGCTGCGTGAGACGTGGCGGGCGATCTCAGGCTGCTGGATCGCTCCCAGCCGCATGGCCACACCGCTGCCGCTAACCAGCTTAAAGCGCACAAGCGACTCCGAAATAATCAGCTCCTGC
The DNA here is from genome assembly GCF_003585765.1 of Pontibacter actiniarum. NCBI lineage: Bacteria > Pseudomonadati > Bacteroidota > Cytophagia > Cytophagales > Hymenobacteraceae > Pontibacter > Pontibacter actiniarum. The sequence goes on from NZ_CP021235.1 coordinate 3,153,798, forward strand.
ACCTCCTCCCAGGCAATCCTCCGCTCACGGCCGAGCAGCGACAGGCGGTAGACGATGCGCTCCGGCGTCATGGAGAAAAAGGCATCCTTAAAGCGGAAGACTTCCGTTCCGTAGGCTACAAACAACAGCCCGAGGCCCAGCAGCATGGCGCTGGCAACAGCCCACCCCGTACGGAAAGCATCTATCCATAGAAACTCGCGGAGCAAGGCATACCCACCTCCGAAGAACAGGAACAACCCCGTCACAAGCAAGGACTTTCTGGTGGACCGCAGCTGCTTGCCCGGGTACAGGTTTATGTACATATGGTTTTAGTTTGGGGAAAGTTCAGCAGAGTTCGATTTCTTTAGACCGTACCAGCTGCCGTATCTGCTCTTTTACCTGATGCAGCACCGCGTCGTTCTGTATCCGATCCAGGCTGACTTCGTGCACCTCATCATTCTTTAATACAAATATAACTTTGTAAAGTTTCAAATCAACAAAATCTATTTCGTCCCAGTCGAACGCGTGCTCCTCCTGCATAAAGCGGCTGCGGTAGCGCACCCCCTCGGCCGTGAGGGTGAGGTGCCTGCGGTACTGCGGCTTGTGGTCTAGCCAGACGGTGAACAGAAAGTAGCCCGGCACCAGCAGGTTGATCAGGAAGACAAACAGCAGCCCCGTGGTGAACGTCTTGGTAACGACCAGGTACAGCAACAGCCCCACCTGCAGCGCCATGGCTGCCCCAACCAGCAGCATCAGCCGCCGCTCCGCGCGTGGCTTCAAAGTATAGGCTCCTTCAAAAAGTCTGATACTGATTTCTTGCATGGCTCTGCACCTGTTTCTGCCTAAAATAAGCAAATCCGCCAAAAAGTCAAAATTAAAGCTGCCGCTGCTTTGCGCCAATTTTGCTATCTTAGGCTTCCTTTATGAAACAACGCATGAATTTACGCTATTCCTGGCTGCTGGCTCTGGGCACGCTCGCCTCTTGCCAATACCTGCCCCTGCAGCGCAGCACCACCCCCAGCGAACCGTTGGTCAACAAGTTCGGAGACGCCTCCCTACAGCGGATTTACACGTTGCAGGATGAACGCAAGACCAGCGAGCTGCTCCCTTTCCTTAGCGACCCTAACACGGCGCACCGGGCGCAGGCGGCCCTGGCTTTCGGCTCTGTGCAGGATACCGTCGCCCTGCCCGCGCTGCAGGCCCTGTTGTCTGACTCAGCGGTAGCCGTTCGCGAGGCCAGCGCCTACGCCTTAGGGCAAATAGGCCACCACCAAGCGGAAGAGGCCATTATCCGGAGCCTTGCCACAGAGCAGCGCCCGGAGGTGCAGGCCGAGCTGTTAGAGGCCCTGGGGAAGGTGGCAAGCACCAAGGGGGCTGACTTTCTGGCCAAGTACAGCGCTCCGAACCCTACCGCGCTCACCGGCCAGGCCTGGGGGCTGTACCGCGCCGGCCTACGCCAGCAGTACACGCCGCAGGGTGTGGAGACGGCCACCGGCCTGATGGCGGCGCGGCACCCGTATGAGGCACGGCTGGCGGCGGCGCATTTTCTGGCCCGCACCCCCAAACTGGACCTGACACAGTACCGGCAGCAGCTTCTGAACACGGCCACCTCCGACCAGTCTGCCGATGTGCGCATGGCAGCGGCACAGGCGCTGAACAAAGTGCGCGCAGTAGACAAGGCCCAGTTTCTGTCCAACATCGCCCAGAGCGACCCCGACTACCGCGTGCGCCTGAACGCCGTGCGCGCCATGGCCGGCTTGGAGTTCGAGGAGATAAAGCCAGCCATACTTGCCGCACTGCAGGATCAGAACATCAACACCGCTGTGGCCACCTCTGAGTTTCTGCTCAGCAACCGCAGCGGCGCAGACCCGCAGGTCCTGCTCCAGGTGCTGCCCAACCTGCTCGATGCCCGCGTGCGAAGCAACGTCATCTGGGTGATCCTGAACAACAGCCAGCCGCAGAACCGCCCTTACCTGAACCAGCGCTACAAGCAGCAGTACCAGCACGCCCGCACGCCTTACGACAAGGCCCACCTGCTGAAGGCTCTTTCCGGTGATTATAAGAACTATGCATTTATCGCCCAGGAGATGTTCGGTGCTGAGCAGCCCGTTATCGCAACCACGGCCATGGATGCCCTCATCCTGATGCGCCAGCAGCCCGACTTCCCCAGAAGTATGGAGGGGGCTTTTGCCGATATCTTTAAGCGCGCCGTCGGGAGCGGCGATGTGGCCCTGGTTGGCATGGCCGCCGCCGCCATCCGCGACCCGAAGCTAAACCTGCGCAGCCAGTACAGCACCTATGACTTTCTGGCCCAGGCACAGCAAAAGCTGCAGCTGCCCCGCGAAATGGAGACCAACATCGAGCTGCAGAAGACCATCGACTACCTGAACGGCAAACAGGAAAGCGAGACGCCCCAAAACCCGTTCACGCACCCGATCGACTGGGCACTGGTGAAGACCATACCGGTGGACCAGCAGGTGCTGCTGCGCACAGACAAAGGCAACGTGACGCTGCAGCTGTTTGTAGAGGACGCACCCGGCACTGTGGCCAACTTCGTGCAACTGAGCCAGCAGGACTTCTTCGATAACCTGTACTTCCACCGTGTGGTGCCTAACTTTGTGGTGCAGGGCGGCGATAAGCGCGGCGACGGCTGGGGCAGCTCCGACTACTCCATTCGCTCGGAGTTCGCTCCGCTGCATTTTCTGGAGGGCTACCTGGGCATAGCCTCCGCAGGCAAAGACACAGAGAGCAACCAGTGGTTTATCACCCACTCTCCCACACCGCACCTCGACGGCCGTTACACCATCTTCGCTAAGGTGGTGGACGGGATGGATGTGGTGCACCGCCTGGAGGTAGGCGACAAGATTCTGGATGTGCAGCTGGCAGAGCCTTTACCGCCGGTAACAAGCGCCGCCCATAAGTAACACCAACTACAAACCCATGAAGGAGGAGCAATGGCCTGCGGAGCTGCCTGTGGCACAGGTACGGGTGGCCCGGCCAACAGACAAGCTACCGGAGGTGGAGCGCTTCTACTGCGAAGGCTTGGGGCTGAAGAGGCTGGGTAGCTTTGAGAAGCACAGCGGCTACGATGGCGTGATGCTGGGCCTGCCCGGCTTCGCGTACCACCTGGAGTTTACGCAGCACGAGCACGGCAGCCCCTGCCCCGCCCCGTCTGCAGATAACCTGCTGGTGCTCTACATCCCGGACCGGCAAAGTATAAACAAAATAGTGCAGCGGCTGGCACGGCTGGGGTACCCCGAGGCAGAGCCGGAGAACCCGTACTGGAAGGAGAAAGGCGCTGTAACCATAGCAGACCCGGACGGCTGGCGGCTGGTGCTCATGCCCTCCGCTGGCATAGGCTAAAAAAGAAAGGCGGCACCCGCACGGGTGCCGCCTTTTATATGTAATGGCATTCCTTATCTTTAAGAGCAGCGGGCAACAGACATATCTGCCGGAGCTGTAAGCTCAGACCACTTGCTGATGAGGCATATAAACTCCTGCTGCAACGTACGCGTTTTGTCTTTGGCATACCAGCCGTGCAGTTTCTCAGCAAACTCCTGGTACGGGACGTTCTGCGCCTTCAGATCCAGGAAAAGCTGCTGTGCCGGCTCAGGCCGCGGCCCCCAGGTGCCCAGCACCTCCAGTGTTTCGGCGTCCAGGGCGATCAGCTTCGGTATGGAGCGGCCACCGTTTGTCAGGTAAGCATCCATCACCTCCGGGTTCTCATCGCGCAGCAGCAGCTTTACCTCAATCAGCGGCGAGGCATCGGCAAACTTCACAATGGCCGGCACGTTCTGCGCGGCATCGCCGCACCACGCCTCCGTCAGCACAACCCATACCATTTTCGTCTGCACGCTCAGCAGCACCTGGATCAGGTCATCCTCCAACACTGTTTTCTCCACGCGGCGCATGCGGTGCATGTTCATGCGGGTATACTCTACCATGTCCTCAGAGTGGTTGGTGCCCGTGGTTTTGTTCTCGGCAAGCAGCTTATCGATCATGTCGCGGTACTGCGAGTAAGTGATTGCCTTGGCCAGATGTTCGTTTGTGATAGTGGGTGTTGCCATTTTGATATCTTCCATATGGTTCGTTTTCGTGAAAAATATTGTATTGATAATATATTACAGTCTCTTTTGTGCAAAAAGTTCCTCCTTTCGCCGTACCAGCGGCACAGCTGGTGTGCTGTTTGCGCGATTGGCCAAGCGGTTTGCGGCATCTGCCAAGCGTAAAGCCGTTGATAGCCATACCTTTGCCGTATAACAACACAACCACAGCATCATGGCTTTAAACACCTTCAGTTTTTTAGTGCTCGGCGGAACAGGCAGTATAGGCTATGCCTTTACACAGGAGCTTTTGCGGCACCAGGAGCAGGTAACCCTGCTGGTACGCAACAAGCAGAAGGCGCAAAAGTTATTCGGGCCGCAGCCTACGTTACAGCTGATAGAGGGAGATGCGCAAGACGGTGATCTGCTGTTGCAACTAGGTGCAGAGGCGACGCACATCTTCCATGGGGTAAACTACCCTTTCGAGAAGTGGCAAAACAATATGGAGCGTGTAACGCAAAACGTCATTCAGGCCGCAGCCATATCCAAATCTACAATTTTTTTCCCAGGAAACATATATAATTTTGGATTAATTGATGTCATCACAGAGGAAACCCCTCCCAGCCCCACTACTAAAAAGGGGGTGATACGGGTTAAACTGGAGCAGATGCTGCAGCAGGCGGCGGAACAGGGCAAGTGCGCTGTGGTGAACCTGCGCCTGCCCGACTTTTGGGGGCCAAACGTAATGAATGAGGGTATAGCACCTGTTTTCAGGGGTGCCCTGGCCGGCAAAGCGATGCCCTGGCTCTTCCGCAACGACATCCCGCACCAGCTGGTGTACACCCCCGATGCCGCTAAGGTATACTACATGCTGGCCAAGCACCCTCCCCGGCAGCCGTACACCGTTTATAACTTTGCCGGGGAGGTGGTGCCAAGCATAAAACAGTGGCAGGCGCAGATAGCAAAGGCAGCAGGTACCGAGCCCAGGCATAAAGTATACCCGGGCTGGCTGTTTAAGGTGATGGGGCTCTTTTCACCGGGCATGCGCGAAATAGCCGAGATGGGCTACCTCTGGCAAAACACCATCCTGCTAAACGACGACAAGCTGCGCCAAACCCTGCCCAATATCCCGCACACACCTATGCAACAGGCCATTGAGGAGACGCTGGCTTGGCACCGGGAACAATGAATGCTACTAATTAGGAATGCTGAATTATTAATTATGAATGAGCACGTGCACCGTTAGTGGCTACGTGTGCATGGCACAAGTGGAGGCCTGCGCCTTAAAGCGTCATCAGGAGCGGGTGAAATAAAGTATGGTAGAAGCATAAATGCCATCCGTGGAGTAGAGTACTTCCCCTCCACGGATGGCACTTACGCCAACGTTAAACCTGCGGCTTAACGTTACCTTTCGATTCCGGTGTTCTTAATGTGCGCTTTTCTCGCCGGCAGTAACCGCTATGGGCAGGAAGTTCTGCTTAGGCGGTAGCGGGCATGTGGCGTAGCCCGTAAAGGCGCAAGGCGGGCTGTAGGCTTTGTTAAAGTCAATAACCGTTTTGCCATCTGCCCCTGGCTTCGGTATGTACAGGTAGCGACCGGAGCCGTAGGTTTCGGTGCCGTTGGTTTTATCGGCGAAAATAATGAACAGCTCCTCGCCTTCTTCCAGCGCATCGAGGCGGTGCTGCTGGCCGTTAACCGTAAACACGACCGCGCCCGGTGAAGGCTCCTGCGACGTCTGCCCCAGCACGTTGGTAATAGCGATCTGCTTTGGCAGCGGGTTCTGTTCCAGCCTTGCCTCCAGCCGCCACTCCGGCTGCACCGGATAGCGCTCTATACCTGAAAAGCTCTGGCGCGCCGCGTTCTCAGCATCCCACAACCTAACGCCATACTTATCTCCGCGCCTGATCACTACCCACTTCAGAGAGCCGTGGCGCATTTCGGGTGCGTGCTCCATGCCGGCAGTATAAATCACCGCCTGCTGCTGCACGGGTACGCTATCCAGCGTAACCTCAGCTGCTTTGTTCACCTGCAGCTTCACCTCATCCCCTTCAAGTATAAAACTACCAGCCTGGGCCGCTATTTTGCCTTCCGGAAACACAATCGCGTTGCTTTCATCACTGCCAAAGGTATTGCTGCCGGGCTCCAGCCAGTACAACCCCGACAGCGCCAGCCAGCTATCCTCTTTCTGCAGGTTCTCCACCCGCTCTGCGTGCCACTTGTCTATACTTGCGACGTAACTGGTATCAGCCTCAGCTGTGGCAGTAGCGGAGCCTTGCCTGTCTGCCTCAGGTTGGTTTTGGGAGCAGGAGGCAAGTATAAATCCTGCCAAGCCACAGGCTATAATGATTCTTTTCATTTCTAAGATTGAGGTATTCTTTGATAAACTGAAAGGCAAAGGTACAAACTACGGGCATGAGCCACAGGCAAAAGTGCAGACCTTGTTCCCTGCCCGCAGGGCGCACAGCTTTTAGGATGCACTGCCCCGGCATTCATGGGAAAGACTATATCAACTTTGGGCTTTTTGCAAGAACTCGTCCTTCGGCTAAAAAACCTGTTTATAAAAAAGCTCCTCCCACAGAAAAACAGGCTTTTATAAGTGGTTGAAAAGGGCTCTGCCAGACAGATAAGTATAGGATAAAGCGGTCTCTTTTGAAAGCGCTCAGGCGCGCTGCTCAGAGTCCGGTACGTCATAGCAAAGCTGCCGGTAAGCCATCGGAGGCATGCCTGTCCATTTTTTGAAGGAGCGGGAGAAAACGCTTGGTTCGGCAAAGCCCAGCAGGTAAGCAATGTCGGAGATGGTCTGCTGGTTGTCCTGCAGGTGCTGTACGGCGATCTCCTTACGGACTTCGTTCAGCAGCGCCTGGTAAGTTGTTCCCTCTTCCTTTAGCTTAGCCTGCAGGCTGCGCACGCTTATGGCCATACTCCGGGAAACGCTGTTTATACCTGGCTCCTCACCCTTCAGCTGCTTTGCAATCTCTTGCTGCACCCGCTCCCGTAGCGTACTCGGCTCAAACAGCCTCTGCAGGTACGCATCGGCATACTTCTCGAACAGCTGGTTTAGCTCCGCGTTGGCCGACACCACCGGCAACTGCAGGCAAGCGGCCTCAAACACAAGGCCGCTGTAGGCTGCGTTAAACACCAGTTCAGCCCCGGCAAAGATCCGCTCGTGCTCGGCTACATTTCCAGGTGCAGGATAGGCCAGCAGCACCTTTTTATACTTTATCTCCTGCCCCACCAGTGCCGGAAAAGCGTTCTTGTAGATCACCAGCTCCGAGTCCAGCGCATGGCGCGGGTGCTGCAGCGCCGGGCTTGCCACCTCCAGCTTTACCAGCGCCTGCTCTCCCTGCACCTCCAGGCTCGTCCGGATGGCGCCGCAAATGATATCCTGGTACTTGCACAGCTTCAGCAACGACTCCTGCAGTGTGGCGGCATTCATCATCACGTAAGCAATGGTGCCCATAGAGGTCGGGTTGATCGCCTCGGCCACGTGCAGGGCCAGGTCGGGGTCTTGGGTGGCAGCGACGGCAGCACGCCACAGGTCCTGCGCCATCTCCACCGGGATACGGGCATTTACATCCTGCACCAGCCGCTGGTCCAGGCCCACCTGCCGGCAGATATGCCCCACATCCTGCCCCTGCTGGCGCAAAACGTGCAGCAGCAGCCCTACCGATGGCGCGCTTAAGGAGTGAGCTTCCTGAGTCATGGTACAAAGTATGGTTGCTGTAAAAATAACAGATCGCTTAACTAGATACAGCGATAGCTTGACAAGGTATAATTTTATACCTTAGAATATATGAAAAGTATGACAGAGCTTGACGGCCTGACCGGAAAAGAAGTAACACAGGCCTTTACGCTACACGACCTGGAGCAGGGGTGGCTACAGCAGGTAGTGTTTCAGGTGGAGGATACTTACCTGGTGGTGAAGGTAGACGCTGACACGGACGAGGTTATACTTGACTTACTTGCAGCGATGGACTTACAGGCGCTGGACAAGCAGTTCAGCAGAACACAGCTCTCGAACCAGCGCAAGCGCATCAGCTACCTCTGGCGCATGACCAACCAGCGCGGCTACGAAGATGGTTTTCAGCTGGAGTTCGACGACATGGAAGGCACCAGCGTGCAAGTGCTGGCAGAGGCGTCGCGGCTGTACCTGACCATCTTCCAACGGTACCGATAAGCCACCGGGCTGTACAGGAAAACGATGAAGTGGCACACGCTAACCTTCCTGCTCTTTCTCTGCCGCCGCAACTGCTTTGCTTAGAGTTTGTGGGGGAAAACCGGCAGTGGCTGCATGAAAAGAGCGCTGCGCCAGCAGCAACGGTTTACCTGTTGCTGAAAAGGCAGAAGCCAAGTCCCTCACGCCAAACACCGCTCGTGGGCAATGCAACGCCGGCAGTAAGACTGGGGAAGCTTATACTTTGATCAACCTCTGAACGATGAAGGCTAGAACCTGCAACTGTCATGGGCTTTGAGAAAGAAGTATCAGCACCATCACAACCTATAGAGTAAAAAAAGAGCTTTTGGCACTGCAAAGGAACACCGAAAGCCCTCACATCATTCAATGCAAAGAAACTACACCGTGAAGTATGTCTCCAGCTCTTTAAGCGTGTTTTCGTTTGTCTGCATGTCCTGCACCAGCTGCCCTTTCTCCAGGATCACAATGCGCTCGCATACTTCTATCACATGGCTCAGGTCGTGGCTGGAGATCAGCATGGTCATGCGCTTCTGCTCACGCAGGGTTCGCAGCAGGTTCTTGAGTCGGATCTGAGAACTGGGGTCGAGGTTGGCGAAAGGCTCATCCAGGATCAGCAACTCCGGATTAGAGAGCGCGGCAGCGGCAATACCTATTTTCTTCTGGTTACCTTTCGAGAAATCACGGATGTACTTGCGCTGGTGCAGGATCTCTTCGTTAAACAGGTCCATGAACGGCAGCAGGCGCTCGGTAATGTCGCCATCCGAGAGGCCGTGCAGGTCGCCGATAAACTTGAAGTACTCCTCCGCCGTCAGGTAGTCGATCAGGAAGCCCTCGTCCAGGTGAGAGCCGGTGTACTCCTTCCACTCCTCCGACTTAGCCACGTTTATGCCTTTGGAGTAAACTTCGCCTTTGCTCGGCCGGATCAGGTCCAGCACCATCCGGAACAGCGTGGTTTTGCCGGCCCCGTTGTTACCGACCAACCCAACCGCCTCTCCAGCGGCAACGCTTAGCTCCGGTATGTTTACAACCACCTTGCCGCTGTATATTTTCTCAATGCTTTTTACCTCTATCATGTGCTGGGGGAGTTATCTTATCAAGGATGTTTTTAAAGTCTTATACTTTGTCGCTCTGCCTAGTCCTGCCGAAAGCCGGAGGCCAGTTTATACTTATGCTTCAGGAACCAGTTCGCCGTCCAGTGCAGCATTTGCTTCTGAAAGGCAAAGCCAGCCAGCCCTAGTAGCCCGATGGCAACAACACCCAGGTCGGGCACGCCCATAAACTTAAAGGGCAGGTAGATGAGGACAGGCAGGAGCATCATCGGCAGCATCATCACAAAGCGGGAGGCGCCTACGCCCTGCCAGCTAAAGGCGGAGCCCTTGCTCAGGTCCAGGCGGTTGGTGTTGTACACGGAAAAGAAGAAAATGATGAACGTGTTCACGCCGATGTTAAAAAGCAGGGCGGCTGTATTGACAAGTATAATTTTATACCCGAAAAAGCCGTAAGGCAGCGTGAGCAGGTAAGCTAGCGTAACCACGGACACAAAAATCCACAGCTTGGCCGCATAGAACTGGTAGGGCGAAATACGCCGGGTAAGGATGGCGTCGAAGTGGCCACTCTGCCAGCTGGGCACAAACTGGCCGTAGTTGAACATCGGCATGCCCGTAATTATGATGCCCACGAAAATCAGCACCACAAAGCTGTCCAGGTAGCTCTCGTTCCGGTAGAAGATCAGCCCGTAGAACAGGAAAAACAACGACATGGTCAGGAGCGACTTAGAGCGTTTGTGCCGCCAGATAAGCTTTATTTCCAGCTCTATCAGCTTGCCTATCTCCCCGAACCGTCTCAGGAAGGCGATGCCCTTACCTTCTGCCCTCGTTGTTTTGCGAATGGCCAGCTCCTCCGGGTAGGTATGGTTTTTCAGGTACTGAAAGTTAAGCGCGTACGCAGCCGCCACCAGCAGCACCGGCACTACCGCCAGCCACGGCCGCTCCAGCACTGCCCCGAAAACAGCCCTCGACACAGCAAGCAGCGAGAACGCACCTACATAGTCCAACACCATCAGCCCGGCCACCGCAAGGCCAAACAGCAGGGTTAGCAACGGTTTTACACTTAGCTGCCGCTTAAAGTAAATCAGCACGAAGTTGTTGAAGAACGTGAGCATGAGGAAGGCGAAAAGCCACGCCAGCGCTGCGCCTGCCCCATAGGCTGGCACCACCGTAGCGTACATAAACGGCACCAGAATCAGCAGGAAGATAAGGTTGAACATGCTCGGCAGCGACTTGAGCAGCACGAAATGCACCAGCTTGCCCTTCCGGACGGGCAGGTGCAGGTAAGGCTGCACCGCCAGCACAGGCAGCTCCTGTAGCACAAAGCGCAGAAACAGGTCGATCAGGAAGTAGAACAGCAGCATCCCGTTGAACACATCGACCGGGTTCTGCCCCGGGAACAGCTCAGCCAGCAGCACAGGCATGCCGATACCGATTATCAGAAAAATCGCCCCGAAGTAAAGAATCAGCAGCCCCAGAATTATATTCAGCGCCAGGCTCTTCTGGAAAACGGAGGAACGGTAATAGGCCTTCCACTGGTGAGAGAGCAACGTTGTGATCATATATTGCGGTGAGATAGTATATACTTTTCTAAATATGATCATAAAGGCGTTGAAACCCAAGCGCCATCTTCGCTCTTTAGACCAACCGGGGGAAAGTTTATACTTACCTGCAGGAACTCCCGACAAAGCCCTAACAGAGGGCCGCCAGAAAGGCAGGGCCAACAGACGGAGTGCCTGCAAGAGCAAACACGTTGCTTTTATACTTCTTCCGAAGCCAGATGGAGGTCCGGGGAAAAATAAATTGTGTGGGTGCCAGACAGGGGCGTTTCCATGGCAGCCGTCAGCTGCTCAAAAGCCAGCTGCATTGGCAGCAGCTCCTTATAAATAAAAAGATAGAAGTGTTCTGAGTCGCCCTTTTTCACGAATACATAGAGGTTAAACACCTCGGTATCAAAAAAGCTTAACTGGTGGGTTTTGAGGTACAGGATGTCCTTTACCTGGATCTGTGTGTTGGAGGAGCCCTCCGGCCCTTGAATATGCGTTATCATGTTTGCCTACATTTATTGTTAAAAAAACACAGGCGGCTACATCTAAAAAATGTAGATATGCAGTTTAAGAAATATTATCGTAAAGTATCACTTACCAACAGCTTTTATTTAGAAATGCGCGGCACCCGTCCCCAACCAGCTATCATGTTAAATCATAAATCACAGCACCTTACGGGCTTACTTCACCGGGTCATAGCCGTTCCCGCCCCAGGGGTGGCAGCGGCCAATGCGCTTCATCGCCATCCAGCCTCCCTTAAACGGGCCGTACTTGTTTACGGCGTCCACAGCGTACTGCGAGCAGGTGGGGGTATAGCGGCAGGCGGCAGGCGTCATCGGCGATATCATGTTCCGGTACACCCACACCAGCCCGAGCACAAACTTCTTCAGAATCCAAGTCATGGTTTGGTTTTTGCAACAAATGAGCAAAAGGCGGCAATATTTGCTAAATTTGCCACTGTTTAACTAATCTAAACAAATTTCCATGTTAAAAAGAATCCTTTCACTCTTACTTTTAGTCTCGCTGAGCGTGCCGTTTGCGGCCAAGGCAGACGAGGGTATGTGGCTGCCGATGCTCATCAAGCGTCTGAATTACACAGACATGCAGAAGCAAGGCCTGCAGCTGACTGCCGAAGAAATCTACTCTGTGAACAACTCCAGCCTGAAAGACGCCATCGTGCAGTTCGGCGGCTTCTGTACTGGTGAGTTCATCTCTCCTGAAGGCTTGCTGCTGACCAACCACCACTGCGGTTACGGCGCTATCCAGTCGCACTCTACCACGGAGCACGATTACCTGACGGATGGTTTCTGGGCTACTTCTAAAGACCAGGAGCTTCCGAACGAAGGCCTTTTTGTGGACATCCTGCACCACATGGACGATGTGACAGGCAAAGTACTGGAAGGCATCGACAACAACACTCCGGAAGAGCAGCGTGCCCAGCTGATTGCACAGCGCACGCAGGCTTTGGCCAAAGAAGCCTCTGAAAACGGCAAGTACGTAACGTATGTGCGCGATTTCTTCAACGGCAACGAGTTTTACCTGTTCGTGTACAACCGCTACAACGACGTACGCCTGGTAGGTACTCCTCCGTCTTCTATCGGTAAGTTTGGTGGCGACACCGACAACTGGATGTGGCCACGCCACACCGGCGACTTCTCTATGTTCCGTGTATACATGGCACCGGATGGCTCACCGGCCACCTACAGCAAAGAGAACGTACCTTACAAGCCTGCGCACCACCTGCCCATCAACATCGGCGACAAAGAGCCGGGCGATTTCTCGATGGTGTTCGGTTTCCCGGGCCGCACAAAGCGTTTCATGACGTCGCACGGCCTGAAGCTGGAGGTAAACCAACTGAACAAATCACGCATCAAACTGCGTAACGACAAGCTGAACCTGTGGAAAGAAGAAATGGACAAAGATGCGGCTACCCGCATTAAGTATGCTTCTAAGTATGCGTCTACTTCTAACTACTACAAGTACTCTATCGGCCAGAACGAAGGCATCAAGCGCATGCGCACCATCGAAGGCAAGCTGGTAGACGAGGATAAATTCCAGAACTGGGCTAACGCCGATGCTTCCCGCAAAGCAACCTACGGCAACGTACTAAGCGACATTGCAGATGCTTACGCGACAATCGAGAAGTATAACCTGGGCTCCGTGTACCTGAACGAGGCTGTGTTGGGCACAGAGTCACTGCTGATGGCTTACCGCATGGCACCGCTTTACAACGCCCTGAAAGCAGGAAACAAGGAAGCGGCCCAAAAGGCTGCCCAAGACCTGAAGCCGCGCGTGGATGCTTTCTTCAAGGACTACTACAAGCCGGCCGACAAGAAAGTGTTCGCCGCCCTGATGAAGTACTACTACGAGGACATCGCCAAAGACCAGCAGCCAGAGTACTTCAAAAACCTGGTGAAGAAGTATAACGGCAACTTCAACAAGCTTGCTGATTACGTGTACAGCAACTCTGTGGTAGTAGACGAGCAGAAGCTCAACAACTTCCTGGCTAACCCTTCGCAGAAGGCGCTGGAGAACGATCCGGCCTTCCAGATCGTGAACGCTATCATCGAGAACTACAGAAACAACATTGCGCCTAAAGTGGCTGAGAGCAACGCCAAGCTGGACAAGGCGAACCGCCTGTACGTGGCTGGCCTGCGCCTGATGAACCCGGACAAGGTATACTACCCGGATGCTAACTCTACTATCCGCCTGAGCTACGGTGCTGTAAAGGACTATAGCCCACAGGATGGCGTGCTGTACAACTACTACACAACGCTGGATGGTGTGATGTCGAAAGAAGACCCGAACAACGAAGAGTTCGTGGTTCCGGCTAAACTGAAGCAACTGTACCAGGCCAAAGACTACGGCCGCTATGCCAACTCTAAAGGCGAGCTGGTAACCGACTTCATCACCAACAACGACATTACGGGCGGTAACTCAGGTTCTCCGGTAATCAACGGCAAAGGTGAGCTGATCGGCCTGGCCTTCGACGGCAACTGGGAAGCCATGACAGGTGACCTGGTGTACGACCCGGACTACAAGCGTTGCATCAACATGGACTCTCGTTACCTGCTGTTCCTGATCGATAAATTCGCAGGCGCACAGAACCTGATCAACGAGATGACGATAGTAGACAGCAACAGCCCAGGTGCCGGCGACGCAGCCAAAGCCGAAGCGAAGACGCCACAGGCAGAACTGCTGAACGCCGTTGTAAACGAAGCACAGCAAAACCTGCAAAACGGTAAAGAAGAGTTTAAGATTGAGAAAAAGAAAGGCGACGTGAAGGTAAAACTTCAGATCAAAGACTAAGCAGCTGCTTTTCTTTTAAAGTATAAAACCGGCGCTGGGGCTTCCCCAGCGCCGGTTTTGTTTTACCCAAACCACACAGCGTGCGTAACAGCTGCACCTATGCTGTAACACAGGAAAGGCGCGTCGGCATTCTTTACAACCAAAGGAGCTGAAGCCACCCCTCGGGAGGCCCCACCCCTTCCCTGCTCCCACTTCAGGCATCGCCACATGCACAAGCAGGGCACCTGGCTTCGCTATTATTCTCTCTTACTGGCTTTTCTACAAAATATTGTTTATTCTTGATGTTCAAACATCACCTTCACTCTGCATGAATCCGAACAGATTTCTAACCTTATTGCTGAGCCTGGCACTGCTGCTAAGCACAGGCTATGTGTTTGCCCAGAAGCAGGCAGCCATCTCTATCATCCCGAAGCCGCAGCACCTCACGCCTAAGCAGGGCCAGTTTATGCTCGGCGCCGACACAAAGATCTACGTGCCGGCAAAAAACGGGGAGCTGAAAAGCATCGCCGACAAACTGGCTGAAAGCATAGCCTCTGCCACAGGTGTACAGCCGCAGGTGGTACAGAAGAAAACCCCAGCCAGGGCAAAGAACATCATTCAGCTCACCCTCACCTCCACACCCGACACGCTGGGCAAAGAGGGCTATACCCTGGAGGTAACACCAGACAGAATCACACTTGCCGCCAACCAGCCGAACGGCCTGTTTTTGGGGGCGCAAAGTATAAAACAACTGCTGCCGACCCAGCAGGGCAAAGCGCCCGTAGCCATACCCGCGGTGCGTATCGCCGATAAACCGCGCTTTGAGTGGCGCGGGATGCACCTGGACGTAACCCGCCACTTCTTCCCGGTGGAGTTCGTGAAGCAGTACATCGACTACCTGGCCATGCACAAGATGAACACCTTTCACTGGCACCTCACCGACGACCAGGGCTGGCGCATCGAGATCAAGAAGCACCCCAAACTGACGGAGGTGGGCGCGTGGCGCGACAGCACCCTGATCGGCCACTACTGGGACCTGCCGCAAACCTACGATAACACCCGCCACGGCGGCTACTACACCCAGGAGCAGATCAAAGACGTGGTGAAGTACGCGCAGGAGCGCTACATCACGGTGGTTCCCGAAATCGAGATGCCGGGCCACGCGCTGGCGGCACTTGCTGCTTACCCGGAGCTTTCCTGCACCGGCGGCCCGCACCATGTCGAGTCGAAGTGGGGAATTTTTAAGGATGTGTTCTGTGCCGGCAACGAACAGACTTTTACGTTTCTGGAGGATGTGCTGACGGAGGTGATGGCGCTGTTCCCGAGCAAGTACATCCACCTGGGCGGCGACGAGAGCCCCAAAGACCGCTGGAAAGTGTGCAAGAAGTGCCAGCAGCGCATCGCCGACGAAGGCCTGCAGGACGAGCACGAACTCCAAAGCTACTTTGTGCAGCGCATGGAGAAGTTTGTAAACGCCAACGGCCGCCAGATCATCGGGTGGGATGAGATTCTGGAAGGAGGGCTTGCCCCGAACGCTACCGTTATGAGCTGGCGCGGCACCAAAGGCGGCATAGCGGCAGCCAAACAAAAGCATTACGTCGTTATGACGCCGGGCACGCACCTGTACTTCGACCACTACCAAGGCGACCGCGACCTGGAGCCGACCACCATTCACGGCTACAGCACGCTCTCCAAAGTATACTCCTTCGAGCCGACGCCGGCAGAGCTCTCCAAAGAAGAGCAGCAGTATATCCTAGGCGCACAAGCCAACCTCTGGACGGAGTACATTGCAACGGAGGATCATGTAGAGTACATGGCTATGCCGCGTATGGCAGCCTTATCCGAGGTGCTCTGGACGCAGGCAAGCCAGAAGAACTGGGATGACTTTAAGCAGCGCATGCAGCAGCAGTACCAGCGTTACGATGCCATGGGCATAAACTACGCCCGCAGTGCCTACCAGGTGCGCCAGCAACTGCAGCTGAGCCCGAACCGCAACATCGCCAAGGTTACTTTCGACACAGACGCTGCCGGAGCCGACATCTACTACACGCTGGACGGATCAGAGCCAACGGCGAAATCCCGCAAGTACAGCAGCCCCTTTGAGCTGGACAAAGCAGCTGTTATCAAGGCAGGCTCCTTTGTGGACGGTAAACTGGTTGGCAAAGCGAGCACGCGCGTGTTTGACGCCAGCAAAGCATTGAACAAGAAAGTAAAGCTTGCCACTGAGCCGCACGCCAGCTTCTCGCCGGGCACTGCTATACTTGTCAACGGCCTCCACGGCACCACCGACCACTATGACGGCCAGTGGCTCGGTTACCTGAGCAACGACCTGGAAGCGGTGATTGACCTGCAGCAGGTGCAGCCGATCAGCAAAATCAGCAGCTCCTACTTCCAGCACATCGGCTACCGCGTTTTCCTGCCGGCCCAGGTAGAGTATGCCGTCTCGGAGGATGGCAAGCACTTTAAAACAGTTAAGGTGATTGATAAGCCAAACCCAGACGGCGACGAAACTATAACGAGAAAAGCGGTTGTAGCGGAAATCCCGCAGACGAAGGCGCGTTATGTTAAAGTTACGGCTCGCAACGTGGGCGTCAGCCCGGCGCAGTATCCATCGGCAGGCCAGAAAACATGGCTGCTGGTAGATGAGCTGAGCGTGGAGTAGGCTGCATGCCTTATCTTACATGAAAACAAGGGGGCTGTAACCGTTACAGCCCCCTTGTTTGTTTTTGTTGCTCAACCCTCCCCGGCTTACAGGGCAAAAATGCCATAAGCGCCTCTCTAAAAACGAAAGACCGCTCTAGTGCTGCCTTGCCAGCGCAAGCCTCTTTTACAGTGGCAGGCGCATGTGCCTGCATAGCCGAAGCCGCCAAGCTTATACTTTGGGGCAGCCTCAGGGGTAACACCAGGCTACCAAAAGGCAGGCCGCTCGGTGGTGCTGTTCACAATCACCCGGCAATCATCCGGGAAAACGTAAAGCCCCACCTGCACCCCCAGGTCTTCCCGGTTGATAAACAGCGGGCGCCGGGCAACGGCAGACGCGCCAAAGAAGCCAAGGGCCCTGTCGTCAGGGTTGTTGGCGTTGGTAATGTTCCCGATAACGATGGCCGGCGGAGGGTCCTGTATGCTTCCGCCGTTTTCGATCTGCGACCTCAGTAAACTCCAGTAGTCATAGGCGGCTTCTGTCAGGGAGGTTTGCTTCACCTCTATGTGGTACCTGTTCCCGAAGGCCTGCTCCGTCACCGGAATCTTTGTCACCAGATGCCGTTTTACGGTTCCGCCGTTTAGCAGCCGATCATCCAGCACGTTTACACTGTTGGTAAAGCGGGTTACCCAGCAGGTTTCACAACAGTCCTTCGGCATTTTCACGCGCACGCCCCGCACTTTCTCCGAGTAATCCCACGGCTGCGTGCTCACCTGAAAAACACTCTCCCACTGCCACATGTAATAGTTCTTCTGCTGCGCGGGGTCCTGCACGGCAGACAGCACATCCACCACATACACCGTCTCCTCTATGTCCTCTTCGTTCAGGAGCTGCTCCGGGTGCACCTCGAAGTACAGGGAGTCGATTGGGGGCACGGGCAGCAGCGTTTCCGGAGCAGAGGTATACTGCTGGCCTCCCTTTGTTCTGATGCTCAGGGTGTACGTGCGGCCCAGCTGCCCCTGTATCCCCTCCGCGCTTGTCTGGTAGAGGCCTGGCTTTGTCTCCGAAAGCGTTTCCTGGTTTCCCTGGTCATCCGATATAACAACCGTGGCGCCGGTTTCCACGGCGTCCCAGCTGTCGGCATAGCTGTCGTAAGGTTTGCTCCTGCTCAGGCGCACCGTGTAGGGCCCCGGCTCGTTGGTGATCACCCCGTCCACCACCAGCTGCTCCGCATTGGCGTCGATGTCCAGCTCCAGCGGATCAATGCAGCTGTTAATCAGCAGCAGTATACTTATCAGCATAATAGAATACCCTCTTTTCATAGCGTGCTACCGGAATTTAAAATCGTAGGAAACTGATGGCAGCGGCACCCCCACCACCGCCAGTTGGTAGGCCCTGGGCGGGGAGCCGTACACTTGTTTAAAGAAAACCGAGTAGGGGTTGTTGCGGCCGTACACATTGTACACCGACAGGTTCCAGGTGCCCTCCCAGCGCTTGTTCTTCGCCTTGTTCGGGAGCACCGACAACGACAGGTCCAGGCGGTGATAGTCGGGGATGCGGTACTGGTTGCGCTCCCCGAAGTTCGGCACAATATAATCGCCGATAACATAGTGTGAGAGCGGCGCCGTGATAGGACGGCCGGTGCTGTAGGTAAAGTTCGCCGACAGGATCACCCGCTTCCTTAACTCATACCTGCCTACCAGGTTCAGCGTGTGTGGCTTATCATAGCTGGCGGGGTAGTAGTCGCTGTTGTTTACTGTTTCCTCCGGCGTGGCCCCCTTTATAGCAATCTCTGTGCGGGCATAGGTATAGTTTAACCAGCCGGTCAGGCGCCCGCTCTGTTTGGCTATACTTGCCTCCACGCCGTATGCCCTTCCTTCGCCAGAGAGCAAATCCGCCTCCAGGGTTTTGTTCAGGTAAAGATTGGCTCCGTTTTTATAGTCCACCATGTTCTCGATGCGCTTGTAGTAGCCTTCTACCGAGGCTTCAATAGCGTTTTGCTTAAAATTGCGGAAGAGGCCCAGGCTCACCTGGTCTCCGACCTGGGGCCGGATGTAGGTGTTACTGCTCTTCCAGATGTCAGTAGGCGAAACAGAGGTGGTGTTGGTGATCAGGTGGATGTACTGCCTGTTCCGGCTGTAGCCCAGTTTTACAGCAGTTCTGTCGTTTAAGGTATAGTTCAGGGATAACCGAGGCTCCGCTCCATGATAGGCCTCTATCACCTCGCCCCCACTGTAACGCAGGGTATCGGTAATGGTGCGCTCCCTCTTTGGCCTCCCCGGCTGGTACAGGTATACTGTACCGGCCCCGTAGTTGGCATAGTACGAGTAGCGGATGCCGTACATAAACGAAACCTTCGGGGAGAGCCGCACTTCGTCGTTCCAGTACAGGGCGCTTTCCAGGGCATGCTCCGGCTGCAGCTGCACAGGCAGCACCGGCGACTCATCGGATGCCGGCTCCAGCCTGCCCTGCTGAAACTCATACGCCATGGCCGACGCTCCGAAATTGATCTGGTGCGTACCTGCTGCCAGGGCAAAATCAGCCTTCACGTTTTTAACGGTGATGCCGTTGCTATACGTGGAAGCGTTGCCGGGTTCCTCTGCCTTCACCTCGAACGTATAGTCAGTGTAGACGCCGGTAATGTCCACGGAAAAGCTGCTGCTAAAGAGATGTGTGTACTTCAGGGTGGCCGCGTTGGTGCCCCAGCTGTAAAGCGTATCGCCGGAAAAGCCAAATGCATCGTGGCTGCGGTAGCCAGAGAGGCTAAGCTTGTTCTTCTCGTTAAACAGGTGGCTCACTTTTACTGATACATCGTAAAAGGAGGCACTGCTGTTGCGGATGCTGACATCGGGCATCTTGCGCAGCAGCCAGTCAGAGTAGGAGCTTCTGCCAGCCACCAGCAGGGAGGTCTTGTCTTTCACGAGCGGCCCTTCAACCGCCAGCCTGCCGGATACAAGGCCAATGCCACCGTTCAGCTCGAAACGCTGAAAGTCCCCCTCCCGCTGCCTGACATCCAGCACCGATGAAATACGCCCGCCAAACTGCGCCGGCATACCGCCCCGGTACAGTGTCACATCCGCTACGGCATCCGGATTGAAAACGGAAAAAAAACCGAACAGGTGGGAACTGTTAAAGAGCGGGGCATCATCCAGCAGCACCAGGTTCTGGTCGGTGCTGCCGCCCCGCACGTTAAAGCCCGTGGCCGCCTCCCCAACGGAGCTCACCCCAGGCAGCAGCTTTATGCTCTTCACCACGTCTACCTCCCCCAAAAATGCGGGCACGGACTTAATGGTGTTTATACTCAGGCTGGAAATGCCGCTCTGCACGCTCCTGATGTTATCGTCCACGGGCTTGCCGCTTACCACATCCACCTCCTGCAGCTCGAAGGACGAGCGCAGCAGCTTTACGTCCAGCGTATAGTCCTCATACCGGGTAAAGCTCAGCGTAGCCTTCTCATAGCCCAGGAAAGAAACGATAAGTGTGTGCGTGCCCCCCGGCAGGGTCAGCCGGAAGTGGCCGCTCTGATCGGTGGTAGTACCTGCATTGCGCTGCACGGCCTGTACGGCAGCCCCTGCAATGGCCTCCCCTGTCTGTGCATCGCGCACGGTGCCGCTCACCGTAACCGGTGCGCCCTCCGTTTGCAGCTCCACTGTTTGCAGGGTGCTGCTCCCCCCCCAGCCGTCATACCACAAGCCGTTGGAACAAGCCCGCCCGTATGAGCACAGGCACCCGACACAGGCCAGCAAAGTCAGCGTAACGCAAAGGACAATCTGCTTCATGTAAGTTTTACAGTTGCTGCCGAAGATCGTGTGTTCAGTTGGCCCCACAGGGCTGTGTTTGCTACTGGCGGGGCTAAAAGGGGCAAGTAAAAAGACAGGCTCTGCAGAGCCTGCCTTTTTACTTGCTTTTGTATTTTACCTTTGATTATTCGAAGCCTGTGCTTCTGTGGCCGTACACATGGTAAATAGTACCATAGGGTTCTTCATCATCGCTGAAAGACACCTGAAAGTAAATGCTGTCTCTCATGATGGTGTTCACCTCCACGGCGTTCAGGAAAACCTGCCCGTTAGAGATGTTCACCTGCGAGTTGTACGACACGTTCTGCAGGTTCTCGCCCCCGAAAGTAAGGCTGCTGATATCAACGGGCGTCTTTACTTTAAAGTCCCAGAAGTGGCCGTCGTCATCTACCCACACCTCGGTAGGCACGTTTGCCGCTGTGTTGTAAATCAGGAGTTCCTCGTTCTCCACGAGCGGCAAAAACTCACCGGGGCTGGTTTCTATACTATAGGTTACGGTCCAGTCACCTGAAATCGGGTAGGTGGCCGTGTAGTCAATGTCCTCATCATCGTCATCGTCGCAGGACGTCAGAAAACCAAACGAAAGGAACGTGAGCAGCAGTAAGGTATATTTCAGTTTCATATCTGTACAGGTTTATAGTTTAACAAATGTGCGGAGAACCGTTCCGTATCCTGGGTTGACCACTGACCAACTATAGCTCGTACCTGGTATCACAGTAGCATCAACAGCCGCAAACTCATTTCCTAAGACGTTTTGTGGTGGCACGACAAGGTTGTTTACCGTAGGGTGGAAAAAGTTAACGGTAGTAGCAGGCCCAGGCGCACCAATACCCCCAATGTTATTCGTTTGGTAGAGCCCGGGCTCTAAGCGTATAACTGTGGAAACACCGAGGGCACCAGCGTTTCGCTGATACTGCCCACTCAGGTCTATGGCAGCTGCTTCAGGTGTAATCACCCCCACGTACCTTCTGACAGACGTTGAAAAGCCGTCTGAATTCGTGGCCGTGTAGGTAATGACATAAGCCCCTGGCGTGTTGGGATCCACAGAACCGGTTGTGGTGTACTCAATAGGGGTTTCTCCCTCAAAAGCCTCCACACCAGGGTCTGTGTAGGATTCGCCTACCATGATGGCGTCCCACTGCTCACCAGTAAGCTCTATGGTTGGATATGTCGTTACGAACGAAACATCCGCCGTGTCTTCGTCTTTCTCACAGCTGGCCAGGAAAACAGATGCGAAACACATCAGAGCCAGTATGAAGAGTCTATTTTTAGTGTTCATCATTTCTTCTCAATATTAGTTTCAACATTAGTCTTTCACATCCCACCAAACTGGCACGTCCACCTCAAGCAGCCCTGGATAGTTTGAATTCCGGATGGCCTCGGTGTTCGGGTAAATCAGGCGCTTGGGAATGATATCAGGTCCTAAGGTGGATGCCGCGGATGGATCGATAAAGCTTGGATAGCCTGTTCTTCGGTACTCTGTCCAGGCTTCGAACCCCTGCACACCGTTAAAGGAAATCCACTTCTGGGTTATGATCTGCTCTACCTGCTCCTCTACCGGGGCGCCAGTAGGATAGCCTACCTCGCTTTGTGCCAGGTACTCATCCAGCGCGTCAATGTCCTGGCCAACATAAACAAAAGAGGCTTCGATACCCTGTCTGTACAGTTCCTGTGCGTCAGCCATACCGCCTGTCCAGCCTCTGGCCGCTGCTTCTGCCTGCAGGAAGTAACTTTCGGCCGCGGTGATAAACGGTACTGCCGAAGTGGGGCTCGCGGCAAACGGGCCGGGCTTTGACACCGTGTTCGCCTGGTCACCGGTTCTGTCTGGGGTACACTCCACTCCCTGGTCCACACCAACGAACAAGCCAGCGGCAGGTCCTCTCTCTGCTGGGTTGTAAAACTCATCTATCCGAGGGTCGTTGGTTTCTTCCAGGTAGTTAAGGGCTGTGTTACTGGCCACCACGTCCACGCCTCCTCTGAAAACCACCTGCGTCTGGTAAAACGGGTTTCGGTTCTGCGTCTGGTCAGCAAACGGGATGTCGCCCGTCTGGCCTATCTCCAGAAACTCAGCGCCGTTGGCGTACATTTGCTGTATGCCGCTTTGTGCTACATCCGGCCTCACATAGGCTTGGCGCAGGTAGATTCTTAGCTTAAGCGTGTTGGCAAACCGGCGCCACAGGTCCATGTCACCGCCATACACCAGATCAGAGGCACCAGGTTCAGGAGCACCTTCATCTATCAGCATCAGTGCCGAGTCGAGCTTGTTAATCAGGCCGTCATAGATTAGCTCCTGCTCCTGGTACTCAGGGTTCACGTTGTCCAGCCCTTCCAAAGCAGAGGTAAACGGCACATCGCCCCATGCATCTGTAATCACCTGCATGGTATAGGCCTGCATAATCTCACCTATTGCCTGAAAGTTCGGGTTTCCATTTTCCTCTGCCTGCGCTGCCACGTAGCGGAAGTCGTTTAGTGCGCCGGCATACAGCTCACCCCACACACGGGCATCGTAGTCTGATGAGGTAATCTGATACAACTCCAGGTCACAATACTGGTTGGCGGCACCGGCCTGTGTCCAGTGCTGGGCAAAGAAGTTACCCAGGAACTGAAACTGGTTACCAAGCACGTAGGCCAACTCACCCTGACCTGCCGGCAGTGTTAAGGCAGGTGTGGAGGTGGGCGGGTTGTTCGGGTCTACGTTTACATCAAGATAGTCGTCGCATGCTGTGAAGCCCAGAGACAAGGCCAGTAACACAGCAAAAGCTCTTTTACATATTTTTTTCATGATTTTCTCTTCTTCGGTTGCTTAGAAAGTTACTCTGATGTTAGCGCCCCAAGACCGGGTGCTAGGGTAACTGCTGAATTCGTAACCCTGTAGGTTGCCGTTGCCAAGGCTGTTCACTTCCGGGTCTATATAGGTGTTTTCATCCGGTGTCCAGAGAACCAGGTTACGGCCGGTAACGCCCACCTCAATGTTGCCAAAGAAAGTCTTGTTTACCACCGACTCCGGCAAGCGATAGGATAGACTCACCTCTCTGAGTTTTGTGAAAGAGGCGTCTATGATGTTAGTACCCTCAGGCAGGTTACCCCAGTAATCGTACAGGTTGGCATTGGTAAGTGGTGTGGTGTTCTCCACATACTCATCCGTGTTACCTACCTGTACCACAGAGTTTGGAATAATGAATGGCTGGCGATCGTTGAAGAGCGTCTCAGGAGCCGTACCGGCAAAGCGTTGTGTACCTCTTGTTCTGGAGTATATTTTACCGCCCTGGCGGGTGTCAAACACGACTGCCAGGCGCAGCCCTTTATACTTAAAGGTATTCACTAAACCGCCTGTCCAGTCGGGCTGAATCGTACCCTGATAAGTTTGCTCCGTGGCAAGGCGAGGCCTTCCTGTAGAGGCGTTTACCACAATTCGACCTTGCGGGTCACGCAGGTAGTCTTCTGCCAGGAACGTGCCGTATGGCCTGCCCTCTGATATGACCAGTGCGGCTGATGACAAACCACCCAGAGAGATTTCGTTGTCCCCAGATACGTCTTCCACATTGTTCTCATTCTTGGTAAAGTTCACACTGATATCCCAGCTGAAATCGTTTGTTTCAATTGGGACACCGCCCACCAGCAGTTCAACACCCTCATTCCGAATGGTGGCCGCATTCAGGAAAGCAGAGCCATAGCCTGTTGCATAGGAAAGCGGAACATTTATGATCTGGTCTGTCGACTCAGAGTTGTAGTAGGCCGCATCAACTCTGAAGCGCTCGTTGAACATGCGCAGGTCAACTCCCACCTCCCACGAACTGGTGTTCTCAGGCTCCAGGTTGGCGTTACCAATTACATTGCTCACCTCAAAGCCTGGCAGGCCGGCGAACGGGAAGTTTAGATCGGTGCCGGCAAAACCATCGCTGATGTTACCTGACACAAACACCGAACGCGTGCTGTAAGGCAGTGCATCGTTACCCACGTTAGCATAGTTGGCCCGGATCTTTGCAAAGTTGAACGGTGTATTCTCAGCCAACCCGAAGGCCTCCGCGGCATCAAACGCTAGGTTCACAGAAGGGTAGAAGAAGCTGTTGTCGTCCAACGGCAGTGTAGAGGACCAGTCGTTGCGGCCAGTAACCTCTAACCATACAAAGTTGCGGTAACCTATCTTTGCCGACCCGTAAACGCCAATCAACCTCCTCATGTCACGGAACCCTACTGTAAGCGGCGTGCCTATGATGTTGCTCAGAGACCGGAACTCGTTATTTGCCAGCGCATCGGCTGTGGCAGTAAGGTCATCGTTGATCCTTTGGTTCACGTTTTGCCCAACCAGCAACTCCAGCGAGAGCTCCTCTGACAGATCTCTGCTGTAGGTTACAATCAGGTCAGAGTTAACCTCTCTGTAATAGATCTGTCGCTCCGCATACAGGCCGTTATCGTTGTTGGATGCGTTCTGCCCCTCTACATCACGAATAGCGGAGAACTGCTTGCGCCGGTCAGTGTAGAAGTCTGTACCAATCCGGTATGTCACATTGAGGTCTTCAATTATTTCGTAGCCAATTTGGATGTTACCGAACAGGCGGTCCACATCGTTCTCGTAGGTCTGGTTCCGGAGAGACCAGTAAGGGTTTATGGTGTATGGCGAATAGAAGCCCGCATCGTCGTTGAAAGGACTATCCAGGTCTTCCAGCTCCAGAATCGGAATATCGCGAGGCGTCTGGATGATCTGGTTGAAAACCGAGTTGCCCTGCCCTGTCAAAGCAAAGTCTCCGCCTGATTTTGTGTAGGTCAGGGAAACGTTAGAGGTAATTTTGTTCGCCAGTTTAGCTGTTCCCTTTACCGCCAATGAGTGTCGGTCATACTCTGTGGTAGGCACCACCCCTTCCTGCTGCGTGTTGGAGTACGAGGCATAGTAAGTGGCGTTTTCACCGGCACCTGATAAAGACACCGTATTTGTCCAGTTGTAACCGTAGTTAAAGAACTCCTCTACGTTATCCTCCAGCGCCACATAGGGCTTAACCCGCTGCTGGCCGTTTACAACCTGACCCCACGGCAGCAACTCTCCGGTAAAAATAGGTCCCCAGCTTGTGTTCTCCAGCAGGTCCGGTGCCCCAAAGAAACCTTGCCCGTAGCGGTTCTGCAGTTCAGGGTAGCGTAGAATGTCTTCCACGGTGTAGGAGGTAATAAAGGTAACCTCTGCTCCCTTTGTTGCGCCCCTGCCCGACTTGGTGGTAATCATGATAACACCGTTGGCCGCCCTCGCTCCGTAAAGCGCCGCGGCGGCAGGCCCTTTCAGGATGTTGATTGACTCAATATCATCGGGGTTTATGTCGTTGGCGCGGTTACCCACGTCGACACCGGCATTCAGGTTGTCACCGGTACCGCTGCTGCTGTTGTCTACCGGAATACCGTCGATAACAAAGAGGGCCTGGTTGCTTTGGGAAATAGACTTGGCACCCCGTATTACCACACGGCTCGAGGAACCCGGTCCACCGCCCTGGCTTTGAATGTTTACGCCGGCCACCTTGCCTTGCAGTGAGTTTACCACACTGCGCTCGCGACCCTGCGTAATCGACTGTTCGTTAATCTGCTGCGTGGCGTACCCCAATGTTCTTTCCTCTTCCTTACGGCCGAGGGCGGTTACCACCACCTCTTGCAACTGCTCGGCATCAATGCCCATGGCAACGTTTATGGTAGCCGCATTACCGATCTGCCGCTCCACGTTGGCATAGCCGAGGAAGCGGAAGACAAGCGTGTTGGAGCCTTCGGGCACGTTGATACTGTACACCCCCTCTGCACCAGTGGTAACACCTATGGTGCTTCCTTTTACCAGAACTGCCACACCAGGTAAAGGCTGACCTGTTGCTTCGTCAGTTACTGTCCCCGTTACAGTCCTTGCTCCTTGTGAGAAACCTAACAATGGCAATAGCACGGCCAGCATCAGGTTTAGTAGTAGAACTCTTTTCATGAACCCATAATTAGCTGTTAAACATAGTATTTTAGCTTAGTCTACGGGTGCAACAAACAGTCAATAATATTAAATAAATACAATTAAATCATATATGAAGCTAAATAATCTATTTTCTGATGCTAACGCTCTGAATTCTTTAGTTAAAATTATTTCTAAAAATTAAACAAACACGCCTACTGTTATTATATCATTCCCAACCGGCTTCCGTAGAAGCTAAACATGAAATAATCACCATAAATCAATATTAAGTACCTAAATCCATCAGAAACATCTTTTATGGTGCCATTCATTGACCTAAAAAGCATGCTATGAAGCTACTCTTCACCTACTTCCTCACTTTCCTTTCAGTACTTTGGGCAAGGCAGGCACAAGCGCAGGAGATATGCAACTTCGGTGCCCGCTCGGCAAGTATGGGGCATGCTGCGGTTACCCTGGCCGATGTGTGGGCTCTTAGCAACAACCCCGCGGGTATGGCGGGCCTGCAGGAGCCGCAGCTGGGCCTTTCGGTCGAGAGCAGGTTCGGAATGGCCGCATTTACGACAGTGGCGCTGCAGGCGGTGTACCCGACACAACGCCACGGCACCTATGGCCTTAGCTTCAGCAGGTTTGGCGACGCGCTCTTTAGCTTCCAGCATGCGGGACTGGGGGTGGCGCACCGGCTGGGCCAGTTTAGCCTGGGTGCAAAAGCAGACGTGTGGCAGGCGCAGGTGGAGGGGTACGGCAGCCGCAAGACTGTCGCTTTATCGGCCGGGGTTCGTGGCGAGGTGGTGCCTACTTTATACTTTGGAGCCTACGCTTACAACCTGAACCAAGCCAAACTTGCCTCCTATGAGGATGAACGGCTGCCGACCATCATGAAGGCCGGGCTATCTTACCACCCCAGCCCACGGCTGCTGCTAGCCGTAGAAACGGAGAAGAGCATCGACTTTGACGCCGACTTCAAGGCCGGGGTGGAGTATACCCTCATAAAGGAGAAGTTCCTGCTTCGCAGCGGCTTTAGCACGCTTACCAGTAGCCTGACCTTCGGGGCAGGCTTTCAGGCAAGGCAGCTGCAGGTTGCCTACGCCTTTGGCTCCACCTCCCCTATCGGCAACAGCCACCACCTTTCCGTTTCGTACGCGTTAGCCCGTTAGCTCCAGGCGCGGCAAGCACTGCCAGCCTACCAGCGGCTAACTTCTGCCCTAAGATGCTCACCAAGGCTGCCGCCCCGGCTATACACGCACTCTATCGGAGACGCGCTTGATGAACGACTCTATCGTAAGCCCCTGCACCACCAGCGACAGAAGCACTACCGTGTAGGTGATGGCCACAATCTCATTGCGGTACATGTCCGGCGTAAGCGAAAGGGCAAGCGCAATAGAGATACCGCCGCGCAGGCCTCCCCACGTCATGATAGAAAGAGCCCCGGGCGCAAAAGTACGGTGCAGCCCCAACGTGTAACTCGGCACGGCAAGCGCTATGTAACGCACCAGTAGCACAATGCCTGTTGTAATCACACCCGTTACAGCATACTCCCATTTAAACTGCACCACCATCAGCTCCAGGCCAATCAACACAAACAAGACAGCATTGAAGATCTCGTCTACCATCTCCCAGAACTTGGTCAGGTAATCGGCCGTTTGCTTGCTCATCGCGAACTGCGTGCCCTGGTTACCAATAAGCAGCCCGGCCGCCACCATCGCCAGCGGGCCGGAGAAGTGGAAAATCTGGGCAAGGCTGTAGCCCCCCATCACTACGGCCAAAGAGATGAGCACCTCGGTCTGGTAATGGTCTATCCGCCTCATAAAATGGTAGGCAATGTAGCCAATGAGCAAGCCCAGGCCGATACCGCCCCCCACCTCTTTGAGGAACAACTCAGCAATAAACCCTCCTTCTACATTCCCCAGTCCTCTCTGCGCTATCTGGAAGATAGAAATAAAGATGACCACCCCCACACCGTCGTTAAACAGCGACTCTCCGGTGATACTCACCTCCAGCGATTTTGGAATCTTGGCTCTTTTCAGAATGCCAAGCACGGCAATCGGGTCGGTAGGTGAGATAAGAGCCCCGAACAGGAGGCAGTAGATGTAGTCGATGGGGTAGTTTAGCAGCTGCAGCAGGTAGTAAAACAGGGTGCCCGTTACAGCAGTAGAGATCAGCACCCCTACCGTGGCAAACACCATAATAGGCCATTTGCTTTCTCGGAGCCGCTCAAGGTCGGTGTGCAGGGCACCGGCAAACAGTAAGAAACTGAGCAGGAACTCAAGCAGAAACTCCGAAAAGTCAAGCTCCGACAGGCGCTTCTCCACTATCGCCTCAAACTCCGGCGACACGGCCCCAAGCCCCTGCACCACCAGCGACAGCAGCAAGCCAGCCAGCAACAACCCTATGGCACCAGGTAGTTTTATAAACTTTTGGTTGATGTAGGCAAAAAGCGCCGAGATGGCAAGTATGGCTGAGAATAAGTGAAAAAGCTCCATGTGTCAGATTTTGTTCAACCTTAAGGTCCTGATTAAGTATGAAAATATCTAGATACCAATATTTCCTGACTGTATGGTACGAGGGTTTCTATTGACTTGGTTCACGTTGTTGGCTGCACTGCCCCTGTACGCACAGGACTATCCGCGCCAAAACATAGACCTGGACTTGCTGGTACAGGAGCTTTTTGCAGAGCAGGACGATGAAAGCATCTCTTACGAGGACCTGTACGAAACGCTTTTCCAGTATTACCAACGCCCCATCGACCTAAACCATACTTCCCCCGAAGAGCTTGCCTCGCTCTACTTGCTGTCTCGCCCCCAGATCGTGGCTTTCTTTAATTACATTCAGGAGAACGGGGAATTGCTGAGCATCTATGAGCTACAGGCCATACCCGGCTTCGACAGGCTGACCATAAACCAACTGCTGCCCTTTGTGCGGGTGCAGGATGCGGGGCTGCAGGCTGACACAAGGCCGCTGTGGCAACGCGTAGTGGGCGAGGACAACAACGCACTTATACTTCGGTATGAGCGCACGCTGCAGCAGCGGCGCGGCTACACCTCCGCTGACACCACCCGAAGCAACTCCTCCCGCTACCTCGGCTCACCTGACAAGCTGTACCTGCGCTACCGCATCAGCCACGCCCGCGACTACAGCTTTGGCTTTACGGCCGAGAAAGACGCCGGGGAGCAGTTTACCTGGAGCCCCACCACCCGCCGTTACGGCTTCGACTACTACACCCTCCATTTGCAGCTTTACAACAAGGGCCGCTTTAAAACGATAGCCCTGGGAGACTACCAGCTGCAGATCGGCCAGGGCCTGCTGCTCTCCTCCGGTTACAGTGTGGGCAAGGGCAGTGAGACCATCACCACCGTCAGCAGGCCTAACCTGGGCATCCGGCCTTACAACTCCGTGCTGGAGTACGCTTTCCTGCGCGGCGGCGCGGTGACCTATGACCTGGGGAAAGTAGACGTTACGGCCTTTTACTCCAACAAGCTGGTGGACGCCAACCTGCAGACCCAGCTGGACACGCTACTGACGGAGCAGCAGTTCTTTAGCGGCATCCAGACCACCGGTTTCCACCGCACGCCCACAGAGCTGGCCAACAAAGACCGGGTACGCGAGCAGGTGTACGGCGGCAGTGCGCAGTATCAGTCCAGCGACAAAACGCTTGCCGTAGGTATTACAGCCCTGGGCACCCACTACAGCTCCTCCGTACAAAAGGCTGGCGCACCCTACCAGCGGTTTGAGTTCAGCGGCACTGATAACTATAACGTAGGAGCCAACTACAGCTACACCTGGCAAAACGTGTACTTGTTCGGGGAAACGGCTGTGAGCAGAAGCGGCGGCCTTGGGAGCGTAAACGGCCTGATCGCCAACCTATCCAACGCAGTGGAGCTCTCGATGCTCTACCGCCACTACGCCCGGGACTTTCACGCCTTCTACGGCGGCGCCTTCGGGGAAGGCACCCGTACCATAAACGAGCGGGGCTTTTACACAGGCATCAAAATAAAGCCGTTGCCCAAATGGGAGATAACCGCCTACTACGACCGGTTCACGTTTCCGTGGCTGCGCTACCTGGTGGATGCTCCCTCACGGGGAGATGAGTATCTGGTTCGGGTATACTTTAAGCCTACCCGGCAGAGCAGCCTGTATGCCCAAATGCGCCACGAAAGCAAGGGCCGCAACCGCAGCAACAATACCACAGCCCTGGACTATGTGGCACAGGCAGAGCGGCAGAATTACCTACTGTACTTCGAAACATCCCCCTCTAAAACTTTCAACCTCAAATCGCGGGTACAGTTCAGCACCTATGCGCAGGAGTCGCCGCAGCAGACAGGTTACCTGATTGCACAGGATATCAACATGACGTTTGATAAAGTACGGCTTAGTACCCGTTACGCCCTTTTTGACACCGACAGCTACGATACCCGCCAATACGCGTATGAGCGCGATGTGCTGTATGCCTTCTCCATACCCGCATTCAGTGGCAAGGGCACCAGAATGTACGCGCTGCTGCAGTTCCGGCCGCTTCGGCACCTGGATGTATGGGTGAAGTACGGCCTGACCCACTACCGAAACCAGGACCGTATCGGCTCCGGGCTGGAAACGATAGAGGGAGCAAAGCGGTCCGACATGAAAGTGCAGGCCCGGTATAAGTTTTGATACGGCCGATGGTGCAGGCACCCGCTCGCGCCACAGCAATGGCTATAAAGGAATAGTCTGTCCCGGCCTTGCAAGGAGAGTTATGCAAGGCACTAATTAGACACTTGCTTGGGCTTTGATAAGCCCAACACTGATTACTTTTTGCAGCAGCTTTGCGGCTGTTGCAAGGCTGCGCAGCTGGCTTTTACCTGGGCCTCCAGCACCTGCCCGTCGTGGCTGAACTCTAAGTGGCAGCACTCCATAAACAGGGCCTTTAGCCTTTCGCGGCCCCGCTGTACCCTTGACTTTGCTCCCGAGTATGAAATACCGAGCCGCCCGGCAATCTCTTTCTGGCTTATACCCTCCAGCTCGCTCAGGCGCAAAGCCTCAGCGTATTCGGCAGGCAAAAGCTTTATAAATGGCTCTACCAAGGCTTCTACCTCATGCCGTGCGCTCCCGGGCAGCTCCCCATCCGGTAGCTCCAGCTCGCCTATACTTTGGCGGCGGCTGCTTTCCCGAAAGAAGTCATACACGGCATTGCGCGTAACCTGGTACAGCCAGGCTTTGATGTTCTTTACCTCCTGCAGCTGTTCACAGTTGGCGTAAACCTTCAGGTACAGCTGCTGCAGGATGTCATCGGCCTCGGCCTTATCCGGAACGCGCTTCTCCACAAAGCCCCTTAGCCGGGCCTCATACGCCAGAAACACGGGTCCGACAGCTGAACAGGAGTCAGGAGTGCTTTTTGTTTCGGCACTGGTGCAGCAGGTGTTCATACTTATAAACCGGTTATGTTGCTTCTTCTTTCCATCAGGCACACATCCCGCCACTGCCCGTGCAGTTGCCCCAGCCGCTCCCGTATGCCTACCACTCTAAAGCCGCACTGCCCGTGAAGCTTTATACTTGCCTGGTTCTCTTTCAGGATGCCCGCCTGCAGTGTCCAGACGCCTTCCCGCTCCGAGGCCTCCACCAGGCGCTGCAGCAGGAGCTTTCCCAGGCCCTGGCCTTTGTGAGCCGGGTGAATGTACACACTGTCTTCTGCCACACCACGGTACACACACCGGCCCGAGACCGGTGTGAGGGCCGCCCAGCCTGCCACCGCGCCAGCCTCTGTCAGCGCCACAAAGCGGCAGCTCTTCATGTGCTTGTTGTCCCATTCCTCCCAACCCGGTGCTGTGGTTTCCAGGGTGGCATTGTGTGTCGCTATGCCGTGGGCGTAGATATCCTGAACCTGCGGGTAGTGCTCAGGCAGCATCTCCGATACTGTCACCAAGCTGTTTGTAGTGGTTTGCATACTTTTATCTGAAAGTAAATATAAAACAGCAACAGGTATAAGTAAACACCTGCTGCTGTTTCGGCTGGTTACGCCTCGCACCAGTTGGCAGCGGTGGCTTAGTGGCAGCATGCGGCAGCCGGCTCTCCATACACGGTCGACTCTCCAAAAGTATAAAAGGCCTCCCACTCCACTTCCTGCGGGTCTGCAATCCACGACTTTTCCGACTTAGCATAGCAGCAGGTGCACTTGCCTTCCTCCCGAATGGTGCCTTTGGCCTCTTTCAGGCGGCCGTACACCTCCCGGAGCTCCTCCTCTCTGTCAGCCTGTATGCCCAGGTGTTCAATGCCAGGGTTCTCCGGCCGTAGCGAAATGGCGAAGTTTACGCGCGGGTCATCCAGCATCCATTTGGCATAATCCGGCTTTAGCACGGTCGGCTGCGCGCCAAACAGGGCGGTATAAAAGGCGGTGGACTCCTCCAGGTTCTTAACGCCTACATTTACGTGAAATCTTTTCATGGCTCTGTTTTTTTGAGTGTTTTGTTCTTTGTACACCCTGATGACGGAGCCCCCCCTGAAAAGACGCAGCATTATTGAAAATTAACAAAAAAACCGCCCGGGCAGAGGTTTTGCCCGGGCGGTTTTTACAGTTTTGGCTAAGCCTGCCGCTTTTACGGCACGTTCTTCACAAACACGACCTGCTCTGCGTCTGCCTTAATGATGTTGTTGTAGAACTCTACCAGCTTTGTGAAGGTCTCTGGGGCAAAGCGGCCCTTGCCCATCTGCATCTGACGCACATACAGAATGCGCTGCCCTTCTACTTTAAAGCTGGCCTTGTACTCCCCGAAAACAGATTTGCACATCACCTCCTGGGGCAGGTACTCTACCGCATAGCCTGCAGGCACCTGTATCTCTACGGTGTCCACGTCTGAGAAAGCCATCGTGCGCACGACCTCGGTGCTGCGCTTTTCCTTCTGGTCCGGCACGTAGCTCCACTTACTCATCAGGTTAGGGCTGATAAACATGCGCTTGCCGCTCAGGGTGGCGCATTGCCGCAGGCTCAGCTTCAGGTTCTCGGTAATGCGTGGCACGCGCTCCTTCTGCTGCGAAAAGCTGTACTTACTGATCTCAAAGGAAGGGGCCTTTACCTGCTCGTACAGCCACTTGCGCTGCTCCTCCGGCTTCAGGTTGTGCAGCACACCGTCGCGGCTCTCTTGCTGAATGCCGGTATAGTGCGTCTCCACGTTGGCTGTGCCGTTCCCTTTCTCATCCAGCTTTACCTGCAGCTTCCTGACCTGCTGATTCTCGGCAGCGCCGTAAGAGGTTGTTTTCACCAGTTTCCCACCTTCCGGTGTGATCAAAAGGGCGTGTCGGTCGCCGGTAAAGCTACCGTTGTAGCCTGCCGCCGCTGTCTGGCTCGTGCACTCCAGCCACATGGTATCCTGGGCCATC
Source organism: Pontibacter actiniarum (assembly GCF_003585765.1). NCBI lineage: Bacteria > Pseudomonadati > Bacteroidota > Cytophagia > Cytophagales > Hymenobacteraceae > Pontibacter > Pontibacter actiniarum. The sequence goes on from NZ_CP021235.1 coordinate 3,187,604, forward strand.
GGCACGCACAGGATTACGTGGTTAAACTGCGTGCTTGGAAATTCGGTTCTGATGTCCGGTGTGCCCTCACCTGCCTTTATAAGTGCGTAGTAGGAGTTAACCCCCACCGCGGCCAGCATCGCTTTGGTGTAGTTCGAGAGGGCTTTGCAGTCGCCGTAGCCTTTGCTGTCTACAAAGCTGGCCTCAAACGGCTGCCAGCCCCCTATACCCAGCTGTATGGACACGTAGCGGGTCTTGCCCTGCATGTAATCGTACACCAGGTTTACTTTTTCCTCCGGGGTTTTGGCGTTAGCGGTGAGCTGCTTCAGCTTGGCCACTGTTGCCTCAGGCAGCACGTCGCGCCCGGCGTTGAGTTTGTTTATCCAGATGCCAAAGTCTTTCCAGGTTTCCATACGGCCTTTGTAGCCATCCACCTCAAATTCAGTGGGGGCGGTAATCACCTGCGGCACCAGCTCCACCAGGCCGGGCCCGTAGGGCTCCCGGTATACCGGCTTCAGGTCTTTCAGCTCCCAACGGTACAGTTCCAAAGTGCCGTTGTTGCTCTTCTCAGCCTTTTGGGGCATGTTTTTTTCCAGGTAGCGCAGCGGCATTCCAACCGGCATCTGTACCTCCAGGCTCGCCTTCTCTACCGACAGCTTTTCTTCGTCCTGCGGCAACCAGTGGGGGTAGAACATCATGTTCTTCTGGCTCACCTCGTACTCAAACTCCACCGTGTACGGGTACACATTGTACTCCAGGCTGGCGATCTTTACCCGGTCATCCTCATACACCGAAAAGCTGCTTACGGAGCTCACGTCTTTGATATCGCTGTTCTTGAGCTTTTTGATTTTCTTCCCCAAGCGATCGTAGCAGGTGCCGCTGATGTAGGAAACTTTGCTCATGTCATCATAGGGCACATAGATCGTGGCCCGGTGGTCTCCGTTCTCGTTCAGGATGGTGACGGTGGTTTTAAAGCGAAGGGTGCCGCTGCTGATAGAGTTGACGGTGAACACCGTTTCCTCTGAACGGATAACCGCGTTGGCCTCCTTGGCCAGGGCCTCAAACGAACCGACGCCGGAGGCAAAGGCCTGTGGCGCCAGCAGCAGCCAACAGGCTAGCCCCCAGATCCACTTATAGGTGTTGTTTATACTTTGCATGGGTATTATAGTTGAAAGGACGCCTGACGAAAACGGCCTGTTACAGTAAACACCGCAGCAGGCCATTCTCCATCAGCTATACTTCAATTGCTTTTCAGGTTAGTTAGATGCCGTTGCTTTTTTCAGTACAATCTGCTCGGCATGCTTGGCGATTATCTGGTTGAAGAACTCCTTCAGGTACTGGTACTCCGGCGCGTAGAAAACAGGTTTGTTGATGTTCACCTTGCTCATCACCTGCAGTGTGTTGCCTTCGTGCTGCACCATGTACATAAAGCGGCCGCCGTTTTCGGGCAGGTTCACAGCGATGCTTTTTGGAGCCTCCTCCACTTCGTAGCCTTCCGGAATAGTGAAGCTGCAGATGTAGGTTTCGTCTATCGGCGTGGCAAAGTCTACGGGGTACAGGCGCTCAGTCAGCTTAAAGGGATTTTCCTTCTCGCCCCGTCCCAGCATGGGGTTCAGGTAGATAATGTCATTGGAGCGGCCGCTGCCGCTAACGCTGATGTCGTAGGTAATGTCCAGCGCATCGCCCAGGTTGTTCAGGTTCTTGATCTCAGGCTTTGTCATCTTGAAGTCCCCTACCTCTTTTGCCAGGCTTTCGGTGAACTTGCTTTCGCCTTCCTCCAGAATGCTTTTGCGCATGTTCAGGGCTCTGTAGCCCCCTGCAGATTCACGGCCCGTACCGATAATCTCGCCCTTCCCGTTGATCGTTAGCGCCGCACTGAACATGGTGGTGGAGTTGGCCGCCGGCAACAGGTCCACCCAGCGCTGGTCATCCTTTTTAATGAGGCGGCCCTGGCCATTCAGGCAACGGGCAGGCAACATGCCAACGGTCACCAACGGATCAGTGGCGTCCAGCAGCAACTCTTTACCGTCTAACTTCACATGCGCCACCACGTAGTTGAATTTGCTAACCATGGGAGGCATGGCCGCACGCACACGGCCGTGGTCGCGGGTACTTACCAGTACGGGCGCGGCATCAAACCCTGCTTCAAGCAACATAGAGGTCAGCAGCAGGTTGATATCGGCGGAATTTCCGGTGCGCTCATCCCACGCCTTTTTAATGGTCGCATCGGCATAGATGGCGCCTCTGCCATTCCACTTCATGCGGCTCTTTACCAGGTCAAAAACGGCGGCGAGCTGCTCCGGCTTGGTTTTGTACTTCCCTTGGATCGAGGCAAGCTCTTCTTTATAGAAGCCGCTGCGCTTAAGCTGCGTACCGAAGCGCTCCGCCAGCATCAGGTCACTCGTTACACTGCTCCAGTCGCCGGTCATGATGCGGGGTGCCTGCCCCGGATACTGCACGCGCTGCAGCTCAAACTCTATTCTAGACTGGTAGTCGCGCACGGTGGTAATGTACTTCTCCTCTTTCAGGGCCGGCACATCCTTCATAGCCCATACATAGGCCTTGTTCTGCATATCTGGAGAGGCGGAGTTGCCTGCCGCCTCCCTGTTGGTTTCGCTCTTGTACAGCATGTTGTAGCCCTGCATCTGGAACTTGTAGTCGAAGTACTCCGGTATGCGGGCGCGGTACTCGCTCCAGACCGTCGGGATGCTGTGCTGAAACTCCCAGTCGCGCAGGTTATAGACAAAGTCAGACGTAACGGTGTAGCTCACATCAATCACCGAGCCCTCCTTTACGTTTGGCATGGTGAACTTCTTGGCCAGCCAGTTCTCCGACGTCTGCTCATCGAACACACTGTTGTTCTCCAGCTTATCCTTTTGCACCTGCCCTTTCTCCAGGTTAAAGGTATAGCCCTTCACGTTGGTTACACGCTCTTTGTCTGTGCCCTTCACATAGTAGGGTACTACAATATCGGCCCAATCATAAGCGGATTTTTTAAAGATTTTGATGCGGAGATGGCGTTCGAAAACCACCTGCAGTTCATTTGTGTAGATGAAGCGGGTGGAGCCAAAATCAGACAGAATAACCGCCGCAGCGCTTGTGTCCTTGTCATACATGCGCATCTTAAGTTCCTCCTCCGAGACCTTTCCGAATTTGGGGGCTTGGGCAACGGCATGTTGTACGGCACCGGCAATGCATAGCGCCAGCACCAGTAGTTTGGTAGAGATTGCTTTCATAGGCAATGGTAAATAACTAGTATGTAAGTAGAATTATAAGCGCGGATTAAAACACAGCCCACAAAGCTCTTATTCCTTTTTCAGGTTTAAGCATACTTTTATAGCTATATTTCACCATAAAGAAAACAATATCTTTCTTTATAACCAAAACGGATTGTAAAGTTTTGAGGTAGGTTTTAAGAATACGGTTCTCGTGAAGCAGCAAAAAACGGCTATGTGCACCGGCAAAGGCTTTCACGCCTAAAAATTTTTTTTTCACTGAAAGCAGTTCCGGTGATTCTACGAATATGACTATTCTTTTCACTGCCGCTCTTATGTTATACCGTGCACGCTCAAGCTATCATCACGGGGCAAGGTGGGCAAGCAACGCGTGGATGCCGCTGTAGCAGCCTTGCAGCTAATATACATAGCGGCAGGCAAAGATGCAGCCTTGCCGCTGGTTTACAGGGGAGTAAGAAACAGCCGTACGACAGCACGGCAGGGTTAGGGATGGACTTGGTGAGCTAAAGGGGTGGAGCGGCAGCCCGAGGGTGGGATGGCGGTACTGCCGCTCCACGTAAGTATTTACAAATATGCGGAGAAGTTTTTCTTGTCAGACCAGAACTCACGGCAGGCCTCGCGCTGCTCCTCAATAAATTTGGAGTTCTTTTTCAGTTCTTTCCAGTTGCCGTAGCCCAGGCGCTCACACATTCTGAAAAAGCTATCTCCCTGGTTCTTTTGGCCTTTTACTCTCACAAGGGCGCTTAGCAGCGGCCGGCCCTCTTTGTATTCTTTCTCCGAGATCTCATCGATGACATCGGCCAGCATCGATTTCTCATGTGGGTTTTCCAGGTTGAGCCCCAGCTCGGCTTCGTAGATCAAGTTTTGGAAGGACATCAAATGTGCTCTGCCGCGAGCTACTTGAATCAGTTTCTTTCGTACGCGTGAATTCATTGTGCAAATTTATGGTTTACGCAGTCCGGGCCGCTGAAACGGGTTTTCGCCGCCATGGGTCCTCTCCTGCCTTACTGTTGAAGTGATATATATACTTATTAACGTATAGAAGCAGGAAAAGGTTGCGCAACGAGTGCAATTTTAACCACGTTTTAGTGCAATCGCTGCTTTGATGCTGCAGAAGAAGCTCTTACAGCAACTTGCGGGGCTGTTTTTCGGACAGGTATTTCCAGTAGCGCCTGGGCATGTGGCGTAAGTGCAGCTTTGGGTTCCTGCGTTCGGGTATAGTCACGTGGTCGAAGTACACCTGCCACAGCTGCCGGTACGTATCCTCCTCCGCGTGCCTGGCCTCGGTGGCCGGCACGCCCTGGCGCCGGTGCGGCGGCAACTCCATCTGCACCAGCGATACCTGCTGTAGGTCGTAATAGGCTCCGTAGCGGCGGCTGGTGTCGTAAATGGCCCAGCGCTGGTCGGCGTACCGCTTTTCGAAGTGCCGCACAATGAGCGGCAGCACGTTGAAGTCAGGCGTAACAGCGGCGTAGAAGAGGCCATCGGCTGTTTTCTCAAAGCGCACAAAGGCTTCCATCCGGTGCTTCTCACGGTGCACCTGCTTTGCCGCCTGCTGCACCTGCAGCACACACGGGGCCGCGTAGTTGCCCTCTATACTTTCGGAAGAGCCGAACACCAGCTTTACATAGGCAAAGACTGTTTGCTCAAACCCGGGCTGCTCCCACAGGTAGGTATAGTACAGCGCTTGCTGCGCCCCCACGCTCAGCTTCTTTTGCAGGCCCTGCCACACACGGGCGGCTTTCTCCTCATCGGTAACCACGGCAAGGTGCTGGCCAAACATACTTGGCTGCGCCAGGTGCTCCTGCTCTATGCTGGCGGGCCAGGCTTTTCGCTCATAAGCCTCAAACACCACCGTCAGCAGCCCTTCAAACGTGCCGTCGTAGGTGTAGTGGTACAGGGCGTTCATGCGGTGTTATTTACTGGTGTTGCGGGCCTTCTCGGTCGCGTCGGCCTTCATGCGGGCCGAGAGGCTCTGCAGCTGCGGCACCAGCATGTTCAGTTTGCAATAAAGCGACACGCGGGCTACTTTCTGGCTCTTTCTCATGACTAACACTTTCTTAGGTTGGATTAACTTGGAAGTATAACTTGGTATGGTTGATTTTTTCTTTCTCTCTCTCATGCTGCTTCCTTTCCCTCTTTACTACCCCACTTGCCGGAACAGGTCCAGCTGCTGCGTGAGCAATGCGCTCCGCACGGAGCCCTCGCCAAACAGTATCTTTCTCCGGATCGCCAGCGAATCGAAGTCCTGGCGCTGCAGGCTTTTGGTCTGGCAGGTAACAAAGTACTTTGCCCGCTTCAGCACCACGCCCATCTGCCGCAGGTGCTCAAAGTTGAGGGGGGCAAACCTTCTGGCCGACACAATCTTCTGTGCGCTCTTCACCCCGATCCCCGGCACCCGCAGGATCATCTCATAGTCCGCCGTGTTCAGCTCCACCGGGAAAACATGGCGGTTGCGCAGCGCCCAGCCTAGCTTCGGGTCGATGTCCAGGTCCAGGTGGGGGTGTAGCTCATCCACGATTTCCTTTGCGTCGAACCCGTAGAAGCGCATGAGCCAGTCGGCCTGGTAAATGCGGTTCTCCCGGATAATGGGCGGCTCCGTGATGATGGGCAGGCGACTGTCGCTGCTCACCGGCACATAGCCAGAGTAGTACACGCGCTTCAGGCTGTAATCTTTGTAGAGCTGGCTCGAGAGCTGCAGGATCTGGTGATCGTTCTCCGCCGAGGCGCCCACAATCAGCTGCGTGCTTTGCCCTGCCGGCGCAAAGGCAGGCGCGGACTTAAACAGCTTCTTCTCTTCCTTTGCCTGTGCCAGCTGCTGCCTGATGCTTCCCATCGGCTCCAGCACCTCTTTATAGTTCTTCTCCGGCGCCAGCTGCTGCAGGCTTGCCTCGGAAGGCAGTTCTATGTTCACGCTCAACCTGTCGGCATACAGCCCCGCCTCCTTTATCAGCTCCTCGCTGGCCCCGGGTATGGTTTTCAGGTGTATGTAACCGTTGAACTTATGCTCCTGCCGCAGCTGCTTCGCTACCCGCACCAGCCGCTCCATGGTATAGTCGGCATTTTTGAAGATGCCCGAGCTCAGGAACAGCCCCTCAATGTAGTTGCGGCGGTAAAAGTTGATCGTCAGGTCCACCACCTCCTGCACTGTGAAGGCCGCGCGCTGCACATCGTTGCTCTTCCGGGTTACACAGTAGGCGCAGTCGAAAATACAGTGGTTGGTCAGCAAGATCTTCAGCAGCGACACGCAACGGCCATCCTCTGTATAGCTGTGGCAGATGCCCATCCCCTCGGAGTTGCCCAGCCCCTTGTTCTCGTTCTTGCGCTTTCCACCGCTCGAAGAGCAGGAAACATCATACTTGGCAGCATCTGCTAATATCTTTAGTTTCTCTACTACTCTACTATCCATTTTGCTGGGTTACTGAACTTTCAACGGTTTAAAGATACGGCCACCTCCGCAATAAACCCAATATATTTAGCATTATTTTATCCACACCTTTATCTACACCTGTTGATAAACTAAAATAGTTAGCAACCCGCCCCGTGCGTGTACTTGCACAGAAGCAACCTCCTGCGCCTGCTGGCACTATTTTAGTAGGGGTAGCATATCGTTTCTGCAATCAGAAAGCGTTATATTAGGAGGCTCATTGATTGCCTTTTTTGCGTATACCTATACTTATGCCTCATTCACCCTTCACGTTTCGCTGTTTGCCATTGGCTTGCCTGCTGTGCATGCTGCTGCTCAACATAGGGGTGTGCCAGGCGCAGGTGCAGGACTCCACCCAGACCGACTCCACAAAGCAGAACTTCAACACGCGTGTAATCGAGAACCTGAAGGAGTTGTCAAAGCGCAAGACCATTATGGGGAAGCTCATGAAGGCACTGCTCGACTTTGACCGGGCAGATGAGGAGGTGTATGGCCTGGATGCGGAGTTGATCCGAAAGGAGTATGAAAAGCACAACTATAAAATCGTGCGCCGCATCGATATCCTGACACTGGACGTTTTCGGCTACTCCATCAACGATACCTCCAAGGTGCCGGACACGTTTCTTGAGAAGGCCGGCAACTCGCTACACGTGAAGACTGGCCGCGGCCTGATCCGCAACAAGCTGCTCTTTGAGAAGATGAAGCCTCTGGAGCCGCTGGCCCTGGTGGAGTCTGAGCGATTGCTGCGCCAGACCAAGTACCTGCTCGATGCCCGAATCATCGTAAACGAGGAGACCACCACCAACGATAGCGTGGATGTGTTCGTGGTCACCAAAGACATCTTCAGCCTGGGCGGCTCCGGTTCCTATTCCCCCTCCTCCGGGCGGGGGCGCGTTACGCTGCGTGAGCTCAACTTCCTGGGGCAGGGCCACCAGATAGAAGGCTCTTACAAGTTTAACATGGACCGGCCGCGGCCCTGGGAGGCAGCGGCCTACTACACCGTTGAAAACATCGGCAAAACCTACGTCTCCGCGGACCTGGCTTATGTGGATGAAAACTACTACAAGGAGAAAAGCCTTTTCCTGCGCCGTGACTTCTTCTCCCTGAACACCAAGTACGCCGGCGCGGTAGGGGCCAGCTGGATCGATGAGCGCATTTTGCTGCCCTCCACACCCGAGGACACAGCCGCCCGCTTCGGCAATGTGAGCTACACCCGGCAGGATGCCTGGCTCGGCCGCGCCCTCAAGTTCAAGAGCTATAACCTGGGTTATGACTCGCGGGGGCGGGTTATACTTGGCGCCCGGGTCATTAACACCAATTACACCACTACTCCTACAGGCAACTTTCAGGACAACACCCTGATGCTCGGCAGCGTGGGCTACAGCATCCGAAAGTACTACAAGGACAGGTTTATCTTCGGCTTTGGCCGCACGGAGGACATCCCCGTGGGCACCCTGTTTACGGTAACCGGCGGCTACCAGGACGGCAGCATCTGGGACCGCAAGTACTTTAGCACCTCCCTCTCCTTTGCCAAGTACGGCACGAACTTCGGGTATCTGTACGGCAAGGCCGGCTACGGCTCCTACATCCGGGACGACCGCTGGGAGCAGGGCGTACTCGACGTTGAGACAATGTACATCACCAAACTGTCTGAGAGGGGCAACTGGAAACTGCGCCACTACCTCCTGGGCCGCGGCACCATCGGCATCGACCGCCACCCCGAGGAGCTTCTCTCCATTAACGACGACAGCGGCGTCCGGGGCTTCCGGTCTGACCTGGTCCGGGGTACGCGCCGCATCACGTTCAACTACGAGGCGAACCTTTACACGCCGCTTTCGCTGCTCGGCTTCCGCCTGGCCACCTTTGTGTTTGCCGATGTGGCCTGGCTCTCTACCGGCAACCAGAGCTCCCCCTTCAAAGAGTCGCCTTACCGCAGCTACGGGGTTGGCTTCCGGCTCCGGAACGAGTTCCTCTCGTTCAGCACCATTCAGATTACCCTGAGCTACTACCCCAAGCTCCCCCCCAACGACAACCTGCGCGACTTCAGAATTTACGAGTCATCGGCCACCCACTACGACCTGCGCGACTTCCAGTTTAACCGCCCCGGCGTGGCAGACTTTTACTAGTTCTTCGTATCCTTTTGGGAGGTTCACCTGTTAGAGGGTAGAGATTAACCAAACGGACACAAAGACTGCTATGAAAAAAGTAAGAGAGAAAAACGAATATGAGGGGAATCCGGTAGGGCTGTCGAAAGACACGGCAACGGCCATGGCCAAAGAGCTGGACCGCCACCTGGCTTCCTTTATTGTGCTATACCACCAATACCATAAACACCACTGGCTGGTGGAGGGGCCGCAGTTCCGCGACCTGCACCTGTTTTTTGAAGAGCACTACAACGAGCTGCACGCGCAGTACGACGCCATTGCCGAGCGCCTGACGGTTATGGGCTACTGCCCTACCTGCCACCCGGCCAACCAGCTGAAGATCGCTTACCTGGAGCACGAGGAGGAGGGCGAGTTCCGCATCCGCGAGATGCTGGAAAAGGACATGGACGATGAGAAAACCATTGCCGTGGAGCTGCGCAAGTCAATCAAAAAGGCTCTGGAGCATGAGGACTTCGCGACCAAATCACTGCTGGAAGGCATTTTGCTGAAAACCGAGGACCGCTGCCACCACATCGAGCACTTCCTCGGCGAAGACGGCCTTTCGATTGGCCTGATCGCAAAGCCAAGTGACATTATGGAAGACGGAGAGGCAGAAGACGCCAAAGCCAAGGCGAAGAAGAAAGCGAAAGCGTAACACGCTCCGCCTAAGTATACCGTAGAACCCCGGTGGCCCTGGCTACCGGGGTTTTGCTTTTTCTTCGGTCCCTTCCGAGTAGATAGGGCTTACCGCCGCCGCTGCAACTGTTTTCCCAATGCTGAGCAGGCCAGCAGCGCCAGACCGGGCGGCGCAGTCTATTGCTGCTCCGGCACTGCCTGCACTGGCCCGGCCAGTTCCGAACGCACGAACACCCCTCACTCCGCTCGTGCCCCCGGCATTCCCGGTAAAACATAAGCTATTCCCTATTTATCTACTGTTACAACTTTTAAGCACGCGCTCTTTTTATTAGATTTGTAGAAGGAGTGCAGCCTCTGCACTTTACATCTCTTAACCACAAGTATAACATGGTAGATTTAGGCAATTACAACGAGCTGGAGATAGCCCGTGAGGTAGACTTTGGCGTTTACCTCACCTCAGACGACGGAGACATTCTGTTGCCGGGCAAGTATTTACCCGAAGGCGCAAAGGTAGGCGACAAACTGCGCGTTTTCGTGTACCGCGACTCCGAAGACCGCATGATCGCCACTACCCTGGAGCCCTACGCCACCATCAACGAGTTCGCCTGCCTCACCTGCACCGACGAAACGCCCTTCGGCGCCTTTCTGGACTGGGGCCTGGAAAAGGACCTGCTGGTGCCGCTCAACAACCAGAAAAACAAAATGCAGGTAGGCCGCAAGTACTGCGTGTACGTGTACCTGGACGAGAGCTCTGACCGTGTAGTAGCCACCTCCAAGCTGGGGAAATACCTGCACAACGAAGACATCAAGCTAAGTGAGGGAGACGAGGTGCAGCTATTGGTGGCCGGCCTTACCGATATCGGCATGAAGGTTATCATCAACGGCGAGTACATGGGCATCCTCTATAAAAACGAAGTGTTCCAGGACCTGCGCATCGGCGATAAAACCACAGGCTATATCAAGCTTATCCGCCCTGACAACAAGATTGACGTAACGCTGCGCAAGCCGGGCATTAACCAGAAGGAGGAGAAAGACGAAGCCGCAGACAAAATCATGCGCTCGCTGGAGCAGGGCAGCGGCTGGATGCCCCTCTCGGACAGCAGCTCGCCCGAAGACATTTACCAGACGCTGGGCATGAGCAAGAAAACGTTCAAACGCGCTATCGGCAGCCTGTATAAAGCCGGCAAGATCTCAATTGAGCCGGACAGCATCAGGCTGAAGAAGAGTTAACCGCTCCAGCCGCCGCCCCAGCCACCCCTACGACACCTTATACCGAACCATCTCACCTTAAACAAGCAGCCCCTAAGTAAGGGCTGCTACAGCGTATGCTTACTAGACTATTACCTTTTGCGCTTATACTTAGCCTGTGCGCCGGAGGCGCACAGGCTAACGGAAACGACGACACAGAAGCAGAGAAGAACAAGCGAAACAAGACCACTAAAGTGGCACGCACACGGGCCGTGCCAAAGCTGGATGGGCACCTGGAGCCTGAGGTGTGGCACCAGGTGCAGCCGGCAAAGAACTTCTACCGCTACGACCCGCTCAACGGCAAGCCCTCGTCTCAGCAGACGGAGGTGTTCATGCTTTACGACAATGATGCCGTCTACATCGGGGCCGTCCTGCACGACACCGCTCCCGACTCTGTACTGACGCAGCTGGGCCAGCGCGACTCCGGCGAAAACAACTCCGATATGTTCGGTGTGTACCTCGATACCTACAACGACAAGCAGAACGCCTTTGCCTTTCTGGTGTCGGCGGCCGGGGTGCAGACGGACATCAAGTACTCGCAGGGCCGCGAAGACTGGAACTGGGACGCCGTGTGGGAAAGCAGCGTGCGCAAGCACGATGGCGGCTGGACGGTAGAGCTGCGCATTCCCTACGGCGCGATCCGCTTCCCCAAGGCAGAGGTGCAGACGTGGGGCGTTAATTACATGCGCGTTATCCGCAGAAGCCGCGAAAAGTCTTTCTGGAGCCATGTAGATAATTCGGTGGAAGGCCTGATAAACCAGGGAGGCCGCGTTATCGGCATCGACGGAATTGAGTCGCCGGTGCGGCTGCAGTTTATGCCTTATGTGTCGGGCTACGTAAACCACTCCCCGAACCAGGACAGCGAGAGCGACCGGAAGGCCTTCAGCCACTCTATTAACGGGGGCATGGATGTAAAGTACGGCATCAACGACGCCTTTACCCTGGATGTAACCCTGATCCCTGACTTTGGGCAGACGCAGTCGGACAACCAGGTGCTGAACCTGGGGCCCTTTGAGGTGAAGTACAGCGAGAACCGCCAGTTCTTTACCGAGGGCACGGAGCTCTTTAACAAAGCGGGCCTGTTTTACTCCCGCCGCATCGGGGCCAGCCCTGTAGGCTATGACGCGGTGGAGGATCAGCTGCAGGGCCGTGAAGGCATCAGCAAAAACCCGGTGGAGACACAGCTGCTGAATGCCGCCAAGGTATCGGGCAGGACGCGCCGCGGCTTGGGTGTAGGCCTGTTTAACGCTTTTACCGGCAGCACCTACGCTACCGTGCAGGACTCCACCACCGGGGCCACCCGTGAGATACTCACGGACCCGTTCACGAACTACAGCGTGTTTGTGCTGGACCAAACGCTGCCGCGCAACTCCTACCTCACCTTTACCAACACCAACGTAACCCGTGCCAGTGGCTTTTACGATGCCAACGTGAGCGGCCTGCGCATGCGCTTTGCCGATAAGCGCAACCTCTTTGCCCTGACTGCCGGGGGCAACCTGAGCCAACTCTACGGCAAAGACGTGGACGACGACCCGGCAACGGACGACGGCGTTACGCTGGGCCACCAGTATTTCATAAACCTGAACAAGATTAGCGGCAACCTGCAGTACGGCCTTAACCACAGCGTAGAGTCCGACACCTACGACATTAACGACCTGGGCTTTATCAGCAATAACAACGAGATGTACACCAGCGCCAGCGTGAGCTACAAGTTCTACCAGCCCATCTGGAAGTTCCTGTCATGGAGCAACAGCCTGAGCGTGGGGCACAGCATGCTGTACGAGCCGAGCGAGTTTGTCGCCCTGGACCTGAGCGCCAGCACCAACGTCCGCTTCCGCAACTTCCTGAGCGCCTACCTGAACCTAAGCGTGCGCCCCGGCGACAGGTACGATTATTTTGAGGCGCGCGCCTTCCCGCAGGTGTTTGTGCGCCCGCCGGCCCACGACGCCAACGTGGGCATCAGCACCGACTACCGCAAACGCCTCGCCCTGGACGCCTCCACGGGCTTCTGGCGCTCCCGCCGCTACGACCAGACCAGTTGGTGGCTTAACTTCTCCCCGCGCTTCCGCGTGAACGACAAGTTCTCGATTGTGAACGGCAACAGCTACGAGATTGAGCGGCACAACATTGGCTACGCCGACAAGTATGAAGATGCGGCCCTGAACAAGCGCATCCTCTTCGGCGACCGCACCCTCACCACCTTAAGCACCACCATCAGCAGTGCCTATATCTTTAACGAGCGCTCCGGGCTCACGCTGAACATGCGCCACTACTGGTCCAGGGCGGCTTACCAGAAATTCTACGAGCTGACGAAGGAGGGCTTGCTGAGCGCCACCACAGCCGAGCAGAACGCCTACACCTCCGGGATAGAAGACATCAACTACAACACCTTTACCATGGACCTGGTGTACAGCTGGCGCTTTGCCCCGGGCAGCGAGCTGCGTGTCGTGTGGAAGAACTTTATTGAGGACAAGAGCAGCGAGATTGAAGACCGCTACTTCGATAATATGTCCAGGACCTTTGCGGTGCCGCAGAACAATAATTTCTCCGTAAAGCTGCTATATTTTATAGACTATATATCGCTGAAGAACGTATTTTCTGCATAAGCTAATTCACTTATGCAAAAAGTAAGAACCGCATTGATAGCCGGAGCCAGCGGGCTGGTAGGCGGGCACCTGCTCAGCCTACTGCTCAAGAGCGAACGCTATAGCCAAGTTATCTCCATCGGGCGCCACGAACTGCCGCTGATCCACCCTAAGCTGGACCAGCAGGTAATCGACTTTGACAAAATGCGGGGTTACGCCGCCGACCTGACCGCAGACGATGTTTTCTGCTGCCTGGGCACCACCATTAAGAAGGCAGGGTCCAAAGAGAACTTCTACAAAGTAGACCACACGTATGTGGTGCAGTTAGCCGAGATAACTGCCCAGCGGGGAGCCGTGCAGTTCCTGGTCGTTTCGGCGATGGGTGCCGATACCGGCTCGATGTTCTTCTACAACAAAACCAAAGGCGAGATGGAGCGCGATGTACAGCAGCAGCCTTTTAACGCCCTCCATTTTTTCCGTCCGTCGCTGCTGCTCGGGGAGCGCGAGGAGCACCGGGGCGGTGAGGAGTTCGCTTCCAAAGTGATGAAACCACTGAGCGGGCTCATGGTCGGGCCGCTGGAAAAGTATAAGCCCATAGAGGCCGAGACGGTGGCCAAGGCCATGCTGCAGGCGGCCAGGGAGGAGAAGCCAGGCAGGCATATCCACCTCTCCGATGACATTGCCCACGTAGGCGCCAAACTTTAGCCCCGGCCCCGCGTAAGCTGTTTTCAGGCAAATACCCGTTTATGGCCAAACAGCAACTACAACATGTTTTCCCGAAGGCACTGCAGTACGACCCGACGTGGGTGCGAAAGCACTCCATGGGCGAGAATGTGCTCTTCAACCTCGAAAGCCTCACCAAATCGCTGGAGCTGAGGCCGGGCATGCGTGTGCTGGACCTGGGCTGCGGCAAAGCCATTAGCTCTATCTTTCTGGCCCGGGAGTTCGGCGTAACGGTGTATGCCGTGGACGAGGCCGTATCGGCCAGCGGCAACTACCAGCGCATCTGCCACGCGGGCTGCGCAGACAAAGTGATTCCGTTGGAGGCCGATGCCCGCGCCTTGCCCTTTGCCGAGGAGTTTTTCGATGCCGTGATTGTGGTGGACTCCTATACCTATTTCGGCACCGACGAGAAGTACCTCCCCTACATCGCCCGCTTCATCAAGCCCGGCGGCTGCATCGCCATCGTGGACGTGTGCTTTACCCAGGAGGTAGAAACGCTGGAGCAGGTGCCGGACTTTCTGCGGCAGGACTACCAGCACTACTGGTACTTTATCCATAGTATAGCTTGGTGGCGCAGGCTCTGGGAGAAGACGGGGCTGGTGCAGATAGAGGCCGCCGAGGAGTTAGCCGAGGCCGACCTGGTGCGGGAACACTACATCCGGGACTACGAGCAGCAACAGGAGGAAGACCCGTTCGCCAAAGCGCTGCAGCTTGACCAGCAAGGCTTTATCTCTTTCTTTAAACTGATAGGCCGCCGCACCCGAAAATCGGCGTACCTGCAAGACTACAAAGCCGAGGGTAAAAAGTAGCGGGCGGCGCACAATAATGCTTCATGTCTGCGTTAGAACTTGTAATTTCGCGGCGGCTGTGGCAGTCATACCTATCGCAGCCGACGAGGATCTTCCAACTTTACCAAAGAGATGAGAATTTTTACAAAATTGACTTTTGCGCTGGCGCTTATACTTTTTGCGGCCATCGGCGCACAGGCCCAAAGTGGCTACACAACAGGTATCGGCTTGCGAGGAGGAGCAGCTTCTGGCCTTACCGTAAAGCATTTTATTAAAAGCGATGCCGCCATTGAGGGTATCCTGAGCACCAGCTTTAAGTACAGAGGCACCGTGATTACGGTACTGTACGAGAAGCACGCGCAGGCTTTTGATACGCGCGGCTTGCAGTGGTACTATGGCCTTGGTGGCCACGTCGGCTTCTGGGACGGCCACGACTACTATGACGATCACCACCACAAGCACTACGATGATGACGTGTTTGGTGTGGGTATTGATGGTGTGCTGGGCCTGGAGTACTACATCCGCGACATTCCGTTCACGATCGGAGCCGACATTAAGCCGTACTTCAACATACCGCGCGGCGGCGGTTTCTGGGATACGGCCCTGCACGTACGCTACGTGTTTTAAGTAGGACCTAAGCCTGTTTAAAGCCTCTAAAACCAGAAGGGCCAGCTAAGTGTAGCTGGCCCTTCTGGTTTTAGAGGCTTTACGAGTAAAAATCAGGGAGTGCACTTTACAACAGCTTTGCGATGGTTTCTCCTACCAGCAACCCTGTACCGAAAAGGGCCAGCAAAACGGCTAACTGCGCCAGCAAAGGCAACCTTACTTTGCCACCGCTACTACGCTTCTGAAATTTCATACTCATGGCCTTTTACAGTTGTTACCGGGTGCTTTTTCATACACCGCCGCTACGTACTACCCTGAACACTAAACAAGTATAAAGCGGCACATTTTAAAAGGGGATAAAAGCAAAGGTTAAAACGAAATGTGCAGCAGCGCGTCGCCCTGGTTTACCACCGGCATGTTGTTAAGGCCGATGACATAGCCTGTGGCCGGTGCGTTCAGGCGTACCTCCATCTCCCCGTAAGGGTCTGTGATACTGCCAATGTGCTGGTTCTTCTTCACGTGCTCGCCGATACTGATGAACGTGCGCCACAGACCCGCGTTCTTGGCCCGCAGCCATATATCCTTCATGCAGACCACCGTAGGCTCCGTTGGCTCGTTAAAGTTGGCCATCATCCCCAGGTGGTGCAGCACGCGGCAGGTACCCTCTATCCCCAGGTTAATGCCCTTCTCATCAAAGCGCAGCGACTCACCGGTTTCATACACTAGTATGGACTTGCCCAGCTTGCCGGCCTCCTTGCGCAGCGAGCCCTGCCGGTAAGGCGCATTCATGATAAACGGTGGCGCGAAGGCATTGGCCAGCTCGGCGTTCTTATGGTCGCTGAGCACACAGCGTATCTGCGGGTAATTGGCGCGGCTGGAGCCCCCGGTATGGAAATCCAGGCCGTAGTCCACGTAAGGCAGTACCTCTTTCATAAAGCGGTGGGCCACACGGCTGGCCAGTGACCCGTCGCGGTTGCCCGGGAAGCTGCGGTTGACGTCCTTGCCGTCCGGCACCTCCCGGGAGAAATTCAGGAAGCCATAGATGTTGAGCACCGGCACGGCAATGATAGTACCCTTAAGCGGGTAAAGCATCTTCTTGGAAAGCATGCGCCGAATAATCTCGGTGCCGTTCACTTCGTCGCCATGCATGCCGGCCATCAGCAGGACCACCGGCCCATCGTGCACCGAGCGGAAAACATACACGGGTATTTCAATGACGGTGCCGCTTGGCAGCTTGCTGATCACCAGCTTTGTCAGCACCTTCTCTCCACGGTCTATACTTCTACCGTTGATAACAATGGTTTCGGGCATGCTACTCGCTCACTTTCTTCTTAGAGTTCTTCTTCACGGGCAGGCTCTCCACATATTCTATAATCTTACCTGCCAGGTCCTTTTGCGTGGCTTTCTCGATGCCCTCCAGGCCCGGCGAGGAGTTTACCTCCAGTATCAGCGGGCCGCGTTTCGACTGCAGCAGGTCCACGCCGGCAATGCCGAGGCCCAGCGACTTGGCCGCCAGCAGGGCGGCCGCTTTCTCCTGGCGGCTCAGTTTAATGAGCTGGGCTTTGCCACCACGGTGCAGGTTGGAGCGGAACTCGCCCTCCTTGCCCTGTCGCTTCATGGCACCTACCACCTCTCCGTTCACCACAAAGGCACGGATATCGGCTCCACCGGCCTCAGAGATAAACTCCTGCACGATAATGCGCGCCTTCAGGTTGTGGAAAGCCTCTATCACCGACTCGGCGGCTTTGCGGGTTTCCGCCAGCACCACACCCAGCCCCTGGGTGCCCTCCAGCAGCTTGATCACCAGCGGCGCACCGCCTACTTCCTTCACCAGCTCCGATGTTTCTTTGGAGTAGTTGGTAAAGGCTGTCTTGGGCATCCCCAGCCCGGCACGCCCCAGTATCTGCAGCGAGCGCAGCTTATCGCGGGAGCGTACGATGGCCTGTGAGTCTACGGCGCTTCGCACCTTCATCATCTCGAACTGGCGCACCACGGCCGTGCCGTAAAAGGTAACGGAGGCACCAATACGCGGAATGATCGCATCAATATCGTTCAGGCGTTCGCCCTTGTACAGGATGTGCGGGTCGCCCTGCTCGATCACAAGGTCGCAACGCAGGTGGTCCAGAACTACAGCCTCGTGCCCCCGCTGTTCCGCCGCCTCCACCAACCGGCGGGTGGAGTACAGCTTGGGGTTGCGGGAGAGAATAGCAATCTTCATAAATGCTTTTATTTCTGTTTGTGTTTGATCTTATACTTGTGCGCCAGGTTCTTCTTGGCCACATCCACCACAAAACGGCCTTTGAGCAGCTTGCGGCCCAGCAAAACCGGGTACTTCATGTCGCTGCGGTCCGATAGCGAGAACTCCGCCTCAATCTCCGCCTCAAAAAGCTTGATCCTGGTCCTGATAACGAAGCGCTCCTGCTTTTCGCCATTGGAGCTTTTAATTTCACGCAGGTCATACTCGGTAAACTCCAGCTTCTTGTGGTTATACTGCGGGTGCGACGGGTCCAGCAGGTCCAGGCAGATCACCTTGCTCCCGTCCGGGCGCAGCTCCTCATGTATGTCAGAGCAATGGATGGCCGATGTAAAGGCGCCTGTGTCTATCTTCGCCTCTATTTCCTCTATGTCCAGCTCCGGAAAGGAGACCAGCTCCCGCCGCCCGATCAGCAGCTTTTCCGGCTTGGGTTTGTTTGTTTTTTCCTCTCTCATCAGCGGCTAAAGATAGAGTAATAATTACGAACTCAGCATGCGCGAGCATGAATAAAGAAAGTATAAACGGGGCTTTTTGGTTCACTCCGGCGGCAATTTATACTTGTCTCCGCTTCTTCTCTGGCAAGGGTGCTACTGCGCGTACGTAATGCGGTAAATGGCATTGTTCTTATCGTCTGACACCAGCAGCGAGCCGTCGTCCATCACCAGCACGTCCACCGGCCGGCCCCAGTCCTCCTCGCCCTGCAGCCACCCTTCGGCAAAAGGCTTGTAGCCCGTTACGTTGCCGCTGCCATCGGTTGTGGCCAGCATAACACGGTAACCGATTTTCTGGGAGCGGTTCCAGGAGCCGTGCTCCGCCACGAAGATATCGTTCTTGTACTCCTGCGGAAACATACTGCCCGTGTAGAACTTCATGCCCAGGGAGGCCGCGTGCGGGTTCAGCTTTTGCACAGGGGCCACAAACTCACTGCAATCGCGCTGCTTGCCAAACTCAGGGTCGGCAATCTCACCGGCGTGGCAGTAAGGGTAGCCAAAGTGCTGGCCCTTCTCCGTCGCCCGGTTCAGCTCATCGGGCGGAAGGTTGTCGCCCAGCATATCGCGGCCGTTGTCGGTAAAGTACAGGTTGCCCGTTTCGGGGTTCCAGTCAAAGCCCACGGTGTTGCGCACGCCTTCGGCGTAGATCTCGAGGCCGGAGCCATCCGGGTTCATGCGGGTGATGCTGGCGTAGATCGGCTTCTCTGATTTGCAGATGTTGCAGGGCGCCCCCACCGGCACGTACAGTTTGTCGTCCGGGCCAAAGGCGATGTACTTCCAGCCGTGGTGCGCATCGCTCGGGAAGTCATCGTTCACCACCTCGTACTTGGGTTTGTTGCGGAACGCCTGCTCTATGTTCGGGTATTTGATCACGCGGTTGATCTCGGCCACGTACAGGTCACCGTTTCGGATGGCCACCCCGTTCGGGGAGTTCAGGCCGGAGGCCACCTCCACTACTTCATCGGCTTTGCCATCGTTGTTCTGGTCAACCACCGCAAACACCTTGTCGTTGCTGCGGGTGCCCACAAACAGTATCCCGGACTCGCTCATGGCCATGGAGCGGGCGTTTTCCACGTCTTTGGCATAGTAGTCGATGCGGAAGCCCTCCGGCAGCTTTATACGCTGGAGGTCTTTATCGATAGGCCCTGTGGGCAAGTTTGCGCCAGTGCGCTCACCGGCGGCCTGCTCTGTTTCGGTTGGTCCTGTTTTGGTAGCGTCGTTGGCTGAGTTGTCAGAGGAACAGCCTGTGCTGATTGCCGTGAGGGTTATGCCAAGGCACAGCAGGCGCAATAGATCCTTCATTCTTGCGGTAGTTTTGATATAGTGGTTTAGGTTTAAGTACAGCGTGTGCAGCAGGCGCCGCACGGCCGCAGAATACTAAGGTACGTATACTCCTACGGAAGTACAATGTTTACGCAACAGGCAAAGCAGGCAGTATGGCAAAGCAAATGTGGTTTGGATGGACGATGGCACTAGCACTGGCCGCGCTGGCAACTGCCCCCGCCCTGGCCCAGGAGCCCGACTCTCTGGCCGTGCAGCGCCTGGCGCACAACAAGGTAGCCGGCGCTGAGAGCGCGGAAGCCCTGGCGCTGCTGCTGCACCAGGCCCTGCAGCGCACCAACTTCGACCCGGTGAGCCCGCACATGATCAGCAAGCAGGTATATGATAAAATGCTTTTGACGGGTGTTCTCCCTGTTCAGGAGGCGCTTGTGCTCTACACACCCGATGAGATGCAGTATGACTTTCAGAAAGGCTTCAGCCAGGTGGTGCGCGACGGCATAGCCCTGGAGGTAAGCTGGCCTGACACGCAGGTGAAAAGCGTGCTGACCGGCGTGCCCGCCTCCCCGCATCGCGTCGCCGTTCTCCCCGTAAGGCTCACCCTCACCTCCCCCGGCAGCTTGCCTTTTGTGGTACAGTTTAACGCTGCCCGCCTCGATGGCCGCTATTACTTCCTGCCGCCGCTGTTCATGCCCAACAAAGACCTGAACTGAGCTTAGCCCGACCGCTTCGCGTGCAGCATGTCCGCCACCTCCTGCAACAGGTGTGAGTGCCCCGTTTTCAGCATCACCAGCTCTCCCTGCTCCAGCGCATCCACAAACACGGCCACCCGCTT
This sequence comes from Pontibacter actiniarum, assembly GCF_003585765.1. Lineage (NCBI taxonomy): Bacteria > Pseudomonadati > Bacteroidota > Cytophagia > Cytophagales > Hymenobacteraceae > Pontibacter > Pontibacter actiniarum. The sequence goes on from NZ_CP021235.1 coordinate 3,207,834, forward strand.
CGGCGAAATGATCTCGTCATACTCCCCCAGAAACATCAGCACCGGCACTTTGTGCTGGTTAAGCAGCGACACGATTCTGCGGATGTCAAAGTTCAGGTCGCGGAAGCCGATCCAGCTGCGGTACACGCGCAGGCGCTTCGGTGTGCTGTCCATCTGGTAATGGGCAAAGCGGAGCAGGCTCTTGTGCACTAAGTTATACTTGCTGAGCACCTGGAGCATTTTAAAAAACGGCTCCGGCTTCAGCACCGTCCGTTTAAAGAGCTGCTGCAGCCAGCCCGGGTAAGTGGCAATGTTGTACCAGAAGCTTGTTTTGATACCGTCCGGGGCAATCAGGAAGAGCTCCTGTATGCGCTGCGGCATCTGCTCCACCAGCGTCAGGGCGAACTTGCCGCCCATGCTGAAGCCCATCAGCGAGAAGCGCTCAATGCCCTGCTTTTCGAGGAAATGCGTTACAAAGGCTGCCAGAAACTCCTTGGTGAGCGGCATGTTGTGCTTGTGCAGGTGGCTCTGCCCGTGGTAGAACAGGTCGAAGGCATAGATCGTGTAGTCCTCGCCCAGCGCCTTTTCCATCGGCAGGTAATAGCTGCTGCTCTGCCCGTAGCCATGGAAAGCCAGCAGCACACGGCTGCCGCGCCCGATCACGCGGTAGTGCAGCTTAGACCTGTCGTGTAGGAGAAATGGCACTTTGTATAGAAGTATAGATGATGGTTAACGATGCACCGGCAAGGCTACCTATGCATATTACACATTATTCGGCATGCATACAAGCTGTCTGCCGCTTCAGCCTTCTACTTTTATAAAAATGGGCCGCCCCGGGAGAAGCGCCGCCGCGCCCGGCCTACAGCCTCGACACGCCACCGGACACAATGAACTTCATCACCTCCGAGCTCGGCAGGTCAAGGTACACCACGTTGCGCCTGGGCACCAGGAACAGTTCTCCGGAGAAGTTGTAGGAGTGCGGGAAGTATACGGCCACCTTATCCTCGATATTCAGCTGCAGCAGGGCATCCTGTGTCACAAAGCCGAGCTTGTGGTTGTCGGAGTCCTCTGCCATCTTCACCATGACCGGCTTGTTGAATTTTTGGTTATCGCCCACAAAGGCGTCAAAGAGGTCTTTAATGCTGGAGTAGATAATGCTCACGAGCGGCACCTTATGCAGCAGGCGCTCCGTTACCACCAGAAACGGCTTCACAAAGAAGGAGGAGCCGATAAAGCCGACAAGTGTCAGCAACACCACCATCAGCAGAATTCCCAAACCGGGTATGCCCAGGTCAAACATGCTGTCCAGCCAATCAATAATGCCCACCACAATAAAGATAGTGAGGGCGATAGGGGCAATAATGAGAAGTCCGTTTAGAAAGTAGCGGATAAGGGTTTTCATTGTATGTTGTGCATAAAAAAAGGCCTTGCCGAAGCAAAGCCTAAATTAGCAAAAGCTTTTATAGTATTTCGCTAATGTTTACACTTGCTCTGCCTCGAAGGCGGTTATACTTGTCGCGACCTGCTCCATCAGCCACATCGGCGTAGAGGTTGCCCCGCAAACACCCACACTGCTGGCGTTCGTGAACCACTCCTCCTGTAGTTCCTCCTCGCTTTCCACAAAGTAGCTGCTGGGGTTGTGCTGCTTACATACGCTATACAGGGCCTTTCCGTTGGAGCTTTTCTTCCCGCTCACAAACACAATCACGTCGTGCTCTGTGGAGAACCGGGCCAGCTGCGGCTCACGGTTAGACACCTGCCGGCAGATGCTGTCGTTGGCGTCAAACTCAGGCACCGCGGTGCTATCCTGGTTGGCTTGCTGCAGGCGCTCCTCTATCAGCGACTTGATGTGGTAAAAGCCCTTGGTGCTCTTGGTGGTCTGGCTGAAGAGCGTTACCGGGCGGGTAAAGTCGATCTTGTCCAGGTCTTCCTCCGTGGTTACAATAATGGCCTCGTCGCGTGTCTGCCCGGCCAAACCGATAACCTCGGCATGGCCAACCTGGCCGTAAATCACCACCTGCGCGTTGTCGGGCAAGCCTTTGTCAAACGCGTGCTTTACGCGGTTCTGCAGCTTCAGCACCACCGGGCAGGAGGCGTCGATCAGTTCGATGTTGTTCTCCAGCGCCAGCTTATAGGTTTCCGGCGGCTCGCCGTGGGCACGGATGAGCACCTTGCAATCGCGGAGCTCCTGCAGCTGCTCCCTGTCTATGATGCGCAGGCCCTTCTCGTAGAGGCGCTTCACCTCCATGCTGTTGTGCACGATATCTCCGAGGCAATACAGCTCTTCGCATCCCTCCATTTCGTCCTCGGCCATCTGTATGGCAAACTCCACACCGAAACAGTAGCCGGAGTTCTTGTCTATGGTTACGTTCATTTTCTCTCGCTTCAGTTCTGTTGTGCTGCAAACTCATTTTTCAGGAGCTGCGATGTCACGCGCTCCAGCACAAAATCCACCTGCTCATCTATGGTCATGTGCGTCGTGTCGAGCAGGTGCGCATCCTCGGCCTGGCGCAACGGGCTCTCGGCGCGCGTAGAGTCTATCAGGTCGCGCTTCAGCAGGTTGTCCCTGATCTCGTCCAGGTTCACCAGCTGCTTTTTCTCGAGCAGCTCGACCTGGCGCCGCTTGGTGCGCGTCTCCACATCGGCCGTCATAAAGACCTTCACCTCCGCATCCGGGAAAACAGCTGTGCCGATATCGCGTCCGTCCATCACCACGCCGCGCTTCTTGCCCATCTTCTGCTGCTGGGCTACCATGGCGCGCCGCACCTCCGGTATCACGCTCACTTCGCTTACCTGGTTAGAGACATACATCTTGCGTATCTCATCCTCCACGTTCAGGCCGTTCAGGTATACTTCGTTGCGCTTCTTCTTGGGGTTGTAGTGGAATTCAACGTCGATGCTATCCAGCGCCTCCCTGATTTCCCTGGGGTTAGTCAGCGACACATGGTGCTCCAGAAAATACAATGTAACCGCTCGGTACATGGCCCCGGTATCTATGTAAGCATAACCAAGATCGGCAGCCACAAGTTTGGCCGTGGTGCTTTTACCGCATGAGGAATACCCGTCGAGCGCGATTACAATTTTCTTCATAACAGGGAAGTCAAAAAAAGGATAACTTAATTGGAGTCGCAAGGGCAGGGCTGTGCGCCGCGCTTGCTTTTTTTCAGGTATTTAGCCGTTTTCCGCTGCTGGGGTGTTTTGCTGGAGCAGCCCGACAACGTACCCGTTGCCAGAAAGCCCGCTAAAACGATGTATGAAATTATCTTTCTCAAAACGACTGAATTTAACGCAAATATAAAGTAATTTACCGGTTTAGGCCCAAAACACAGGGCAAATTAAGAACAAAACCTAACATTATGCACACTGATTTCTCCGTCTCCGGACGCATCATCGATATACATACCAATGCAATTTACGAAGGCACGGTTCATGTGTCAAACGGGCGGATTTCTAAAATAGTTCGGGAGGCCACAGGCAAGTCCAACTACATCCTGCCCGGCTTTGTGGATGCCCACGTACACGTGGAAAGCTCCATGCTGGTGCCCTGCGAGTTTGCCCGCCTGGCGGTGCCCCACGGCACCATCGCCACTGTGTCGGACCCGCACGAGATCGGCAACGTGCTGGGCATAGAAGGCGTGGAGTACATGGTGGAGAACGGCAAAAAAGTACCGTTCAAGTTTTACTTCGGGGCTCCCTCCTGCGTGCCGGCCACACCGTTTGAGACAGCCGGCGCAGAGATAACGGCTGCCGACATCGAAAAATTATTCCAGCGGGACGAGATCAAGTACTTGGCCGAGATGATGAACTGGCCCGGTGTGCTAAACCGCGACCCGCAGGTGATGGAGAAGATAGAGCTGGCCAAGAAGTACGGCAAAGCCGTGGACGGGCACGCCCCCGGGCTGATGGGGGAGCAGGCGGCCCGGTACGCCTCCGCCGGCATCACCACCGATCACGAGTGCTTTACCGCCGAAGAGGCGCTGGACAAGCTGGCGGTGGGCATGAAGATCCTCATCCGCGAGGGCAGCGCCGCCAAGAACTTCGAGGCCCTGATCCCGCTGCTGCCGCAGCATTACCCCAACATCATGTTCTGCTCCGACGATAAGCACCCGGACAACCTGGTGGAGGGCCACATTAACCTGCTGGTGAAACGGGCGCTGGCCAAGGGCAACGATTTGTTCCACGTGCTGCGGGCCGCCTGCCTCAACCCGGTGGAGCATTACAAGCTGGAGGTTGGCCTGCTCCGCGAAGGCGATGCCGCCGACTTTATACTTATAGACAACCCGGAAAACTTTAACGTGCTGGCGACCTACATCAACGGTGAGCTGGTGGCGGAGCAGGGCAAGTCGAACATCACTTTCAGCCCAAGCGAGGAGATCAACAACTTTAACACAGACGTGAAGGTGGCGCAGCAGTTTGAGGTGCCCCTGGGCGCGGCGCAGAAGGTACGCGTGATCGAGGCGTTTGACGGGCAGCTGATCACCAAGGAGGGCTGGGCCACACCAAATGTGCGCAACGGCTTTGTTGAGTCGGATGTGGCGCAGGACGTTCTGAAGATCGCCGTTGTGAACCGGTACGAGAACAGCATTCCGGCCGTGGCCTTCATCAAGAACGTTGGTTTGCAGGAAGGCGCCATTGCCTCTTCCGTGGGCCACGACTCGCACAATATTATTGCCGTGGGCGTGGATGATGAGAGCATCGCCAAGGCCGTGAACCTCATCATCGGGGCCAAAGGAGGCGTAGCTGCCGTGGGTATGGGCAAAGAGCAGCTGCTGCCGCTGCCGGTGGCGGGCATCATGTCGGCACAGGATGGCTACAAAGTGGCCGAGGCTTACTCTGCCATCGACCGCATGAGCAAAGAGATGGGCAGCAAGCTTGCCTCGCCGTTCATGACGCTCTCCTTTATGGCGCTGCTCGTAATCCCATCGCTCAAGCTCAGCGACAAGGGCCTTTTCAACGGCGACACGTTCCAGTTCGTGCCTGTGGCCGAATAGCGACACGTGTGAACCGGAGGCTGCCAAGGCCGCTTTGCTGGCTTGTGTGCTGGCAAGCGGCCCCGGCTCTTCGCGCTGATGCGGTTTACTCCTTTATAACACAAAAAGGGGCAGCGCCTTGTGGCGCTGCCCCTTTTTGTGTTAATTCTTTTATACCTGTTACGCGTCCTCGCTTTCCTGCGTATCCTCGAAATGCTTTTCCAGCAGCCCGCTCACCTTCTCAGCTGTCAGGGGTTTGGTGATATACTCGGCATTGTACTTTCGCGAGTTAGCCGTATCCTGCGGGTGCGTGGAGGTGGTAAGCACCACCATCACAATATGTTTGCGAAAGCTCTGGTCCAGGCGCTCGTACAGGTCAAGCATCTCGAAGCCATCCATCACCGGCATGTTGATATCCAGGAAAATCAGCTCCGGCTTAAAGTAGTTCTTACTCTCTGCTTCGTAATTATTGTTGCTAACGTTATATAGGTAATCGAAGGCTTGCTTACCGTTAACGAAGGTGCGAACGTTGTCTGTTACCTGCATCCTGTCGAGCAGGCGCTGATTCAGAAAGTTCGTTGTATCATCGTCGTCAATAAGCAGAACGCCAGATAATTTTCTCATAGTGTGAATGTCACTTGTAATCAACAGGGCGACAGCAATAACTGCAACTGCCTCATGCTTTCGTAAAATTGAATGCTGTTGCCCTTCACAAAAGTATACAATCTTCTGATAATCTGAGTACAGAAACCTGATTCTCTTTCTACCGAAGTTGTATTTCCCGGCCCCGCTCCGCTGTACCGCACCAAAGATGTACAATCAAAAAGCCCATTAACAGCGTACCGGAAGGCATCCGGGCGTATAGGCCCGTTTAGCTGTGCAACAGGCAGCAGAGGCTGTGCTCTGACTTCTTATACTGTTATACGTGGCCGATGTTACTGCACCACATAGGAAGATATAAAGAATCTGCAAAACAAAAACCCAACCGGTAGGGCTGGGTTTTTGTTTTGCAGGTATAGGACTGCTTAGTCGATGTAGCCTTGCTGGCGCATCCAGTCGTCGTTGTAGATCTTGCCCAGGTAGCGGGTACCGTGGTCTGGCAGCAGGATAACCATGACGTCGTCCTCCGTCAGGTGCTCTCTGGCATACTCCAGCGCTCCATAAACAGCTGATCCGCAAGACCAACCCACAAACAGGCCTTCCTCGCGCGCCAGGCGGCGTGTCATCACGGCGCCGTCTTTGTCTGTCACCTTCACAAAGGTGTCGATCATGTCGAAGTCCACGTTCTTCGGCAGGATGTCCTCGCCGATACCCTCTGTGGCATAGGAATAAATCTCCTTCTCATCGAACTCGCCGGTTTCTTTGTACTTCTTAAACACTGAGCCGTAGGTATCGATGCCGACTGCTTTGATGGCAGGGTTCTGCTCTTTCAGGTACTTGGATGTGCCCGAGATGGTACCGCCTGTGCCTACGCCTGCAGCCCAGTGCGTGATCTTGCCTCCTGTCTGCTCCCAGATCTCCGGGCCGGTGGTTTCATAGTGCGCCGCCGTGTTCGACATGTTGTCGTACTGGTTCGGGTAAAAGGAGTTCGGGATTTCCTCGTTCAGGCGCTTGGCCACGGAGTAGTAAGAGTCCGGATGGTCTGGCGACACGTTGGTAGGGCAAACAATCACTTCCGCCCCCACAGCGCGCAGGATATCCATCTTCTCCTTACTTTGCTTATCGGCCAGCGTAAAAATGCACTTGTAGCCTTTGCCGATGGCGGCCAGCGCAAGGCCCATGCCCGTGTTGCCGGAGGTGCCCTCTATGATAGTGCCCCCTGGCTTCAGGACGCCGGCTTTCTCCGCGTCCTCAATCATTTTTACAGCCATGCGGTCCTTTACCGAGTTGCCCGGGTTAAAGTACTCTACTTTGGCAAGCACAGTGGCTTTGATGCCATCCGTTACATTGTTTAGTTTTACCAGTGGTGTGTTACCGATTGCCTCGGTGATATTATTCAGATACTTCATCTGTCGTCTTTTAGAATTCGGGTGCAAATATAAGGAAAATATGAGACTCCGCTGCCCCTGCCCTGGCTGTGGCGTAACGGGCCCGGCCGGGTGCCTGCAGAATCAAACGGTTAGAACCCAAAGGCATAGCTCCCCTGCCCCTGCGCCACAGACCCGCGACCTGTAAACCCCACTTTCAGGCCACAGGTTCCGGCCCCAGGGGTATATTAGCCGCAACTATTTTTTGCACAGGCCACAAAAAAGCCTATTTTTGCACTACCTTATAGTTCGACGGTCAATACACAAACTAAAAAAGATACACATGAGTGTTTTAGTAAATAAAGATTCGAAAGTGATTGTGCAGGGCTTCACAGGCTCGGAAGGTTCTTTCCACGCGTCACAGATGATTGAGTACGGCACAAACGTAGTTGGTGGTGTTACTCCGGGCAAAGGCGGCTCCAGCCACCTCGACCTGCCGGTTTTCAACACAGTAGAAGACGCTGTGAAAAAGACAGGGGCTGATGTGTCTATCATTTTCGTTCCGCCAGCCTTTGCCGCTGACGCTATCATGGAGGCTGCTGCAGCCGGTATTAAAGTTATTGTGTGCATTACAGAGGGTATCCCTGTGAAAGACATGGTAGCCGCTAAAAACTACCTGCAGGGCAAGGATGTGACCCTGATCGGCCCTAACTGCCCGGGTGTTATCACGCCAGGCGAGGCGAAAGTTGGTATCATGCCAGGCTTCGTGTTCAAGCAAGGCCGCATCGGTATCGTTTCTAAGTCTGGTACGCTGACCTATGAGGCCGCTGACCAGATTGTAAAAGCCGGCCTTGGTATTTCTACTGCTATCGGTATCGGTGGTGACCCGATCATCGGAACGCCTACAAAAGACGCCGTGCAGCTGCTGATGGAAGACCCTGAGACAGACGCAATCGTTATGATCGGTGAGATCGGCGGTAACTACGAAGCCATGGCTTCCAAGTACATCAGCGAGACAGGCAACAAGAAGCCAGTTGTAGGTTTCATCGCTGGCCAGACTGCTCCTGCAGGTCGCCGCATGGGCCACGCCGGTGCTATCGTGGGTGGTGCTGAGGATACAGCTGCCGCTAAAATGAAGATCATGCGTGAGAACGGTATCCATGTGGTAGAGTCTCCTGCTGAAATTGGCGACGCAATGGTAAAAGCTCTGAAAGAGGCTGGTATCAACGCTTAGTCATACTTTCTAAAGTATAAAACAGGAGAGGCTGCCCCACAAAGGCAGCCTCTCCTGTTTTATACTTATACCCACTGCAGAAGTGGCTTCTTTTATCAACTTCTGTGTCCCTTATCACCTGTGCCTCTCTCACTGGATGCATGCCATACTTACTCTCCAGCGCCTGTGCTGTTGCGTGCCGCTGCTGCTGCAGCCGATGGCCCGCAGTAGCTCGTGAGTAGCTAAGGTTGCGAAAGAAAATAGCAGCAGAGGAAGTTTCAAGCCATCTTTCAGAAGAGCCAATGGCTTTACCAACTCTACCTTGTAACGCATTTGGATAAGGTGCTCACCGCACCAGCGGTTCTCCTCCCCCGGCTGCCTTACACGCTACTTTACCGCCACCACCTGCTCCTTCTTGCGCAGTTTGATAGCGTCCGGCACGGAGTCTATAATCTCCTGCCTGAGCGCCTCGATCAGCTTTTTCTTCAGGAAGCTGCGGTGCACCACCAGGCTCACCTCACGCAGCGGCTGCGGCTCCTCAAAAGGGTGCACCAGCTTCTGCTTCTCTTCCGGCATCTCCAGCACCGACAGCTCCGGCAGCAGGGTTAGCCCATGCTGGCTCTCCACAATCCGCTTGAGTGTTTCCAGAGAGCCGCTCTTATAGTCGAGGTGCCCGCTGCTGTCGCTCCCTCCGCCGCCGCCGCGGTTACAGATATTGAGGACCTGGCTCCGAAAGCAGTGCCCTTCATTGAGCACCCAGAGCTCGCTCATGTCCAACTGCCCCGCCTCTATGCGAGGGTGCTGCGCCAACGGGTGCTTTGGGTTGATGTAAGCCACAAAAGCCTCGTAGAAGAGCGGCAGCTCCTTTATGCTCTTGTTATCCAACGGTGTTACCAGCAGCCCCACATCCAGCAGCTCGTGGTTCAGCTTCTCTACAATCTGATCTGTGAGCAGCTCCTGCACCACCACGCGCACCTGCGGGTGCTTCTCCAGAAAGCTCGTAACGAACAGTGGTATCAGGTAAGGGGCCAGCGTGGGGATAACACCGATGCGCAGCTCCCCGCTCAGCTCCTGCTGCTGGTTCTGCACCATCTCCTGTATCTTCTTGCTCTCGGCCAGCACCACGCGCGCCTGCGCTATAATGTCCTTCCCCAGCTCGGTCGGGCGTACCGGTACGCGGCTGCGGTCAAACACCTGTACACCCAGCTCCTCCTCCAGCTTCTGCAGCTGCATGCTCAGGGTGGGCTGCGTAACGAAGCAGTGTTCTGCGGCTGTGGCAAAATGGCGGTGCGTGTCTACGGCTACTAAATATTCTAACTGTACGAGTGTCATGGCAAATTATTAGTTAGGCTGCCCCTGTGCGCCTACTGGCTTTCAGGCTAGTGTAAAGGTACATAATAGGTTTAAGCTATCAAAGTATAAAAACTATCAATTTGATATATATAGGTATTTGTGAGACATTTGTAACGACAACAACGAACAACAGAGAGATAAAACTAGAAAAATGGAAAAACTATCAAACATCGGATTACAGAAAGAAGACAGCAGGCACGTGGCAGAGAAACTGAATGAGCTGCTGGCAAACTACCACCTGTACTACCAGAACCTGCGGGGCTTTCACTGGAACATCAAGGGGATTCACTTCTTCCAGTTGCACGATAAGTTTGAGGAGCTTTACGGCAGCGCCCTATCCAGGATCGATGCCATCGCGGAGCGCATCCTGACAATCGGGCAGCAGCCGCTGCACACGTTCTCAGACTATATGCGCCTGTCCAGCATTAAGGAGGCAGCCAACCTGAGCGGCGACAAGGAAACGGTGTCTGCTACGCACCAGAACCTGAGCATACTGCTTGACCTGGAGCGCGAGATTCTGAAACTGGCGGCAGAAACGGGAGACGAAGGCACAGTAAGCCTCATCAGCGAAGACATTCACGAGAACGAGAAGACCCTGTGGATGCTGAACGCCTTCCTAAGCTAGGCTGCCAAAGGTGCTGCCTGTACAGCACGCCCACAAACACACGAGCTCTGCCCTTGCTGCTTGCAAAAGGGCGAGGAAAACACAAATGCCTAGGACCTTCGCGCTCTGCGCATTTTATATATAGTTTATTTAGACAATAAGTATGGCGCGGCGGCTAAGATTATCTCCTGTTGTCTTGCCGACCGCTGCCACACTTAGCTTTTAGTTTTGAATCCAATCCGAAAACTAAAGCAAAAACACACCATGCTACCTATTTAAGAAACAAGAACAGACACACGAGAGGGGCCGGCCCTGCCGGAGGAGAGATACTTATCGGCACAGCCTGCAGAGGCACACAGGCTGACAAGACCATAAACTAGTCCTACCAATTATAGCTAAGTTAAGTGTAAAGCACCCGCAGTTTCTGCGGGTGCTTTTTTATTAGCCGCTCCCCCCAAAGAAGTGCTGTGGGTGCTCCACTTAAAAAGCCTGTACACATTTAGTCCAACCTTGATACAAGGCTGTGAAGGGCGTTTGACTACGGTTGCTTATTCGCTAAGCCTTTCTATACATCGCTCTCTAACACGCCAGATTTCATCAAAGCCAAGGGCAAGTTTACCTTCCTGGAGCCATAGTCCCCCACGATAACCGGGGCTCACCTCCTGAATTACAGCAGGCGCTTTAACCTTTTCAACCCTGTGAAGGTATTTCTATTACGGTTCTTTTAAACTAACTCGGTTGTGCTGGGCATGTAGCAGTGCAGCCTAAAACATGCACATAACTTAACATATACCTCTTGAGCGTAAACTTCAAAGCCTTTTTGAAGGATGTCGGTAAGCTGCTTTACTTACCTGCCGTTTTTGCCTTCGTAACACTACCTGTTATTATTTATTTTAAGGAATGGTTTGCGTTGCCCCCGTTTGCCCTCATGGCAGTTGTCAGCTTTGGGGTCGGGCAGCTGCTGTTCCAACCTGTTAAGAGTTCTCAGGAATCAGCAGCAGGCTTGTCTATTATCTTCGTCACTGTTGCCTGGCTACTGCTCCCGCTCTTTGGCATTATTGCCTTCTACGGCACTGCCCTTGCCGCACCAGAAAACACCTACCCCGCAGTTTCGGTGTTCTTACAACCGACAAACTGCTTCTTCGAGTCCATGTCTGGCTTTACCGGAACGGGTCTCACCATGGTAAAGAACCCCAGCCAGCTGCCCTACACCCTGCAGTGGGGGCGATCGTTTATGGAGTGGATAGGAGGCGTTGGTGTGATCATGCTTGCGTCCATGCTGTTAAGCTTCAACCACGACAAAGGGAAACTGTACCATGCCGAAACAAGAAAATGGACCATAGATGACGCTCCCGCCACAGCCACCATCAAAAAGATATGGTGGATTTACGTGGCATACACAGTCGCCTCCATCCTTACTTTTTACCTTGCCGGCATGCCTTTCTGGGAGGCGCTAAACCACGGCATGACGGCCATCGGCACAGGTGGCTTTTCCGTTACACCAAGAAGCTTCACCGATTACTCTTCGCTGATCAAGGCCCTGGCAGTTGTTATTATGGTTGTAGGAGCGATAAACTTTAAAGCGCACTACCTGCTCATTTTCCGGCGCGATATCAAGTCCGTGTTAAAGCAGACGCAGCTGCGGTACTTTGCCGCACTGCTGGTCGTAGCCCTGCTTACCATGGTTTTGATAAAGCCAGACACACCGTTTATCGACATCCTGTTTCAGGTTGCCTCCGCCTTAGGAACCTGCGGGCTCAACACCGCAAAGCTCAGCACCTGGGCCATGGCTCCCCTCTTTCTGTTAGTTGTTCTGATGCTCTTTGGAGGTAACGCTGGCTCTACTGCCGGGGGCATCAAAACGGAGCGTGTGGCGTGGTTTACGAAGGGGATCTGGAGGGGCGCGAAAAAGGCATGGCTGCCGGAGGACGAGGAGCCCCCGCTCTACTTTGATCAGGAGGCGAAGAAGCCCAAGGTAACAGATAGAAACATAGAGCAGGCTGCTGTTATTTATTTTATCTGGATGGCAACCCTTACAGTAGGCACGTTGTGCCTGTCGGTGCTTGTCGGCGACCAGTACACCTTCGACCAGGTGGTATTTGACTCGGCCTCTGCCCTGAGCAATGTGGGGCTTAGCTCCGGCCTCACAGGGCCCGACCTGCCAAACAGTGCCAAGCTCCTCCTGACGGGACTCATGTGGGTAGGGCGCCTGGAGGTGATGGCGGTGGTCATTCTCCTGCTTTCTCCACTGTACATAGCCAAAAGCCACCACCCTAACACCTAACTTTGTTCAGCCATCTGCTGGCAGCAGTACCCTTTCGATGATGCGCCGCAGGGGCAATAGCGGTGGCCGTTAGCCTGTATCACAGAAGCGTACCTGCAAAACAAAACCGCCTGCCACAAATGCAGCAGGCGGTTTAACCTTATTTAATAATCAAGTATACTGCTTATTTGGCGTAGCTGATGGCGCGCATCTCGCGGATAACTGTAATCTTGATCTGGCCCGGGTACTGCATCTCCTTCTCTATCTTCTGCGAGATGTCGTAGGACAGCTGTGCGGCTTTCTCATCTGTTACATTGTCGGCGTCTACCATTACGCGCAGCTCGCGGCCAGCCTGGATGGCGTAGCACTGGTTTACACCGTCGAAAGAAACAGCGGCTTCTTCCAGCTCCTTCAGGCGCTTGATGTACGACTCCATGATCTCGCGGCGGGCACCCGGTCTTGAACCGGAGATGGCGTCGCAGGCCTGTACCAGCGGAGACACCATTGCGGTCATCTCCACCTCGTCGTGGTGGGCACCGATGGCGTTACACACATCCGGGTGCTCTTTATACTTCTTGGCCAGCTCCATACCGATGATCGCGTGCGGCAGCTCCGGCTCGTCCGGGGTTACCTTACCGATATCGTGCAACAGACCGGCGCGCTTGGCGTGCTTCACGTTCAGGCCAAGCTCGGCGGCCATGGTGGCGCAAAGGTTGGCTACCTCACGCGAGTGCTGCAGCAGGTTTTGGCCATAAGAAGAGCGGAATCGCATGCGGCCCACCATCTTGATCAGTTCCGGGTGCAGCCCGTGGATGCCCAGGTCAATGGCGGTGCGCTCACCGATCTCTACAATCTCTTCCTCAATGTTCTTGCGGGTCTTGGTCACCACCTCCTCAATGCGGGCAGGGTGAATACGGCCGTCGGCCACCAGGCGGTGCAGCGACAGGCGTGCGATTTCGCGGCGAACCGGGTCAAAGCCAGAGATAATGATCGCTTCCGGCGTGTCGTCTACGATGATCTCCACACCCGTGGCAGCCTCTAAGGCACGTATGTTACGCCCTTCGCGGCCAATGATCTTGCCTTTGATGTCGTCGCTCTCGATGTTGAACACCGACACGCAGTTCTCAATGGCGTGCTCGGCGGCAGTCCGCTGGATGGTTTCGATAACGATTTTCTTGGCTTCTTTGGTAGCGGTAAGCTTTGCCTGCGCCACAATATCTTTGATGTGCGACGAAGCGTGCGACTGGGCCTCATTCTTCAGGGCCTCCACCAGCTGCTCGCGGGCCTCGGCGGCTGTCAGGCCGGCAATCTTCTCCAGCTGGCCAACGATCTCCTGGTGCTGCTGCTCTACCTCCTCTTTGCGCTTGTTAAGCTGCTCCTGCTGCGCCTGCAGGTTGTTTCGCTCTTTATCCAGCTGCGCCTGCAAACCGTCTTTCTCTTTCTGCAGATCGGCCTCCAGGCGCTTGGCCTGCTCCATTTGCTTCTGTACCTGCTGCTCGCGCTGCTTTACCTTGTTCTCGTTCTGGATGATGATGTTCTTCTTCTTGTTCGTCTCCTCCTCGAACTCAGACTTCATTTTCAGGTATTTCTCCTTCGCCTCCAGAATACGGTCTTTTTTGATGCTCTCGGCGTTGATCTCTGCCTCGCGAACAATGTTCTTGGCGCGCTGACGCGCGTCTTCCTCCTGCTGCTTGTATACTTTCTGCAGCAGGGAGCGCCCTATGTACACGCCCACTCCGAGCGCTACAAGAGCTGTTAGTAAAATGTAAAGGATATCGGGCATAACTATAAGCGTTTATGGTTTATAACACGTATAGCAAGTGCCTGCAAAGGGAACAGTGTGTGCGGCTTTTAGCCCTAAACGAAGTATAAACAGGACCGCCTGCGGCCGCTGCCTATTTATTAACTGATGATAAGAGATCGTCCAGAAGATTAAGTTGCTGGTCTACCTGGGATACATGCGAGGCTCTTTCCTCATCCAGCTTCATCTTCTCCACCATGGTCTCAAACGCCACCATAGCCAATAGATCCTGCTTGTCCTGTATACCAAACTGATCTTTGAAAAAGCGCAAGCGCTCGTTCAGGATCTTTCCGACTGCTCTGATTCTCTCCTCTTCCTCTTCCTTCACCCGCATCGGATACTCGCGTTCCGCGATGCGAATCTTTATCGATAATTCACTCATCCGTTGCGTTGGTTATGGTTACGCTTACCCGTCCTTTCTGAGTTCATACAGCACTCGTACTTAGTCTTGTAGGTAAGCAATACACTTATCAATCTCTCTGATGTATTCGTTCAGCTTGAGCTTTAACTCTGTCGAATTTGCAGTGTTTCCTGCTATCGTATCTACAATTTTAGCAATATTCTCTTGATTTTGAAAATTTTTTATCTGCTCATCTTTCTCCTCCAGCAAACCCTCCAGCTGCTTTAGCTGCTCCTGTGCGCGCACGAGCCGCTGCTGCACCTCTGTATGGCGCTGAATGAGCTTTCGCAGTTTATCCTCAATATGCTGGAGTTGTTGTAATTGCTTTTCCTTTGGCATAACACTATTTGCGGATAAAAGCTCCCAATTGTTTCTCAAACTGCTGCATCAGGCGGTTCATAGTGCTGTCGATTACCTTGTCGGTCAGCGTTTGCTGCCTGTCCTGCAGGGTAAAGCTCAGGGCGTAGGCTTTTTTGCCTGCCTCTATTTTATCGCCTTCGTACACGTCAAACACGTTCACGCCCTGCAGCAGTTTACGCTCCACCTTAAAGGCCACCTTCTTCAGCTGGTCAAAGGTCACGTTCTTGTCTACCACCAGCGACAGGTCGCGGCGCACCTCCGGGAACTTCGGCAGCTCCTCGGCCACCAGCTTGTCTTTATACTTCTTCAGCAGGTAGTCCCAGTTCAGCTCGGCATACCACACCTGCTCCTTCACTTCCATAAAGCGGGTCACGCCGGCATCCAGCACGCCCAGCTCGGCTACCACGGTTGCGTTTTTCACATACGCGATGCCCTGGCGCATGTAGCCGTTGTTCTCCAGGTTCTGCACCTCGAAGTCGCCGGCGTTCAGCTTGCGGAGCACGTTCTGCACCACCCCCGCCAAATCGTGGAAGGCGGACTTTATACTTGGCTGCTTCCAGCTTTCGGCCGTTACGTTGCCCACCATGTACAGCGACAGCTTGCGGCTTTCTTTATACTCCCCGTCCTGCTGCTCGTATACTTTGCCCAGCTCAAACAGCTTCAGGTCGCGCTGGCGGCGGTTGATGTTGCGGCGCAGCACCTCCAGGCCAGAGAACACCATGCTCTTGCGCATCACGTCCAGGTCTTCGGAGTTGAAGTTAACCACCTTTACCAGGCTGGCCACCTCTGCCTCTCCGGCAGGCTGGTAGTAGTTGGAGTTGGTGATGGAGTTGGTAATGATCTCGTGGAAGCCGTTCGCCGCGATGTAGCTCATAATGGCCTCCGTTACATCCTCTGCGTAAGGGTTCGGGAACTTCGCCAGAAAAGTGGTGGCCAGGTTCTCGTCCATCTGAATGTTGTTGAAGCCGTAGATGCGCAGAATCTCTTCCACCACATCGGCCTCGCGCGTCACGTCCACCTTGTAAGGCGGCACCGACAGCGTCAGGTGCGTTTCTGTCTCGTTCGTAACCTGGATGCCCAGGTCTGTAAGTATGGCTTTGATGCGCTCTGCTCCAATGTGCTGCCCGATGAGCAGGTGCGTGCGCTCAATGCTCAGCAGCACCTCAGCGTCCTTGATAGCCTCCGGGTACACATCCACCAGCTCAGAGCTTACCTCACCGCCGGCCACCTCCTGCACCAGCAGGGCCGCGCGCTTCAGGGCCAGGATCACCATGTTCGGGTCCGTGCCGCGCTCAAAGCGGAAAGAGGCATCGGTTTTCAGGTTGTGGGCCATGCCGGTGCGGCGCACCCAGCCTGGCGAGAAATAGGCGCTCTCGATAAAGATGCTGCTCGTTTCGTCGGTTACGCCGGACTCCTCGCCCCCGAACACGCCGCCAATGGCCATCGGCCCTTCGGCGTTGCAGATCATCAGGTCTGTGGCATGCAGCTTGCGCTCCACACCGTCCAGTGTCTTAAAGGTGGTGCCTGCCTCCACCGTTTTCACCACAATCTTACCGCCTGTGATTTTATCGGCATCGAAGGCGTGCAACGGCTGCCCCAGCTCGTGCAGCACATAGTTGGTTACGTCCACCACGTTGTTGATGGGCGAGAGGCCGATGGCGCGCAGGCGTTTCTGCATCCACTCCGGCGACGGGCCAACTTTTATGCCTGACACCGTTACGCCGGCATAGCGTGGGCAGGCTTCTGCATCCTGTACCTCCACCGCAATCGGGCGGGAGGTGTTGTTTACCTTAAAATCGCCCACCTTTGGCAGCTGCGCCTGCTCATGCAGCAGGGCCTGCAGGTCGCGGGCCACCCCGAAGTGCGAGGCGGCATCGGCGCGGTTGGGCGTCAGCCCTATTTCAAACACTTTGTCAGAGCCCAGGCCGAAGAACTCCGCGGCTGGCGTACCGTTCGGCAGGTCCGTGTCCAGCACCATGATGCCGGCGTGCGACGCCCCGATACCAATCTCATCCTCGGCGCAGATCATCCCTTCGGACACTGCCCCGCGAATCTTGGACTTCTTGATCTTGAAGGGCTCTCCTCCGGCAGGGTAAAGCGTGCTGTTTACGGTGGCAACCACCACTTTCTGCCCGGCGGCCACATTTGGCGCACCGCACACGATCTGGCTTGGCTCAGCCGCGCCGATGTCTACGGTGGTAATGTTCAGGCGGTCAGCGTCCGGGTGGCGCTCACAGGTCAGCACCTCTCCTATCACAATACCTTCCAGGCCTCCCTGCACCACGTCAAAGGTGTGGATTCCCTCCACCTCTAGCCCGGCACCGGTTAGCAGCGCACCTGTTTCTTCAGCACTTTTATCAATATGTATGAGTTGTTTCAGCCAGTCGAATGAAATCAGCATATTCTTTTCTGTTGATCTTTATGGTAGGGCCTTTTCTGAGGGCCCATGTTTTTCAAAATTAAGGATAATTCTGTTATAGAATGAAAGACAATTAGACAAAAGACTTGGGGAACCCGGAATCTAGCAGGCCTCTACCACTACCGTATAAAACGTTCTGGCCCTAAGCCAGCCCTTGTCCCGGTTTTATCTTTTGCCCTGAGCCCCTTCGTCTCACAGCCCGCTTTAATGCGTTCCTTCGTACGTTTTTTCCCCTACCGGAACAGCGATGTCCAGGCGGTTGTCTTTGGGCGGCACGGGGCACACATAATCAGGGTTGTAGGCACAGAAAGGGCTGTAGGCGCGGTTAAAGTCCAGCATCACCGTTTCGTTCCCCTCCTCGAAGGGCACATCCATGAACCGCCCGCCGCCATACGTCTCAAAGCCGTTGGTCTTGTCGGTGAACGGCACAAAGAGCTGGTCTTTTTCTTCGCTCAGTTTCTTGTACAGGGTCAGTTTGTAGGGCTTGTCCTGCAGCTCGAACGCTGCCACTCCGTAGCGCAGGTACGGTTCGTAGCTGCCGTTGGTAAGCGGCATGAGCAGGGTGTCCTGCTGCGCCAGTTTCTCTACCCTGGCTTTTACCCGGTACGCCAGGTCCGGCTCGTAGTACACCAGGTTTTTAAAGGCGCGCCGGCCTTCGTCGTCGAAGGGGGTGTTGGCGCGGCTCCTGAACGAGAGATCCTTCTCCTCCCGCTCCTTTAGCAGGGGCTGTATGTAGTTGTCATCGTTAAAGAAGGCGTCTTTTGCGATGTAGATGAGCACCAGCGCCAGGCCGGCCAGCAGTATCAGTTTCAGCGGTCTCTGCATAAAACTCCGTTTTCTTGTTTCTGCAAAGGTCGGAAATTTTTAGAGAGGAAAGTAGCGCGCCGCCGGCTTCCTGGAGGCGCCGGTTGTGTTTTTGCGAATATTTGCATAACTAGATAAGTCGTTCTGCGGGCGGCCGGTTTCCGTAGTACAAGCCAAAACCGCTCGGCGGCAAGTATAAACTATCTGTTGACCCATCCTTACTTCGCCATGTTCTTTAAACCAAAACAGCTTAACCTAGCATTACTCTTCTTTCTCTCTTTAACAGGCACAGCCTTCGCGCAGGCCAGGCTCCCGAAGCTGATCGGCGACGGCATGGTACTGCAGCGGAACGCCGAGGTCAAAATCTGGGGCTGGGCCGCTCCCCACGAAAAAGTCAGCGTGAGCTTCCGGAACAACAAGTACAAAACCGTGGCAGATGAGGCGGGCGACTGGGCAATCATGCTTAAGGACCTGCCTGCAGGCGGCCCCTACACCCTGAAGGTGGAGGCCAGCAACACGATCACACTCAACGACATCCTGGTTGGCGATGTGTGGGTTTGCTCCGGGCAGTCGAACATGGAGCTGCCTATGCGGCGCGTGCGGCCGCTCTACGGAGAGGAGATCGCCAACGCCTCCAATGACAACATCCGCTACTTTGCCGTGCCCCAGAAGTATGATTTCAACACAGCGCGCGAGGACCTGGAGGCAGGGCAATGGCAGAAGACAACCCCGGAGAGTGTTGAGGGCTTCTCGGCGGTAGCTTACTTCTTCGCAAAAGAGCTGCATGACAAGTATAAAGTACCGGTTGGGCTGATAAACGCCAGCCTGGGCGGCTCTCCGGCAGAGGCCTGGATCAGCGAAGACGCCCTGAAAGCCTTTCCGGAGCACTACCAGGAGGCCCAGCGCTTTAAGGACGGCACCCTGATTACCCGGATCGAGCAGCAGGACAACGCGCGGCGGAATGCCTGGTATGCGCAGCTCAACCAAAAAGACAAAGGCCACCAGGGGCAGCAAAAGTGGTATGTCCCGCACCTGAACACCTCCGACTGGAAAACCATGCAGGTGCCGGGCTATTGGGCAGACGCAGCGCTTGGGCAGGAGAACGGGGTTGTGTGGTTCAGGAAAGAGGTAACACTGCCTGCCAGCATGGCCGGGAAGCCCGCAGACCTGAACATGGGCCGCATTGTGGACGCTGACTCGGTTTTCGTGAACGGGCAGTTTGTTGGCACCACCGGCTACCAGTACCCTCCCCGCTGGTACAACGTGCCGGCAGGCGTGCTGAAAGAAGGCCAGAACACCATTGCAATCCGGATCA
Organism: Pontibacter actiniarum; assembly: GCF_003585765.1. Classification (NCBI taxonomy): domain Bacteria; kingdom Pseudomonadati; phylum Bacteroidota; class Cytophagia; order Cytophagales; family Hymenobacteraceae; genus Pontibacter; species Pontibacter actiniarum. Next base: position 3,227,282 of record NZ_CP021235.1, read on the forward strand.
TCAACGAGTCTGGCAAGGGTGGGTTCGTGCTGGACAAGCCCTACCAGCTGACGGTCGGCAAACAGGCCATCGACCTGAAAGGGGACTGGCAGTACAAGCTTGGGGCAGCTATGGAGCCGCTCGGCGGCCAAACGTTTGTCCGCTGGAAACCGACGGGGCTGTACAACGCCATGATCTCTCCGCTCCTCAACTACAGCATTAAAGGCGTGATATGGTACCAGGGAGAGTCTAACGCTGACACCCCCGAAGAGTACCGCACCCTGTTCCCGGCCCTTATCCGAAACTGGAGAGCCGAGTGGAACCAAGGAGAGTTTCCGTTCCTGTTTGTGCAGCTGGCCAACTACATGGAGGCAAAAGACAAGCCCTCCGAAAGTGGCTGGGCCATGTTGCGCGAGGCGCAGCAGCAGGCGCTCGCCCTCCCCAACACCGGAATGGCGGTAACCATAGACCTCGGGGAGTGGAACGACATACACCCCCTGCGCAAAAAGGAGGTGGGGCAAAGGCTGGCGCTCGCCGCCGAAAAGGTGGCCTACGGCGATAACGTCGTTCACGCTGGCCCCACCTACACCTCCATGCAGAAGAAGGGCAACAAAATTATCCTGAGCTTTGAGAACACAGGCAGCGGCCTGGTGGCAAAAGGCGGCGGGGAACTTAAGCGGTTCGCCATAGCGGGCCCGGACAAGCAGTTTACCTGGGCAAAAGCCAAAATCAAGGGGAATAAAGTAACCGTTTGGAGCGACAGCATCTCCCACCCTGTGGCTGTTCGCTACGCCTGGTCAGACAACCCTGAAGGCGCCAACCTGTACAACAAGGAGGGCTTACCCGCCTCCCCTTTCAGAACAGACCAGGAGCAGGCCCCGCAGCAAGGGCAGCTTTAGCCAAGGCCATAAAACGTGAGGCGCTGCACCAAATGCAGCGCCTCACTGCTTGTTAGCGGCAACGCACTCACTTTTCGCCCTAAACACCTGTTGTACAAGAACCTGCCCTGCGGCAACTTAGTAAGTATGGGGTAAAACCTGCCACTTGCTATGAAAACAAAAGACGCAGAAAAAGACGAGAAAAAAGAAATCCGCGCCTCCACTCCCGCACCGCCCAAGGGCAAAGACCGCTGGAAGTGGTATGGACCGGGCCTGATCTGGATGCTTTCGTCGGTGGGTTCAGGCTCTGTGCTGTTTACGCCGCGCATCGGCTCCCGCTACGAGTACTCCCTGCTTTGGGTAGCCCTGGTGGTGTTTATACTTATGTGGGTGATGATCCGGGAGGTGGGCCGCTACACCGTAGTAACCGGCAAGTCCATTCTCGACGGGTTCCACGACCTGTCGGGCAGCAGCGGCTGGGCCATCTGGCTCATCTTTGTGCCCCAGCTCGTGGCCGCCGTCGTCACGATAGCCGGTATCGCTGCGCTGGCCGGAAGCGCCCTGATGATCGCCCTCCCCGGCAGCCAGCTGCTTTATGCGATCAGCCTGATCGTGTTCTCAATCGTGCTGGTGGTATCGGGACGGTACCGGTGGGTGGAGCGGGCCACAAACGCCCTGGCCGCGCTCCTGGTGCTCATTGTGGTCGTTACAGCGGTTAAGGTGATACCCTCGGGCCAGGCACTGCTGTCGGGCGCGGTTCCGTCTATCCCCCAGAACTTCGACATACAGTTTGTGCTGCCGTGGGTGGGGTTTATACTTGCCGGGGCGGCCGGTATCATGTGGTTCTCCTATTGGGTGGTGGCCCGCGAGTACGGCGGCCCGCAGGCATCGCCGGAAGACGTGGAGCATATCCCGGAAGACACCGGCGAAGAGCAGGAGCGCGCCGGGCGCCTGAAAGAGTGGTTCCGGATTATGGGTACCACAGCGGCCATTGGTGTTGCAGGCGGCGGGCTTATCATCGTTGCCTTCATGACACTGGGCGCGGAGCTGCTGGCCCCAAAAGGCATAGTGCCCCAAGGCATACAGGTAGCCGAAGACCTTACCCGCCTGCTGTCGGAGGTCTGGGGCAGGGCCGGTTTCTGGCTGCTTATTACAGCCATTGTCATTGCTTTGGGCGGCACGGTGTTAGCCAACCAGGACGGCTGGGGGCGCATGTTTGCAGATGCCTCCCTTATCCTGCTGGCACCCTGGTTCAGGAAAACGGATAAAGTCGCCTACAACAACCGCCGCGACATCCACCCCTCTGATAAGGCCAACGGAAAGGAAAAGAGGCTCTATGACCTTGTCACCAAACGGCGGCAGCTAAAGAACGCCTATGCCATCGTCTTTTGTGCTGCCATCCCTGTTGCGCTGCTCTTTATCGTGCAGGACCCGGTAGCCATTCTTTCGATAGGAGGCGCAGTGGCCACCGCGCACACACCCATTGTGGTTTTCCTGACGCTGTACCTGAACCACCAGAGGCTTCCGAAAGCGCTCGCCCCCGGCTTCTTCACCAACTTTATGATGGTTGTGGCGGGGATATTCTACCTTGGCTTTGCCCTGTTTTACTTCATCAGTAAGGTTTAGCATGTAGCGCCGCCGCACAGGCCTCGCCCCTTTTCCCTGCCTATAGCCTTAAACTCTTTCAGCCTATGCCACAGCCACAACAACCGTATGAAAGCCTGATCTCCCAGCTCGACCAACTGCACCAGGATGCCGTAGCGCTGGAGAAGAAGTTTGCCCCGGCCGTGAAGTCGGTGCACCCCAGGTTCCGCAAGAGCGCCAAGAACCTGCTGCACTACCTCGCCCTGCGCCAGCACGACATCCGGGAGCTCCAGGAGCAGCTGGCGCAGCTGGGCCTTTCATCGCTGGGGCGGGCGGAGGGGCACGTGCTGGCAAGCCTGCAGGCCGTGCGCCAGCAGCTCTGCCACTTGGCAGACTGCGCCGCCACACCGCAGCACCTGGCTGTCTCGTTTTTTGAGAACCGCACTTTGCTGGCCGCGCACACTAAGGCGCTGCTGGGGCCAAAGCCGCAGAACCGCAGCACCCGCATCATGGTTACGCTGCCCTCCGAGGCTGCCGACCATTACGAGCTGCTGCCGCGCCTGCTGAAGGCGGGCATGAACTGCGCCCGCATCAACTGCGCACACGATAACGAAAACGTGTGGCTGCGGATGATCCGCAACGTGAAAGAGGCAGAGAAGGAAACCGGCATCCCCTGTAAGATTCTAATGGACCTGATGGGGCCCAAGCTTCGGACAGGGCCGTTGCAGGAGGGCCCCAAGCTGCTGGTGATACACCCGGCGCACAACACCCTGGGGCAAACCACCGAGGCTGCCAAAGTATGGCTTGCCCCGCCCGCCGCTCTCCCGCCGAAGGAGGCAGATGCCTGGCTCCCCGTGGAGACGGACTGGCTGGCGCAGCTGCAGGAAGGCGACAGGCTGTACTTTACCGACACACGCAGCCGCAAGCGCTCGCTCACAGTCATCAAAAAAGAACGGAACGGCCTGCTCGCGCACCTGCTCAAAACCTCCTACATCACCACCGGCACAACCCTCAGCCTGAAAGGCGACAACTCCACCCAGCGCACGGCTACCGTCGGCGACCTGAAAGCGCTCGAGCTGCCCATCGTGCTTAAGAAGGACAGCTTTCTGGTGCTGACGCGGGAGCCCATACCAGGAGAGCCTGCCACCTATAACGCAGCCGGGCACGTAGAGCGGCCGGCGCATATCTCCTGCACCTTGCCCGAGGCCTTTACTCAGACCAAGGCAGGCCAGCCCATACTTTTTAACGACGGAAAAATTGAGGGGCAGCTACAGGAGGTGCACCCGGACAGGCTGCTGGTTAAGATTACCTACGCCAGCGCCAGCGGCAGCAAGCTCCGGGCCGACCAGGGCATTAACCTGCCGGAGAGCCAGATTCACCTCGACGGCCTGACGGAAAAGGACCAGCAGGACCTGAAGTTCGTTGCCAAACATGCCGATATTGTTAACCTCTCCTTCGTGAACCACGCCAACACCGTGGAGGCGCTTTTTCGTGAGCTAAAGGCGCTGAAGGCGCAGGACTTGGGCGTAATGCTCAAGATTGAGACGAAAGAGGGCTTTCGGAACCTGCCGCACCTGCTCCTCACCGTTATGAAGAGCTACCCCGCCAGTATCATGATCGCCCGCGGCGACCTGGCCGTGGAGTGCGGGTGGCAGCGGCTGGCGGAGGTACAGGAGGAGATCCTTTGGCTGTGCGAGGCGGCGCACCTACCGGTGGTCTGGGCGACGCAGGTACTCGAAACGCTGGCAAAAAAAGGCAGGCCGTCCAGAGCCGAGATCACCGACGCAGCCATGGCCCAGCGGGCTGACTGCGTTATGCTGAACAAAGGGCCACACGTGGTGCAGGCCATCGAGATGCTGCACGACATACTTGGGCGTATGCAGGAGCACCAGAACAAGAAAACCTCCATGCTGCGCAGCCTGCACATCACAGACCTCAAGGACCTGCCACAGGGGTAATATTTTAATTATCAACCGCTTGCGATGCAAAAACACCGACTTTTACTGTACTTTCCAAAACTTTTTTTATACCTTTCTTCTGTTGAGGCGCTTCTGCCGTGAAGGCTAGTGCGCTTCAACACCTCACGTAAAACAGATACAGACGATGGAAAACGCAAAGAAAATCCTTTTCCTGACCGGTGACTTCGCCGAAGACTATGAAACCATGGTGCCTTTTCAGATGCTGCTCATGGTAGGCTACGAGGTGCACGCGGTATGCCCCGACAAGAAGAAGGGCGACACTATAAAAACGGCCATCCATGACTTTGAGGGTGACCAAACCTACACCGAAAAGCCCGGTCACAACTTTACGCTTAACTACACTTTCTCGGAGGTGAACCCGTCTGATTACGCCGGGCTGGTGATTGCCGGCGGCCGCGCCCCGGAGTACCTGCGCCTGCACCAGGGGGTGATAGACGTGACCCGCCATTTTGCAGCGCATAACAAGCCGATTGCGGCCGTTTGCCACGGCATCCAAATCCTCACAGCTGCCCGTGTGGTAGAGGGCCGCCGCCTGACCGCCTACCCTGCCGTAGGGCCGGAGGTGGAACTGGCCGGCGGCACTTTCGTATCCGTAGAGCCAACCGAGGCTGTGGTAGACGGAAACCTGGTTACCTCTCCTGCCTGGCCCGGGCACCCGAAGTTTATTCGTGCGTTCCTGGATGTGCTTGGCGCTAAGATTGAGCTGGGCACTCCTACGCAAATGGCCTCGGCTGTGTAGCACCTTCTGATTTATACTTCAGCGCTGCCCTTCCGGCCATTGCAAAAGCCAGCAAGGGCAGCGCTATTGCATACTTTAAACCATTGCCAGATGAAAGACAGAACCATTGAGAAACTGCTTTACAAAGCTGCAGCCCTATTGGTTATCTGCGGAACCCTTGTCCGCATACTGCAGCTCTCTGACAATTACCTGGGGCTTTACCTGATGTTGGCGGGCCTCGTGCTGGGCGCAACCGGCATCTTCAGGCACATGGGCTACATCAACAGCCTGGAGCAGCGGCAGAAGGCCATGAAAAATACGGCGCAGCAGCTGAAGAACAAGTAAGCCTGCGCCCGCACACCGGGCGGAGCGGCACCTTCCCAACCGTATGTATAGAACTCCCTCGCTTTTACTGCGTATCTTGCAGCCTTAACTATACCTATACTTACTCATGGACGGTAAAAAACGCGCCAATATTAAGCCCGGCACCCATGTCAACATTGTGCAAAAGCAGGACCAGCGCTCCGGCGACCTCACTGAAGGCTACGTGCAGGACATCCTCACCAACTCCCCCACGCACCCGCACGGCATTAAAGTAAGGCTGGAGACCGGCGAAGTAGGTCGTGTGCAGGAAATCCTTCCGGAAGATTAAAGGCCCCCTTGCCTGCACCAGTCAGCAGGCGCAGCGGTAGCCAAAACGACAGCCTTGCTCAAGGCAGGGGCTCACAGCAAGCCTTCATCGGCAAAGCTGTAGTAGTCGTTTTCCGTAAAGATGATGTGGTCGAGCACGGGGAGGTCGAGGAACTGGCCTGCCTCTTTCATTTTTTTGGTTAAGGCGATATCGGCGGCACTGGGTTTGGTGTTGCCGCTGGGGTGGTTATGCACCAGTATAATAGAGCTTGCCAGCTGCTCCAGCGCTTTCTTAAAGATGATCTTCGGGTCGGCCACGGTGCCGGCCACACCTCCTGAGCTGATGCTTTCCTTTTTCATCACCACATTGGCACGGTTCAACAGTATGATCCAGAACTCCTCGTGCGGCAGGTCGAGCAGCTGCGGCTTTATGTAGTTGTAGATATCTGTCGAGCAGGTGATGCGGCTTTTGGCAGCGGACACAGTCTCCTTACGGCGGCGGCCAAGCTCCAACGCACTCACGATAGAAATAGCTTTGGCCTCCCCTATCCCCGGGTGCTTTGTCAGGTCCTTCACACTTAGCCTGGCCAGCTCGTTTAAATCGTTCCCCACGGCCGCCAGTATGATTTTCCCTACATCCACCGCTGTGAGCCTGGCGGTACCAGAGCCGATCAGGATGGCGATGAGCTCGGCATCCGAAAGGGCGGCTTTCCCCTTTAGCAGGAGCTTCTCCCGCGGGCGGTCTTCCTCGGCCCAGGTTTTAATGTTGAGCGGCTGCAGGTATGGCAGGGCGGCAGTGGCTTCGTTCTCTTTCACTTACGGTACAGATTTTGATATGACAGAAGATGCAAGTGCAAGCACTTTATTCTGTAAATAGTTCAGTTTGCACCCTGTATTTTAACAAATTCATACTTTAGGAATAAAACCACTGTCGCCAAACAAAAGCGGCAAAATGTGGTTAAACATCGATATGCGACGATACTTATCTTTTGGAGTGGTTGTACTGCTCCTGCTGCTGGTGGACCTGTACGTGTTTCAGGCCATCAAAACCGTAACCCAAAACCTGGCCCCCACTACGCAACGGGTGATCTTTGTACTTTACTGGGCTGTTTTCGTTATTACCGCAGGCACGTTCACGCTGGCCTCTGCCACACGCGGCACCCCGCCCAGTGCGTTTCAGACGTACCTGGCGAGCACGCTGTTCATCATTTTTGCCTCTAAGCTGGTGGTGGTGCTTTTCCTGCTGCTGGATGATGCGGTACGGGTGGGCAAGATGGTGCTGAACTCCACCAACGGCGAGGCCGCCTTTGACCCGTCCCGCAACAAGTTCCTGAACCAGATGGGCCTGCTGGTGGCAGCCGTGCCTTTCACAGCGTTTATATATGGCATGGTGAAGGGCGCCTACGATTACCGTGTAAAGCGTGTAACGCTGCGCTTCCCAAACCTTCCCGCTGCTTTTGAAGGCTATAAAATGCTCCAGATCTCAGACCTCCACACCGGAAGCTTTAACTCCACCGGCCCTTTAAAGGAGGCCGTGCAGCTTATTAACAAGCAGGAGGCAGACCTGGTGTTCTTCACCGGCGATCTGGTGAACAATGTGGCGTCGGAGCTTCGGGAGCACCTCAGTACACTGAGTGGCATCAAGGCCAAAACAGCGGTCTACTCCGTGCTGGGTAACCACGACTACGGCGATTACGTGGCCTGGCCAAGCCAGGAGGCGAAGCGGGAGAACCTGCGCACCCTCATTAACAGCCACGGGCAGATGGGCTGGCAAATCCTGCTCAACGAAAACAGGATCATCGAAAAAGACGGGGAGCAGATTGCCGTGCTTGGTGTGGAGAACTGGGGCAACCGGGCTGGTTTCCCCAAGTATGGCCGCCTGGAAGACGCCTACCGCGGCACTGAAAACGTGCCGTTCAAGGTGCTGCTCTCACACGACCCCTCGCACTGGGATGGGGAAGTAAACCAAAAGTACAACGACATCGACCTCATGCTTTCGGGGCATACCCACGGCATGCAGTTTGGCGTGAACATCCCCGGCCTGAAGTGGAGCCCGGTGCAGTACGTGTACAAGCAGTGGGCGGGCCTGTACAAAAGAGGGCGCCAGCACCTGTACGTGAACACAGGCCTAGGCTTCCTGGGCTATCCCGGCCGTGTGGGCTTCTTGCCGGAGATCACGGTGTTTGAGCTTAAGAGAGCCTAGTGCAGCCTGGTTTATAGCCGTGCTGCGCAGCTCCGCCTGGCCCTGCTGAACATTAAAACCTGCGCCCCCGTAATACCAGTTGAACCCTTTTGCGCCCAAGACCAAGAGTCTGAGAGGGTGCATTACACCAAACACCCCTATATTGTTATGAGGAAAAAAATCATTCCGGTACTTACGATAGCGTCTCTGTGCTTTGCCACGTCCTGCGGCTACGACAAGACAGGCACTACCACAGAGGTAATAAACTCGAATGCCGACGAGAGTGTGAACCCACTCCACATCCGTGGCTATGGCAACAGAGAGCCAGATCTGGACAGCGGCCGCCCAGCCCCGAAGCCAAACCAGTACTACGCCTTCAGCACGACCAACTTACCGCCAGAGGTACGACAGGAGCTGGATGGGCAGGTGGCTGTGGAGATGGTGCAGACATACTACGACCCGGAAAGGCAGCTGAGTGATTTGGATGTAAAATACAACCGACAGACAGCCTCGCGCCCGGCCGCCAACGTACAGGAATCCGGCACAGACGTAGGTGACACGACAGAGGTCGGTGCCGCTACTGTTCCGGTTGGCTCTTTACCAGACTAAGCTCCGTACCCCCGGAACATACCAAAGCCTGCGGCGTAACTGTTGCAGGCTTTTACTTTTTTAGCACTGCTGCCATTTAGTTTGTACTTTTACATAGCCCTTGTTCTATATATTTGGCGGTTGGCATACTTTTTGGCCGCTTGGGGCGTAGTAATAAGGCAGAAGCCGCAGCAACACGAACACTTTACATGCACCGACCCCCACTCCTGTACATTCTAACCCTGATGCTGCTCGCATTTTGCCAGCCTGCCGTAGCGCAGAAAAGCATCCGGATAAGTGGAACAGTGCTGCAGCCCGACCGCACAACCCCCATCCCCGGTGCTACCATCGTAAAGGTGAACACAAATATGGGGGTGGTTTCGGATGAGCAGGGCAAGTTTCTGATTGATGTCGCCCAGACAGACACACTGATGATCAGAGCCCTGGGGTTTAAGCCGCTGTTGTACTTGCCCAAAGCCTTGCCCGTGTCAGAGCTGCGCGTAAATATTGTGCTGCAGGAGGATAGTGTGATGCTGGGCGAGGTGGAAGTTACCAGCCGCCCCTCCAAAGAAATGATAGACCGTGCCCTGCGCAACATGAAGCGCGAGCGGACCAGCCAGGCCAAGAACCCCAACTTTGTACCGTTGCCGGAACTGCCGCCACCGCCACCGCCGCCCGCGCCTACCATACTCAACCCGCTAAACCTGATGTACGACATGTTCTCCAGCGAAGGCAAGCAGAAGCGCCAACTGCAGGAGTACCTGCAACGGCTGGAGGCAGAACGGCAGCTAAAGGAACAGGCAAAGGAAAAGCAGGAATACAACAAGTACTTTAAAAACAACGAGGGATACCAGTAGCCCGGCTTCGCCTGCAGTGTTGCACTGCAGGCGAAGTTGCTTTACAGGGTGCCCGCCTGTAGCCTCCGGAGGAACGTTACAGGTAGCCGCTGCCCCAAAATGCGTCGGCAAAAGTATAGCCGGCGCAGGCTTGGTAACGCCGCCGCCCCAGCACCGGCTACGGCAGGCCGTCCGAACAATAGCCTGCTGCGTAAGTTAAAGTTACACAAACACTTTAGCGATGAAGATTGGATACCCCTGCATAAACGAAACCCTCGACTGTAGCTCCTCCCGCACTTTCCGCCTGGCCTCCTACTCCGAGGAGCGCCTGGTGGAGACCGTGGAGCAGAATCTGGCTTGCCTGCGCCGCATACTGGAGTACAATGTGCAGCACGGCCTGCTGTTTTTCCGCCTCACCTCCGACCTGGTGCCCTTCGCCTCACACGCGGTAAACCAGTACAACTGGCAAGAACACTTTAAGATGACCTTCCGGCGACTGGGCAGCTATATAAAAAGCAACAACATGCGCATCTCCATGCACCCCGACCAGTTCGTGGTTCTAAACTCGCCGAAGGAGGAAACGGTGCGCAACAGCATTGCAGAGCTCGTTTACCAGGGCACGGTACTGGACCTGATGGGGCTGGACACCACTGCCAAACTGCAGATCCACGGCGGCGGTGCCTACGGAGACAAGCCCGCGGCCATTCAGCGCTTCGCCGAAGTATACCACACCATGCTGCCCGATGCGGTGAAGGCACGCCTTTGCGTGGAGAACGATGACCGCACCTATACTTTGCAGGACTGCCTGGAGCTGCACACCTTGACAGGCATGCCCGTGGTTTTTGATAACCTGCACCACGAGTGCGTGAACAACGGGGAGCCGATGCGTGAGGCTGTCCAGATGGCCGCGGCCACCTGGGATGCCGAAAAGGACGGCATTCTGATGATGGACTACAGCTCCCAGGCACCCGGCGAACGGAAGGGCAAGCATGTGCAGCATATAGAGGAGCAGCTCTTCCATGACTTCATGGCCGAAACCCAGGGGCTGGACATGGACATTATGCTGGAGATCAAAGACAAAGAAGAAAGCGCCCTGAAAGCACTGGAAGTGGCAAAAGCCCTGAACCGGCTAAAAGTATGAGGCCAGCCAGCTGAACACCCAATCCGCCAGCTCCCACAGCGCCCACAGCAACAGCGCGAAGAGCACCACAACGGCAACGGCTACGCCAATAACTACATTCTTGCCGCTGCCCTGGTACTTGCCCTCTTCGTAGTGCCTGCGCAAAAGCCGCACGTTACGCTCGTTGGCCTTAAAAAAGAAGTCGAAAATGTTGCCCAAGATCGGGATACTGCCAATCAGGGCATCCAGTGCGCTATTGATGAGCATAAGCGCGACCAACTTGCCGCTGGCCCCGTGGCGGGCCATGGTCATGACCAGAGTGGCCGACATGGCGAAAGAGGCCAGGTCGCCGGCAACCGGTAGCAGCCCCAACAGCGGGTCCAGCCCGAAGCGGAAGCGCGTGCCCGGCACCCTGAACTGGTTATCCATCAGGTGTACCATGTGCTCCACCCACTTGAGCCTTTCAGAACGGGGAGTGCGGGTATAATGTGATTCGTTTGTTGCCATACGCGCTTATACGCGGGCAGCACCTAAAAGTATGTTACCGCCGGAAGCTGCTGCCGGGGCGCAGAAGCGAGTGGCGTTGCCACTGTGCCTTGCGCTGTTTCTTGGCCGCCGCGCGGTAGTACTTCGTTCTTTTGTTTTGCTTCCTGAGCGACTTGGCAGACTTTTTCCCCGAAAAGATTTTCAGCGCCGTGAACGGACCACCTTTGGCGGGAGCCTCGGCAAAAGCCGGCGCGGAAAGCGCTGAGACAAAGAATGCAAGGGCAATAGCAAGTACTTTGGCCATAACTAAACAGGTTTACATGGGTGTTTCAATCAAGCACTCCCACTGTTAGCTTATAACACAAATTTTTACTTGATAAATTCATTCTTCACACAAAAAGCTGCAACTCCGCCTGCACTGCCCCGGAGCCCGGGCTTCACCTCCATACAGGAACAGCAAAAGCATGGTAGCCGCTCATAAAAAAGAGCTACAGTAGCCGCTCCTGCAGCCTCTGTAGCTCTATCCTTGGGGAGGGAGGAGGTTAGCCTAGTGCTTTCCCTTCTTGCCTTTCCCGTGTTGTTCCTTCACAATGATGGTAGTGGTGTTGCCCTTGCCCTTGTGCTTGGTGTGGCCAGGGTTGGTCGTGCGGGGGTGATGCGGGTTATTGCTGTTTTTGTACCAGCCTTTGTGCAAGCCGTTGTCATGGCTGCCTTTCTTCACAACCACTACCTTCTTATCTGATTTACGGTGCACCACGCACGACGACAGCACCGTCGCCAGCCCCAGCACCCAAAGGGCCTTCGTTAAAGTATATTTCATAAAGTAGCTAAAAGATTTCGAGTGCTTAACGCAGAAACAGAGCATACCTTGTGTGCCCAACATTGGCCCTTTAATAACGGCCAGTACTGTGCCGGAGGCAGCGTTCTGCTTAAAATACAAACTAATATAACCATAATCCGTTACAGCAAACGAATACAGGCGGTATGGAGGGCAAGGTAACTCAAAAGAAGAAAAATTGTACCTGTGAGACAGCTAAATTATTTACTCCTAATCTGCTTCGGCGGTGCGTTGTTCCTATCCTGTAGCCAGCACGCTCCCGCACCACAGAACGAGGTAGCGGTTCATGTTATACTTGGGCAGTCTAACAGCATTGGCCGCGCCTACGCCAGCCAGCTACCCAGGGAGCTGCGCGCCCCGCTGGACAGCTGCTACATTTATAACGTTTCGCGCAAGAGGTTTGAGGTGATAGAGGCTGGCGTTAACACACAGTCGCAGGCAGGGCAGTTCGGCCCCGTTGTAAAGGCGGCACAGCTGCTGCGCGATCACCAGCAGCGCGAAGTATACTTTGTGGTGGCCGGGTACGGCAACACGCAGCTCTACAGCTCCGGCAGCGAACCGGACTGGAACGCGGACTCGCATGAGCTCACCCAGGAGGTGCTACGGGTGCTGGAGCAGTCACAGCAGGCCCTTAAAGCGGAGGGCAAAACGGCGGTCTTTAAAAGTGTGACCTGGTGGCAGGGCGAGAACGACGCCAAAAGCTCGGAAAAGGCTGCTGCCTACGGCCAGAACGAGGCGGCTTTCTTTACCTTTCTGGACCAGACCCCTTACCTGCACAGCGCCAAGCGCGTTGTGTACAAGCTTTTCCCGGAGCCCAGCGTGATGCCCTATGCCGACAAGGTGAACGCCGCCAAGGCCAAGCGCGCCTCCTCAGATGCCAAAACACTGTCTCTGATCGACACGCGAAAGTATGAATTAAACCCCCAGGACAAGCTGCACGCCACGGCAAAAGGGCAGGTGCAGGCAGGCACGGATCTTTTTAAGGCAATTAAAAACCTATAGATCAAGAGGTAAGTATAAATAAGCAGGAGGATCGGGACCACCCTGACCTGTAACCTTACTGACAGCTTTCCATGAACCTATCCCATTTCAACAAGAAGCCCCTGGAGCAACGCGCGGACATCATCCTGAAGCACGGCGTGTACCTGGCGGTGCGGTATAGGTCGCAGTACATTATCCGCCTGTATTACGTGGGGCAGTCTTTTGCAGAAGTGTGGTATGAGCCGCGCAGAGACAGGTTTGTACTGGTGCGCATCCTCAGTAACCAGGTGGGGCTGCAGCCATACCTGGAGATGGTGGATATTTCCGATATTTACCAGGAGTAGCAAGCCATGCCGCTTCCCTTGCCTCTCCTCATCCCTCTCTTCTTCATAACACAAGACAACCACAGCTTCAAAAACCTTCCCCTTCAGGGCAACCACCTTATAGTGCAGCTTTAGCAGCAGCAGAACTCTTTGCCACCTCTCGCTTAAGTAGCAAGCGGCTCTTGCGGGCTGTAGCCATGGTAGCTACAGCCCGCAAGAGCCGCTTGCTGCTGTACTTTATACTTCTTGTGTAAGCTTCTTTTTAAGCAACACCGGCTCCCAGCGCTTCCTGCACTTCGCGTGCTGTGGCATCATGCCAGTAGGCTTTGTATGCCTCTTCGTCGGTAGCCTGTTTGGTGGGCTGTAGGTTCGGCTCAACTTGCTCCAGTGCTGTCTGCAGTGCTTCGTAAGGCCGGTAACCCACTATCATCACCCCGTTCTCCTCCCCTGCTTTTTTGATGGTGAGGGTCGGAAAGCGGCTGATGCCGTGCAGGCGCACCTTCTGCAGGTCCTGCTCAAAGGCGCTGCGGGCATCTTTGCTGCCCATGTCCTGCTGCAGCTTTTCGCCGTCCAGCAGGCCGGGCTGCGCCTTTGCCAGCTCATGCCCCACTTTCTGCAGCACCTCCCAGTCCGAGATGTCTTTGCCGTGCAGCATAACCGCCTCCCGCACTTTGCGCAGGTAAACCTCTGCTGCCGTCGGCGACTGCATCTCAGCGGCCTTTACCGCAATACAGGCCGGGTACGACGACTTTGGCGGGTTCTGGTACCACACCTTATCCTGGATGGGCATGCCGGATTTATACTTTACCTCCAGCCACAAAGGCCCCATTTGCAGGGGTCGGTTCACGGAGTTCATCGGGTCGTTAAAGCTGTCCCAGTTGGCAATAAGGCCGCCCATAATGTAGCGCCACTTTACTTTGCCGCTGTACTCGAAGCGCAGCCTGCGCCACTGGGGCTCAAAAGCCCAGCTCCAACAGCAAAGAGGGTCGGTGTAGACCTCAATCTCCACCGACCCTGCTTCTTGGTTTTTCTCTTGTTTGTTCTCTTTATCGATCATTCTTTTCTATTACTCCCGCTGCTGTTAGCAGTTGTTGGGATATTCACACCAATGGTTTTCTCCCTTTGGTACGGCAGCTTTCACTTTTTTGCTGCGTTCTTCGCTTAAAGCTTTGTCTTTTGCGTGAACACCGGCCATTGTGCGGTCTGTACCTTTGGGCTCCGTATGCGAAATCATACCGTTTGACTCCACCACGTGGCTGAACGGCTCCTCAATATACTGCCAAGTTTCACCAAGGTTCGGCGTCTTTCCTTCGTTCCAAGGGCCTCTGGCGTCAGCGCCGCTCGACATGTTGAAGTATTTGTTGCTGTAGCGCGGATCACCCTGCAGCACCCCTGGCGGGAAGTTAGGCTGTATGGTGTTCAGGGCAGCATCGAACATCTCATAGTGCGCCACCTCACGAGTCATCAGGAAGGTAAGCGTCTCTTTCACGTAAGGGTCATCCGTAAACTGCATCAGGTACTCATACACAATCTTGGCCCTTGACTCAGCAGCCATGTCAGAGCGCAGGTCTACAGTCGGGTCGCCGTTCGCGTTCACGTACGTACCTGACCAAGGCACCCCCTGGCTGTTAACGACCTGCGGGCCGCCGCCGCTCAGCACCAGGAACTGCGGGTTCATCATGGCACTGTGTATGAATTCCTCTTTCTTCGCCTTTCCGTCCAGCAACTGCATAATCTCAGACTCTTCGGCAGCGTTCTTCAGCTCTCCGTTGATCGGGCCCAGTAGCATCTGTATGGTGGCACCCACAATCTCCAGGTGGCTGAACTCTTCTGTGGCGATGTCCATCAGCATGTCATACTTATCCGGGTGTGGCTGCCGCATCGCGAACGCCTGCGTAAAATATTGCATAGCTGCTGCCAACTCTCCGTTAGCGCCACCAAACTGCTCCAGCAACATACTGGCAAAAGCTGGGTCGGGGCGAGAGACTCTGGCGTTGAACTGTAACTCCTTTACGTGGTAAAACATTTGTCCTCCTTTTTAAATGATTTAACAAAACTTTGTCGATTCATTTAAACGCACTGAGAACAATGGCAGCAAAACGAGGCCTTACTTTTAAGTGAAGGGATGTTCAGCAGGTGTGGGAGTAGCTTTTATGGGAGTGAACGCAAAACAGCCGTGTATAACAAGGATTGCCTCATTTTTGGTAAAATGGAGTGTTTGCCGCCTAAAAGCCAGCAGAGCAGGCACGGGGGCCGGGAAACAGAGGCAACAGCATGCGCCACCCCTACCACGGCGCCCGGCTAAAGGTCACAGGCAGGTAAGCGAAGTCGTTATGATAGCGCAGGAAGCAGCACGGGGTAGCCTGCCTTAGGAAGGGCGGGAACTAGGCATTCTCCGTTTCGAGACTGAACAGCGCGCTCAGGCCATCCAGCAGCGCCTCTGTCTCGCCACGCTGGCAGGCTGCCTTTAGCTCCAGCGCCGGCAGCTTCACGATCTTGTTCAGCATGCCTTTGGTAACAGCCTCCACAGCGGCTCGCTCTGCTTCGCCGAGGTTCTTCAGGTAGCGGGCCATCTCCTGCTGGCGGATCTCCTCCAGCTTACTTTTAAACTGCTGCAGCGCCGGAGACATCGCCATTTCCTTGGCCCAGGCCATAAAATCGGCTACTGTTTCCGCCACAATGGCTTTTACCTGCGGCACGGAGGCCAGGCGTATTTCCAGGGCTGCGGAGGCGCGGCTACGGATGTTATCGATGTTGCGCACCTTTACCCCTGGCAGCGTCTCCAGCTCCGGGTCAACGCTGCGCGGCATAGAAAGGTCGATAAAGAACTTGGGGGTATGCAACGTATGGCTTTCCAGGCTCTTCTTGCTGATGTAGAAGCAATCGCCGGGCACAGAGGAGATCACCACATCCGCTTTCTCAATCTCCTCCCACACGTTTTCCCAGTACACGGCCGTAGCATTCGTGCGGAGGGCCAGCTCCAGGGCTTTGTGGTGCGTTCGGTTGGCAATGATGATGTTCTGTACCGTTGATTTCTGGAAGTTGTCGCACACATCGGCGCCGATCTCCCCTACGCCAATCATCAGCACGCGCGGGTTCTCTATCCCTCTTGTTAGTTCCTCCACCAGCTCCACCGCCGCGTACGACACGGAGGCAGCGCCATCGCGGAAGGCTGTTTCGTTCACAACGCGCTTGTTGGCCGCAAAAATGGTGTGCAGCAGCCTGTGCAGGAAAGGGCCGGCCATGTTGGCGTCGGCCGTCCACTGGTAGGCCTTCTTTACCTGGTTCAGGATCTGCATATCGCCCACCACCTGCGAGTGCAGGCCCAGCGCCACGTAGCACAGGTGCGCTATCGCCTCCTGGTGCGCGGTTATACTTCTAAAGTAAGGCGAAACCTCCCTGGTGGCGATAAAGCCCTTCTCGATGGCGATAAGTTTGATCAGTTGCTGAGAAAGATCCTCCGCAGCAGCGTAGTACACCTCCGTGCGGTTGCAGGTGGAGAGCACCAGCACATCGCTAGCCTCGGTAAACTCCTGTATCTTGTCGAGCAGGTTTTTACAGGCTATCTCGTTTAGCGATACGGCTTCACGAACGGCAATAGGGGCGTCTTTGTAGGATAAGGTCAGTACCTTGAATCTGTTCTGCATGGTCTTTCTCTAAATACTATGCAAAATTCTAAAATTCTGACGTCCAGAAACATGACAATCGTCAGTTCTTGGCAAGACCTTCGTCACTTCTCCCGCTGCCCTGGCGCCGGAACACGGCAAAGCCTGCAGCACCAACCCTTTAGTTGCGCATGCGGCTAAGCTTGTCCAGGTTCAGGATGGTGATGCGGCTGCCCTGGCTATCGATCAGCTTCTCATCTTTGAAGTCGGCCAGCGTGCGGATCACAGTTTCTTTGGAGGCCCCCACGATACTAGCCAGATCCTCCCTCGAAATGGAGATCTGCTTAGTGGCGTGCTCCTCCCGCTCATACTGCTTGTCGACCAGCAGCAGGGCCTCGGCCACGCGCTTGCGCACGGAGTTGTAGGCCAGCTTCAGCAGGCGCTCCTCCCGGTCTGCCAGGTTGTCGGACAGGATTTTGATGAACTTGCTGGCCACATCGCGGTTACGGTCCAGCAGCGAGAAGAAATCCTCCCGCGGAATAATGTATATCTCCGCCTCTTCCATCGCCATGGCCGACTCGCGGTAGGTGGTGTCCTCCAGCAGGTCGAGGTAGCCGATAAAGTCGCCTTCTTTGTACAGGTTGGTTATGTACTCGCGCCCCTCCTCGTTCGATTTAAAGGCCTTAACCTTGCCTTTGCTCAGGAAGTACAGCGCGTTGGGCCTGTTGCCCTCCATAAACAGGAACTGCTTTTTCTTCAGCGTCGTCAGTTTGCGGTTGTCGGAGATCAGCTTCTCCAGCTCCTCGTAGCCTTTGGCCTCCTCAATAAAGCCGTTCAGCCCCTCCACGTTCTTCTGGAAATCCGTTTTCAGGATCTCGTTTTTCTTCAGGCGTATTTCAATGGCATCCAGCAGCTCCACATCGTCAAAGGGCTTGGTCAGGTAATCGTCGGCACCCAGGTTCATCCCTTTCCGGAAGTCCTCTTTCTCAGACTTGGCTGTCAGGAAGATGAAGGGGATGCCGGCGGTGTCGGGGTTCTTGCTGAGCAGGTGCAGCACGCCGTAGCCATCCAGCTGCGGCATCATGATATCGCACACAATCAGGTCGGGGTGCTCTTTCCGGGCCAGGTCCACGCCGGTTCTGCCGTTATCGGCCTCCACCACCTCGTAGTTGGCCAGCATCAGAATCTCCGCTGTGTTTTCCCTGATTTCGTGGTTGTCTTCTATCAACAATATCTTTTTCATGCTTCAGCTGTGTTTGGAATGGTGATGGTGAAGGTGGTGCCTTCGCCTAACTCGCTCTGGTACTCCAGCTTGCCGTCCATCACTTCTACATATTTCTTTACAATATTCAGCCCCAGGCCTGTGCCCTGGATGTTGGTAACGTTCTGAGCCCGGAAGAACGGCGTAAACAGGTGCGCCTGATCGGCCTTTGGGATACCGATGCCCTGGTCCTGCACCGCCACCAGCGCCGCTCCGTTTGCTATACTTGTCGTAAAGCGGATGGTTTTGCCTTCCGCCGAGTACTTGCTGCCGTTCGACAGCAGGTTGAGCAGTATGTTTTTGAGTAACTGCTTGTCGATGTTGACGGTCCTTTCCTCTCCCTCGTGCTGGTAGGCTATCTGCTGCCCAGCCTTCAGGTAGCCCTGCATTTCCTCCACCACCTCTTTGGCAAAGGCCTTGAGGTTAAACGTGGTGGGCACGTTGTATATCTTGCCCTCTTCCGCTTTGCTGATGGAGAGGAAATCATTCAGTATGTTGGTCAGGTTACTCACCGAGGACTTGATCCGCTCAACGTGCTTCTGCCTTTTCTCGTCGTCGGCCTCTGTTTTATACTTGCTGATGAGCGAGGCGGAAGAGAGAACGGTGCTCAGCGGCGTCCGGAACTCATGCGAGGCAATGGTCACGAACCTGGACTTGAGCTCGTGCAGCTCCTTCTCTTTCTGCAGTGCCTTGTGTATCTCCTGCTGCGCCTCATAAAGGCTCCTGTTCGTGTTCTCCAGCTTTCGGATGGCCTCGGCCAGCTCCTGCGTGCGTGCCTCCACGCGCTGCTCCAGCTCCTCGTTCAGCGTCTGGATCTCGGCCAGGCTCATGGCGTGCTCAATGCTGTAGCGGATGGAGCGCTCCAGGTCGAAGGGGTTGAAGGTGCCTTTCACCAGGTAGTCCAGCGCACCGGCCCGCATGGCTTTCTCGTCGGTTTCGAGGTCGCTCTGCCCGGTCAGCAGAATAAAAGGAGCCTTTGCCCCCTCCTGCACCGCCCGGGTAATCAGCTGCAGGCCGTCCTGCGCGCCCAGGTAAAAGTCCACCAGGTACACATCGTGCCTCCCCTCCCGTATCAGCGCGAGCGCCTCCTCAAACGACGACGTCCAGTCGAGCACATAGTTGCGCCTCGGGATATCGTCCATAATGTCCCGGGTGATGATGTAGTCATCCTCGTCGTCGTCGATCAGCAGAACTTTGATTTTCTCAGCCATAGGAAAGGGAAAGGGTTAAAAACTGGGAGCTACAAAGGCAGGGAGGCGGGGGCAACGCATGGTGCTGCTAGCGCTCTGCCGCCCCCCTTTTTGCCATTCAAGGCTTGGGGAGCTCCACTATTTCGAACCAGTACTTGCTCAGCGTCCTCATAACGTCTACCAGTGAGGCGAAAGTTACCGGCTTGGTGATAAAGGAGCTGACGCCCAGGTCATAGGTGCGCAGCACATCTTCCTCTGCCTTGGAAGTGGTCAGTACCACCACCGGTATCACCCGCAGGTGCTCGTCCTCCTTAATCTCCTTCAGCGCCTCGCGGCCGTCCTTTTTAGGCATGTTCAGGTCCAGCAGGATGAGGCCCGGGGTCGGGTACTTCTCTTTATCCGTGTACTTGCCGCGGTTGTGCAGGTAGTCGATCAGTTCCTCGCCGTTCTCCACAAACTGCATCTGGTTGGTCAGGCGGCTCTCCTCCAGGGCCTCCTTTACCAGCATGCGGTCCTCGGCGTCGTCGTCGGCAATAAGTATGATAATGGTTTTTCTGTTTGCGCTCATGGTGCTACTGCTTAATCCTGAAGGTGTCTTTTTGCTAAAGTTACTATAAAAGTGGTGCCTATGCCCGCCTGGCTGTGGGCTGTAATGTCGCCGCCGTGCCGCACGGCAATCTTGCGGCAGATGGCCAGGCCAATGCCCGAGCCCTCATACTTCTGCCCCTCCAGGCGCTGGAAGATGTTGAAGATGCGGTCCAGGTACTTCTCGTCGAACCCGATGCCGTTGTCCTGCACATGGATCTCCACCATCTCATCGCCCGGGGTGGAGGTCATGCGGGCCTTGCCCTGCAGTTCTCTGGCAAATATATTGATCTGCGGCTGCTCATTCTCTTTCCTGAATTTGATGGCGTTGCTCACCAGGTTCTGGAACAGCTGCCGCAGCTGGGTCGGGTCTGCCTCTATGTGCGGCAGCGGCGCGCGCTGTATCTGCGCCCCTGTCTTCTCGATGGTAATCTCCAGGTCCGAGAGCACATCCGTGAGCACGCTGTCCAGCGACACCTGCACAAAGGCTTTCGACTTGGAGGTGACGCGGGAGAAGTCCAGCAGGTCGTTGATCAGGTTCTGCATCCGCGAGGCGGCGTTCAGCATACGGTCTACGTAGTCCTTGCCCTGGTCGCTCAGCTTCTCGTACTCCTTTGTTTTCAGCCTGTCGCCGAAGGCCTGTATTTTGCGCAGCGGCTCCTGCAAATCGTGCGAAGACACGTAGGCGAAGTCCTGCAGCTCGCGGTTGCTGCGCTCCAGCTCGGCGGCATAGCGGCGCAGCCGCTCCTCGCTCAGCTTCTGCTGCGTAATGTCATGTATAAAGCCTGTGTATACTTTGCGGTCGGTGAGCTGCACCTCGCTTATACTTAAGTACAGCGGAAAGATGGTGCCGCTCTTCTTCAGCCCCGACACCTCACGCCCTATGCCGATGATGCGCCTCTCACCCGTTTCATGGTAATGGTGCATGTAGTTGTCGTGCAGGCTCTGGTCGGGCTCAGGCATGAGCATGTTTATCTTCCTGCCGATCAGCTCGTGCTCCTCGTACTCAAAGAGCCTGGCGGCCGCGGGGTTCACCATCTCCATCACGCCCCGCCTATCGATGGTAATAATGCCGTCGACCGCGGTTTGTATGATAGAGTTGATCTTGCTCTCACTTTCGCGCAGGGCCTCCTCGGTTTTCTTCAGGTCGGAGATATCGTGCACAATGCCCGTGAAGATGATTTTGTCCTGCAGCTTTACCTCGGCTATACTCAGGAAAAAAGGGAAGAGGGAGCCGTCCTTCTTCTTGCCCAGCACTTCCCGGCCTTTGCCAATAATCTGCCCCTCGCCTGTCTGCATGTACCGCTTGATGTAGCCGTCGTGCAGGCCATGGTCGGGCTCGGGCATGAGCATGTGCACATTCCGGCCGATCATCTCCTCGGGCTCATAGCCAAAGATACGGGCCGCAGCAGGGTTCGCGCTTTCCATTCTGCCCTCTGTATCAATGGTAATAATGCCGTCTACGGCGGTCTCTATGATCGCTTTCAGGCGCGATTGGTCGTCAACGTTTCTGTAGCGGTTTTGCAAGGAGTCTTCCAAAGTATAGCTTTTTTATAAAGGTAACTACTCTTGCCGTAACAGGCAAAGCGCCTCCTCTCTTCTGGCGTAGCCACTACCAGCCGGCCGGCACACAGGCAGTGCAACCGACTGACAGTCGAACGAACGGCGCTGACTTTCCTGAAAGGGGCAAACATAAGCGGGGCCGCCACCAGTGTGGGAGTTCCCCTGCACAAGTATAAGGGAAAGCAGACAGGTATAAAATGATTAATGTCAGTTTCCTCGCTTTTATCCTAAATAAGCCCAGCCATCCCTTACGCCGGGAGAGCCAGAAAGGGTGCCCTTTTCGCGGCTGGAGCCTTTCTGCCACCCCTTCCGGCTGCCTTTACCAGAATATGACTTACAGCCATACTGGTTGGTGCTATTCTATGAAACGTTCAAAATATCCCCGGGCAGGAAAACTCATACCAGCTAGTTTACGAACAAGCAGAATAAGCCAAAGCGAAGATGAGAAACACGTAAGCCCTAGCAATATGAAACAAACTGCCACCTTCCGACAGCCTGCCGGCTTCTTTGACCCGAACAACCTGCAGGTGACGTTCAGCACAAAATCCAATAAAGAACTTAAGCTCGCGTACTGGCTTTTCAACATGATGGGCAAGCCCGGTCTGGTAAAGGCCGGCGGCCTGGCCACGGTCTGGGCGCTCAAACTGGGGCTGCCTATCAAGGGGCTCATCCGCAACACGGTGTACAGGCACTTCTGCGGGGGAGAGACCGTGCAGGAGGCCCAGCAGGTTATAGAGAAGCTGGCCGCAGCCCGCGTGCACACCGTGCTGGACTATGCCGCCGAAGCGCAGGAGACAGAGGCGGGCTTTGATGCCGTGCAAGAGGAGATTCTAAACAACATTGAGCTGGCCCGCGACACGAAGGCCTTCTCCTACATCAGCATTAAACTAACTGGCATCGGGCCGAACGAGGTGTTTGAGAAGCTGCACAAACAGGAGGCCCTGACCCAGGAAGAGCAGCAGGCCTTTAAAAGAACGGAAAAGAGGCTGGACAGCATTTGCAAAGCAGCTGCCGGAGCCGACCTGAAAGTATACATCGATGCGGAGGAGTGCTGGTTGCAGCGGCCCATGGATGAGCTGGCCGAGGAAATGATGCGCCGCTACAACACCGGGCACGCCGTCGTGTTTAACACCCTGCAGATGTACCGCACCGACCGCGTCAGCTACCTGCAGGACTGCCTGGCGCGCTTTGCGCAGGAGCCTGTTTTTTTGGGGGTGAAACTCGTGCGCGGCGCCTACCTGGAAAAGGAGCAGGAGCGGGCGAAAGAGCACGGCTACCCCTGCCCCGTGTTCACGAAAAAGGAGGAAACGGACAAAAGCTTTAACCGCGCCATTGACATCTGCCTGGACAACCTGGACAGGGTAGAGCTGTGCGCCGCCACCCATAACCAGGAGAGCATCTCCTACCTGACCGAGCGCATCCAGAGAGACGAGATCAAGAACCACCTGCAGCGCATCCATTTCTCGCAGCTCTACGGCATGAGCGATAACCTGACTTTTAACCTGGCCGACGCCGGCTACAACGTATCCAAGTACCTGCCTTACGGGGAGGTGGCAACCACAGTGCCCTACCTGATACGCCGCGCCGAGGAGAACACCTCCATCGCCGGGCAAATGAGCCGTGAGCTATCGTTTCTGGCGCAGGAAATACAGCGGCGCGACCTGTAGTTGGCTCTGTAGCCGCCGCGAGGCACGACTCTCCAGAACGGGAAACTGTGGACGCGAGACAAACCAAAAGCGCAGGGCCGTTGCCCTGCGCTTTTGGTTTGTCTCTATGCTGCAGATGCCCGCTACTCCAGCTCTCTTTCCCGTGGCATGTTGGAGGAGGTTGTCTGGGAGAAAGGCACATGCTGTGGAATGTAGTCTTCCACAGCACCGGGCTTGCTGTAGTCATAAGGCCAGCGGTAGACAACCGGTATCTTGCCAGGCCAGTTGCCGTGCCCGGGCAGTACGGGCGTTGTCCACTCCAGCGTGTTGGAGTGCCAAGGGTTAGCCGTAGCTCTGCGCCCACGGAAAATGCTGTAGATAAAGTTGAACAGAAAGATAAACTGCGCCACAAAGGCCATGATGGCAGCGATACTTACAAAGGTGTTCATATCGGTAAAGATATTGAAGGTCTCAAAGCCCGTCCAGTTATAGTACCTTCTCGGGAAACCGGCGATACCCATGTAGTGCATGGGCATGAACACCAGGTATGAAGCGGCAAACGTCAGCCAGAAGTGCACGTACCCCAGCTTCTCATCCATCATGCGGCCAAACATCTTCGGGAACCAGTGGTAAACGCCTGCAAACATACCGAAGAAGGCCGCCGCCCCCATTACCAGGTGGAAGTGGGCTACCACGAAGTATGTGTCGTGCAGCTGAATATCCAAAGAGGAGTTACCCAGGATAATGCCCGTTAAGCCGCCCGAGATAAAGAGCGACACGAAGCCTATCGCAAACATCATCGCCGTTGTGAAACGGATGTTGCCCCGCCACAGAGTGGCCAGCCAGTTAAACACCTTCACCGCCGAAGGCACGGCAATAATCAGGGTCAGGAACATGAAAACGGACCCCAGGAACGGGTTCATGCCCGTTACGAACATGTGGTGCGCCCATACAACAAAAGACAGCACGGAGATGCCGATCATAGAGCCGATCATGGCGCGGTAGCCGAAGATCGGCTTACGTGCGTTCGTGGCGATCACCTCCGACACGATTCCGAACGCCGGAAGTATAACAATGTATACCTCGGGGTGCCCCAGGAACCAGAACAAGTGCTGGAACAGGATCGGGCTTCCCCCTGTGTTGGTCAGCGCCTCACCTGCAATGTAGATGTCGGACAGGAAGAAGCTGGTACCGAAGCTGCGGTCGAAGATCAGCAGCAGCGCGGCGGAGAACAGCACCGGGAAGGCCAGCAGCCCCAGGATAGCCGTAAAAAAGAACGCCCAGATGGTCAGCGGCAGCTTCGACATGGCCATGCCCTCTGTGCGCAAGTTGATTACCGTGGTGATATAGTTCACCCCGCCCAGCAGCTGCGACACAATGAACAGCGCCATCGCGATCAGCCACATGGTCATGCCGGACATGGAGCCCTGGATAGCCTGCGGCAGGGCGCTCAGCGGCGGGTACACCGTCCAGCCACCGGCTGCAGGGCCCGTATCAATAAAGAGGGAGGCGAAAAGTATGATGCTGGACAGGAAGAAGATCCAGA
The DNA here is from genome assembly GCF_003585765.1 of Pontibacter actiniarum. NCBI lineage: Bacteria > Pseudomonadati > Bacteroidota > Cytophagia > Cytophagales > Hymenobacteraceae > Pontibacter > Pontibacter actiniarum. The sequence continues at coordinate 3,251,800 of NZ_CP021235.1, forward strand.
AAGAGAGCATGTTCATGAAGCCGGAGGCCATGTCGCGGGCACCGATCTGCAGCGGAATCAGGAAGTTGGAGAAGGTACCGCTCAGCCCGGCCGTGAGCACGAAGAACACCATGATGGTGCCGTGCATCGTTACCAGCGCCAGGTAAAACTCCGGGTTCAGTTTGCCGTTCTCGATCCAGTTACCCAGGATCGGCTCCAGGAAAGTGAAGGTGGCCTCGGGCCAGCCCAACTGCAGGCGGAAAAGTATAGAGAGAAAGCTGCCTATAAACGCCCAGGCCATACCAGTGAACAGGTACTGCCTGCTAATCGTTTTGTGATCCTGGCTGAAAATGTACTTCTCGAAAAAATTCTGATCGTGGTGATGCTCCTCATGCTCCTCATGCGCTACTCCAGGGCGTGTAATATCAGTACTGGCCATAGTTTGGGATTTTTATATGCGACATTTTATACTTAATATTCTCATCATCAACCCGGTAACAAGTCATTTTATTATTTCATACATACTGCATAAGCTGCCCAAAAGATGTAACTTTTTAGTTAAAAAACATTCCTGAGCTTAGCCTACTCACGGTTTAGTTCAAAAAAGACTGCCGCATGTAACAAAAGCATAAGCAAAAACAGGCACCTGCTAAAAAGCAGTAGCCCCCTTACAACTGGCTTGTAAGGGGGCTACTGCTTTAGGCGGCTTTGGGGCCGCTACACTTCTGGCTGTGCAACCATAGCATCTATCGTTTGGATTGTGCCATCTGGGTTATACTTCAGCTCCGTTACCTTCACGCTTCTCAATGGCGTCTTACCACCAGAAAGGGAGCTGTCGTGGAAGAACAGGTACCACTTACCATCTTTCTCCACGATAGAGTGGTGGTTAGTCCAGCCAAGAACAGGCTTCAGGATTACGCCCTGGTACGTAAACGGACCAACAGGGCTATCGCCGATGGCATAGGCAATGTTGTGCGTATCGCCGGTAGAGTATGAGAAGTAATACTTGCCGTTATACTTATGCACCCACGCCGCCTCAAAGAAACGTTTTTCGTTGTCTTTCGCTAGCAGGGGCTTACCATCTTTATCTAGAATCTGGATGTCCTTCACCTCGCCGTCAAAGCTCATCAGGTCGCTGCTCAGTTTAGCCACTTTAGGGCTAAGCGCCGGCTGGTCATCAGCAGGATACTCATCTTTCTCATTATACTCGCCGCTGCTCCAACGCTGCAGCTGGCCACCCCAGATACCACCGAAGTACATGTAGTAGTCACCGTTATCATCTTTGAAAACAGCTGGGTCTATACTATAGCTGCCTTCTATCGGGGTTGGCTGCGCTTTGAATGGTCCTGTTGGAGAAGAGCTTGTAGCCACACCAATTCTGAAAACGTCCTGCTTATCCTTAGCAGGAAAGAACAGGTAATAGGTACCATCTTTCTCAGTTGCATCCGGAGCCCACATCTGTCTGCCAGCCCAAGGCACATCCTTGATATCAAGTGCCACATCATGCAACTTTACTTTGCCACCCACGCTGTCCATCGACATCACGCGGTAATCTCTCATCGCAAAGTGAGAGCCATCGTCTTTCTCAGGAATGCCTGCATCTATATCGTGTGATGGGTAAACGTAGATTTTACCGTTGAACACATGCGCAGATGGGTCGGCCGTATAGATTTCAGTTACCAGCGGAGAGATAGGTGAAGTTTCCTCTGCAACTGGTTCTTCGGTTTGAACTTCGGTACTGGTGCTTTGGCAACCGGTAGCTAGCAGCGATGCAACCAGCAACGCAAAACCCGAGTGCTTGAGAGTCTTTTTTGCGATCATGTTAGATTTATAGTTGTTAGTAAGGTTATCAATTTTACTTCTGTTGCTTCATAGATGTAGCAGCATCTTTATAAATGGCATCATCTCCGGTGTAGTCAAACCAATCGAAGGTAGCTTGGCTGGTAGATGGTTTGTCTTGCGATGTGGCATACATACCGATGGTAGTGCCTACAAAACCGCCTGCTTTCCGTGTGCTCAGGTAGGTGCCGTCTACATTATCTCTTAGCAACTTCCAGTCACCTTCTTTTGTGGCATAAAAGAAATTATACTTACCGCCATCAAAGGCTACCTTTAACAGAAGCGGCTGTTTGCTTTCTTTTTTGCTCAGCTGTGTTTCTGCCAGCACAGTGCCATCAGCCTTCTTTAGCTGCACCACCTGCTTGCCACCCGATAGTGTTTTGCCTAGGGCATAGTAGTTCTTCTCTCCCTGGAAGGCAGCTATACCTGCAAATTCATTCTCGCTGGCTGGTTTAAACTCCATTTTAGTGCTGGCGCTACCGTTTAGGTGCTGTTGCCTTCTGGCAACAAATGATGGATTACTTTTTCCTGACAGCGTTTCCGGGCGAAGATTAAGCGTCAAGCTGCCATTTGGCTGAGTCAAACTATACCAGTCAGACTGAGGCGTGCGCAGCGTTAGCCAGTACATCGGCAGCTTACTCTCCTTAAAGTCTTCTCTATAGGTAAAGTTTCCGTTCAGCGGGAAGTCACTCTTCTGCCCCTGTGGCAGGTTCGGGCGGGTATAGGAATACTTTACCAGGTCACTTTCAGCATTGATAATCGGCCAGCCATCTTTCCAGGTAACAGGTGCCAGGAACGTTTCACGACCGATGTTGTAGTGATCTTCTGTATCGTAAGGGCGTGTAGCCAGGAAGATTGCCCACCACTCTCCGTTCTGCGTCTGCACCAAGTCAGCGTGGCCTGTGGCAGAAACTGGGTTAGGGCGGTCGTTTGGCAGGTGGCGCTGCGTCAGGATCGGGTTTTTCTCGTAAGGCTTATACGGTCCATTTACCTTTTCGCTTCGCAAGATAACTTCAGAGTGATTCACACTTGTGCCACCTTCTGCAGCCATTAAATAGTAGTAACCGTTGTGCTTGTATATGTGCGGGCCTTCGATCCAAACTGGCTTTTTGGAAAGGTCTACACCACCATTTACCAGTATTTCTGGAGCACTTACCGTCTTCAGGTTTTTATAGTCAAACTCCTGCATACGGATGGTACGATGCCCATCATAAAGCGGCTTGTTATCTGGTGACTCGCTATTGTAAATGATATAAGCTTTGCCACCTTCATCAAAAAACAACGATGGATCTATGCCATTTACCTCCGGCAACCATACCGGGTCTGACCAAGGACCCGCCGGATTTTTAGCCGTTACTACGAAGTTTCCGCCTTTATCAATCAAAGTGGTTACCATATAAAACGTACCATCGTGGTGCGCAATTGCCGGGGCAAAAATACCTCTCGATACGCCCAGCCCTTCCGTGTCCAGTTGCTCAGGCCTGTCCAGAATGTTACCAATCTGCTTCCAATTTACAAGGTCTTTGCTGTGGAAGATAGGCACACCAGGGTAGTAGGAAAAGGTAGAGGTGATCAGGTAATAATCCTCGCCTACTCTACATATACTTGGGTCTGGGTAGAAGCCGGGCAGTATCGGGTTTGTAAACTTCTCCTGTGCCGTTGCCGAAGTTGCCCCTAACAAAGTACAGGCAAAGACTCCTGCTGCAAAACTGAGTCTTTTTAATGCGCTGCTGTAATTAGCCATAGTTTTATACTTTCTGATACGGAATAACGACTTACTTTACTGCTGATGTTGCTGTTTCCGGGCGGCCACTCTCTGGTGGGCCAAGGTAGCTAGGTTTAGCACCGTCTGTTTCCACTACTATTTTCTGCAGCACCACTCCCGGGTCTACCATCCATACTTTCAATACATGCTGTCCTGGCTTCTCCACCTTGTGCTTCGACTGCGTCACGATAATGTTGTTACCTACCCACTCGTCCCAAGACTGTGTGGTGTTGTCCTTGTGAATGTTCACGATTTGCGGCGCTGCATCATCGATAGCCACAGCATAACGCAAGCCATCCGATTCGTTATAGTTAAGTGTTGGTGATACCAGTAGCTTCACGTTTACTTCACCGCTGTTGAGCAGGTACATGTCATACTCCAGTCGTGGACTATCTGATCCTGGCTTTTTGGATTTTGCAGTTACCGGAAAAGGAGCCACTGCTGATGCTGTGCGGCCCAGGTCAGGAATAACTTTCCATTGTGCATCGCCAGCCTCTATAGTGCGAGAGAAATTCTCAGCATTCATGGCTACATAGCCGTTGCTCTCTACAAAGCCTTTTACATTGTCAGCGGTAAGGTTAGCCGGGTTGTTGACTACTGCCTGTACTACCACACGCTTGCCATTAGGACCGGTAATAGTAACTGGCACACGCTGCTTACCCTTCGGTGCCTGCTTCCAGTTCACGCTCACAAACAGGCGCTGCTGGTCGTTTACTGCGCCTTGTTTCTGGTCTACCTGCAGCCACTCTGCTCCTGTTTGTACGGTATAGGTAAATGGCTTCTGCCCACGGTTAAAGATCTCGATGTAGTAAGACTGTTGTCCAAAAGGAGTTAATTCAGGTAACACTGCCTCGCCTTTAGCATTTGGCCACCAGTTTTCTGATCCTTCTATGGCCACGCCCATCTCAGAGCCAGCAGGAAGTGTAATTTCTTTCACCTCTGGCAATACATCCTTATCTGGTTGCTGCCAATAAGTATAGCTAATGTGCGTTTGGTCCATCATGTGGCTCCATTTACCGTTCGCAATGTCTTCGTTGTAGATTCTGGAAAGCTCCTGGTCTACATCAAAAAGTTCTTTAGCCTTTGTAGCATAACTGTTTGCAGCAGCACGGCCTTGCTTAGCGTAAAGTCTGTTTTTCGCTACTGCCAAGTATAAAGCGTTTAAATTAGCGCTTGCTTTTACCGGGTGCAGCACCAGTTGAAAGTATGCATCTTTATAATCTTGCGGCATCTTCTTGTAAAGCTGCTCTGCCTTCTCGGCCAGTTGCAGGTATTCAGCTACCACGCTTTCTGCTTCGCGATAGTTTGTAAGGCTATAGGTTTCTGGTGATAAAAGCTCAGGTTTACGACGCGAATTATACTTGCCATACTTAGCTAGCAGCTCCGCAATCTCTGTTGCATACTGCTGCGGGAACTGCTGTGCTGCCCACTGCTTTGTGTATTCATCCAGGCGCTCTGCCGGCCACTTTTCAGGGTTCCAGGCATAGTCCAGGAAGAAGGATGTCGGAAACTCCATTGGCTTAATATCGCCCACATTCACAATCCAGATTTTGTTAGCGTTATGCTCGTACGCCAGGTGCATCTGCTCCCAGATACGTGGCAGCGGGTTCGTGTTGATCCACTTATAGTTTCTAGGGCCACCTACATAATCGAAGTGGTAGTACACCCCGAAACCGCCTGCATGTTGCTTTGCTCCTGCCTTAGGCAGTTTACGGAGGTTACCCCAGTTATCGTCTGCTAAAAGTAGCGTTACATCATCTGGCACACGCATGCCTTTGTCGTAGTAATCCTGCACCTCTTTGTAAAGTGCCCATATCTGTGGCGTTTCAGAAGCAGGTTTGCCAGTTACATCAGCTATAATTTTGCGTTGGTCATCTACAATCTGCTCCAGCAGAGCGATGTTGCTGTCTTCGCTCATTGGCTCATCACCGTCGCCACGCATGCCTATTGTTACGATGCTCTCGTTCTTGCCCATGCGTGCTATACCATCTCTCCAAAACTTCTGCAGGTTTTCTTTATTGGTCTGATAGTTCCACTTGCCAGTTCCAAAGCGTCTCCACTCGTCGTGGGCACGGGAAAGTGGTTCGTGGTGGGAAGTACCGATCACTACGCCATACTCGTTGGCTAACTCCGGGTTTTTAGGATCATCATCATAAAAAGCTCTTCCCCACATAGCTGGCCATAGGTAGTTACCTTTCAGGCGAAGTACAAGCTCAAACACATTGGCATAAAACTTAGAGTTAAAGCCACCGAATTTTTCTGTAGCCCAACCTGCCAAAGCGGGGGCCTCATCGTTAATAAAGATGCCTCTGTACTTTACTTTTGGCTCCCCATCAGTATGACGTCCCGGCGTTACGTATAAGTTTTGCTGTTGCTTTACCGGCACATCCGCCCAATAATACCATGGCGATACACCGATTTGTGCAGACACATCATAGATACCGAAGATCGTACCACGCTTATCGCTACCGGCAATTACCAGCGCTTGGTCTACCCCGCGCATTGGCTTGTCTACTACCTGTACCAGGTAGGTTTCCCACTTGCCGGCTATACCCGATACATCGAGCTTTTTACTCTTTACCAGCTTATCAATTACTGGACTTTTGCCAAGTGTACCAATTAATACTACTTGCTTTGCCTTTGGAGCTTTTTTGTCTATCGTTAAGTTTGGCTGCACCTTGGTTACACGGTTTACGTCTGCCTGTAAGTCTTTAGCCGCTCTGACTACTCCGGCAAAATCTTCGCTGCTCACATACAGAGGAGCCGCCTTGCCAGATGCTGCCAGCGCAAAGGAACCTTTGCTATTGGTTGAGGAGATGTAGGTATCGCCATTGGCAGCAGCCTGTGTTAACTGCGGCATCAGCACAAAGCCAAACACCAGCAGTAAGGCATACACATGCTTCGCCCACGGCAGGCGCCTTGCCCTTTTCTGCGTTTTACAAGTAGTAGCTAAAAGAGAGTACTTCATAAGATGCGTTGTTTACAGAGGTTAATGGCTTTTCTACAGGCGGGGTTACCTGCTATGCTAAAGCGCAACAGGCTTCATTTTAGGAGACAGGAAGTGTATCACCAGCCAGGCCACCAGGTAGGCGCTGCCACAGATCAGGAAGATGATGTTGTAGCCCGCCGTCAGGTTGCCGAGCACTTTGTAGTAATCCAGCACAAAGCCGATGAACAGCGGGAAAAGCGCTCCGCTCAGGGAGCCTGCCATGCCTCCGATACCTACCACAGAACTCACGGCACGCTTTGGGAACATGTCAGACACGATGGTATAGATGTTGGCGCTCCAGGCCTGGTGCGCGGCGGCGGCCATACTTATTAAGCCAACGGCAACCCACATATCAGAAGTATAACGGGCCAGCATAATCGGCACTACCAGCAGGGCGATTATGAGCATGGCTGTTTTTCGGGCCTTGAACACAGGCCAGCCTTTCCGGATAAAGTACGACGACAGGTAGCCTCCGCCGATACTGCCGATGGTGGTAGCGGTGTATACAATGGCCAGCGGCAAGCCGAGGCTGCTCAGGTTCAGGTCGAAGGTAGAGCTAAAGTAGGACGGCAGCCAGAACAGGAAGAAGTACCAGATAGGGTCTGTGAAGAACTTCCCGCAGACAAACACCCAGGTCTGCCTGATGAACAGCAGCCTCGACCACTTCAGAGGCCTTTGGTTTTCCTCGGCAGGGGCCTCGTCGTTATCGCTGTGGATGTAGTCGTACTCCCCCTTGCCCAGGCGCTTTTGCTTTGCGGGCACCTCATAGAATATAAACCAGAACACCAGCCACACAAAACCGATGGCGCCGGTTGCGATAAACGCTTCCTCCCACCCGTAGGTAACCACTATCCAGGGCACCAGGATCGGGGCAGCGATAGCCCCCACGTTAGCGCCGCAGTTGAACAGGCCTGTCGCCAGTGCCCTTTCTTTTTTGGGAAACCACTCTGCCACGGTCTTAACAGCAGCCGGAAAGTTACCCGACTCCCCCACGCCCAGCGCGCCACGTGCCACGGCAAAACCGAAGGTAGACCGTGCCACCGCATGCGCCATGGCGGCCAGGCTCCACACGATAATGGAAAGCGAATAGCCGGCCTTGGTGCCCACCTTGTCTATGATCCTCCCAAAAACAACCATGCCCAGGGCATACGAGGCGGTAAAGGCTGTTACAATCGCGCCGTAGTCGCTCTCGGTCCAGTTGAACTGCTCTTCGAGCACGGGTTTAAGAATGCCCACTACCTGCCTGTCGAGGTAATTGATGGTGGTAGCAAAAAACACTAAGGCGCAAATGGTCCAGCGGTAAGAGCCAATCTTTACCCTTTCTGTGGTTGGTTTAGACATAAGAGGTGAGCTCATAGTTGGGGAGGTTACATGGGGTTAGTGCTAGTTAAAAGGAAAGTAATTTTTAGCGTTGTTATAGCAGATGTCCTGCACCATCTTACCGATCCAGGGCAGGTCGGTAGGTAGCAGGCCTTGCTCCACATCGTTACCGAAGACGTTGCAAACCAATCTTCGGAAGTACTCGTGGCGCGAGTAAGACAAGAAGCTGCGCGAGTCCGTCAGCATACCGATAAAGCAGCTGATCAGCCCCATGGTCGACAGCGTGTCCAGTTGCGCCTTCATGCCATCCAGCTGGTCCAGGAACCACCAGGCCGAGCCGAACTGCATTTTGCCTCTAATGCCACCGCCCTGGAAGTTGCCGATCATCGTGGCGAAAGCGGCGTTATCGGCGGGGTTCAGGTTGTAGATCACCGTTTTCGCCAGCTGCCCGGCTGCCTCCAGCTCATTGAAAAAAGCAGCCATGGTAACCGCCTGCGGGAAGTCGCCTATCGAATCATAGCCGGTGTCCGGGCCGTTTGCCTGCAGCATGCGGGTGTTGGTATTGCGCAAAGCTCCCACGTGGAACTGCTGCACCCACCCTCTCTGGTAGTACATTTTGCACAGCTCCAGCAAAACAAAGTGGCAAAACGCATCCTGGCTGGCAGCGGCACTGTCGTCGTTACCGGCCAGCACGGCGGCAAAGTCCTGCTCCAATCCTGCCTTGCCTTTACCCGCCAGCGGCAGGCAGGACAGGCCGTGGTCCGACACGCGGCACCCGTTGCGGTGGAAGTACTCTACGCGCTGCTGCAGCGCCTCCAGCAGGGTGTCTATACTTGTGATGGCCACGCCGCTTGCCTCTGACAATTGTTTGATGTAGGCTCTGAAGCTGTCGCCCCCGCCAAGGTTCATCGCTTTGTCGGGGCGGAAGGAAGGAAGTACTTTTACACCTAAACCAGAGCTTGCGATCTGTTGGTGATAAGCCAAGGTATCCACGGGGTCGTCCGTGGTGCCGACCATCTCTACATTGTAGTGCTCCAGCAAGCCCTGCGGTGTAAAGCCTGGCTGCTGCAGCAAGTTGTTACAGTGCGCGTACACCTCGCGGGCATTCTCGCCTGTCAGCAGGTCTGTAACCCCGAAAGGGTTCTTTAGCTCCATGTGCGCCCAGTGGTAGAGCGGGTTACGCATGGTATAAGGCACGGCCTCTGCCCAGGCCACAAACTTCTCTTCGTCGCTGGCATCTCCGGTAATATACTTCTCTTCGATGCCCAGCGTGCGCAGCGCGCGCCATTTGTAGTGGTCGCCGGCAAGCCAGATCTGTGTCATGTTCTGGAAGTTCTCGTTCTTAGCGATCACCTCCGGCGACAGGTGGCAATGGTAATCGATAACAGGCAGCCCTTTGGCGTACTCGTGGTACAACAGCCGGGCTGTCTCTGTCTGTAGCAGGAAGTCGTCGCTCAAAAAGCTGTTTGCCTGTTGCGGGTACAGCTTTTTACTAGCGGGCTCCTGTAAAGGTGTGTTTTTGATCATGTAAGTCATTATTAAAAAGCGATTTCTCTATTCCCATCTCCAGGCCCCGCAACTCCGCAAGGCCCCGCAGCCTGCCAATGGCAGAATAGCCAGGGTTGGTCGTTTTCACCAGGTCGTCCAGCATCTGGTGGCCGTGGTCGGGGCGGAAAGGGATAGGCAGCTCACGCTGCTGGTTAATGGCGATCAGCTCTTTCATCACGCCGTACATATCCACGTCGCCAGCCAGGTGGTCTGACTCGTAGAAATTGCCCTGTTCATCTTTCAGCACATTGCGCAGGTGGGCGAAGTATACCCGGTGCCCTACTGCCTTTATAATTTCAACGGGGTTGTTGTGGCCGCCTGCGCCGAGGGAGCCCGTGCAGAAACAGATACCATTGGCCGGGCGATCCACTCTGTTAATAATGTGCAGCAGGTCTTCTTTGGAGCTGGCAACGCGCGGCAAGCCAAGTATAGCATAAGGCGGGTCGTCCGGATGAATGGTCATGTTGATGCCTGTTTCCTCGCATACATCCATGATGGACTCCAGGAAGTAAGCCAGATTCTCCCGCAGCCCTTCGTGCCCAATGCTCTTGTAGATTTCTATACTTTGCAGCAGTTGCGGTATCATTACGCTACCCTCTGTAGGCACGCCCATCAGGATGATATCACTCAGGGCAGCAAGCTGCTCTTCGGTAGCCTTTTCATGCCGTTCTTTTGCCTGGGCTACTATTTCAGCTGCATAGTCGTTTTCAGCACCTTCACGCTTCAGGATGAACATATCAAACATGGCCAGGTCAGCCCAGTTAAAGTATAGCGCCTTTGCTCCGTTCGATAGCTCCAGGGCCAAGTTCGTACGGGTCCAGTCCAGCACGGGCATAAAGTTGTAGCAGACAGTGGAGATGCCACAAGCTGCCAGGTTTCGGAGCGTCTGGCGGTAGTTATCCAGGTATACTTCACAGTCAGCGCTACGGGTTTTGATAGCCTCGTGCACCGGTACGCTCTCCACCACCACCCACTGCAGGCCGGCGGCTTCGATTATATTTTTCCGTTCCTGTATTTCCGCTACGGGCCATACTTCGCCATGCGGTATGTGGTGCAGGGCACTCACGACACCCGTTGCGCCGGCTTGCTTTACATCCTGCAAGGAAACCGGGTCATTGGGGCCGTACCATCTCCAGCTTTGTATTAGGGGCATAGTATTTTTCTGTAGTTAGGTTTTATGCTGCCTCAGCAGCGGCATTTTCTTGTTAGCTCAGGGCAGCGCCGTGGCACTACAGGCACAGCTGCGCCTAAGCAAAATAGAGGTAAAAAGGAGCCAGCAGCGCCCTTTTACCTCACTCACTCTAAACTAAAATTAATCAACCATTTCTTTCTGTTGGCGTGATAGCAGCGCCGTAAAAGGCTCTCTTGCTGTAGCCTCTGTGCACGGCGTCGGCTGCCTGTGTTACGGCGCTGGTTTGCAAAGCTTGGCAGGTTTCCGCCCAACCTGAGCGCTACCCGCCAAGCCTTACTCTACCAGTTTGGTTAGTACCCCGGATTCTGATAGGCCGCTTTCTCTGCCGGAGAAAGATCCATGGCATCCAGCTGGTTTATCGGAATAGGGCGCAGGTAGTGGTATGGCTGAATGTTGCGTGTCACGGTTTGAGGCGTATGGTCTCCGTACCGGATTCCGCCAATTCTGTAAGTAGACGCAAGGTCTTCCCACTTCTGGGTGCGTATCAGGTCATACCAGCGATAGCCCTCGCCATAGTACTCGCGCGAACGCTCAGCCAGGATATAATCGATATCAATAGTTGCCGGAGTGGCAGCCACCAGCTCTGCGCTATGGTCTTCCATTTTAGGCTGGTTTCCGTTGTTATCCCAGCGCCACTTGCCGGCACGGGCGCGAATCACGTTGATCAGTTCTCTGGCGCTTCTGCTGCCCGTTGCTCCCTTCACGGCCGCCTCGGCCGCGATAAAGTACAGCTCCGAGAATTTGGCAATGTTAAACGGACGCGTGCTCGCAGCATTCGGCTGGCCCAGGCCATTACCATTGTCGGTGCGGTAAGGGCCAAGCTTCCAAAGCCCCGGGTACACAATTCTGCTAATGCCGCTTGGCGCTATCACAAAGTCAGACCTGCCCGGTAGCTCTCCCGCACCTACGTTGCTCTTACCTCCCTCACCAGGGGCAGGGTAGTTAATCTGCGCCGTTGGTTCTTCGTCCAGAAAAGTCAGGATGGCACCACCCGGAGAAACCGGCAAGCCGTTGGCATTGTACACAACAGGTGCGTTAACCCCGCCTTTAGGCCAGTTGCCACGGTACACGGTTGTAAAGGTGCCGTCGTAGCGCGAATCGTTGGTTTTGTCGGCAAAAGTGTTGGTGATGGCACCAATTGTAGGTGCCATACGTGTCCATGGGCGGCCCAAAGCCTGATCCGCCTCCCGCTGCACAGAGCTTATAGTAGACTGCCACTTCGGATCTGTAGCGCTTCTGATGTTGGTGTAGTTCCAGGTCATCATCCAGCCGGCAAAGTTCTCAGGGGCGGTACCGTTACTCCAGCTCAGGCTGGACCCGTTGTAGAACTCGCTCGACTCGGTGTGGTCTGCGTACAGCAGGATTTCCATGTTGCGGTCGTTTGAGGCGACGTTAACATCATAGTAGGTATCCATCAAACGGAAATTCCCCGGCTCGTCGATGGCGGCTGTTGCCACATCGTATGCCTGCTGAAAATACCACTGGGCACTCTGTCCGTCTGGGTCCGTACGGGGCGCCTCCGGGTAGGTCGGAATGTTATCCGGGTTTTCCAGCCACCATCCGTAGGTCAGGTACGCTTTGGCCAGGTAAAGGCGTGCCAGTGTTTTTGTTACGCCACCGGTTACACGGCCTTTAAGCGGCAGGTCCTCCACCGCTTGTCTCAGGTCCGGGAAGATCGCTTTGGTATAAACCTCTGGCACGGTATTGCGCACAGAGCTCCTCACAGGGTTGTTGTTGAACTTCAGCTCCCCCGCACCCAGGTCCAGCGGCACGCCCCCGAACGTTTGCACCAGCATAAAGTAGTCGAACGCGCGGAAGAACCTTGCTTCGGCAATAACCGCGTCAGGCACAGTTCCCAGCTCGGATGCGTTTTCGATAACCCCGTTGGCAGTGTTGATGTTAGAGAACGCGGCACCCCACAGCACGTCGGCGCGGCTGTCGGTAGGCGTGATCTCACCCTCGCCTGAGACGTCCATCACCTTAAAGTTCTGGTCTGCACTCTGGCCGTAGGTTACCTCATCGGTGCCGGTTTCAGTAGTGTTGTAGTAGTAAGCCTGCCCGTAGACGTAGCGCAGGTGGGCATACATAGAGTTTACGCCACCATAAATGCCTCTCTCGGTTTTAAAGAAACCCGGCTCGTAAATACTGCGTGGCTGTTCTTCCAGAATATCCTCACAAGAGGTCAGGGACAGCGCCACCATCAAGGCTGTTCCTATAAATGCTTTATTCCTAAAAAGTTTCATCTTTGTCTTTTACTTAAAATGTGACATTGAGACCAACCAGGTAGTTGCGCGTTGAAGGCGCGTTCGTGCCAATCGTCAGCAGGCGGCTCGGAACACCGTTACCGGTTGACGCCACGTTTTGGTCAGCATAGGAGTTAGTTTCAGGGTCCATGCCTGAGGCTTTGTGGTAAGGTGAGAACAGCACAAACGGGTTCTGCGCAGTGGCGTAAACCCGCAGGTTCTGAATGCCCACTTTCCCCAGCCAGTTGTTATTCTCAAAGTTATAGCCAAGTGTGATCGTGCGGATCTTCAGGTATGACGCGTCGAAGTAGCCCAGCGTGCTGGCATACTTAAGGTTGTCGCCACTTCTCAGGCTTGCCGGGTTTGGATATTCTGCGCCGGTGTTCTCCGGTGTCCAGTAGTCCACAGCCACGTTGTTGCGGCGCCCGTTCAGCATGTTCAGGTAACCAGACGCGCCGTAGAGTGTGCTATTAAGAATACCACCGCTCTGGAAAGCCGCCACAGCGCTCAGGTCAAAGCCTTTGTAGCCTACGCGGGTGTTAAAACCGCCCTGGAAATCAGGGTTCGCGTTCATGATCTGTCTGTCGTCCGCGTTGATAGCCCGTACCGGCGTTCCGTCTTCGTTATACCCGCCGGTGTATTTCACCTTGATCATACCAAGGGTGGCGTTAGGGTCTTTTTCGTTTGGCTCCAGAATGTTTCTGTACGGGTCGCCCTCCTGCCAGAGGCCAACCTTCTCGTAGTCGTAGATAACGTTGACAGGATGCCCAACGAACAGCCAGTTGGCCTTGTCTTCATCCGACCCCGAGGCAAGCGAGGTGATTTTGTTGCGGTTGCCGTAGATGTTTACCCCAGCTTCCCAGGTCCAGCCGTTTGCGTTCTCAATGATCACCCCGTTGAGCGAGAGCTCAAGGCCTTTGTTCTGCATCGACCCTATGTTAGCCGTGTAGCTGTCCACGCCCGATGTAGGGGGCAGCCCCAGGCTCAGCAGAATATCCTCGGTATCCGTTACATAGTACTCTACTGTACCCGATAGGCGGTTATTCAGGATCGCAAAGTCCACTCCGTAGTTCCATGTTTTGGAGTACTCCCAACCCAGGTTAGGGTTAGGCAACTGCGATACATAGTACCCGGTTGTGAAGTCATCGGGGCCAAAGTTGTAAGGTCTGGTGGCTAAGAGCCCAAGCGTAGAGTATGGTGTGATGGCCTGGTTAGAGGTTTGTCCGTAGCCTGCACGCAGTTTCAGCATGTCTACTAAGCCGACATTCTCCATAAACGACTCCCTGGCGATGTTCCAGCCAGCCGACACAGCAGGATAAGTATGCCATTTGTGCCCCGGTGCCAATCTGGAAGAACCATCGGAACGTACGGTTACGCTCAGCATGTAACGGTCGTCGTAGGAGTACATCGCGCGGCCCATCCACGACAGCAGGCCCCACTGTGTGTATATTTGCTCATCAGGGTCAACGATGATTTCGTCAGCGGCACGCCCTATGTTGTAGAACTGGAAAGCGTCTGTCGGGATGTCTCTTCCCGCTATGAGGGATCTGTCATACTGCTCTTGCGAGGCAGAGTACAGGCCCACGACGTTCACGTTATGCTTCCCCGCAAAGGTGCGGTCGTAGGTCAGCAGGTTTTCAATGGTCCAGTTGGTTGTCACCGTGTTGCCAAGAGAAGCAGTTGAAACGGCTGTTGAGTCAGCGGTGTTTATTCCGCGCCCTGTGTAGGCTCCGTTGCGGCTCTGGCGGTAGTTTAAGCCCAGGTTAGCCCGGTACTTCAAGCCCTCCACTCCCGGTATTTGCACTTCGCCGTACAGGGTGTTGTAGGTGGCAAAGGCCCTGGTCTCATTCAACCACTCATCCTCTAAGTCCTCTACTCTGTCTTTTGTGTAAACCCAGTAATCATCCTGCGGCATCTTCACCACTCTTTTCAGTGTACCGTCCGGATTGTACGGGTTGGCAAGCGGCGACAGGCTCAGGGTATTGTACAAGCCCACATTAGACCCTTCGGTAACGTTGTAGTTGTTGTATGAGTTGATCCCAACACGCACATACTTCCCAAGTCCCTGGTCAAAGCTGCCTCGGATAGAATAACGCGTGAACTGCTGCGTAGGCACCACGCCCTTATCCTTAAAGTAGCCAGCGCTAAAGTTATAGTGCCCCTGCTCTGTACCACCCGAAATACCTATGTCGTGGCTTGTGGTGATACCGGTTCTGTACAGCAAGTCCTGCCAGTCTGTGTCGATATCCTCCGCCTCGTCCAGGCCCATTTTCCCTTCAAGCTGCGCGGGGCCGGAAGCCTCACGCAGGGCCAGGAGTTCTGGTCCGCTCATCATGTCGTAGCGTGCAAAAACGTCTTTCACGCCGAAAAAGCTGTTGTAGCTAATCTGTGGCTTCTGCCCTGCCTTTCCCGACTTGGTTGTTACCAGCACAACGCCGTTCGCACCGCGCGAGCCGTAAATAGCTGTCGCAGAGGCATCCTTCAGGATGTCAATGCTCTTAATGTCGCTGGGGTTGATGTCGGAGACAGACCCGGGAAAAGGAATTCCGTCCAGCACCACCAGCGGGTCGTTTCCGCCGGAGATAGAGCGCGTACCGCGAATCCGGATTTGCATGGAGGCACCCGGCTGAGAGGATGACTGCGAGAACTCCACACCTGGCAAACGGCCCTGCAAAGCCTGCGTAATGTTTCCTGACGGCACCTGGGTAATCTCGTCTGCACTGATGGAAGCAACAGAGCCTGTTACAGCCTCTGCCCGCTGCGCACCATAGCCAATAACCACTACCTCTTCAAGCGCCTTCGCATCTACACCCAAAGCTACGTTGATCGTTGACTTACCATTTACAGGCACCTCCTGCGACTGGTACCCGATGTAGGTAAATACAAGCGTACCGCTACCGTTCGGCAGGTTTAGCGTATAGTTGCCCTGCGCATCCGTAGGGGTTGCCGTGGTGGTGCCTTTCAGCAGGACCGTTACCCCGGGCAGGCCTACGCCCGCCTCAGCGTCCGTCACACGCCCCGACACGCTGAAAGAGCCGCTTTGCGCCATTACCTGGGAGCTTACCGCAACATAGGCAAGCAGCACAAGCGCAAGTTTTATGACCTCCGGTACACGTACCCGCCTGGTCAACAGTTTGAGATTTAGTGTAAAATCACATTTCATAAGTGCTAGAATTTTGATTAGAACTGCTTTAAGGTGTATAGTTTCTCCTAGCAGGCACCACCGAACGGAGAGGGCCGTGCTATGCCGCATGTAGTTATTTCACAGTAAAAGTCGCTTCTGCCGGCCTGCCTGCCCCGAGGGCCTCGCTGCGCTTGCCGGGTACCGCGCCGCCCACAAAAACCTTGAACCGCCCCGGCTCTATTTTCCGCTGCCCGTGCTCATCCACCATCTCCATCATTTCCGGCGTAACGGTAAAGGCCACTTTTGCAGAGGCCCCAGGCTCCAGCTTCACCCGCCGAAAAGCCTTCAGGGAGTAGAGCGGCACGGCAGCGCTTGCCTGCTCATCAGTCAGGTAAAGCTGCACGACTTCCTCTCCTTCGTGTTCTCCGTCGTTTGTCACCGTGGCTTCCAGGGTAAGGGCTTGGTTTTTCCTGATTTTGGCGGACGCCAGTTTCATGTCGCTATACCTGAAGCTGGCGTAGCTCAGGCCAAAGCCAAAAGGATACATTGGCTCTGCCTGCATGTAGCGGTAGGTCCGGCCTGCCATGCTGTAGTCTTCGTAAGCCGGCAGCTGGTCCAGCGATTTAGGAAAGGTAACCGGCAGTTTGCCAGAGGGGGAGGCTGCCCCAAAGATGATATCCGCTACGGCGTTGCCGCCTTCTTCCCCCGGGTACCACGCCAGCAGCACCGCGTCCGAAAGCTCGTGCACCTCCGACAGGTTCATGGGGCTACCCCCGGTAATAACTGTTATGATTGGTTTTGTATGTCCTTCGCGAAGCTTCCTCAGAAAGTCGAGCTGGTTTTCCGGGAGGTTATAGTCCAGGCGGTCACCGTAGTGGGGCGAAGCAATGGATTCGCCTTCCTCCCCTTCCAGCACCCCTGTAAGCCCCAGCACAACAATGGTAGCGTCGGATGTCTTTGCCCCGCCTGTTGTCCAGTCCACCGGGTTTACATTTTCTCTGTCCAGCAGCGTGCCCGGCTTGTAGTGCAGCTGGCTTCCGGGGCTGATCTGCGCCGTAAGCCCCTCCAGTATGGTAACCATGTTAGGGTTAACCCCATAGTAGTTGCCGAGCAGTGCATCGATGCTGGCGGCGTTGGGGCCAACCACAAAGTAGCGCGGCAGGTTGTTCTGCAGCGGCAGCACGCCATTGTTCTTCAGCATCACCACAGACTTCAGGGCTGCCTCCTTGGCCAGCGCCCTGTGGGCTTTGCTGTTTACTACGGTTGCTGGGATGCTCTCATAAGGATTTGTGCCTGCCGGGTCGAACATGCCCAGCTTAAACCGCGTCGCCAGGAGCGTGGCCAGAGCCCCGTCAATCTCCTCCTCTGTGACCAACCCTTGCTTTACAGCCTCCACCAGGCTGGGGTATACATCGCCGCAGTTCAGGTTTACCCCCCTTTTCAGTGCCAGGGCCGCCGCCTCTACAGCGTTTGCGGCAACAGCATGGCCCTTATAAAAGTCAGCAAGGGCTCCGCAGTCTGAAACCACGTGCCCCTTAAATCCCCACTCCCGGCGCAGGACATCATTCAGCAAAAAGTCGTTTCCGCAGCAAGGCTCCCCGTTGGTGGCGTTGTATGCACACATTACAGCCTCCACATCTGCCTCCACCAGGGCCTTAAAAGCCGGCAGGTACGTTTCGCGCATGTCCTTGACAGATGCCTGCGCGTTAAACTCATGCCGCAGCCGCTCCGGCCCACTGTGCACGGCGTAATGCTTGGCGCAGGCCGCCACTTTTAAATGGTTGGGATCCGTCCCCTGCAGGCCCTTCACAAAGGCAACACCCAGCACGGAGGTAAGGTAAGGGTCTTCGCCGTACGTCTCCTGCCCCCTTCCCCACCGCGGGTCCCGAAAGATGTTCACGTTGGGGGTCCAGAAGGTCAGGCCGGCATACTTTTGGCGATGGCCGCGTGCCACAGCGGCATTGTACATGGCGCGCGCCTCATCCGAAACAGCGCTGGCCACTCTAAAGGCCAGGTCCTCGTCAAAGGTGGCCCCGAGGCCAATGGCCTGCGGAAACACAGTGGCCGCACCTGCGCGCCCTACGCCATGCAGCGCCTCATTCCACCAGTCATAGGCAGGAATCCCCAGGCGCTCAACAGCAGGCGAGCTGCTGGTCATCTGCTGCGCCTTCTCCTCAAGCGTCAGTTGTGAGAGCAGGCTCTTCACCCGCAGGTCCACGGGCTTCGACACATCTTTGTAAACAGGCAGCTCCTGCGCCCTGCACCCGATTGCGAACAAAAGCGCAAGTACGCATGCTAGGCTCCGAGCCACTCCTCCTGTCAATGCTGTTTTTCCTGTCTTCGCCAACTTCGTTTCGTTTATCAACTTTTAGCTTCAGATCATTTTATGGTGTCTTGCTCCGCAACAGGCTACACATCAAAGCATTGCCTGTTTCTTCACACTGCAAAGAGAACCGATTTAAGGGAGCCAATCCTCTTCGTACTTACCGAAGCACTCTACTGCTCAACTAGTAGTGAGTGCTTCCTTACCACACTGTAAACATCAAACATATTTTTTACTTTCGCAACCGATTGCAGAAACTTTTTTTTCCAACAAAGCCGTACAAGCTGCAAAAAGTATCAAAATCACCTTCTTTAATACCAAGCCAGCATCAGAAAACAGGAATACATGACCGCATAAGTATATTTTTCTACCCAAAAATGACGCATTGCAAAAAAAATGCTGTACATTGTGGTGACTAAGCGCTCACTGTCGCAACTTTAACTCGATTAATTACGGATTATATCGCAGAATAGCATTGCAATCGGTTGCATTACTTAAATTCGGCAGGCATCGTTACAAAAAAATTATCATGGAGAAAGAAGTAACCATTTATGATATAGCAAAAGAGTTGTCCATTTCCCCCACCACGGTGAGTAGAGGCCTGAACAACCACCCTGCGGTTAACAAGAACACAAAGCAGAAGATTATTGACGTGGCCAGCCAAATGGGGTATCGCTCTAACACTTTTGCCAGCAAGCTCAGAAAGCAGCGCACCAACACGATTGGGGTGATCGTACCCCGGCTGGACAGTAACTTTCAGTCTTGTGTGATGGCAGGCATGGAGAAGGTGGCGAACGAGGCAGGCTACAACCTGATCATAAGCCAGTCACTGGAAACGGTTCAGAAGGAGATCGCCAACGCGAGAACCATGTTCGACAACCGGGTAGACGGCCTGCTGGTGTCCATTGCCTACGACACAGAGAACATAGACCACTTTGAGCCTTTCTTCAGCAAGGGCATTCCGGTGCTTTTCTACGACAGGGTGCCGGAGCATAAGAAGTGCACCAGCATCGTGATAGACAACATACAGGCCGCCTACAAGGCCACCGCCCACCTGGTGGAGCAGGGCTGCAGCAATATCGTGCACATCAGCGGCAACCTGAAGGTGAATGTATACAAAGACAGACTCAAGGGCTTTAAGTACGCCTTAATGGACAGCGACCTGCCTTTCAGCGAGTCCTCCGTTATCACAACGAACCTAAACGAAGAGGCGGGCATACAGGCTGCCAAGCAGATCCTGCAGATGAACCCGAGACCGGACGGCATTTTTGTAGCCAACGACAACTGCGCCGTCAGCTGCGTGAAGACACTCAAGCAAGCCGGCGTTCGCATACCCGAAGACATCGCCGTGGTAGGCTTCAACAACGACCCCATTACCCGGGTGATTGAACCAAACCTGACGTCCGTGGACTACCCGGGCAATGAAATGGGCGAAGTAGCCGTCAGGAGCCTTATCAACTACCTGGACGGCATGTCAGATGTAAGCCTCACGAACACGATCACGCTCCGTTCCGAGCTGGTTGTGCGCGAGTCCACGACAAGAACCGGGGCGACAGGCGCTGTTGCGCCCTAAGCCCCCTGTGCAGCTCTTAAACCCCTTGTTTCACTACCAAACGTACACAGCATGAAGCGAAAGCCTGTTTCCCTTTTACTGCTCCTGTTATTTTTGTTATCCGCAAACCACCGGCTGCTGGCCGAAGATGGCTATAGGCTGTGGCAAAGGTATGAGCAGGTGCAGGATGCCGCCCGGCTGCAGGCCTACCGCCAGGCACTGAACGAACTGGTTGTACAGGGGAACTCGCCCACCCTTACGGTGGCGCAACAGGAACTGCAAACAGGGCTTAGCAGCTTGCTGGGCCAGCCATTAGCGGCTGTAAAGAGCCCCACGAAGCAAAACATACTGGTGGCCGGCACCCCTTCCGGCTCTGCCCTTGTAAAAGAACTGGCCACAGCGGCCAGGCTAAAGCCGCTCGGGGAGGAAGGCTACCTGCTGCTCACCACCGCTAAAGACGGAAAGCAGTACACCGTTATCGCCGCCAACACCGACATCGGCGTGCTGTACGGAAGCTTTCATTTTCTGCGGCTGCTACAGACACAGCAGGACATCGGGAAGCTATCGCTCGCGAGCAGCCCTAAAATCAAACACCGCGTGCTGAACCACTGGGACAACCTGGACAGAACCGTAGAACGCGGCTACTCCGGCTTTTCGCTTTGGGACTGGCACCGCCTCCCGGGCTACATAGACCAGCGCTACCTCGACTATGCAAGGGCCAACGCTTCTGTCGGCATCAACGGCACTGTGCTGACGAACGTGAATGCCAACGCCCTGGTGCTTACCCAGGATTACCTTAAAAAAGTAGCCGCACTGGCAGACGCCTTCCGCCCCTACGGCCTGAAAGTATACTTAACCGCCCGCTTTAGCGCCCCCATCGAGATCGGCGGCCTGAAAACGGCCGACCCGCTGGACCCGCAGGTACAGGCCTGGTGGAAACAGAAGGCAGACGAGATTTATACATTGATCCCGGACTTCGGCGGCTTTTTGGTGAAGGCAAACTCAGAGGGGCAGCCAGGGCCGCAGAACTACGGCAGAACACACGCAGACGGCGCCAACATGCTGGCCGATGCCGTCGCCCCGCATAAGGGCATTGTGATGTGGCGCGCCTTCGTTTACAGCGAAGATGAGCCCGATGACCGCGCCAAGCAGGCGTACAACGAGTTTAAGCCGCTGGACGGCCAGTTCAGAGACAATGTGCTGGTACAGGTGAAGAACGGGGCCATCGACTTTCAGCCGCGCGAGCCCTTCCATCCGCTTTTCGGCGCTATGCCGAAGACACCGCTGATGCTGGAGCTGCAGATCACGCAGGAGTACCTGGGGCAGGGCACCACGCTGGCCTACCTCTCCCCCATGTACAAAGAAACGCTGGCGTCTGACACCTACGCGAAGGGCAAAGGCACCACGGTTGCCAAAGTGGTCGACGGTTCTGTTGACAAGCATCGGCTGACCGGTATAGCAGGCGTAGCCAACATCGGCACCGACCGCAACTGGACCGGCCACCAGTTCGGGCAGGCCAACTGGTACTCCTTCGGCCGCCTCGCCTGGGACCATGCCCTCTCCCCCGAAGCCATTGCAGACGAGTGGATCAAAATGACTTTCACCGGCGAGCAGGAGTTTGTGGCACCGGTAAAGAACATGATGATGAACTCGCATGAGGCCGTGGTAAACTACATGACCCCGCTTGGGCTGCACCACATCATGGGCTGGTCGCACCACTACGGCCCCGGTCCCTGGATCAAGGACAAGCACCGCGCCGACTGGACTTCCGTGTACTACCACCGCGCCGACGAAAAGGGGATCGGTTTTGACCGCACTGCCTCCGGCAGCAACGCCGTCAACCAGTACTTCCCCCCTGTCGCCAAAGAGTTTGGCAGCCTGAAACGGTGCCCCGAAAAGTACCTGCTCTGGTTCCACCACGTGGACTGGGACCATCAGGTAAACTCGGGCAGAACGCTCTGGAACGAGCTCTGCTACCGCTACAGCAGCGGCGTAGACTCGGTGCGCCAGATGCAAAAGACATGGGACAGCCTGGAGGGCATGGTGGACCGGGAGCGCTTCTCGCATGTGAAGCAGTTCCTGGCGATACAGGAGCAGGAGGCGGCGTGGTGGCGCGATGCCTGCCTGCTGTACTTCCAGACATTCTCTAAAAGGCCGATACCGCAGGATTTGGAAAAACCGGCGCATACCCTGGACTACTACATGAGCCTGGACCCGCAGTTTGTTCCGGGCATATAAACATACAACACACTTATCTATGGATTCTAATTCTAACGCAGCGACGAAAACGGCCCTTGTAACAGGCGGGGCATCCGGCTTGGGCTATGCCATCGCAGAGAAATTTGTGCAGCAAAATATCCGCACGATCATCATCGGCAGAAACGAGCAGAAGCTGCAGGCGGCCAAGGAGAAGTTCGGCAGCCTGTGCTCTTATGTCGTTTTCGACCTGACGAACCTGGCAGGGATTCCGACCCTCGTTGCCAACCTGGAGCAGGAGCACGGCAAGATCGACATATTGGTCAACAACGCGGGCATTAACATGAAGAAGCCATTTACAGAGGTAACCGACGAAGAGTTCCAGCGGATTATACTTACCAACGTGACAGCCGTGTTTGCCCTCAGCCGTGAGGTGGTAAAAACCATGCTGCCGCACCAGAGCGGGGCAATCGTCAATATCAGCTCCATGGCGGCCCAGTACGGCATTCCGAAAGTGATCGCCTACACGGCCTCTAAAACGGCTATCGAGGGCATGACCCGCTCCATGGCCGTGGACCTGTCGCCGCAAGGCATACGGGTAAACTGCGTTGCTCCCGGCTTTATCGCCACCGACATGTCGGCCAAGGCGCTTGACAACGACCCGGAGCGCAAGAACAAGGTGCTGTCGCGCACGCCGATGGGCAAATTAGGCACACCAGCCGATGTGGCAGAAGCCGTTTACTACTACGCCACAGAGGGCGCCAGGTACGTAACAGGCACCGTGCTTCCTGTAGATGGGGGCAACTCGATCGGGTTTTAGCGCTGTAACCGCACGCTACCGGCTGCAAAGCGGCATGCTTTGCCCCGGTAGCTTACCGCCTGCTTTTACCCTGTCTTTCACCGTTCAAAACCGGATCATGAAAAAACACAACGCCTTACTCGCCTCCTCGCTTCTGCTCGCGGCCATCGCATTCGGCTGCACAGAGGCACAGCCTGCTGCCACGGAGGAAGCAGCACAGGAGCAGGCTGCCACCGCGCCTGCTTCCCTAAAGGATGCTTTTGAGCAGGACTTTCATGTGGGCGCGGCGCTCAACGGCTACCAGGCCAGCGGCAAAGACGCGAAAGCCACCGCTATTATTACCCGGCAGTTTAACACCATCAGCCCGGAGAACCTGCTGAAGTGGGGCTCTGTGCACCCGCAGCCGGGGGAGTATACCTTTGGGCCAGCCGACGAGTACGTGGCCCTGGGCGAGAAGCACAACATGTTCGTCGTGGGCCATACCTTGGTTTGGCACAACCAGACGCCGAACTGGGTGTTTGAAGACGGCAAGGGCAAGCCCGCCAGCAAAGAGGCCCTGCTACAGCGCATGGAAGACCACATCAACACCGTGGCCGGACGCTACAAAGGCAGGGTCGACGGCTGGGATGTGGTAAACGAGGCACTGAACGACGACGGCACCCTGCGCGAATCCAAGTGGCACAGCATCATCGGGGAGGAGTACCTGGAGAAGGCCTTCCGCCTGGCACATAAGGCCGCCCCGGACGCGGAGCTCTACTACAACGACTATAACCTCTGGAAACCGGCCAAGCGCGACGGTGCCATTCGCCTGGTGCAGCACCTGCAGCGCCAAGGCGTGCAGGTAGACGGCATCGGCATGCAGGGGCACTGGGGGCTGGAGCATCCCTCCATCGGGCAGATCGAGGAAAGCATCCTGGCTTTCTCAAAGCTGGGGAAGGTAATGATCACAGAGCTCGACATCGACGTGCTGCCGAACCCAAGCAACCGCAACGGCGCCGACATCGACGCGACCTTCGACTTCGACGAGAAGTATAACGTGTACACCAACGGCCTGCCGGACTCCGTGCAGCAGCAACTTGCCCGGCGCTACGCCGACATCTTTGCGCTCTTTCACAAGCACCGCGACAAGATCAGCCGCGTTACTTTCTGGGGCGTGACCGATGCGAACTCCTGGCTGAACGACTGGCCCATACAGGGGCGCACCAGCCATCCGCTGCTCTTTGACCGCAACTACAACCCGAAACCGGCCTTTGAAGCGGTATTAAACTCTGTCTCTACAAACTCACCTGCTCAATAGTATATGCTTTTATTAGGTATAGATATAGGAACATCATCTATCAAAGTATCTGTGGTAGATGCACAAACACAGGATTGCCTGGCCTCGGCGCAGTACCCCGAAGAGGAGTCGGACATTATCTCCCCCAAGCCGGGCTGGGCCGAGCAATCGCCGGAGATGTGGTGGGAACACGCCAAGGCAGCCATACACAAAGCCAATGCCACAGGCGTGTACAACCCAAAGGACATTGGCGCCATTGGCATCGCCTACCAGATGCATGGCCTGGTGGTGGTGAACAAGGAGCAGCAGCCGCTGCGCAACTCCATCATCTGGTGCGACAGCCGCGCCGTGGAGATCGGTAACAAGGCCTTTAAGGCTATCGGCGAAGAGAAAAGCCTGTCGCGCCTGCTTAACTCACCGGGCAACTTCACGGCCTCCAAGCTGGCGTGGGTAAAGGCAAACGAGCCGGAGCTGTACTACAACATCGATAAGATCATGCTCCCCGGCGACTTTGTGGCCATGAAACTGACCCGCAGCATCACCACCAGCGTTTCGGCGCTCTCGGAAGGTGTGTTCTGGGACTTCAAGGAGGATCAGCTCTCGGGCGATGTGCTCGACTACTATAAATTTGAGAAGTCCCTTATCCCGGAGATCAACCCGGTATTCTCGGAGCACGGCACGGTGCAGCAGGATGTGGCAGACGAGCTGGGCCTGAAGGCAGGCATACCGGTTACCTACAAATCCGGCGACCAGCCGAACAACGCGCTTTCGCTCAACGTGCTGAAGCCGGGAGAGGTAGCCGCAACGGCCGGCACCTCCGGCGTGATCTACGGCGTGAGCGACAAACTGATCTACGACCCTCAGTCGCGGGTGAACACCTTTGCCCACGTAAACTACGGGGAGCAGCAAAAGCGCCTGGGCGTGCTGCTCTGCATCAACGGCACGGGCAGCATAAACCGCTGGATCAGGAACACGGCCGGTGCAGGCCTAAGCTACAGCGACATGAACGAGCTGGCCGGCAGCGTCAGCATCGGCAGCAACGGCCTGCGGGTCATCCCGTTCGGCAACGGCGCTGAGCGCATGCTCAACAACAAGATCGTCGGCACGCACTTCCACAACATAGACCTGAACCTGCACTCCCGGGCGCACATGTTCCGGGCTGTGCAGGAGGGCATTGCCTTCGCCTTCCGCTACGGGCTGGACATTATGCGCGAGAGCGGCATGAACCCGAGCATTATCCGGGCGGGCAAAGCCAACCTGTTCCTGAGCAAGACCTTTACAGAGGCCTTTGTGAACGCCACCCACGTGCCGGTGGAGCTGTACCAGAACGACGGCAGCGTGGGCGCCGCCCTGGGCGCCGGTATCGGCGTAAAGGCCTTCAGCTCTGAGGAAGAGGCCTTCACCAACAGCAAGAAGCTGCAGGTGGTCGAGCCGCGGGCGATGGAGCAGTACGAACCGGCCTACCAGGAGTGGAAAGCGCTGCTGGAGAAACAACTGAATCAAAACTAACCTCAACTATAAAACAAGGTAAACTATCTAACTTTATGGCAAATAACACCTTAACCCAGACAGAATACTTCAAGGGCATTGACAAGATTAAGTACGAGGGCCCGGAGTCTGACAACCCGCTGGCGTACCGCTGGTACGACGAGAACCGCATGGTGGCGGGCAAAACCCTGAAAGACCACCTGCGCTTCGCCGTGGCCTACTGGCACTCCTTTAACGCAGACGGCTCTGACCCTTTCGGCGGCCCGACCCTTAAGTTTCCCTGGAACGAGAAGGCGGACCCGATCGCCAGAGCCAAAGACAAGATGGATGCGGCCTTCGAGTTCATCACCAAAATAGGCATGCCTTACTACTGCTTCCATGACGTGGACGTGGTGGACTACACCGACAACGTTGCCGAGAACGAGCGCAGGCTGCAGACGATGGTGGAATATGCGCAGCAGAAGCAGCAGGAGACCGGGGTAAAGCTGCTGTGGGGCACCGCCAACGTGTTCTCGCACAGCCGCTACATGAACGGCGCCTCCACCAACCCCGACTTCCATGTGCTGACGCATGCGGCGGCGCAGGTGAAAGCCGCCCTGGATGCCACCATTGCCCTGAACGGCGAGAACTACGTGTTCTGGGGTGGCCGCGAAGGCTACATGACGCTGCTGAACACGAACATGAAGCGCGAGCAGGAGCACTTTGCCAAGTTCCTGCACACGGCCAAGGACTATGCGCGCAAACAAGGCTTTAAAGGCACCTTCTTTATTGAGCCGAAGCCGATGGAGCCAACCAAGCACCAGTACGACTACGACGCGGCCACGGTAATCGGCTTCCTGCGCCAGTACGACCTGCTGGACGACTTTAAGCTGAACATCGAGGTGAACCATGCCACGCTGGCCGGCCATACTTTCCAGCACGAGCTGCAGGTGGCCTCCGACGCCGGTCTGCTGGGCTCTATCGACGCCAACCGCGGCGACTACCAGAACGGCTGGGACACCGACCAGTTCCCCAACAACCTCAACGAGCTGACGGAGGCCATGCTGGTGTTCCTGGATGCCGGTGGCGTGAAAGGAGGCGGCATTAACTTCGACGCCAAGATCCGCCGAAACTCCACAGACCCTGCCGACCTGTTCTATGCCCACATCGGCGGCGCCGACACCTTCGCCAGAGCCTTGATCACGGCAGACAACATCCTGCAGAAGTCTGACTACAGAAAGATCCGCGAGGAGCGCTACGCCTCTTTCGACAGCGGCAAGGGCAAAGCGTTTGAAGAAGGCAAGCTGAGCCTGGAGGACCTGCGCAACTATGCGGCGGAGCAGGGCGAGCCAGAAGTAAGAAGCGGCCGCCAGGAGTACCTGGAAAACCTGATCAACAGGTACATCTAAGCCATTGTAGGCATACTGTAACCATAAAAAGATTCCTCTATGGAAAACCAATCGAACCACACCGCCATGAACCTGCCCTACATCGTGGGCATTACGCTGGCGGCAACGCTGGGCGGGCTGCTCTTTGGGTATGACACCGCCGTTATCTCGGGGGCCATCGGGTCGCTGAGGACGTACTTTGACCTGAACGATGTGCAGGAAGGCTGGGCAGCGTCCAGCGCGCTGGTGGGCTGCATTGGAGGTGCCGCCATAGCAGGTTGGCTCGCAGACAGGTTTGGGCGTAAGCCCGGCCTGCTTGCAGCGGCTTTGCTGTTCACGATCTCAGCCATCGGCTCCGCCATTCCCGACACCTTCACCGAGTTCATTGTCTACCGCATCATAGGCGGGGTGGGCGTGGGTATCGCCTCTATGCTGTCGCCGATGTACATTGCCGAGATCGCACCGGAGCACCTGCGCGGCCGGCTGGTGTCGCTTAACCAGTTTGCCATTGTGTTCGGTATGCTGGTGGTGTACTTCGTGAACTACGGCATCGCCATGCAGGGCGATGCCGCCTGGAACGTAGAAACGGGCTGGCGCTGGATGTTCGGCAGCGAAACCATCCCTGCCGCCCTGTTTTTCCTGCTGCTGCTGTTTGTGCCGCAGAGCCCGCGCTGGCTTATGCTGGTGGGCCGGGAGCAACAGGCAGACACGGTGCTCTCCAGGATCATGAACCCGGGCTACGCCAAGAAAGCGCTGGCCGAGATCAAGCACTCGCTGCACCAGGACCGGGCCCTGCCTAAGGTCAGGATCATTGGCCAGGGCTTCGGCTGGGTCGTGTTTATCGGCATCATGCTGAGCGTTTTTCAGCAGATCACAGGTATAAACGTGATCCTGTACTATGCCCCAAGAATCTTTAGCCAGCTGGGCGGAGGCACCACAGACACTGCTCTGCTGCAGACCATTGTGGTAGGCGCCGTTAACTTGGTCTTTACCGTGATAGCCATACTTACCGTGGACCGCCTGGGCAGAAAGCCGCTGATGATCTACGGCTCGCTGGGCATGGGCATCTGTATTACGGCAGTGGGCACCACCGCCTACTTGCAGATTACCGATAGCTGGATCCTGATCTTCATGCTGGGCTACATCGCCAGCTTTGCGCTGTCGCTCGGCCCGGTGGTGTGGGTGCTGCTTTCGGAGATTTTCCCGAACCAGATCCGCGGCAGGGCCATGGCCATTGCGGTGGCGGCCCAGTGGATCTCCAACTTCGCCGTTAGCCAAACCTTCCCGATGATGATGGGCAACTCCTTCCTGATGGACAACTTCCACGGTGGTTTCCCCTTCTGGTTGTACGGCGCGATGTGCGTGGTAACGATCCTGTTTGTCTGGAAGTTTGTGCCTGAAACCAAGGGCCGGAAGCTGGAAGACATGGAGGCGCTCTGGAGAAAAAAATCAGAGCTGGTACCAGAGGAGCCCGCTCTGGCAGGCCAAAGCAACGTATAGGCCTGCTGCAAACAAGGCAACAGCCTTTTAAATGACATATCGGCGGGAGCCTGTAGGGCCGGTCAGGTTTACGCTGGCAGTGCCTCACAGGCTCCCGCTGTTTTTACCCCACTCCAACTGACCTATACATGAAGAATGGAAAGATACTGACCTTCGGGGAGCTCCTCTGGCGCGTGGCCTCCGCAGCCAAGGGTGCAGAGGAACCCACGGAGGGCCTGATGCAGATGCACCCGGGCGGCGCAGAAGCCAACGTGGCGGCCGCCCTGGGCCGCTGGCAGCTGCCCTGCTCTTACTTTAGCTGCCTGCCTGAAAACGAGCTGGCCACCAGGGCCCTCACCGAGCTGGCGAACTGCGGCGTTGACACCAGCCCGGTCCTCAGGCAGGGAGACCGCATGGGCTTGTACTTTCTGCTGACAGCCAACGGCCTGAGCACCGGGCAGGTGGTGTACGATAGAAAGCACTCCGCTTTCAGCCAGCTCGCGCCCGGGCAGCTCGACTGGGAAAGCCTGCTGCAAGGCTATACCTGGTTTCACTGGAGCGCCATCTCCCCTGCCCTTAACGCAAACACGGCGGCCCTGTGCAAGGAGGCGCTTACCGCCGCCAGGAAACTGGGGCTGACGGTATCAGTGGACCTCAACCACCGGAACCGCCTCTGGGACTATGGCCAATCGCCGCGGGAGGTTATGCCGGAGCTGGTGGCTTTGTGTGATGTGGTTATGGGCAACATCTGGGCCGCCCACACCATGCTGGGCACTCCCCTTGCCGCAGGCCTAGGCCGCGAAACAGAGCAGCAGACTTACCTCCGGCATGCAGCGCAGGCCGCCGCCGACATACAGCAGCAGTTTCCGCAGTGCAGGCATGTGGCCTTCACCTTCCGGTTTATGGACAGCCCGAACCACAACCTCTTTTACGGCACCTACCACCACGGCACCCGGCACTACACCTCCGCAACGCACGAAACACAGGAGCTGGTGGATCGGATCGGGAGCGGCGACGCCTTTATGGCAGGTTTGATTTACGGCCTCTACCAGCAGCTGGACGGCCAGGCCGTGGTTGACTTTGCCACTTCCGCCGCGTTTCAGAAGCTCTTTGTTTCCGGAGACTTTGGCAAGCACACCGTAACGCAAATAAAAGCACACATGGCTTCTGCCGAGGCCTAACAATTTATACTTCATCAACTATGGCAACCGATACAAGACAGGCACTGCAGCAGATACTGGCAACGCCCACCATACCCGTGTACTATAACAGCAATCCGGAGGAGTGCAAGGCTGTGCTTAGCGCGTGCTACGAAGGCGGCATCCGGGTATTTGAGTTTACAGACCGGGGCGCAGCGGCGCTCGATAATTTTAAGGTACTAAAAGAACTGGCCCAGGCGCGCTACCCTGACCTGAAGCTGGGCATCGGCACCATAAAAGACAGTGCCAGGGCAGAGGCCTACATAGCGGCAGGTGCAGACTTCATCGTGTGCCCCATTATGGATGCCGCCGTTGCGCAGACCGTGCAGCGCCACGAACTGCTCTGGATACCCGGCTGCATGACTCCCACGGAGATTGCACAGGCAGAGAAGGCCGGGGCACAGCTGGTGAAACTGTTTCCGGGCAGTGTGCTGGGCGTGGAGTTCCTGAAGGCCATCAAAGCCCTGTTCCCGGACCTCCTGTTTATGCCTACCGGCGGCGTGGCGCCCACGGCCGAAAGTATACACGAGTGGTTCTCCGCCGGCGTGAAGGCGGTGGGGCTCGGCTCTAAGCTGTTTGAACCCGACACTACCTCCGGCAGCGGCCACGCATGGCTGAGCGCGCGCTGCCGGCAGCTGCTGGAATGGGCGCAGAACAACAAAGGGGGGAGCTAAGCAGCTCCCCCTCTGCTTTGTCGCCTGCCTACAGCACAAGCATGCACGGCTTTCCCTTCCAAAACATTGCCTTTGCCTCTCCAAACTCTTTTCCCTGCTGCGCCCTGACCACCCGATGCAGTGCTTTTTACGCCGCTATTCTCCTCCCCCAGCCTGCGCGTTTCTTACATCCGAAGCCCTTCCTTACCTGTGCTATAGCTGCTTTTTGCTAACTGGCAATGATGCAGATCATGTTTGCAGCTGAGCCTGCTCATACCCCGGCACTTTTGCCTGCTATACCTTTCAGCTTTATTTCCAGCTACTGAAGCTTCGGGCCCCAGCGCTGTAAAAAGTGCCGGGGCAGACAGAGAGATTCTGCCATGCTTCTGGCAGCTGCCCTGTGGCACCTTTCTGCTCTGCAGCAGGCGGGGGCTTCGCTAAAACTCAAAAACCATTACACTTTACCAGTACACGACATGGCACACACCTCACCTCATGAATTTCACATACCCGTTATGGGCCTTGCTTTTTCAGTTGACTCACCGCTGAAGGTGGCGCGCTTCGGGATCTCCTCGGTGGTATCGCTCAGCGACGACGGCCTGCTGGAGCAGATGCGCGAATACTACAGCGGCAAGTACGGAAAGCCTTTCGTGCCCATCACCACCAAAGAGGAGGACTACCGCGCAAAACGTGTAACGGCTTACCTCAACCTGCTGGATGAGCTTGTTGCACAGCAAATGGTTGAAATGGCGGACCAGGAGTTTACCCCTGACTCTGACCTGACAAAGTACTTCCAGATGCTCCCGAAAAGCGCTATGCAAAAGGAACACTACCTGGAGATGCTCTACACCAACGACCCGTTCAGAAGGGCGCACCTGCAGGGCGAGCTGGTGGATAGCCTGGTGCCCGGGAGCATAGATGTGAACATCATGACGAAGCTGGACAAAACCAACTACGGCGCCGACGGAGAGCCGCTGCCACAGGAGTACTCGGACGCCATGGCGGGCTTGCGCGGCTTTGCGAACAGCACAGTGCGCTCTTCTGTCGTTTTCTCGGCGGGCATGAACATGCGGCTGTACGGCTACATGGAGCACTTCCCCTGCTTTTACCCTGACGCGGCAGGTACGCTGGCCAAAAAGATAGTGATCAAGGTGAGCGACTACCGCTCGGCGATGGTGCAGGGCAAGATACTGGCGAAAAAGGGCCTATGGGTGTCGGAGTTCAGGGTGGAGTCGGGCCTGAACTGCGGCGGCCATGCCTTTGCCACCGACGGCTACCTGATCGGCCCCATCCTGGAGGAGTTTAAACAGAACCGCGAGGCGCTGCGCCTGGAGCTTTACAGCCTGTTCAGCGCTGCACTCGCAGCCAAAGGCATGCACGTGCCGGTCGATATCCCGGCGCAGAAGCTAACGGTGCAGGGCGGCATTGGAACGGCGGAGGAGCATACTTTTCTGAAGGAGCACTACGGGGCCGACGCCACCGGCTGGGGAACGCCTTTCCTGCTTGTGCCGGAGGCAACCACCGTGGACGAGCCCACCCTGCAGCAGTTGGCGGCGGCGAAGGCAGAAGACCTGTACTTAAGCCCGATCTCCCCGCTGGGGGTGCCGTTCAACACGCTCCGCAACAGCTCCAACGAGCTCCTTAAAAAGGAGCGTGCCGAGCGCGGAAAGCCGGGCAGCCCCTGCGTAAAAAAGCACCTGGTGTCCAGCACCGAGTTCACGGAAGAGCCCATCTGCACGGCTTCGCGCAAGTACCAGCGCCGCAAGCTGGAGCAGCTGCAGGCCCAGCAGCTCGATACCCTTACCTACATCACCGAAGAAGCCAAGGTGCTGGCCAAAGAGTGCCTCTGCGAAGGCTTGGCCAACTCGGCGGCGCAGCTGTACAACATCAGCAAAAAAGCCGCAACCAAAGCGGTCTCCATCTGCCCCGGCCCCAACCTGGCTTACTTTTCGGGTATCTTTAAGCTGCAGGAGATGGTGGGCCACATTTACGGTCGCTTCAACGCCCTGAACAGCACGTACCGGCCCCACATGTTTGTAAACGAGCTGCAGATGTACATTGCCTACTGGAAGAATAAGAAGGAGGAGCAGTTACATACCCTTACCGACAAACAGTACAAGTCTCTGCAGGCCTTCTGGGAGAACCTGCAGCAGGGCATCCAGTACTACAAGCAGCAACTGCCCGCCATCTTTAAAGGCGAGCTGGAGCGGCAGGTGATTATGCTGGACGAGCTGCTGGAGGCCGAAGACCAGCTCCTGCTGGCCCGCCTGGACAAAGCCACAGCGGTAGCCTAACGCATACACGCTCAGCAACAGCGCCCGCACACATTGCCCTGCTCAGCCGGGGCCAAGGTGTGCGGGCGCTTCTTTTACCCAAAATACGCGGGCACCCGGCCAAGCGCCTTTTGTGCTTCGTTACCCCCTCCTACCCCACATACGCCCGCAGCTCACGGTATACTTCGGCCAGTCGCCGGGGCGGGAAATGTGCGTTGAGGCCACTGGGGTTAGGCAGCACCCATACTTGTGTGGTACCGATCATCAGCCCCTGCAGGCCCACACCGCTGCTCTTCTGCCCGAAGGCTGCCTGGTAAACGGAGATCCCGAGCAGGGCCAGCACCTGCGGTTTATACTCGTGCACCTTCTGCACCAGCTGCTCCCCTCCCAGCCTCAGCTCCTCTTTGCTCAGATCGGCGGCGGCTACGGTGGCCCTGTCTACCACGTTGGTAATGCCATAGCCCAGGGGCAAAAGCTCCTGCTGCTCTTCCGGCAGAAACAGTTTGGGGGTAAAGCCAGCGGCAAACAGGGTTGGCCAGAAACGGTTGCCGGGGCGCGCAAAGTTGTACTTCACCACAGCTGTGTACACGCTCGGGTTTATGCCACAGAACAGCACCTTCAGGTCCGGGGCAATTACATCGGGCACTGTTAGCCCTACAGCGGCGGCCAGTTCGTCCTTGGTTGGTTTGTACGGCATGCAGTGCGTCAGTTTGATTGGATTTTAGTAACGAAAGCCGGTGCAGGCGGGGTGCGTTTGTGTTGATGTCTCCACGAAAATCGAATTGAGAAAAGTACTTGTTCTTAAACACGCCGGCGGGCTTTAACTAAAAAAAGCACCACAACAATAAATGATATTTCATATATTGCTATACATATTGTTCCAGCTATAAAACAAACATCTTTCATGACAGAAGAATAACCAGAAGTTAGAATAGTAACTTATATCAAGAAGATAGGTGCTGATACGACAGAGCTATCTATACACGAGTTTGAGCAGATTTCTAATATATGGAAATACCACGTATGAATCGAAGACATTAGGACGCTAAACATAGGTCAAGTAACAGATTCGCACTTTGCCTACACTATAAGGCTTACGCTCCAGGAAAAGCACAAGCCCTGGCGCGACTAGCGGTGCGGCTAACGTCCTAGCAAGCCTATAGCTACCAGCACCTCTACTTTGTTTAGGACTCGCCTGTATGCTGGCACCCCTAACAAGTAAAGCTTTGTGATGGCATCGCGTTCCACAAGTTTGGTTTCCTGCTTTATCTTTTGCCGCTGGCTTTTCCGCTATAATAGCTAGCAAAGAAGAAGACTTAACTCTATTTGTTTTAGAATTAAAAAATCAACTTTAAGTCTTTCCAAATATTTAAAACAAACTTAACTAACAACATATGAGATGGACCTGTCCGTTTTGCGACCATAAAGTTTTCATTGATAAGGCTAACTATTATGAAAGTGTGTCTACGCTTTTAATTGAAAATAAGCACGGGAGGAGGCAGCTCACAACAGCATGGATTGTTTGCCCTAATGACACATGTAAAGAGTACTCACTCTTCACAATCCTACACGCTCAAGTGTGGAGTCCACAAGCGACCAAATGGTTACAAGGAGAACTTCTCCAAACATGGCCGCTAGTTCCACAGTCTTCTGCAAAGGTTTTCCCAGAATACGTCCCTCTAGGTGTAAGAGAAGACTATAACGAAGCTTGTGCAATTCGTAATCTTAGCCCCAAAGCATCTGCCACACTTGCTCGTAGGTGCTTGCAAGGCATGATCCGTAACTTTTACGGAGTAAGTAAACGGACACTTTTCGACGAGATTGAAGCAATAAAAGATAAAGTAGATCCTATGACATGGGCATCTATCGATGCGACGAGGAAGATTGGAAACATCGGAGCTCATATGGAGAAGGACATCAACGTAATCGTTGATGTAGACTCGAAAGAGGCACAGGTATTAATTAATTTGATTGAGATACTTATCAAGGACTGGTACATAAATAGACACGATAGAGAGGAAATGTTAAAAAGTGTAGTCAGTATAGCAGAGGAAAAAACGGAGATGAAAAAGGCAAAGCCGACTGAATAGCCTCAAGCTATCCTTAACCATATTTAGAAAAAGGAGACTCCCCCTCTGTTGAGAGCAGGGGCTTAACTTTGGCAATAACAATAGATAACAATTCAGACAATACAACCGACGCAATACATGGCAAGGAATAGTCAGAAAAATGAAAGCTTTTTATCAAGCACTACAGGAGATTAAAACAGACCTATAGAATTTTTCCGAGAGAGAAAGCAAAGTACGAAAGCAAAGAGCAAGACAGGCTTCATAACCACCACATGCTTATATATAGCGACTGTTTTGTACAGTTTGATTTGATTAAGGAAACAGATTTGCCTCAATATATCCAAGATGGATACAACGCTACTTTTCAAAAAGTTTGGGGCAGTCTGTAGTCTAATAAGGATAGTCTAATTTATGTGTGATAAAGACTAGATACGGCAGCCTTTTCTGGAGGAGGTGGAGCGCCTGATCAAAGAAGGCCCTCCAAGAGCTTTTCGAAGGTGAGGTGGCCGATGGCTGCGGATTACCGGCCTACAAACTCTCCGACTTCCGCAAGGGCAGTGCCGAGATGATGCTGCTTGTGCTGACTAACTTCGTTCAGACCTTCCGCCAGTACGGTGTGAGTTACGGCTACATATAGGATGACCAGCGCGGAAGCCGATGGTGCCGTACGAGGCGCTGCAGAAGCTTGAGTAGGAGCCGGAGGAGGCGCACAAGCTGCTAACGGCTGCATCACCTAAACTACCACTAGAGAACCTTCAGCAGCTACTGAAGATTGCCACTACCACCTGGTGCTGCGCGATACACGCTAGATCGACAACCTCTACCTAGTGGACCTGCGCATCACGCAGGATAGATTTACCCAGAAAACAAAAAGGGGCCCTTACATTACGTAAGAGCCCCTTTTTTAAAATAGTTGTGGAGATGCAGGGATTCGAACCCTGGTCCAGACAAGGAAATCGTCGGGCTTTCTACATGCTTAGACGCTAGTTGGATTGTCGGGAGTTTGCGGGCCTAGGTCAAGCCTATGCGCACTCCTTAGATGCTTAAGTTTCGCCTGTGCATCACACCGCTACACAGACTAGTAAAACGAGTCGAAGCCTCTAATGTGCAAGCAGTTTCACGAAACCTGCACGAGACTATGGCAATTGCTTAGTACCTAGACTAGGCAGCCATGGCGTAATTAGATTCGCCAGTTATTGTTCGAACGAATTTTTGACAGGTGGTACGTTCATCACCCGGCATGCTTACACGCAATCTGCGCAAGCTGTCAATTCCGGTCATCCCCATTAAGTTAAAGAACGATGTTCTTGTGTTTTATACTTCAAGAAGTATGCCACAAAGGTATACATTTTATGGCACACTTCCTTCCGTGTAAGTACATCTTTAACACAATACAACCGCTGCGGGTTTCATGTGCACCCAGAATTTACTGCAAGCGCCCCACCTCTTCCCTGCATTTGCCTGGCTCCGGCGGCACGAAAAACGCCCGGCACCCGCAACTGGCAGCTGCTCCTATTTCCCGTTTAGAACGCCGCTCACAAACTCCACCCATTTATACTTTGGTATCGAATTATCTAAATAATAATCTGGCTGAATTCCTTTTCCGTCAATTGTGAAGTCTGGGATGCGCCTGCTCCTGGAAAGGCTGTAGCCTAGTTCAAACTCCTTGCAAGGCGACGCAACAAAATACATGTTTGATATATCTAACACCCCAAAAGTAGTGGTGCCGAAGAGCTTCACTTTCTTACTTTGCTTGGCGGCCAGCAAAAACTGCTCGTCTGTACTGCCGTTGCCGTTGTTAATGATGATTCCTACATTTTTTGGGTATGCATAAACCGTATCCAGCTTCTCTACCCTGACTACGTTCTCGTTTAGGTTAACAAACTCGCCAGGATGTTCCACCAGCTTTCCATAAGCCTCTTTTGCCCACTTCATAGTCTCTTCGCTTAAGCCATACTTAGGGTCATTGGCAAAGTCGAGCATGCGTTGGTTATTTAGCTTCGTGGACAGAAACTCAACACCAACTGTTCTGATTGGGTTAGTATAGATAAACGGCAGGATCTCGGCAAAGCTGGCATCACTGCCACCGGTTCCGCTTCTGATGTCGAGTATCAGGTTTTCCGTTTGCAGTAGCTTGTCCTTGTTTGCCAGCAGCAGGCTGTCTATGGCTTTCTTGTTTTCCATCCTGAAAGAAGGGATTCTAATGTAAAGCGTTTGGCTGTTCAGGCTTTCCAGGTAAGGCTTTTTTGCTGCTACCAATTTTAAATAGTCTGCCATTTCTTTCTCATCCTCCAGTTTCGGAAGCACCCTTTTCAGCGTAGAGTTTCCGAGCTGCAGTACATTTTTGCCAAGCATTTCAACATTGTCGGACTCCACCGCACTGTGGTCTCGCATGTAGAAGGTCGATTTTGTCTTTCCATCTTTGGTAGAGATTTTTAGTTTCACCTGGTCTTTCTTCCAAGTATCGGCACCTGACGCTATGATAAAACCAATATAGTCGTCCTTCACTTTCTTGATGCCTACCTTGTACGGTTCTGATACCCATATTCCTTCGTAGTCGTGCTGCTTCTTTTTCTCCAGGTACTTTTCAAACTTCGGCACATCTACCTTCAGCGTTTCCCAGTTATCAAAGCTGGTTTGTGAGGCAGTAGCGTTGCTATTGCTGTTTTCTTTCAGTTGGATGGAGATATGGCCCGACCTAAAAAACTTCAGCCACTCGTATAGAATAGGCGTACAGTCGGGGAGAGATTTGGCAGCCTTTACTTTGGCTAACGTCCGCTTGTTATGGTCTTCGTAGGCTTGTGTTCCTTTCTGCTCCAGGGCATAACGAAACCCGGCATCATTCTCTTCAAACGTCTTTTTCACCCACTCAAAGTTAGACTCACAGTCACAGGTTTGGGCATAGGCGAAGTTAGCGCACAAGAGAAGTAGAAGAATGAAAGGAATTTGGGTCAGTTTCATTTCAAGTTGTTGATTGGTTGCAAGATTTGTGATTTGTTGAAGAGCAGCAGGGATGCAGTAAATGTGCTCTTTTACTGCCTGGTAAAGTATGAATGTGCAGATGCTCCCAAGCCTTTGATACAATGGAAAGCATCTGCTTTTGTTCAGCTATAGCTTTGCCTGCAAGTTTCTGCTCCAGCTTAGCATTTGGGTGTACAACTCATCCATGCTGATGTTTGGGTTTGCCTTGTAGAGCGAGATGAGCTGCCGGTTAAAGTCCCCGAACCTCTTAAAGCCGCGGCTGTTCTCCATCTGCCACTCCATGGTAGGGATAAAAGAGGCATTATCCTCGGCAGAGAACTTATCCAGGCAGTAGAGCGAGTAAACCGCCCAGGTCATGTACTCATTGAACACGTTGTAAGGAGAGCTGTAGGCGCTGGTGCCTTGTACTTCGTTCACCCACTTTGCCCTGTCGGCAAACACCTCGTCTATCTGTGCTAAATACTTTTCCGAAACTGGGTTTATGAAGTTGTGGTCGATCTCTGTAAACACCACACGCGAGTTGCGCATCTCGTTTACCTTCTCGTTATACGTAGGCTCAAGGTCAGCCCTGCGCACAAACATTATCGTTTGATTAAAGCCGTTATCTTCGAAGCGGTTGGTAGAGTGCGCGCCACCTATCAACGGGGAGAACGTAACGCGGTAATTCCCATACTTAAATTTAAACTTGCTCTCCAGCCAGGCCTGCATCTGGTCTATCGGGTTTTGCGTGCGGTAAGTCTGCAACAACTCGTTATAATATGGCTGGTGCTGCTGATAAAACGCTCTGAAATTAGATTTCTTGGCAAAGTCCTCAATCAAGGCGAGGTTAGCTACAATAGGATCAGCCTGGTTACCAAACCCCATCTTGAGGATAACACCATCGTTCTTGATCTTGTCCTGTTTGTCGAACGAGTACGCGCAGGCGTTCATTTTCATGGCGTAGTAGTACCAGTAGCTGTTGTTATCGAAGGGCTTGGTAATGTGCTTGTTCACCACCTCCATTACCGGGTGGTTTTTGTATGGTGCGAAGTGCGCCATCACCTCTTTGTAGTAGGGCGTGGTCATGTCTACCATGTTAGAGTCCTGCTGCCCTACCGTAGAAATAGCGACCAGGATGTTGGCCAGCTCATGCACCTCCGGCACCTCTACCGCAAACTTCCCTTCGTTCTCACGGATATACTTCTTCGAGAAGTTCACGTTTTTAGGCAACCCAACAATCTCTGTCAGCGCTTTTTCCCGGCCTGCCTGCTGCACGTAAAACTGCACGGTGTCCCCTACTTTGATGTTAAATTCAATCGAGTCAACATCCGTCACAAAAGAGACTTTGGTCTTCTTCTGCTTGCACTCCACCTCCAGCCTGTCCGGCTTCAGGTTCGGCGAGATTTTCCAATCAGGGTGCCTGTCGGTACCGTTGAGTACATAGCTAATGCTTTCCACATTAGATTTGATGGTTGGCAACTGCTGTGCCTGTACTATTGCTGCACCACCCACCAGCATAACAGCGGCAAGGGGCAAGGCTTTAAGTTGAGGAATCATGTGTTTATAGTTTTATTTTGTAGTAGTAGATTTTCTTTTGCTTTATTCGGATCGGAGTGAATTAACCGGGTTAGCGATAGCGGTTTTAATGGCGTGGAAGCTGAGGGTAAGAATGGCAATGATGATGGTAGCAGTAAAGGCCACCGCAAAGATCCACCAGCTTAAATCAGTGCGGTCAGCAAAGTCGTTTAACCAGCCGCTCATAAAGTACCAGCCCAGCGGCAGCGCGACCAGGTTGGCGATGAGCACCAGTTTCAGGAAGTCTTTGGAGAGCAAGTAAACGATGCTTGCTACCGAGGCTCCCAGTACTTTGCGCACGCCTATCTCTTTGGTGCGCTGCTCTGCCGTGAATAAGGCTAGCCCAAAAAGGCCAAGGCAGGAGATAAAGATGGCAATGCCCGCAAAATACTTCGTTAGCTGGCCCATTACAGCCTCTGCTTTGTACATCTTCTCAAAATCTTCATCCAGGAAGTGGTACTCAAAGGGATAGGCCGGATTATGCTTTTTCAGTACGCTCTCCATGGCAGGCAGCACCTCGGCCGTTTGCCCGGAAGCAATGCGTACTAAAATTGTGGTTACTTCCTCTCGGTTCAGCATCATGACAAGCGGCTGCTTAGGCGCGTGCACAGAGCTGGTGTGAAAGTCTTTAACGACTCCTACAATCGTGTAGCGATCGCCCCAACCATTAAGCCACTGCCCTACAGGCTCCTGCAACTGCATCACCCTGGCAGCCTCTTCGTTTATAATCGCCTTTGTCTCCTCCGCGCCGAACGTCTCCGAAAACGCTCTTCCAGCTTTTAGCTGCACCTGCATTGTTTCCAGAAAGTCGTAGTCGGTTTTTAGGACGCTGAACAAAATGTCGGTGTTAGGGTCTTTCCCCTCCCACTCAATGCCACCCGAGGAGTTGCCGACCATCAAAGGGTTCTGATTTGCTGCGGTAACCTCTGTTACCCCGGGCAACCTCAGCAGATCTTCTTTCATCACATCGTAGCGCTTACTCAGCTCCCCTTCTATAGGCAGCAGCACCACGTTTTCCCGGTTCATACCAATGTTTTTAGTGCGGATAAAGTGCAGTTGCAGGTACACGACCAACGTGCTGATGATCAGCAGCGCCGAAAGCACAAACTGGAACACCACCAAGCCCTTTCTGAACACGGAGACACGCTTGCTTAGCTTCACAGTGCCTTTCAGCACCACCGCCGGGTCGAAGGAGGACAGGAAGAAGGCAGGGTAGCTACCAGACAGCACGCCCGTTAGCACTGCTACGCCGAAGAGCATCAGCAGGAGCCATGGGTCGGCAAAATCAAGCACGATAAGCTTACCGGTCAGGTCGTTGAAGTGGGGCAGCAGGATACCTAGCAGGTTCACGGACACGAACAGCGCCAGTACCGATATAAGTACCGACTCCACCATAAACTGGCGAACCAATGCCGCCTTGTTCGCCCCGATAGCTTTACGCACGCCTACTTCTTTGGCGCGCTTGGCCGAGCGGGCCGTTGCCAGGTTCATGAAGTTGATGCAGGCAATAACAAGTATAAATATGGCCACTACCGTAAACAGCCGCACCATTTCTACCCTGCCGCCGCCAACTTTACCGGGCCGAAAATCGCTGTAGAGATACATGTCGCTTACGGCCTGCACAAACACCTCTGTCGTTGACTCCTTCTCGTGGTTGATGATAACGGTGCGGATCTTCTTGTTGAACTCTTCTACGTCGGTGCCCGGCTGCAGCTGCACAAAGGTGCGCAGCGCATAGTTGCCCCACTTCATCAGCCACTCGCTTCCGGGGCTGTTAATCCAGTCGCTTACCGGCATCACATAGTCAAACTGCATGGAAGAGTTTTGGGGCACGTCCTCCATTATCCCGGTTACCTTATAGCTCTTGCTGTTATCGATTTTAAAGACCTTCCCCATCGCCTCTTCCGGGGAGCTAAAGAACTGCCGCGCCACCTTCTCCGAAATTACCACAGAGTTTGGTTCGGCTAGCACGTGCCGGGCATCTCCGTGTAAAAGCGGAAAAGAAAGCATCTCAAAGAACTCCTCATCAGTGTAGCGGCCGTTAACTTTTAAAGCTTTCCCCTCATAAGCAAATAGTTGCTTCCACTCCCAGCTCGTCATTCTAACTGCCCGCTTTACCTCCGGGAGCTCCTCTTCAATTGCTTCGGCTAAGGGCCCCGGGTTTGCGTCTCCTATAAAATCATCTCCTCCGGGATAATGCTGCACAACCATCACCCGATACAGGTCATCGATGTTCCTGTGAAAGCGGTTGTAGCTCACCTCATCCTGCACCCACAGCAAAATAAGTATACTACAGGTCATGCCGAGTGCCAGGCCCAGCACATTTATCAGCGAGAAGACTTTGTGCCGCATCAGGTTGCGGTAGGCCATTTTGAAGTAGTTCTTTAGCATAGTTTTAGGTGTTGCTTGTGGCGCTGAAAATTTTCTAAGGAAATATATCTCTGTACACAAATCCTCCTAGAAATTAAGATGCCAAAAACCCAAAACTCTGTTTTTAAGCATTTTACCAAAACAACCCCAGGCGCAGGTGTACGCTTTTGATACACCTGCACGGGATACACCTGTGCGCTTCCGTTACAGGTACAAACACAGCACGCGCCCGCCCGCCTAGGCCAACGTTGCCTGGTTTTATTTTTATCAGATAGAATTGGTATATTCGGTTTCTCAACCAGAATTTTACTCCCTATGGCCACTGTAAGGAATGCCCGTGTGTTGGTGGTAGACGATGAGACGGACGTGCTGTTCGCCCTGAAAATGCTACTGAAGACAGAGGTAAAAGAAGTAGTTACCGAAAAGAACCCCGAGAACCTGCTGGGCCTGCTGGAGCGGCAGAAGTTCGATGCCATTTTACTGGACATGAACTTTAAAAGCGCGCTGAACACGGGCAACGAGGGGCTTTTCTGGCTGCGCCAGATCCTGGAGAGAGACAAAGGCGCCTCAGTTATACTGATTACCGCCTACGGCGATGTGGAGCTGGCCGTCAAATCGCTGAAAGAGGGAGCCGCCGACTTTATCGTGAAGCCCTGGCACAACGATAAGCTGCTGGAAACGCTGCACCATACCCTCGATAGGAGGCAACAGAAGCCACGTACCGCTGCCGCCCCGCCTAAAAACACCAGCACCAGCATACTTGGCGAGTCCGACGCCATCAAAGAGGTGCTCTACAAAATTGAGAAGATTGCACCCACCGAGGCCAACGTGCTTATACTTGGCGAAAACGGCACCGGCAAAGAGCTGGTGGCCCGCGCGCTGCACGAGAAATCATTCCGGGCAGCCAACCCTTTTGTAAGCGTAGACATGGGGGCACTCACCGACTCACTATTTGAAAGCGAGCTGTTCGGATCTAAGAAAGGCGCTTTTACCGATGCCCGCGAAGACAGAGCCGGCAGGTTTGAGACAGCAAATGGCGGCACCTTGTTCCTGGATGAGATCGGTAATATTTCGCCGGCCATGCAGGCCAAGCTGCTCACGGTGCTGCAAAACCGCCAGGTAACGCCGCTGGGCTCCAACACGCCTGTGCCGGTAGATATTCGTTTGATTTCGGCCACCAACGAGCCTATTTATGAGCTGGCGGCCCGCAACCAGTTCCGCAAAGACCTTATCTACCGCATCAACACCGTAGAGATTATGCTTCCGCCGCTGCGCCAGCGCCACGGCGATGTGGAGCTGCTGGCCCGCCACTTTGCGGCAGTGTACGCCCAGAAGAACCACAAACCTGTACCTGAGTTTGCTGCGGCCACCTTGCAGAAACTGAAGCAGCACAGCTGGCCGGGCAACGTACGCGAGCTGCAGCATGCTGTGGAACGGGCCATCATACTTGCCGAGAGCCATACTTTGCAGCCCCAGGACTTCAGCTTTTCGCCAGTGGAAATGGCGCCTGCTGCCCCTGCCGCCGCTTACACCCCGGAAACACCCGTGCCGCTCAGCGAAATTGAGCGCGAAACGATTGTGCGGGCACTGGAGAAGAACAAAGGCAACATCTCCCGCACCGCCAAAGAGCTGGGCCTTACCCGCACCGCCCTCTACCGCCGACTGAACAAGCATGATATTTAAGCGCCTCGAGTTCGGGCTATTCGTCCGGTTTATACTTTTGCTGGGCATGATGTTCGTGACGGTGTACTACCTGGCGCAGTTTACCTGGCTGCAGGTTAGCTCCGGCGTACTGGTTATGCTGGCGCAGCTGTGGGAGCTGGCATCCTACGTTACCCGCAGCAACAACGAGCTGGCCCGCTTCCTGGAGGCGGTGAAGCAGCGTGATTTCTCGCAGCGCTTTAACGAGCACACCACCAACAGCTCTTTGCGGCAGCTGCACTATGCCTTTAACCTCATCAACAATACCTACAAGCAGCTGCACATAGAGCAGGAGGCGCAGTTCCAGTACATGCAAACCATCCTGCGGATGATCGACACCGGCATTATGGCCGTGGACGAGGAGACGGGGGAAGTGGAGTGGGTAAACGATGCGTTCCGGAAGATCCTGCACCTGCCCTACCTCAAAAGCATCGACAGCCTGGAGCCGCGCTACCCCCTGCTGCACGAGGCGCTACAGACGATAAAGCCGGGCCACAGCCGGCTCCTCAAACTAAAGCTGCAGGAGGGCACGTCTCAGCTACTTTTATCGGCAACGGCTTTTACCATGCAGCGCCGCCAGCTGCTGCTGATTGCCCTTAAAAACGTAAGCGCCACCGTGGACGCCACCGAAACAGAGGCCTGGCAAAAGCTGCTGCGCGTGATGACGCACGAGATCATGAACTCGGTGGCTCCCATTGCCTCGCTGGCCGACACGCTGGGCCGCCACCTGCACCTGGAGCGGGAAAAGTACGCGCAGGAACCAGCCGCCGCCCCGGACCCGGAACTGCTGCAGGATACCGAAGAAGGCATCACCATTATCAAAAAGCGAAGCGAAGGGCTGCTGCGCTTCGCCCACTTCTACCGCAACCTGAGCAAATCGCAGGAGCTGCTGCTGACGACGGTGTACGTGCAGGAGCTCTTTAAAAGTATAACCGGCCTGATGCGGCCGCAACTGGAGGAGCTTGGCGTGGAACTGCGCTGCCACGTAACGCCACCCGGCCTGACGCTTTACGGCGACGTGAACCTGCTGGAGCAGGTACTCATCAACCTGATCCTGAACGCCAAGCGGGCCGTACTGGGGCGCCCGGAGCCAAAGGTTATACTTACCGCAGGCCAGGAAAACGGCAAGACCGTTATCGAAGTACAGGATAACGGGGCCGGCATTCCGGAGGATCTGCTGGAGAGCATCTTCATCCCCTTCTTCACCTCCCACAAAGACGGCTCCGGCATTGGCCTGAGCCTGGCCAAGCACATTATGCTGCTGCACA
This sequence comes from Pontibacter actiniarum, assembly GCF_003585765.1. Classification (NCBI taxonomy): domain Bacteria; kingdom Pseudomonadati; phylum Bacteroidota; class Cytophagia; order Cytophagales; family Hymenobacteraceae; genus Pontibacter; species Pontibacter actiniarum. Next base: position 3,296,348 of record NZ_CP021235.1, read on the forward strand.
AGGGCAGCATACAGGTAGAAAGCAAAGAAGGCGTAGGCACGGTGTTTAGGCTCTCGCTTTAGGCTGTCGCGGCTCTCTCTTTTACTTTCAGCGCTGTCTGTGCCTGCTGCGCGCGGCAAGAGGCCCCGGCACCTGGTGCCCTGCAGCTACTGCGAAGCGCTGTGCCGGCCTTTCCTTTTTTAACCATTCTCCCCTGCTTCCGTTCATAGCAAGTATAAGCATAAACACATCTATATAAACAACTTATACTTCACAAACAGCACGATGGGCACACCAGGCTTACAGCAGTCCGTGGCGAAGGTTTTAGCGGCGGCCGATGTCAAAATAAACGGCCCTGACCCGTGGGACCTGCAGGTGCACGACACCAGGTTCTATAAGCGGGTATTAACACAGGGAACACTGGGGCTCGGCGAGTCTTACATGGACGGCTGGTGGGACTGCGAGCGCATTGATGCCTTCATTTTCCGGGCACTGCGCGCCAACCTCTACCAGCAAGCGGCCTTCGGCTGGAAAGCAGTGCTGCAAACGCTGCTGGCCAGGCTCCTGAACATGCAGGCAAAAGGCAAGGCCGTCCGTAACGCACAGCGGCACTACGACATCGGCAACAACCTGTACCAGCTAATGCTCGACAAGCGCATGACCTACAGCTGCGGCTACTGGAAAGGTGCCGATACCCTGGACCAGGCGCAGGAAAACAAACTGGATCTGATCTGCCGCAAAATACGGCTGCAACCGGGCCAGCGGGTGCTTGACATCGGCTGTGGCTGGGGCAGCTTCGCAAAGTTTGCCGCCGAGAAGTACGGTGCCGAGGTAGTAGGCGTCACGGTATCGAAAGAGCAAGTAGAGCTGGGCCGCCAGCTGTGCAAAGGCTTGCCTGTGGAGCTGCGCCTGCAGGATTACCGCGATGTGAACGAGCAGTTCGACCATGTGGTATCGGTCGGAATGGCCGAGCATGTGGGCTACAAGAACCACCGCACCTACCTCGAAACCGCCGCGCGCTGCCTGAAGGACAACGGCCTGTTCCTGCTGCACACGATTGGCGTTAACTACTCCAGAACCTCCGCCGACCCGTTCACCAACACCTACATCTTTCCAAACTGCCTTATCCCTTCCGTAAAACAGCTCGGGGCGGCCATGGAGCATGTTTTTGTGGCGGAGGACTGGCACAACTTCGGCCCCGACTATGACCCGACGCTCCTGGCCTGGTTCCAAAACTTCGACACCAGCTGGGGCCAGCTCCAGGGCAGTTACGGGGAGCGGTTTTACCGCATGTGGAAGTATTACCTGCTCTCCAGCGCCGGCTCCTTCCGGGCCCGCCACAACCAGCTCTGGCAGATCGTGCTCTCCAGGCAGGGCATCCCCGGGGGCTATGAGCCTGTCAGGTAGCTTTGCGGAGAGTTGTGCGCGTTTCTTTCCCTTTTGTTTCGGGTGACGCGGCGGCTGGGGCACGCATATTACTTTTATGGGCGCACATTATAAACTTTCTCTGTTAAACCATAGATGAAACCTATAAACTAAAGCTTTCCAGATAGAGTATAAAGCTATAGTGTAAACCATTATCTAACCAATCAAACTGGCAACGCGCTATGAAGGATAACCAGAACAAGAGCACTGCAGCCTCAGGAAACGGTGCAGACGACAAAAGAACACTTACTACCCGCCAAGGTCACCCTGTAACCGATAACCAGAACATTCGAACCGTTGGTAACCGTGGCCCTGCGACCATGGAGAACTACCACTTCATCGAAAAGATCTCGCACTTTGACCGGGAGCGTGTTCCGGAGCGTGTCGTGCATGCCAGAGGTGCCGGTGCACATGGGGTGTTCGAAGCCTACGGAAAAGTGGGCGACGACCCGATCTCCAAGTACACCCGCGCCAAACTGTTTCAGGAAAAAGGAAAGCAAACGCCGGTTTTCGTCCGCTTCTCCACTGTGGGCCACCCATCCGGCTCTCCCGAAACACTACGCGACCCGCGCGGTTTTGCCGTGAAGTTCTACACCGAAGACGGTAACTGGGATTTGGTTGGCAACAACCTTAAGATCTTCTTCATTCGCGATGCCATGAAGTTTCCGGACCTGATTCACTCGCAGAAGCCGGACCCGATCACCAACATTCAGAGCGCAGGGCGCATTTTCGATTTCTTCTCCGGCACACCGGAGGCGACCCACATGGTTACCTTCCTGTACTCGCCGTGGGGTATTCCGGCTACATACCGCCAGATGCAGGGCTCCGGCGTGAACACCTATAAGTGGGTGAACGCAGACGGTGAGGCCGTGCTCGTGAAATACCACTGGGAGCCGATGAAGCAGGGCATCCGCAATCTTACCCAGAAAGAGGCCCAGGAAATCCAGGCCAAGAACTTTAACCACGCCACACAAGACCTGTACGAGGCCATCGAGCGCGGCGACTACCCGGAGTGGGAGCTGAACGTTCAGATCATGAGTGATGATGAACACCCGGAGCTGGACTTTGATCCCCTGGACGATACCAAGCTGTGGCCTCGAGAGCAGTTCCCGTGGTACCCGGTCGGCAAAATGACGCTGAACAGAAACCCGGAAGACTACTTCAACGAAGTGGAGCTTTCGGCCTTCGGCACCGGTGTACTGGTAGACGGCCTGGACTTCTCAGACGATAAAATGCTGCAGGGCCGCACCTTCTCTTACTCCGACACCCAGCGCTACCGTGTGGGAGCCAACTACCTGCAGTTGCCAATCAACGCACCTAAAAAGCAGGTGTATACTAACCAGCGCGGTGGTGCTATGGCCTTTAAAACAGACTTTGCCCCAGGCCAGAACAAGCACGTCAACTATGAGCCGTCCGTTTTAGGAGGTTTATCAGAAGCGCCTAAGCCCGGCAAAGATTACATGCCACGCTACGAGGCGAACCTGACACGCCAGCACATAGACCGCACCAACCATTTCGGCCAGGCAGGCGACACGTACCGCAACTTTGAAGACTGGGAACGCGATGAGCTGATCAACAACCTCTCCAACGACCTGGCCTCCTGCGATAAGCGCATCCAGGATAAGATGGTAGAGTATTTTACCCAGGCTGACGAGGACTACGGCCGCAGAGTGGCGGAAGGCATTAAGATGATGACGGAGAAAATGATGAAGATGAAGAAAAACATGTCGGAGGGCACCGACGGGCCTGAAGGCAACGTTACCGGCGAAGAGGCTGTGGAAGATGCACAGACCAAATCGCACCCTGGAAAGCAGTACTAATCCTGTAACTGCACCGCGTTAAAAGTAAAGGCAGCCGCTGATAGGGCTGCCTTTACTTTTAGTGTGGCATACAAACCTTGACAAAAAAGCCCGGCTACAGCGTACTTGCTGTGGCCGGGCTTTTTAAAGGTTAGGGAGGCGGCTTACTTCATCAGCAACATGGTGCCTGAGCGGGTCGTGCCACCATTCATGATTCTGTAAACATACACGCCGCTTTTCCTGCCTGCTGCCTTAAAGCTGTGGTTGTAAGTCACCCCGCTTTCGACGTTTCCTTCGAACAGGGTTTCTACCACACGGCCGGTAAGATCATACACGCGCAGCACTGTGTAACCCGACTCTTTTGCCTTAAAGCTGATGGTGGTACTCTCGGAGAACGGGTTCGGATAGCTCACGGCAATATCGCTGGCATCGTCTAAACCAGTGGCAGCAACCGCAGTAGCCGGTACGCTGATACTCATGCTGCAGTCACCCAACCTGGCCCCTGCGCTGGCCAGCAAGGCTGGCACCGCGTTAGGGTCCACGCAGTTGCTCGCTCCCTGCACACACACCAGTACCTTATCACGCTTCTTTTTATCGCCGCAGCGCACATCCACCACATTTATAACGATGGTTGCCTGCTTGGTGCACTGCTCCTCGTTAACTGCTTCCACAGTAAAGGTGTACGTACCTGCCTGTGTAGGCGTAAACACCGGGTTGGCAATGTACTTATCGCTCAGCCCGCTTTCCCCGTTGCCACTCCAGGAGTAGCTGTTTGTTGCGTCTCCGCTTGCCTGCAGGGTCACTTGCTGCGGGCCGTAGCCCAGGTACAGGTTCGTAGCGACACCGCCTGTGTAAACGTCAGACATAGGCACAGCCGTAACCGTCAGCGGGGTAGCGCAAGCATAAGAAGCTGGCAAGTCGAAAGCTTCTACCTGGTCGGTTCTGCTGGTGTTTAACCCCTGGCTGGCACTAAAGCCCAGGCCACGCTTGGCAAACACGCTCCAGATCAGCTCCTGGTTCGCACCGCCGTTGTTTATCCTGTCGGCCAGCAGTATGGCATCGCGGCCGTTTACAAAGCCCGGTCTGCACTCCTGCAGCTTCAGCCCGTCGATTACCAGCTGCATGGCTATGTTGTTGCCTCCGCTGCCGTTGTAGATATCCTCGTCGTAGCCATACTTTTCGATCAGCGCCCAGCTCATGTCCCACAGCATGGTAGCCCACACAAAGCCTATCCCGTGCGGCTGGCTGATAGCCGTGTTGTTGGTTGCGCCGTACGTAAAGCCGTTCACCGTAAAGTCAGGGGAGTACGGCGCAGGGCGGATTCCCTGCCCTGTGGTTGGCTCCAGGCTGGCGTAGGTGCCTATCCCCCTGCTCTTCTCCGCTGTGTCGCCCGGTTTTATGGTCATCATCAAGCCAAACCAGTCGCTCCAGCCCTCGCCCATCTGCTCGGCGTTGTTAAGGCAGTTAACCAGCAGGCGCCCGCCTGTCAGGCGGTTAGAGATGCCGTGGCCGTACTCGTGCACAATAATGCCGTTGTCCAGGTCACCGTCCACTTCCGGGCCGGAGCCATCATCCTTCAGCACGATGCTTACCTCCTGGCCGCCGTCCAGCTGCGCCCTTATACTGGCACCGGTTACGTCGCTCACCATCACGGCAGGTATGTTGATAGGCACAGTAGGAGTACCTCCCATTGCTATCGGTGCGCCGGAAGTGTTGTTGATAACCAGCATCGCAACCGCTCCTGCGGCCTGTGCCAGCTCGGCCTTGACGGCAAAGCCACAGGAGCCCCGGTAGATAACAGCGATGTTGCCTGCTACCTCGGCAGCGTTTACCAAAGCGGCACAGCCCTCAGCCGGGTTGGCAGAGCCATCGTTTACCAGCACCAGCTTACCGGTGAGCGGGGTGGAGTTCAGCGGCTTGCTAAAAACCGCCTGCACCGCAGGGTAGCTACCGGCTATACTTGCCGGCGAGGCCACTCTAAACATATCCTGGTCCGGGAGGCCGCTCCACAGGTACATCTGCATTCTGGGGCGCTGCCCCTCAGGTGTGGTGGCGAAGTTGGCGTTGTTCCGGGTAGCCGGGATGTTGCGGCTATCCTGCGCCTCCGCCATCACGTGGTCGCCTGCCGTACCGCCCTTGCCGAAGTTGTCGGCCTGAAAGTTTCCGCTTTCTTCATCGAAGCCGTACTGGTACCACACGTCATGCACCAGGTTGTTCCAGTAAAACAGGTTGGTAATAGCCGCGTCGCGGTAGGTAACGGGTGCTTTGGTAAAATCCACCGGAAAATCGAACACCAGCTCTGAGCCGCCGTCCGGGCTGTAGCCGTACACCTCCTGCGCAGCGCCCACGTAGCCGGTGTTGTCCGGGTCCTCGTAGGCAAACACGTTGTTGCCCCGGGTGGTATTGTAGGTGTTTGCCCCAACTTTGTGCCAGCCGTACGGAGAGGCGACGGGGTCAGCGGCGGTGTTGCTTACCTGCACCCTGTTACCGTGGTTAGGGCTTTCGGCAGGCATCGGGTAGACGTTATAGTAGTTAGCAGCCAGTGGTGCGGCGGCTACCACTGCCTCAGGGGCAAACGGAATGGCCGCTTGCGGGCTGTGGCTCTCGTGCAGCGCCCTGCCCTCCGGGCCGTTGTTCTCAAAGTTACAGTGGGCCACCAGGTTGTCCTTGTCCAGCACCTTTCCGGAGTCGGCGTCCAGCCGCAGGAGCCAGTAGTCCTGTGCGTCCAGCGTGTAAATGGCTACTTCCCAGGCGAGCTTCAGGCTGCCGTCCTCCATAGGCTGGTAGATCAGCTTGGCCGTGATGGGCTCCAGCGAGATGCCGCCCTTCGAGAAGGTAACCGCCTTGTTGGGCCCGGAGCTCTTCTCCTGTACTTTAAGCGGCTCTTTCAGGGAGGTGTTCAGGTACCTGGCAGCGGCCATAACGGCTCTCTCCGCATCCAGCTGCGCCTGGCTTGCCTTTACTTTCTTGCCCACTTCTTTGTGGAAGCGGTTGCCCATGGTAATCACCCGGCCGTCCTTTCCCATACTGATGTTGCTGACGGCCCCGTGGATTTCGATGCCCTTGTACAGCTGCTTGACGTAGAGGTGCTTCACGCCGCTCTTCTTGCTCTGCGTTTCGCTGCTCAGCTCCAGGTCCGCAATGTCTTCCTCGGTTACCTCCAGTTTCTGCTTGTTTTTTTTGATGTGATCAAGCGCAGCCTGTGGCACTTGTTTTTTCTCGGATTTGCTGTTTCCCTGGCCATAAGAAACAATGCTCCCGAACAGCATGGCCACTACAAGAGCCAGCCGCGTGTACGCGCGTAGATTTTTGCCCATAATTTTGACAGGATATAGTTTAACTAGGATTAATTCAACTGTGTACGTCCTGTATTAAAGTATAGTTATAGCCAAAAACACGATTTCACCTATTGCTTTATTTCTATTTTACACCTACCTTACATACAGCTACAGAACATCTATATATACGGATACAAACAAGCTTCACACAGCTGTTACACACCATAAACACGCAACACGGCTTGTACTTCGCTGTGTAAACCCCAATGTTATCACAACTTTCCGGCACCACTATAGTCCAATTTAACAAACCAGCACAAGCAGCGCCTGTTGCGCCTGCCCTACCGTGCTTCCCCACTCCTTTGCCTGCTCATAACCGCCCTGCTCCAAAAAGCTTCCTTTTACAGGACCCGGAACCAAACCAAACGCCATACACCTACTGTTATACTTACAGTGATTGGTGGATAAGTATCTGGATAAGTACTGGATAAAAGCACTCCCATCTCAGCTTCGGATTGATTATCTTTGTAGTAATGGAAAATTTTGTAGTATCAGCGCGTAAATACCGTCCGACCACGTTCGACAGCGTGGTGGGGCAGCATCATATAACCAATACCCTTAAGAACGCCATCAGCAGCCACCATTTGGCGCAGGCCTTTCTTTTCTGCGGGCCACGCGGGGTGGGCAAAACCACCTGTGCCCGTATCCTGGCCAAGACCATCAACTGCCAGAACATCACCCCGGAGATAGAAGCCTGCAACGAGTGCGAATCCTGCCGCAGCTTTAACAGCAACAGCTCGTTTAACATCCATGAGCTCGATGCCGCCTCCAACAACTCGGTGGAGGATATCCGGAACCTGGTGGAGCAGGTGCGTTACGCGCCGCAAACGGGCAAGTACAAGATCTATATCATAGATGAGGTGCACATGCTCTCGAACCAGGCCTTCAACGCTTTTCTGAAGACGCTGGAGGAGCCGCCTTCCTATGCCATTTTCATCCTGGCCACCACAGAGCGCCACAAGATCATCCCGACCATACTTTCGCGCTGCCAGATCTTCGACTTTAACCGGATCAGGATCGAGGACATGGTGCGCCACCTGGGCAGCATCGCCCAAAAAGAAAGTATACAGGCCGAGCCAGACGCCCTGCACCTGATCTCACAGAAAGCCGACGGAGCCCTGCGCGACGCCCTGTCGATTTTCGACCAGATGGTGACCTTCTCGGGCAGCAACGTTACTTACAAGTCTACGGTGGAGAACCTCCACATCCTGGACTATGATTACTACTTCCGCCTGACCGACCACCTGCTAACACAGCAGCTGTCGGGCTCGCTGCTGCTGTTCGACGAGATTCTGAAGAACGGGTTCGACGCCCACAACTTCCTGATCGGCATTGGCGAGCACTTCCGTAGCCTGCTGGTATGCAAAGACCCGCAAACGGTGCAGCTGCTGGAGGTGTCGGATAACATCAAGGCCAAGTATGCCGAGCAGTCGCAGAAAGCCAGCGTATCGTTCCTGCTTTCCGGGCTGAACCTGGTTAGCACCTGCGACACCAATTACAAGAGCAGCAAAAACCAGCGGTTGCACGTGGAACTGTGCCTGATGAAGATGGCGCACCTGAATGCAGCCCTGAGTTTTGCCCAGGAGGGAGAAGGGTCAAAAAAAGCTAAGGTAGCGGCTCCGGCGCCAGCCGCTACCGGTTCAGCAGGTGCCACTACACCAGCAGCAGCCATGCAAGCACCGCATGCCCCTGCCGCTGTTCCATCGCAGGACATGCAGCAGCCTAGCCCCGGCACAGTACCGTCGGAGCGGCTGCAGCAGCCCCATGAGCAGAACCGCCTGCCGTCGGAGGGCCTGCAACAGCCTCCGAAGCAGCAGGAAGTAACGCCCGATGCGCACATCTCGCCACCGAAGGCAGTGGCGCCCCCTATGCCTGCCGCTGCCCCGGATAAACCGCGGGCAGGCCTGCAGCTGCCGCCCCCAAAGAAGCTAGGCAAGCTGCCGAGCCTGAAGGACCTCCAGAGCCCACAGGCCGCTGTGGCCGAGGTAGCCGTAGCCGAAGAGGAGGAAGACACGAACTATGGCGCCGTTGTGCCGGTAGACGAGGCAAGGCTAAAGAATGTGTGGCATGCCATCCTGCGCCGCAAGAAAGCCGAGAACATGATGGAGTTTACGCTCCTCAACCGCCAGTACCACATCGGCCCCGAAAACGAGGTTATACTTCACCTGGAGAACCACGTAATGATGGACCAGTTCACGGCGCTTCGCCCGGACATCCTGCGGGAGCTGAAGCAGCAGCTGGGCAACAGAAGTATAAAGCTGACCGCCGAGGTGGTGGAGCCGCAGGACGAGGGCCGCAAGCTCTACACGTCAGCAGACAAGTTTAACTACCTTGCCGAAAAGTACCCCGTGCTCGTAGACCTGAAGCAGCGTTTCGGCCTCGATGCTGATTTTTAAGACACAAGGCAGCATACGTACAAAGCAGCCGCCCCTTTTCTTTAGGAGAAGGGGCGGCTGCTTTATGGGCAGGAGCAGCTTTTACCTGCAGCGCAGGAGTTATACCGGGCAACGGCTGCAGAAACTAATTGCAGGCCCGCACCGGCAGCCGCTACGCCAGTTCAGGCAGCTAACTAACCGGTGCTCAAAGTTTCATTAAATTAAAATTTACACTATATTTATAAGTAAACTACAATCAAAACTATGGCTATAAAAAGAGGTTCCTCTTTGTTATTGCTTGCGCTGGGCCTCACATTCACGCAGTGCAAGAACGAGACATACCAACAGCAGTCTGCCACCGACGCGACGGCGGCTGCCTCCACGGCTCCTGCCGAGAAAGAGTACACCTACGAAACAGTGCCCGGTGACCCGCTAAACGCCCGCATCTATACCCTGGACAACGGCCTGAAGGTATACTTGTCGGACTACGAGGAGGCCCCGCGCATCCAGACTTTTATTGCCGTGCGTGCCGGAAGCAAAAACGACCCTGCCGATGCCACCGGCCTGGCCCACTACCTGGAGCACATGGTGTTTAAAGGCACTACCCAGCTGGGCACGGCCGACTGGCAGAAAGAGCAGGAGGAACTGGCCAAGATCGAGGCGCTGTACGAGAAGTACAGAAACACCTCGGATGAGGCTGCCCGCAAGCAGATTTACCACCAGATCGACTCTGTTTCCGGCGTAGCCGCGACCTATGCCATCGCCAACGAGTACGATAAACTACTGACGGCTATCGGCGCGAAAGGCACGAACGCCTATACCTGGGTAGACCAGACGGTGTACACCAACGACATCCCGAGCAACCAGCTGGAGCGCTGGCTGGAGCTGGAGGCAGACCGCTTCCAGGAGATGGTGCCGCGCCTGTTCCACACGGAGCTGGAGGCAGTGTACGAGGAGAAAAACCGCACGCTGGACAGCGACGGGCGCAAAGTAGCCGAGGTGATCAACACCGAGCTTTTCCCGACGCACCAGTACGGCACGCAGACAACCATCGGTACCGTTGAGCACCTGAAGAACCCGTCTGTTACAGCCATCAAAAACTACTTCGACAAGTATTATGTGCCCAACAACATGGCCATTGCTATGTCCGGAGACATTGACTTTGACCAGACCATCCGCCTGATTGACAAGTACTGGGGGGGCATTGAGGAGCGCCAGGTGCCGAGCTTTACCGTGGCACAGGAGCAGCCGATCCAGCAGCCGATTGTGCGCGAAGTGCTGGGCCCTGACGCCGAAAGCGTATCGCTTGCTTACCGCACGCCGGGCATTAACGAGCGCGAGGCGCTGGTGGTGCAGATGATCAGCAACCTGCTCTACAACGGACAGGCGGGCCTGATAGACCTGAACCTGAACCAGCAGCAGAAGGTGCTGCAATCGTATGCGTACGACACCCCCATGAAAGACTACGGCACCTTCCGGATGACGGGCATGCCACGCCAGGGCCAGTCGCTGGACCAGGTGCGCGACCTCTTGCTGCAGCAGCTTGATATGATCAAGAAAGGGGCCTTTGATGAGTCGCTGATGCAGGCGGTGGTGAACAACGACAAGATCAACACCATGAAAGCCTACGAAGACAACAGCGACCGTGCAGATGCCTTCGTGACAGCCTTTATCTATGACATGCCGTGGCAGAAGTTTGTGAACCGCCGCGACGAGTTTGCCCGCATCACAAAGCAGGAGGTAATGGATGTGGCCAAAAAGTACTTCAACAACAACTATGTGCTGGTGTACAAGCGCAACGGCAAAGACCCGAACGCGCAGAAGGTAGAAAAGCCCGCCATTACGCCGGTAGCCGTTAACCGCGATGCGCAGTCGGACTACTACAAAGAGTTTATGGCGAAGGATGTGCAGCCGCTACAGCCTGTGTTTGTCGACTACACCAAAGACCTGGTGGAGACAAAGTTGAAGCAGGATATTCCGCTGCTGTACACCCAGAACAAGGACAATGGCCTGTTCCAGCTCTACTACATCCTGGACATGGGCACCAATAACGACCAGAAACTGGGGATGGCCGTGAACTACCTCAAGTACCTGGGCACCGATAAGTACACGGCAGAAGAGCTTCAGAAGGAGTTCTACAAGCTGGGCACCTCGTTTGACGTGTTCTCTTCCGGCGACCAGGTGTACGTGAGCCTGACAGGTCTTGACGAAAACTTTGAGCAGGGCCTGAACCTGTTTGAGAGTGTGCTGGCAAACGCCAAACCAAACCAGCAGGCCCTGAACGACATGGTGGCGGGCATGCTGAAGGCGCGTGCCGACGCCAAGAAAAACAAGGGCGTCATTCTGCAGCAGGCCATGGTTAACTATGCCAAGTACGGCAAAAAGAACCCGTTCAACACGCTGCTAAGCGAGAAGGAGCTGAAGGCCGTGAAACCGCAGGAGCTGGTAAGCATCATCAAGAGCATTCCTACCTATGAGCACCGCGTGCTGTACTATGGTCCACGTGAAACCGACAACCTGATTGCCGCGCTGAACGAGGGACACACCGTACCAGCCACCCTGAAGCCGGTACCTGCTGAGAAGGTGTATGCCGAGATCGACTTCAAAGAGCCAACCGTTTACTGGGCGGATTACGATATGGTACAGGCCGAGATGCTGTTCCTGAGCAAGTCTGTGCCTTATAACAAGGATATTGTGCCTGTGGTAAGGCTGTACAACGAGTACATGGGCGGCATCGTGTTCCAGGACCTGCGCGAGTCTAAAGCACTGGCTTACTCTACCTACTCTTATTACAGCCCCGCCACGAAGAAAGGCCGCGCCAATTACCTGATCTCGTACATCGGGGCACAGTCTGATAAGCTGGAGGAGGCCATGGCCGGCATGCAAACCCTGCTGACGGACATGCCGCTCGCTGATGCCAACTTCCAGAACGCACGCGCCTCCTTGCGCAACAGCATCTCTACGGAGCGCATCACCAAAGCAGGCATCCTGTTCGACTACGAGCGCGCAAAAAAGCTTGGCCTGAACTACGATATCCGCCAGGATGTGTACCAAAGCGCCAACAGCATGACCTTTGACCAACTGCAGGAGTTCCAGCAGAAATATGTAAAGGCCCAGCCACAGGCTATACTTGTGATCGGCTCAAAAGACAAGCTGAACTTCAAGGCTCTGGAGAAGTACGGAAAGGTAAAGCAGCTGAAGCTGGAAGAGCTTTTTGGATACTAAGGTTAGACTTTAGATGCTAGTACTTAGATGCTAGACTTAAAAACGAAGGGGGCAGCCAAGTATGGCTGCCCCCTTTTGCTTTATGCTAGTGCGGGCTTGTAGCTCGTACTGCCCAGTTATTCATAAGAGAAGGCACGAGCTGCAAGCTCGCGCCAGCTAATGTAAGAGCAGCTGGTTGCATAAGAAATACAAGCATACAGTGTATAACCTGTAATGTCTTTCCAGTTATCGCTTTTCAAGTACTTCGGTTACACTGGTCCATTTAATCTCCGGGTAGCGATCATTATCCAAGGGCTTCAGCTTTGGTAAGCCGCTGAACATATCGCGCATGTACTGCATGCCTTGCCAAGCGGGAAACACCTCTTTACTTTTAGGAGTAAGGGCTTTCGTGATGTTGCTGATAGTCGTAAGCATACCTACTCCACCAACCCGAAGCAGCTTAAACTCTTCTCCGGTTACTTGGCTGGCAGCTTCTTTTAACCCTTCGGCACTGCGTACGTCGCCTGCAATGCGAAGGTACCGTGGCGTGGCCGGATCAAGGGCCGCAGCCGCAGTATAATCAGCTGTATTCTGAATAGTAGTAAAATCCATGAGTTGGTTTGGATCGCCGTAGTACATCACCCTCTTTATTGGGAAAAGCACAACCGGCGCTTGCCCCGTCAGCAAGTCTGTGAACATGCCATTCAGGATAGAAGTAACCGCAATAGGGGCTTTATCAAGACGTTCTGTAAACTCCTTCCGCAAGTCAAGGTTGCGGTTGTTGCCGTAAGGGAGCTTTGTAAAATCTATCGAAAAATCAGAAGGTATAAATCGTGGCACTCCAGCAGTTACGGCTGCATCCAATAGCAGCTTCTGTATGCCCACCATTACATAGTGCAGCCCCGATAATGCAGAAACAACACAGCTAGCACCCTCACAAGCCTTTGCCAACTCAGCTGCATTATGAAAATCAACCTCATAAATACTGGCACCCGCCCGCTTTAGTGCCTTTACTTTCTCCTTGTTACTGCTAGGTCGCACCAGTACCCTCACATTTGCCCCACGCTCCAGAAGCGCCTGGGCGATACGGCCACCTAGGTCACCGGTGGCTCCCGCTAGTACTATTGTTGCCTGCTGTGCTGTATTTTCAATTTCCATACTTGCCTCTCTGTTCCTTTGCTGTAACAGCGTTGTGCGGGAAAGGTTGTTGGTAGAAGGGCTGCAACCTGCCATGCCGCGCAACTTGTGGCTACGTATGATGCCAGTTTGTAACTGGCGAAAGAATAAATGTGGATTAGTGCCAGTTACAAACGGGCCTCATACCAACTACCTTTACCGCTGCGCTCAAACTGGCGGTATGTTCGTGTGTATTCGTATAGATTATCATGAGCCGAAACTACAAGATCAACGACCAGAGCCAACTGCACTTCATTTCATTTGCCACTGTAAATTGGATAGATGTCTTTACCAGACCTGCCTATAAGGCCATTGTAGTTGATAGCCTGAACTACTGTGTTCGGAACAAAGGCTTAGAAGTGTACGCCTGGTGCCTTATGTCCAATCACGTTCATCTTATTATTGGTTCACAACAGAAAACCAGTCAGGTATTATCCGCGACCTTAAAAAGCACACCTCTAAAACTATACTCAAAGCTATTGCCGATAACCCGCAGGAAAGTCGTAAGGAATGGATGCTCTGGATGTTTGAGCGTGCCGGAAGGCTAAACAGCAACAATCAGACTTTTCAGTTTTGGCAGCAGCACAACCAGCCTATCGAGCTAAATTCAAATTCTCTAATAGAGCAGAAGCTAGATTACATCCATCAAAATCCTGTGGAAGCTGGTTTCGTGTGGGAGCCGCAGAATTATCCCTATAGCAGTGCAATAGACTATGCAGGTGAGAAGGGCATGGTTGATATCATACTTCTAAGCTAACCATACCGCCAGTTTGAGCGCAGCGGTAACTGGTGGTATAATATAGTGCCAGTTTGTAACTGGCAAAGATTCAGTTTTAGTTATGCACCAGTTACAAACTGGCATCATACATAGCCACAAGTTACGCTCCGCTAAACTTGCGGCATACGGAGTGTCAAGGACAAGCAAAAGTATAAAGAGGAAAGGCTGCCCGATCTCTCAGGCAGCCTTTCCTTTTTATACTTTATACTTCAGATTAGAAGCTGGCTAAAGCGTTGTTCAGCGTCTCGCTTGGGCGCATGGCTTTGCTTGTCTTTTCTTCATCTGGGTGGAAGTAACCACCGATGTCAACAGGCTTGCCTTGTGCTGCGATTTGCTCGTCAACGATTTTCTGCTCGTTCTCGCCTAGTTCTTTTGCTAGTTTAGAGAAACGCTCCTTCAGCTCCTGATCATCGTTTTGCTCGGCTAGCGCCTGAGCCCAGTACAGCGCCAGGTAGAAATGGCTACCACGGTTGTCGATGCCGCCTACTTTACGAGAAGGCGATTTGTCTTTCTCCAGGAACTCAGCGTTTGCTTTGTTCAAGGCCTCAGCCAGTACCTTTGCTTTATCGTTGTTGGTTTTGTAAGCCAGGTCTTCCAGCGATACTGCCAGTGCCAGGAATTCGCCAAGAGAATCCCAACGCAGGTAGTTCTCTTCAATAAACTGCTCTACGTGCTTTGGTGCAGATCCACCGGCACCTGTTTCGAACAGGCCACCGCCATCCAGCAACGGAACGATAGACAGCATTTTAGCACTTGTGCCTAACTCGATGATCGGGAACAGGTCCGTCAGGTAGTCGCGCAGCACGTTACCAGTTACTGAGATAGTGTCTTTACCAGCTTTAGCACGCTCGCACGTATAGCGCATAGCCTCAACCGGAGACATGATCTTAATCTCCAAGCCGTTTGTGTCGTGGTCCTGCAGGTACTTCTCTACTTTCTTGATCAGGTTGGCATCGTGCGCGCGCTGCGGGTCAAGCCAGAAGATTGCAGGCGTATTCGTAATGCGGGCTCTTGTTACCGCCAGCTTCACCCAGTCCTGAATCGCTACGTCTTTCGTCTGGCAAGCTCTGAAAATATCGCCCTGTTCTACTTTCTGCTCCATCAGCGCGTTTCCGTCAGCATCTACCATGCGTACAGTACCAGCGGCAGTCATCTCGAAAGTTTTGTCATGTGAGCCATACTCTTCTGCTTTCTGCGCCATCAGACCGATGTTCGGCACTGTACCCATCGTTGTTGGGTCGAAGGCTCCGTTCTCTTTGTTGAACTTGATCACCTCTTGGTAAATACCGGCATAAGAACGATCAGGTATGATAGCCACTGTGTCGTGTAGTTTACCATCCGGGCCCCACATTTTGCCTGAAGAACGGATTGCTGCAGGCATAGATGCGTCGATGATCACATCGCTTGGTACGTGCAGGTTAGTGATGCCTTTATCAGAGTTTACCATCGCCAGTTCAGGACGCTTCGCATACTCCGCTTTGATGTCAGCTTCTATTTCAGCACGCTTATCTTCTGGCAGGCTCTTGATTTTGTTGTACACATCGCCTAGACCGTTGTTCGCGTCAACGCCGATTTCTTTAAATGTAGCGCCGTGCTTCTCAAACACGTCTTTAAAGAAAACTTTAACCGCGTGGCCAAACATGATAGGGTCAGACACCTTCATCATAGTAGCCTTCAGGTGCAGCGATAAAAGTATACCTTGCTCCTTCGCCTCGGCAATTGCTTTTTCAAAGAAGGCGTTCAGTTCCTTTACATGCATCACAGAAGAATCCATTACCTCTCCTGCTTTCAGCGCCACTTTCTCTTTCAGTACTTTTGTTTCGCCGTTAGCGCCAACAAACTCAATGCGTACATCTGTCGCTTTATCTACCACAACAGACTGCTCGCTGCCGTAGAAGTCGCCGCTCTCCATGTGAGCCACGTGCGTTTTAGAGTCTGATGACCACTCGCCCATAGAGTGCGGGTGGCTCTTGGCATACTGCTTCACGGCATCAGCCACACGGCGGTCAGAGTTACCTTCGCGCAACACAGGGTTTACAGCACTACCTAAAATCTTAGCATAACGTGCCTTCGTCTCTTTCTCTTCGTCGTTTTTAGGCTCAGATGGATAGTTAGGAATGTTGTATCCTTGCTCCTGCAGCTCTTTGATAGCAGCAGTAAGCTGAGGTATAGAAGCACTAATATTTGGAAGCTTGATGATGTTCGCCTCTGGAGTTTTAGCCAAATCGCCCAGGTAAGCCAGGTCGTCGCTCTGCTTCTGCTCTTCTGAAAGCTTCTCTGGGAAAGTAGCGAGTATACGGCCTGCCAGTGAAATATCTCTTGTTTCTACCTCGATGCCGGCAGCCTTTGTGAAAGTCTGAACGATAGGTAAGAAAGAACGCGTTGCCAGGGCTGGCGCCTCATCCGTGATGGTATAAATAATTCTTGTTGATTTTTCAGTCATTTTATTCTTTCAGTTATAGGTTATACTACCTCCAACCAGGGAAGTGAACTCAAGTTATTAGCAAATATAAGAGTCTTTTTTGAGAAAGGTTAGTGCGGCATCGGGCTTTCGCGCCGTACGCCGGGCGCAGGTGCCTGCCCAAAATTACCCCGCATGTTCCCTTTACCAGGTAATGCACTGGCTCAAAATATAACAGCAGATGAAACAGTACCGTAGTATCAACGTCGAGCTAAGCTTGAGTATACGATAATAACGCATCCTACATGGCACCACTTTTCTCTTTCATACACTTTTACCTGTTTCGGTACCTGCTCGTCTTCTTTTTTGCCTCTATCGCTATCCCCTCCACAGCACAGTATAAGATCATGTGCCTGGGCAACTCCATTACGCAGGGTAACCTGGAGAACCCGGGATACCGGTACAGGCTGTGGCAAAAGCTGCTCGATAAAGGGAACAGCATAGAGCTGGTTGGCTCCCACGATGTGAACGAAGGAGGCACACCAGCTGTGAAAGGCACCGTGTACAGGGGCCAGACCTATACCAACCGCAACGAAGGCCACTGGGGCTGGACCGCCGATGAAGTACTTAACGGCCGAGACGGAAAAGGCAACCTCACGCAGTGGCTGCAGTCGTACAACCCTGACATTGCACTTGTGCACCTGGGCACCAACGATATGTTTAAGCAGTGTAGTGGCGGCGTATCTCCTGACAAAGCATGTTACCAGGAGACCATAAACGAGCTTAAAACGGTTATACAGCAGATACAGGAAAAGAACCCGAACGTCATCGTACTGGTTGCACAGCTAATTCCTGCTTATGATCAGAAAGTAGGGCCCGAAACAGCCTCCAACATTAGTGAACTGAACAAAAGGATTCCGGCGCTGGCAGAAGAGCTAAGCACTGTGACCTCTCGTGTTGTAGTGGTAGACCAGAACACGGGGTTTGACGCCACCACCGGGGTAGACACCTGGGACGGCGTACACCCTAACGCAAGCGGTGAAGAGAAGATGGCGCAAATCTGGTTTGGCGCCATACAGGAAGCCATTACACCACTCCCTGTCGAGCTCTCCTCCTTCAGTGCACAACTGGCCTCCGAAGGGCACGTGCAGCTGCACTGGCAAACGGCCACCGAAAAAAACAACGCTTACTTTGAGGTGCAGCGCTCTACAGACGGGAGAGCGTTCGCAGCCATAGGCCGCGTAGCAGGCGCAGGCACAACAGTTTCCGTTACAAACTACACGTTTACCGACTCGGCCGCCACCGAAGGAGGCACCTACTACAGGCTAAAGCAAGTGGATACGGACGGCACCAGCAGCACCTCCAAAGTAGTGCAGGTACAGGTGCCGGAAAGGGCGCAGGCCTTACAGGTTTACCCAACCAGCAGCAACGGAGGGCACAGCGTTTCGCTCCACCTGCAGCACAGCGACCCCACAACGGATGCCGACCTGCACGTTTTTACCTCGGATGGGAAGCTGGTGCACCTGCAGGAGGATATCAGGAGCGTCAACGGCGTTATCCGCGCGTTGATCCCCATCCACCGGTTAGCGGGGGCCGGCCTGTACCTGGTGCGCATTGCCACGGAAAGCCAGACGTTCCAGAGCGAGTTTATTGTGGAGCGCTAGCCTAGGCGGCATCCTGCTCCTGCAGTAGCTTTATCACCAGGTCGTCGCTCACCTGCCCGAACTCCTCATAAAACTGCCCTACCGCCTGGAAAGACGACGGCACCAGCAGGCACACAAAGTCGTCGGCCAGCTGGCTAAAGTGTGCTGCGGCGGCAGGCGGGGCAACAGGCACGGCAACCACAATTTTCCGCGGCTGCTCCTTCCCGACCAGCTTTATCGTGGCCTCCAGCGTTTTGCCGGTGGCAATGCCGTCGTCCACGATGAGCACCACGCGGCCTTTGAGCGGAATGTGCTGGCGGTTCCCCATAAACAGGTCGTACTTCTGCTTCAGGCTCTGCCGGATACGCCCCACCTCGGCGTCGATGTACTCCTGCGGCACCTCTGCCCGCTCGTCCACCGCCACACTATCCAGGCTTACGGCGCCAATGGCAAACTCGGCGTTCATGGGGTGGCCGATCTTTTTGGCTAAGGTAACCTCCAGCGGCATCCCCAGCTTCCTGGCGATATCCGCCCCGATGGGTACGCCCCCGCGCGGAATAGCCAGCACCACCCCCTGCTCCCCCCTGTATTTCTCCAGTCGCTGCGCCAGGAGTTCTGCGGCCTCTTTTCTGTTTCTGATCTGCTCCATATTCGTTCAGTTTTTGAGTAACTCAATTTTGAATAGTTGAATAAGGGGAAACCACACGCTAAAGGGCTCCTTCGCTGCGCTTAAAGTATGAAGAGCAAAGGCCTGCGAGTTTTTGTTCTTTACCGATGCAGTCATTCACCTTTTCAGAATCCGAAGTTCGCTCACGGCCTGTTCTGGTGCAGCGGCTGCTGCTTGTCGGGCTTCAGGTATTTGCGGAACCAGTCGGTGGCAAGCTGCGCCGCCATCTCCAGGGCGCCGGGCTCCTCGAACAGGTGCGTGGCGTCGGGCACAAGCTCCAGGTCTTTAATGCAGCGCATCTGGTTCTGCGCCTGCATGTTCATCTCCAGCACAGACTCGTCTTTCCCGCCCACGATCAGCAGTGTGGGCACCATCAGGTCGGGCAATACGGTATCAGCCAAGTCAGGGCGGCCACCGCGGCTCACGACGGCTTTGATGATGTCAGGTCCCTCGCCGGCGGCGGCACCTATGGCAGAGGCGGCACCGGTGCTGGCCCCGAAAAAGCCGATGTTCAAGTCCTGCGTGCGCGGGTCTTTCTGCACCCAATAAGTAGTGTCGATGAGGCGCTGGGTCAGCTTTGGTATATCGAAGCGGTTTCGGGTGTCCTGGTCCTCCTCCTCCGTCAGCAGATCGAAGAGCAGCGTGGCAAAGCCCGACCGCTGCAGGTGCTCGGCCACAAAGCGGTTGCGGGGGCTAAGGCGGCTGCTGCCACTGCCGTGCGAGAAAATAATCAACCCGAAGGCTCCCTCCGGAATAGCCAAATCACCCACCAGGGAAACGCCCTGCACATCAATGCGGACGCTGTCGTTGAAAGTATTATAGTTTGTCATAACTTGTTTTTGTTGTTGCAGGCAAACCCTCTGGTTACCTACTAAGAACTACGACCGGGCATAGCCAAAGTTCAGAAAGTATAACTCTCCGGTGCCGGCGCACCGTACTTCCAAGAAAGGCGACACATACTTATGCGACACTTACTCACACTCCTTGGCCTGGCCTGTATACTTTGCAGCTGCGGCAACGGCGGGCAAAACAACGGCACTACGGCAGATGGACACGCAGCATCGCTGGAGGCAGTGCAGGAAGAGCCCGTCAGGCAGCAAAACACCGCAGCGCCCGATACGGCGGCTTTCCAGCAGGCTTTCGACCAGTTCTTTAACGCGCTGCAGTCCGGCGACACGGCGGCCCTAAATGCTTTTATAGACCCGGAACAGGGCCTGTGGCTGATTGAGCAGCCGGGCGCCTTGCCGTCTTACACCCACTTTAGTAAGGTGCAGGAGGTAAAGCGGCAGTACCAGCAGCGGCCTTTTACAAGTATAAACCAGCAGCTAAAGCAGTGCCAGCTGCAGCAGCGCGAGGCATTCCCGGAGTTTGACTGCGCCGACATGGACCAGGGCGCTTCGGGCTACGCCGAAGATGGATGCTTTTACACCACCAATACCTCCGGCTTCCAAAACTCGGACATGTGGCAGTACGCCAACCTTACCGAGCAGCAGGCGCAGCAAGTGCAGGAAATGCAGCAGCAGGTAGAGGCAACGGTACTGCACACCGGCACCTCCTACCGCTTCCACTTCGGCTACCGCAACGGCCGCTGGCGGCTCCTCTTCGCTGACCTCCGCGTGCCCTGCAGCGCGTGATTGGAATTCTGAATAACTGAATGACTGAGTTTTGAATGAGTGGTTGAGTGGATAAGATCTCAACTTATGAGCAAGTATGGCGTTCCTCCGTACACCATTCATGATTTTTAATGCATCATTCATAATTAAACAGATGGCTTACTACAGAAGATTCGATGCTCCCCCACCCGACCCAAAGGTGCTGCAGGCGCTGACAGAGCAGCAGCGGCAGATGCAGGAGCGTATCATCCTCCAGAAACCCGACTTTGAGCTGAAGCTGATTGCCGGCTGCGATTCCTCCTTTATAGGCGAAGACACGATACTCTCTGCCTTTATACTGCTGACCTACCCTGAGCTGGAGGTGGTGGAGAAGGTGTGGCACCATGGCCCGGTGGAGCTTCCGTACATTCCCGGCTTCCTGTCCTTCCGCGAGGCCCCGAACCTGCTCAAAGCTTACGAAAAGCTGCAGCAGCAGCCAGACCTGATCATGGTAGACGGCCACGGCATTTCGCACCCGCGCCGCCTGGGCATTGCCACGCACCTGGGCCTGCAACTGAACAAACCGACCATGGGTGTGGCCAAGAAAGTATTGGTGGGCAAGTACAAAGAGCCGGGCACAGCCAAGGGGGCAGTCGCGCCGCTGGAGCACAAAGGCGAGGTGGTCGCCAACGTGCTTCGGACAAAGGACAACATTAAGCCTGTGTTCGTGTCGCCGGGGCACTTAATGGACCTGCAATCAGCCACAGAAATCGCCTTAAACTGCGCCACCAAGTATAAACTGCCCGAGCCAACCCGACTGGCAGACCATTATGCGGCAGTGTTCAAGAAGGATGTCTGAATCAGGATTTGCAGGATGAGGAAGGATAAGCAGGATTTAATGAGATGAAGTAATTTGGAGGATTCGATAAGTTATTAACACATAATGGAGTTAGACGAGGTAACTTATAGGGTTATAGGATGTGCCATGAAAGTGCATAACTCGCTTGGCAGTGGGTTTCAGGAAGTGATTTACCAACGCTGTCTTGCTATTGAACTGCAGCAGGCTGGACTGAGTTTTGAACGGGAAAAGGAGCAGTTGATACATTATAATGGTGTAGAGGTAGGGAGCAGAAGGGCTGACTTTATCGTCGAAAACAAAATTGTGGTAGAATTAAAAGCGATAGTCAATCTGGAAAACATTCACTTAGCACAAGCTAAAAACTACACCGTCGCCTATAACTTTCCTGTTGGCCTGCTCATAAATTTCGGTGCCCTCAGTCTTCAGTACAAGAAAGTGTTCAATAATCAGTTTAAATCATCCTGATGACTTCCTTTTCATCCAAACTAATCCTGCCTATCCTTCCCCATCCCGCGAATCCTGATTCAGACATTTTGGCTGGTTTCCTTTAAAACACCACGCATAAACATGACATAATTACAGCAAAACCACCTGAAAGTACCATTGGTGTATCCTTTGCTATACAGCTCGTAGAACTAGAACAAAGGAAAACAGACAAAGGGAATTATGAACTTTAATAACTATACCATCAAAGCCCAGGAGGCCATCCAGAAGGCCACTGAGATAGCAGGCGGCAACCAGCAGCAGGCTATCGAGACCGGGCACATTTTAAAAGCTATTCTGGAGACCGACGAGAACGTAACCAATTTCCTGCTCCAGAAGCTGAACATCAACGGTAACATCCTGCACAGCAAGCTGGATGAGGTTGTAGCGGCTTACCCCAAAGTGAGCGGCGGCAGCCCCTACCTGGCGAACGATGCAGCGGCGGCTTTACAGAAGGCCACAGCTTACCTGAAAGAGTTTGGCGACGAGTACGTAGCCATTGAGCACATGCTGCTGGGCCTGCTGGCTGGCCGCGATAAAGTGGCGGGCCTGATGAAGGATGTGGGCTTTAACGAGAAAGACCTCAAAAAAGCCATTAAAGAGCTGCGCGGAGGTGCCAAGGTAACCGACCAGAATGCAGAAGCCAAGTATAACTCGCTGAAGCGCTACGCTAAAAACCTGAACGAGCTGGCCCGCGCCGGTAAAATCGACCCGGTGATTGGCCGCGATGAGGAGATCCGCCGCGTGCTGCAGATCCTGAGCCGCCGCACCAAGAACAACCCGGTGTTGCTGGGTGAGCCCGGTGTGGGTAAAACCGCCATCGTGGAGGGCCTGGCCCAGCGGATGGTGTCTGGCGACGTGCCGGAAAACCTGAAGAACAAGACGCTGATGAGCCTCGACATGGGCCTGCTGGTAGCCGGTGCCAAGTATAAAGGAGAGTTTGAGGAGCGCCTGAAGGCTGTGATCAAAGAGGTGACAGATGCCGAGGGTGAGATCATCCTCTTCATCGACGAGATCCATACTTTGATCGGAGCCGGAGCCGGCGGTGAGAGCGCCATGGACGCTGCCAACCTGCTGAAGCCAGCACTGGCGCGCGGTGAGCTGCATGCCATCGGTGCGACGACGCTCAAAGAGTACCAGAAGTACATCGAGAAGGATAAAGCGCTGGAGCGTCGTTTCCAGGCGGTGATGGTGGACGAGCCGAGCGTGCCGGATGCCATTTCGATCCTGCGCGGTATCAAAGACAAGTACGAGCTGCACCACGGCGTGCGCATCAAGGACGATGCCATCATTGCCTCTGTGGAGCTGTCGAACCGCTACATCTCTGACCGCTTTTTGCCAGACAAGGCCATTGACCTGATGGATGAGGCGGCAGCCAAACTGCGCATCGAGATCGACTCGCTGCCAGTGGAGCTGGACGAATTGCAGCGCCGCATCATGCAGCTGGAGATTGAGCGGGAGGCTATCCGCCGTGAGAACGACAAGGATAAAGAGTCGGTTCTTTCGAAGGAGATTGCCGACCTGAGCGGCAAGCGCGATGACCTAAAGGCCAAATGGCAGAACGAAAAACAGATCATCGAGGGCATCCAGAAAGAGAAAGAGAACATCGAGAACTATAAGCTGGAGGCCGAGCAGGCAGAGCGCAGCGGCGACTATGGCCGTGTGGCGGAGCTGCGCTACGGCAAAATCCAGGAGGCCGAGGCCAAGCTGAAGCAGCTGCAGGAGCAGGTGCGCGAGATGCAGGGCGAGAACCCGATGCTGAAAGAGGAGGTAAACGCGGAGGATATTGCCGAGGTGGTGGCCAAATGGACAGGCATCCCGGTTAGCAAAATGCTGCAAAGCGACCGCGAAAAGCTGTTGCACCTGGAGCAGGAGCTGGGCAAGCGCGTAGCGGGCCAGGAGGAGGCGATCGAGGCCATTTCCGATGCCGTGCGCCGCAGCCGTGCCGGTATGCAGGACCCGAAACGCCCAATCGGCTCGTTCATCTTCCTGGGTACCACGGGTGTGGGTAAAACCGAGCTGGCCAAGGCGCTGGCCGATTACCTGTTCAACGACGACAACGCCATGGTGCGCATCGACATGAGTGAGTACCAGGAGCGCCACGCGGTAAGTAGGCTGATCGGAGCGCCTCCGGGATACGTGGGCTACGATGAAGGTGGCCAGCTGACGGAGGCAATCCGGCGCAAGCCGTACTCTGTGGTGCTGCTCGATGAGATTGAGAAAGCGCACCCGGACGTGTTCAACATCCTGCTGCAGGTGCTCGACGACGGCCGTTTGACCGATAGCAAAGGCCGCGTGGTGAACTTCAAGAACACCATCATCATCATGACCTCGAACATCGGTTCGCACATCATCCAATCTAATTTTGAGAAGATGACGCCACTGAACCACGACGAGGTGATTGAGCAGACGAAAGAGGAAGTGTTTGATCTGCTGAAGAAGTCGGTGAGGCCGGAGTTCCTGAACCGTATCGACGAGCTGGTGATGTTCCGTCCGCTGAGCCGCGGCGATATCCGCAAGATCGTCAACATTCAGTTCCGCCACATCCAGCAGCGCCTGGAAGAAGCCGGCATACAACTGGTGGCCACCGACGAGGTGCTGGACTACCTGGGCGAGCAGGGCTTCGACCCGCAGTTTGGTGCCCGTCCGCTGAAGCGCGTTATTCAGCGCCAGGTGCTCAACGAGCTGTCTAAGGAGATATTGTCCGGCAAGATCAACAAAGATTCTGTGGTCGAGGCGGTACTAGACGGCGGCAAGATTCGTTTTAATAACATCGACGTCGAAATTCCGACAGAGCGATAAAAGTAGATTAAGTTTAGAGTTTAGTTGAGCAAAAGCCCCACCGTTTGGTGTGGCTTTTTGTTTTTAGGTGCCCGCTGCCGTGAGCTTTCAGCCAGTGGTTTTGTGTGAGGCGAGTAGCCTACGCACGGCATTGCAAAGTAACGCCGGCTAAAAGCTTGAAACAGGTAACAGAATTCTATACTTTGCAGCAGCAACAACTCCAACACGATGCAAAAAATACGCTACACCCTTCTACTCCTCCTCACTTTAACTGTACTTACGGCACAGGCGAAAGTCGATACACTGGCGATCCAGAGCCCTTCGATGCAGAAAACGCTGAAAGCAGGCGTGGTGACCCCTAAAAGCTACGGCAAGAAGAAGAACGGCCCTTACCCGGTGCTGTACCTGCTGCACGGGTACAGCGGCAACTTCAGCAACTGGCTAAAAGTAACCAAGCCGCAAGACCTGCTGCAAACAATGGCAGATAAGTATGACCTGATTATTGTAACGCCGGAGGGCAGCTACAGCAGCTGGTATTTTGACAGCCCCGTTGACAAGGCGAGCCAGTACGAAACCTACATTACCAAAGAGCTGGTGCAGGAGGTGGACGCCACCTATAAAACCATCCCGGCAAAAGGAGGGCGCTTTATCTCCGGCCTGAGCATGGGCGGGCACGGGGCGCTTTACCTGGCCGCCCGCCACCCCGAGCTGTACCTGGCCGCCGGTAGCATGAGCGGCTCGGTAAACATTGCCGGTATAGAGCGCCAGAACCTGAAGCCCAGCCTGGAGGCGGTACTCGGCCCCAAGGAAGACAACACAGAGCGCTTCCGCCAAAACTCTGTCGTGCACATGGTGCCACAGCTAAAGGCCAGCGGCGTGCAGTTTATTATTGATTGCGGCGTGGATGACTTTCTGATCGAGGACAACCGCGAGCTGCACCGGCGCATGGTGTATGAGCAAGTCCCGCATGACTACATCGAACGCCCCGGCGCTCACTCCTGGGCCTACTGGAGTAATGCACTGGAGTACCACCTGCTGTTCTTCCAGAAAGCGCAGGCCGCCGCGGCTACGGCTCTTTCAAGCCAGGCCCAGTAAAGCACCACCTGGTGCAGGAGGGGAATAGAAAGCCTACTCCCCCTCCTGCACCCACCGCATGGCCTGCTCCCGTTCGTGCAGGTCATAGTACTGCACGCCCTTCTTTTTGAACGGGCTGATGAGCTTAGCCGCCCACTCCTGCCATACCTTCTCGCCAACCATGGCCACGCGGCCGTACTCCCGCCCGTGCACCACGTCGAACAAGCCGTTTTCCAGCGCTGCGCCAGGCTTTACCCAGCTTAGGCTCACCATTTCATAGTATAAGCGCGCGCTTCCGTACCGCTTCATCCTGTCACGGATCAGTTCGCGGTAAAGGTCAAAATCCTCGTTGGTCAGTTCGCCGCTCACCCGAACGGCCAGCATGTCTCCCTCTGTTTCTTTCAGTACTTCCAGCATAATATCCTTTGTTGTTTTGCGGCGCTGCCAGCCTCTGCCCCGGAGGAGTTTCCAGAGCCGGCGCACCGCGTTTTAAAATAAAACCCAGCAACTCCCGATAGCAACAGCTATACTTACGTAAGTTTAGTACGCACTTATGCAAAACCACAGCCTGCACCGGGGCTCTCTGGCGAGGAACCCGAAAGGCTGTTAAAACGCTTATACTACCATACAGCAGCTGCTGTTTATCATACACACCCCTTCATGAAGCTTTTTCTACCGTTTGCCGCCCTTTTTATACTTTGCACTTTCGCTGGCTTTACCTTTCCCGGGCAGCAACAGAGCTACTCCATTGTCGGGAGCTGGCAGCTGGTGGACATGCAGATTGGCAGCGATGCACAGGCAAAGGCCGACAGTGACATCGACAGCACCCTGCGCCAAAGTACGATGCGGTTTGTGTTTGAGGAGTCGGGGCAGTTTACCATGGAGCTGGGCCCGGATGGCCGGGGCCTGCACGGGGGCTACTACTACAACCCGGAAAGCCAGATCCTCAGCATCCGGTACGGCACCCACATAGACACCGCGCTGGTTTCGTGGGACGGTGCCGACAGGATGATACACGCCACCAAAGACGGCCAGACAAGAACCACCCTGCAGCGCGTTCTAAAATAAACCTCCACCAGAGTACGCAAAGGCCACCAAACTCCTCCTGCACAGAGAAGCCGCCAGGAAATTAAAGCCTCAGACATACATTTGTAAAAACGGCAAAGGCCAGCTGCAATAGCTGGCCTTTGCCGTTTTTATTTCTGCTGTGCTTCACTTTAGTTACCGAAACACCAGGTTCACCGGCTTTTGCACCTGCGCTTCGTGGCCGGTGGCCGTTAGCTTACCGGTGGCCGTGTCTATTTTAAAGGAGGTGATGTTATCGGAGCGCTGGTTTGCCACCAACAATACCCGGCCGGAGGGGTCGATTGAGAAATCACGGGGCCAGTCGCCACCGGTACTCACATGCTGCACCAGCGTCAGTTTTCCCGCTGCTTCGTCGATGGCATACACCACCATGCTGTTGTGCCCGCGGTTGGAGCCGTACAGGAACTTTCCGTCCGGGGATACTTTGACAGCGGCCGGGTAGCTTTCGCCCTCAAAGTCCGGAGGAAGCGTACCCAGCGTTTGCAGCTCAGTAAAGGTGCCATGCGCAGCATTGTACGCCAGTGCGGTTACGGTCGAGTTCAGCTCGTGAATTAAGTAAGCGTACTTGCCGTTCGGGTGGAACGCCAGGTGGCGCGGTCCGGAACCGGGTGCCGCGGCATAGGCTACGGCAGGCGCATGCGGCACCAGTCGGCCCTCCTGCAGCTTATACGCAAACACTTTATCCGCCCCTAAGTCCACGGCAAAGCTGTACTTCCCGTCCGGGCTCGGTGCAATAAAGTGGGCATGTGGCGCATCCTGCCGCTTGGCGTTAGGGCCGGTACCCTGGTGCTGCACAGTGTTCCCCTCCCCTAGCTGTCCGTTCTCCTGCACCGGGTAGGCCGTTACATTACCGCCCACGTAGTTGGCGACCAGCACCGTGTTCCCCTGCAGGGACACATAGCACGGTGCGCCTCCCTTCGAAGCGGCTTTGCTTAGCAGGTGTAGGCTGTCGCCTTGCTCTCCCACTGCAAAGGCGCTCACGGCTCCGCTCTTCTCCCCCTCATACTCCGTGGTTTCGTTTACCGCGTACAAGTGCCGCTTGTCGGGGCTGAGCGCCAGGTACGACGGGTTCTCGCCGCCTTTCATGCCGCGCACACGCGTCAGTTCGCCCGTCTCCGGGTTAAGGCTGTACAGAAAGATACTCTCGGCATCGGGTTCGGCGTAAGTGCCAACATAGACCATAGCTGTTTTCATCGTTTCAGGTTCAGTTACCGCTGCTGCTGCCTGCTGGTCATTGGCTGCTGTACAACCGCTAAAGGCCAGGGCAAGGGCAGTCAGGCCCAGCGCTGCTCTGTGTACAAGGTTTCTTTGGATTTGGTTAAAGGGTTTCTGCATGTGAGGTTGTTTCATGGTGTAGCCTGCTTCGGTTGTTTGCAAAAAACGCTCCGGCACCTAAAGCAAGGCAGATGAGATGATACTGTGCTAAAGGTATAAAAATACTTCTAAGGCAACACAGCCGCCCCTGCCTGCCGCAAGTGGCCTGTAGCCGTTTACCTGTGTATAAAGCAAGAGCGCTTTTTGTTGTTGCCAGCGAAAGCGAGAGGCTCAAGGTTCTGAAACCGTGAACTTAAAGTACAAAAAAACTACGACACCAGCCCCCGTAAGAGGCAGAGGCTGCTACCTCACCAGCGGCAAGCAATAATCATAAACCAGCTAATAGAGCAAAATCCCCTGTTCGTCGATTTAAACGCAGGCAATGCGCAGGTGCAGCCATACTAACGCACTTGTGCGTTGCATGTTTAAGCACTCCTGCGTAATTTGCCACTTACCTTTATCTTAAATCTAAACTAACCGTTACGGTGTCATCTGTTTTTTCTACCTACATCGAGCTGGGGTTTCACCACATCTTCGACTTCAAGGCGTACGACCACATGCTTTTCCTGCTGGCCCTGAGCGCAATTTACACCCTGCAGGACTGGCGCAAGGTGATTGCCCTGGTCACCAGCTTCACCATCGGGCACAGCATTACCCTGGCGTTGGCGACCTTCAAGATCATCCAGTTCGACACGGCACTTATCGAGTTCCTGATACCGGTAACCATCCTTCTCACCTGCGTTACCAATTTCTTTAAGCTGAAGGGCGCCGCCGCCAAACAGCCTACCATCTTTTCGCTGCACAACCTGATGGCGGTCTTTTTCGGGCTGATCCACGGGATGGGTTTCTCAAACTTCCTGCGGCAGATGCTCGGGCGCAACGGCAACATCTGGCAGCAGCTGCTGGCCTTTAACATCGGCATTGAGCTGGGCCAGCTCCTGATCGTAGGCATCATTCTTGTACTAGGCTTCCTGGCTATGCACCTTTTCAGGGCAAAAAAACGCGACTGGATCATGGTTTTGTCCAGTGCGGCAGCTGGCATCTCCTTGATTTTGATGATGGAAACCAGTATATTTTAGCGTTTATACACGCACTGTAGCAACTATTACTTTTACAACCATAGCAATCTACCTTAACCGAAACCACATGAGGAAATTTATAGCAGGTTTGGCGATGGCTGGCTTGGTGGCAGGCCCGTTAGCGGCACTGGCACAGGACACCAAATTCGCCCAACTGGGGCAGGAGTTGCCGACACCGAACACCTACCGCACCGCATCGGGTGCGCCGGGGCATCAGTACTGGCAGCAACGAGCCGATTATACTATAAAAGTGGAGCTGGACGATACCAACCAATCCATCACCGGCTCTGAAACCATCAACTACACCAACAACTCACCGGATGTACTGAGCTACGTGTGGGTGCAGCTGGACCAGAACATCTTCGAGCCGAACTCCATGAGCAACCTGACGCGCACGGCGGAGCTGCAGAAGGATATACCGCTGCGCGCCGTGGAGTACATGACGCGTGAGAAGTTTGACGGCGGCTTTAAGATCAGCAAGGTAACCGACCGCAGCGGCAAACCGCTGCACTACACCATCAACAACACCATGATGCGTGTAGACCTGCCTTCGCCGCTGAAGCCAAACCAGAGCTTCTCCTTCAACATCGACTGGAAGCACAACATCAACAACCAGAAAACACTGGGCGGCCGCTCTGGCTACGAGTACTTTCCGGAAGATGACAACTACCTGTACGAGATGGCGCAGTGGTTCCCCCGCATGGCCGTGTATGACGACGTGAACGGGTGGCAGCACAAGCAGTTTCTGGGCAGCGGTGAGTTTGCCCTGCCTTTCGGCGACTACAAAGTAAGCATTACCGTGCCTGCCGACCACGTGGTGGCCGGCACCGGCGAACTGCAGAACGCCAGTCAGGTACTTACCTCTACACAGCAGAAGCGCTGGGCACAAGCCGCCAAAAGCGATAAGCCGGTGGTAATTGTAACGCAGGAAGAAGCGACGAAAGCCGAAAAGGACAAAGCCACAAACAAGAAAACCTGGGTATACCAGGCCGATAACGTGCGCGATTTCGCATGGGCCAGCTCCCGCAAGTTTATCTGGGATGCCATGAACGTGAACGTGGGCGGCAAAAACGTACTGGCCATGTCTTACTACCCGAAAGAGGCGAACCCGCTTTGGGGGCAGTACTCTACCGAGGCGGTAGGCCACACCCTGAAAACTTACTCAAAGCACACCATTGACTACCCTTATCCGGTGGCGATTTCGGTACACGGCCCGGTAGGCGGCATGGAGTACCCGATGCTGTCGTTTAACGGCTATCGCCCGGAGGCTGACGGCACTTACTCTGACCGCACCAAGTACGGCCTGATCTCAGTGATTATCCACGAGGTAGGGCACAACTTCTTCCCGATGATCATCAACTCCGATGAGCGCCAGTGGACGTGGATGGACGAAGGCCTGAACACCTTTATGCAGTACCTTTCGGAGCAGGAATGGGAACGCAACTACCCATCGCGCCGCGGCGAACCGCAGGATATCGTAGAGTACATGAAAAGCGCCCCGAACACCATGGTGCCGATCATGACCAACTCAGAGTCTGTGCTGCAGTTCGGCAACAACGCTTACGGCAAGCCTGCCACAGCCCTGAACATCCTGCGCGAAACCGTAATGGGCCGCGAACTGTTCGACTACGCGTTTAAGGAGTATGCCAACCGCTGGGCCTTTAAGCACCCGATGCCGGCCGACTTCTTCCGCACGATGGAAGATGCCTCCGGCGTGGACCTGGACTGGTTCTGGAGAGGCTGGTTCTACACCACCGACCACACCGACATTGCCATTGACGACGTAAAATGGTACACAATCGACTCGCAGGACCCTGCTTTTGTGAATGCACAGGTGCGTGAGCAGCAGAACAAGGCTCCTAAGACCCTCTCGCAGCAGCGCAACCTGAAGGACATCCCGAAAACGCTGGTGGAGATGAAGCCGCAGCTGAAGGACTTCTACAACAGCTATGATCCGCTGGCGACAACTGCCGCCGATGAGCAGAGCTACAAGCAGTTTATGAGCCAGCTGACGCCGGAGCAAAAAGAGACCCTGAACTCAGGCCTGAACTTCTACGAGGTGGGCTTCAAGAACCAGGGAGGCCTGGTAATGCCGCTGATTGTACGCATGCAGTATGAGGACGGCTCAGAGGAAGTTGTGAACATCCCGGCCGAGATCTGGCGCTACAACAACGAAGAGATCACCAAGGTGTTTATTACGGAAAAGCCGGTAGTAAACTTTGAGCTGGACCCGTACCTGCAGACGGCAGACACGGACCTGTCGAACAACTACTTCCCTCGCCGCATGGCTCCGTCTCGCTTTGAGATTTTCCAGCAGCAGAAAGACAATAAAAACCCAATGCAGCGCGAGCGCGCTACCAGCAGCCGCAACACCACCAGCGGCGGCAGGTAGTTTATACTTCCGACGGCAAAACAAAAAAGGCCTGCAGGACAAACCTGCAGGCCTTTTTTGTTTTGCCGTAGCCCTGGTGCGCCGCTTAATCCGCGTCGTACTTCTCGAAGAACTTACGTTTAGAGCGCTCGTCCCGACGGTAGAAAGGGCGAATGATCAGCCGGGTGCCGTTCTCATAGGTAAAGAACTTATACACCCAGTTGCTGAGCACGACCAGTTTGTTACGGAAGCCCACTAATGCCATCACGTGCACAAAGAGCCAGATAAACCAGGCCAGAAAGCCCCCGAAGTGTGTGTTCCCCGGCAGGTCGGCAACGGCGCGGTTACGCCCGATAATAGCCAGGGAGCCTTTGTCTTTGTACTTAAACGGCTCCGGCTGTTCGTTGCGCAGGATGCGCTTCAGGTTCTTGCCCAGCAGCTTGCCCTGCTGAATCGCCGGCTGCGCCACCCCCGGGTGCCCTTTCGGGTACTCCGGCGTCTTCATGAAGGCAATGTCGCCGATGGCAAAGATGTTATCGAAGCCCAGCACCTGGTTGTATTCGTTTACCAGGATGCGCCCCCGCTCCACCGACGTCTCAGGGAGGCCGTCTATTAGGGCTCCGGCTACACCGGCAGCCCAGATGAGCGTGTTGGTTTCGATCTGGTCCCCGCTTTTGAACGTAGCCACCTGCCCGTCGTAAGATTGTACCAGCGTGCCCAGCCTCATGTCTACCCCCAGCTCCTTCAGGTATTTATAGGTCTTTGCGCTGGCCTCCTCCGACATGGGCGGCAGCACGCGGTCCATGCCCTCCACCAGGATGATCTTCATCTGGTTAAAGTCCAGGCTCGGGTAGTCTGTGGGCAGCACGTGCTTGCGCATTTCGGCCAGGGCACCGGCTAGCTCCACCCCTGTTGGGCCTCCGCCCACAATCACAAAGTTCATCAGGCTGCGCCGGGTGGCCGGGTCCTTGGTCATGTTGGCCTGCTCAAAGCACTGCAGCACCTGGCTGCGCAGGTTCAGCGCCTCCGGCACCTGCTTGAGCGGGAAAGCAAACTTCTTGATCTGGTCGTTGCCGAAGTAGTTTGGCTTGGTGCCCGTGGCAATCACCAGGTAATCGTAGGCAATGTCTCCGATGATGGTAGACACGGTTTTTGTCTCCGGGTGAACCTGTGTTACCTTCACCAGGCGGAAGTGAAAGTCTTCGTAGTCGTCGGAGCCGAACATCTTGCGGAGCGGCTCCGCGATGGAGTCGGGCTCCAGGCCGCCCGTGGCCACCTGGTAGAGCAGTGGCCAGAAGCCGTGGTAGTTCTGCCTGTCAAACATCACCACCTGAAAATCCTTGCCCGATAACTTCTTAGCGAGGTTTATACCCCCAAAGCCCCCGCCAATGATAACGACGCGCGGCTTTGTGGTATCCGGTATATTAAGGGATAATTGTTCTGGTTCAAGCATAGTATGATCTGTTTAGTGTTGGCAACGGCAAGGCCAATAGAATGACACCGTCGCATTGTAATGTATACGCAAAACACTACATTGGCAAATAACGCAGCGCACATTTGTTAGTTGCCAAAAGCCTCCTGCAGCGCACTGCAGCGGCACAAATCATACTTATGGATGCATGCCGGACGGCAAGCAAATTGCACACCGCGGGCGCCGGGTTCAGTTGCCGCTCTTTTTAAAGTCGCCGTTCAGCAGCGACTTCAGCAGGCCGGGGATGGCCATCATGTTAACCTGCGACGGGAACATGTAGCGGTTTTGCTGCAGCTGTACCTGCTGCTGGTTCCAGAAGCGGAAGTTCTGGGCATCGCTCATCGGGGTTATCCGGGCCAGCTCGTCGAGGTAGCGCGGGTCCAGGCTCTTGGTCAGGATGGCGTTGCCGGGCTCCGGTATCCGCACGTTTGCCACCGCCTCCTTAAAGTCGCGCTCGGTCGCCCAGGGGAACACGTCTACCGTTGGCAGCTCGGTCGGGTCTTCCTGCATCTGCATAATAATGGAGTAGCTCTGGCTCTCGTAGTCCTGCGGGATGATGAGGTACTGCGGCTTAAAGCCAAGGGAGTTAAAAAGCACGCTGTCGCCGGCCAGCACCGGCGTGGAGAAATAGCCGTATTCGTTGGTGATCGTGCCTCGCGTAGTGCCCGGCACATACACGCCGGCCCCGGCCACTCCGTAGAGGCTGTCACCGGTGGCCACAAAGCCCGACAGCTGCACCACACGCTGCTTCGTCTGCGCCTGCGCCTGCCCTGGCATCAGCAGAAAGAGCAGCAGGCCCAGCAACGGAAACAGCATCCACTTTGGCAGTTGGGTAAGAGAAGCAGGCGTACGGAGGGAAAGCGTCATATGATACAATTATACTTATTTATTCTTTTATAGTAGCAGCTTTTGTCTAATTTTGTTCACACTGCCTGCCGCTACTACCTACACATTATGAGACTAAAACACTTCAGTCTGGCCTTCGGACAGCAGGTGCTCAAAGCACTGGCCGATGAATCGAGGCTTCGCATCCTCCACCTGATTCTGCGCAACAAAGAGATGTGCACTTCGGACCTGGAGCAGGTGCTGGACTTCACACAGACCAAGACGTCGCGCCACCTTTCTTACCTGCGCAACGCCGGGCTGGTGGTGCCCCGAAAGCTCGACCAGTGGGTGTATTACTCCATCAAAGAGGAGGGCGCTGACTTCGTGAACCAGATTCTGGCGTACATGGAGCGCGACACCACCCTGCAAAAAGACCAGGAGGTGTATGAAATACTGCACTCCAACCGCGAGCTGGCGGTGACCAAACTACAGAACCGGCGCTGGACCACGATCTAACAAGCTAAAGGCCACGCCAGGTATAACTCCCGAACCCGGCTTTTAGTATTACAGTTCCGCGCGGCCTCCCCTTCCGGGCTTGCCACAACATCCGGCCTGCTTGCCCGTTCTACATTTACCTGACCCCGTTATCATGCACATGAAGACATACACCCACATCCTCTTCGACCTGGACCACACGCTTTGGGACTTTGAGAAGAACTCCGAGGAAACGCTTTATACTTTGTACGACCAGTTTGAGCTTAGCAGGCACGGCAAGTTCGACTGCGACTCGTTTTACCGCAAGTATAAGTTCGTTAACACCCGCCTCTGGGACCTCTATAATAAAGGAAGAATTAACCAGAAGGAGCTGCGCGAGAACCGCTTCGTTAAAACGCTGCTCGGGTTGGGGCTGGCGGAGCATGAACTGCCGGAGGGCATAGCCGAAGCCTATATTGAGATGTGCCCGACCAAGACAGCGCTATTCCCCCATGCGCATGAGGTGCTGGCTTACCTGCAGCCGAAGTACGGCCTGCACATCATTACCAACGGGTTTAGGGAGGTGCAGCACGTAAAGATGAACTCCTCCAAGCTGCATGGCTACTTTCAGGAGGTGATTACGTCGGAGTGCTGCGGCTATAAGAAGCCGGACCGCCGTATGTTTGAGCACCTGCTGGACCGCATAAAGGTGAAACCGGAGGACTGCCTGATGATCGGCGATAACTACGAATGCGATATAGAGGGTGCCCGGGACGCCGGCATAGACCAGGTATACTTTATCCCGGAGAAGTCTAAAGGCCGCAAGCGCCCGGCTCCCACCTATGAGATCAGCTGCCTGAGCGAACTAAAGCAGATCCTGTAACCGGGCGGCCACATTCGGGCATAAAAAAAGGAGACAGATTAGCCCTGTCTCCTTTTTTTATGCCCGACCGGCACTTAGTCTCTCACATTGCCCGCCGTCTCCAGCGCCCTGAACTCTGCCTGCATCACTTTAATCTTGGCCTTATCATCCAGAGTCAGCTGGCTCTCGAGGGTACCTTTCTTGCTATCCATCTTATCAAGCACGGCCTTCGCCTGCTGCCAGTCGGCATCGGACCAGCCGCTGTGCTGCGCGTGCGCATGCTCGAGCAGCGAAATGTACGCCGAGCGCAGGTTATAGGCCGAAAGCATGTCAATGTTGGCATACGGGCCCAGCAGCTTCTTCTGCCACTGCTGCATGGTGTCCTGCGACGCAGCCTTCTTTAAAGAAGATGCGGGGGCGTCAGCGAACGTATAATGGGCGGCCTCTGCGGCAAAAGAAAATGCCAGCGCGCCGATCAGCAGCACTTTGGCGTATGTGGTATGGGGATTTCTCATAGTCAGTGTATTAAATGCGGCGCTGTATCCGACAGCGCAAAAACTCATAGGTACAAATATCGGTCCTAAGTCATCACAAGCTGAAAATAAAAATGTTACGGAGCGGCAAACCCCGTACGTTCGGCTCCTCTGGCCCTGCCCCTCCGTTAGTGGCCTACCCTGGCGGCAGCTGTGCACGGCGGGGGTGCAACAGGAAACCCACAGGCCAAAAGGCGGCTCAAACACGGCAGAAAGGCGATCTGGCAGGCAACTGCCCAAACCCCTCCCCCTTCATGCAGCAAAATCAAATTATAACCTTACCTTTGTTAGGGTACCCTCCGTAGAGGTACCAAGAGAATCATCTATTTTAAATCTGTAACTATAACGTAAATGGCAACCGGATTTTTTAGAGTACCAACCCCTGTTAACGAACCCGTAAAGTCTTACGCTCCTGGCTCACCTGAAAAGGAGAGCCTGCTGCGCACCTATAAAGAGCTCAAGTCGAAGCAGCTGGATGTGCCCATGTACATTGGCGGCGACAAAGTTTACACCGATAACAAGCAGCCGATGCTGCAGCCGCACGACCACCAGCACATCCTGGGCCACTTCAGCGAAGGCGACGCGTCCCACGTGGAACAAGCCATCAACGCGGCGCTGGCAGCCCGCGAAGACTGGGCAAACATGAGCTGGGAGCACCGCGCCAGCATTTTCCTGAAAGCCGCCGACCTGCTGGCCGGCCCCTGGAGGGACAGGCTGAACGCAGCCACCATGCTGGGCCAGTCTAAAAACGCCTACCAGGCGGAGATCGACTCTGCCTGCGAACTGGTGGATTTCCTGCGCTTTAACGTGCACTACATGACCGAGATCTACCAGATGCAGCCGGAGTCTTCGCCGGGCGTTTGGAACCGTATGGAGCACCGCCCGCTCGAGGGTTTCGTGTTCGCCCTGACGCCGTTTAACTTCACCGCCATCGCCGGCAACCTGCCTTCCTGCGTTGCCATGATGGGTAACGTGGTGGTTTGGAAGCCAGCACACACGCAGATCTACGCGGCGCACATGATCATGGAGCTGTTCCGCGAAGCAGGCCTGCCTGACGGTGTTATCAACCTGGTTTACGTAGATGGCCCTACCACCGGAGACGTGGTTTTCGGCCACTCTGACTTCGCCGGCATCCACTTTACCGGTAGCACAGGCGTGTTCCAGAACATCTGGAAGACCATTGGCAACAACATCCACAAGTATAAATCCTACCCACGCATTGTAGGCGAAACCGGCGGTAAAGACTTTATACTTGCGCACAGGTCTGCCAACGCCAAGGCACTGGCAACAGCCATCTCCCGCGGCGCGTTCGAGTTCCAGGGCCAGAAGTGCTCTGCCGCCTCGCGGGCCTACATCCCAAGCAACCTTTGGGAAGAGGTAAAAGGCTATGTGATCGAGGACCTGAAGTCGTTTAAGATGGGCGCACCGGAGGATTTCTCGAACTTCATTAACGCCGTGATCGACGAGAAGTCTTTCGACAAGATCGCTCGCTACATCGACGGCGCGAAGGAAAGCAACGAGGTGGAGATTATCGCCGGCGGTAACTACGACAAGTCCAAAGGCTACTTTATTGAGCCGACGGTGCTGCTGTCGCACAACCCGCAGTACACCACCATGTGCGAGGAGATCTTCGGGCCGGTTATCACCATCTACGTGTACGACGAGAACAACTTCGACGACACGCTGGAGCTGGTAAACAGCACATCGCCGTACGCCCTGACGGGAGCCATCTTCAGCCAGGACCGCTACATTATTGACTACGCCACGAAGAAGCTCGACCAGGCGGCCGGCAACTTCTACATCAACGATAAGCCGACAGGCGCCGTGGTGGGCCAGCAGCCATTCGGTGGCGCGCGCGCTTCCGGCACAAACGACAAGGCCGGTTCCATGCTGAACCTGCTGCGCTGGGTGTCTGCCCGCTCTATCAAAGAAACCTTCGTTCCGCCGGTAGACTACCGCTACCCGTTCCTGGGCGAGAACAAGTAATATACACCGCTGAAAAACAGCTGTAACAGAGGCCGCGTTCTGCAGAGGACGCGGCCTCTTGCGTTGAAAGATGTATAAACACACTTTTGTTATTTAGAATCGATAAAAATAACCTCTATCCCCCAAAACACCTCGCTGGCAGCGTGTTTTACACCTATGGTATACTTTTGATTGTTGATGATTTATACCTAATTTTGCTCTCTAATTTAAGAAAGCACGAAAGAGTTATGGAATCAGCTGTACATCAGTACATACCATCGGACTATTTACCTATCCTCATCCAGTTTGCGGCAGCCCTGGGCTTTGTGATTTTTGCGCTGACGCTTACGCACCTGCTGGGCCCCAAAAGAAATAGCGAGGTAAAAGGCGCTGCCTGGGAAAGCGGTATCGAATCTGTGGGAGACGCCCGTACCCCTATCTCCTACAAGTATTTCATGACGGCCATCCTGTTTGTACTGTTTGATGTGGAAATCATCTTCATGTACCCGTGGGCTGTTAACTTCAAAGGCTTCGGCTTGGAGGGTTTCCTGCAAATGCTGGTGTTTGTAACCCTGCTGATGGCCGGCTTCTTCTACGTGATAAAAAAAGGCATCCTAGATTGGGAATAGGACTTTAAACTTTTACAAGCGCACTATTGTTGCAGAAAAGGCATTCATCTGCCTGCTTGTAAAATCAAATTCTCCTTAAAATGAGCGATTCAAACAACGATATTAAATTAGTAGACGCGCCGGACGGCGTATCGGGTGCTGGTTTCTTCGCCACCTCGTTTGAGAAAGTAATTGGACTGGCGCGCAAGCACTCGCTGTGGCCGCTGCCTTTTGCCACCTCTTGCTGCGGTATTGAGTACATGGCCACCATGGGCTCCAACTACGACATCTCCCGCTTCGGGTCGGAGCGCCCAAGCTTCTCCCCGCGCCAGGCAGACATCCTGATGGTGATGGGCACGATTGCCAAGAAGATGGGCCCAGTGGTAAAGCAGGTGTACGAGCAGATGGCCGAGCCGCGCTGGGTTATCGCCGTTGGCGCCTGTGCCTCCTCCGGCGGTATTTTCGATACGTACTCGGTGCTGCAGGGCATTGACCGCGTAGTGCCGGTGGACGTGTACGTGCCGGGCTGCCCGCCACGCCCTGAGCAGATCCTGGACGGCCTGATGCGCGTGCAGGAGCTGGCAGAAAACGAATCGCTGCGCCGCCGCAACTCTCCGGAGTACCAGGCACTCTTAGCCTCTTACAACATTAAATAAGCAGAATGGAGCTTACGAACGAAAACGTACTCGGCAAAATCATCAGCAAGTTTGGGGAAGAGAACATCTGGGACGCCTTTAGCCCCGATGGCATCATGACGATCACCACCAACCGTGCGTCGATCATCGACCTGATCCAGTACCTGTACGACGACGAGGAACTGCAGATCCGCTTCCTGACCACCATGTGCGGCATCCACTACCCGGACCACAAGGGCAAGGAACTGTGCGTGATGTACCAGCTGCATAGCCTGCGTCATAATTACCGCATCCGCATTAAGGTGTTTATGCCTGCTGATGATGCCGTAATGCCGACGCTCACCAACCTCTATGCCACCTCTAACTGGATGGAGCGCGAGACATTCGACTTCTACGGCGTCAAGTTTGTGGGCCACCCGAACCTGACCCGCATCCTGAACATCGAGGAGATGGAGTACCACCCGATGCTGAAGCAGTACCCGCTGGAAGACCAGACACGGGAAGACAAGATAGATACCTATTTCGGACGCTAAGCCAGTTTGGCTGTTGCCCCTGCGAAGGAGCGCGGCAAGCATTCAACGAAAATAACAATGGCTACTGAAAGTAAAACCGCTGAACTCACTGAACTGGAGCAATTCCGCAAAGACAACGGACTTGCCCTGCAGGAGGAGAGGCCTCTTACCACGCTGAACCTGGGCCCTACCCACCCGGCCACGCACGGTATTTTCCAGAACATCCTCCAAATGGACGGGGAGAAGATTGTGGACGCTGTTCCCACGATCGGCTACATCCACCGTGCCTTTGAGAAAATAGCAGAACGCCGGCCGTTCTACCAGATCACGCCGCTGACGGACCGCATGAACTACTGCTCATCCCCTATCAATAACATGGGGTATCACATGACGGTAGAGAAGCTGCTCGGCATTACCGTGCCGAAGCGCGCGCAGTACATCCGCGTGATCATGATGGAGCTGGCCCGTATCTCCGACCACCTGATCTGTAACTCGATCCTGGGTGTGGACTCCGGCGCCTTTACGGGCTTCCTGTACGTGATGCAGGAGCGTGAGCACATCTACGATATCTACGAGGAAGTATGCGGCGCCCGTCTGACCACGAACATGGGCCGCATCGGGGGGATGGAGCGCGACCTGTCGCCGAAAGCCCTGCACCTGATTGGCGAGTTCCTGAACCGGTTCCCGAAAGTATGGGCGGAGTTCGAGAAAATGATGACGCGTAACCGTATCTTCATGGACAGAACAACCGGTGTGGGCGCTATTTCTGCGGAGCGTGCCCTGAACTACGGCTTCACAGGCCCTAACCTGCGTGCCGCCGGTGTAGACTACGATGTGCGCGTGATGAACCCGTACTCGTCATACGAAGACTTTGAGTTTGAAATTCCGGTAGGCTCTAACGGCGACACGTACGACCGCTTCCTGGTTCGCAACGAGGAAGTGTGGCAAAGCTTAAAGATCATCGAGCAGGCTTACAAAAACCTGCCGGAGGGTTCTTACCACGCCGACGCCCCGCACTACTACCTGCCTCCAAAGCAGGAAGTGTACACCAACATGGAAGCGCTGATCTACCACTTTAAAATAGTGATGGGTGAGACGGACGCTCCGGTTGGAGAAGTGTACCACAGCGTAGAGGGCGGCAACGGAGAGTTGGGCTTCTACCTGATCAGCGACGGTGGCAGAACACCTTACCGACTGCACTTCCGCAGACCTTGCTTTATCTACTACCAGGCTTACACAGAGATGATCAAGGGCGGCCAGCTGGCTGATGCGATCCTGACGCTGAGCAGCCTGAATGTGATTGCAGGGGAGCTAGACGCATAATACTTACAACAAGAATCATTTACCATTTAACATTGGCCTGTACCAACGGGCCAATGACAACTGAAAAATGGCAGAAACAATAAACGAAGTGAAGTTTTCTGACGCGGCCATGGCCGAGATCCAGCGCTACATCAGCCACTACCCGGAGGGTCGTCAGAAATCAGCCCTGCTCCCGATCCTGCACATTGCGCAGGCAGAGTTCGGCGGCTGGGTAAGCCCCGAGGTGATGGACAAGGTGGCTGAGATCCTGAACATCCAGCCGATTGAAGTATACGAGGTAGCCACTTTCTACACCATGTTCAACCTGAAGCCGGTTGGCAAGCACGTGCTGGAAGTATGCCGCACAGGCCCTTGCTGCCTGCGCGGTGCCGACCAGATGATCGACATGCTGAAGCAGAAGCTGAACATCGAGGAAGGCGAAACGACTGCCGACGGCATGTTTACCCTAAAGCCGGTGGAATGCCTGGCCTCTTGTGGCTCAGGCCCGATGCTGCAGGTGCGCGAAACCTTCTACGAGAACATCGACAGCGAGGAGAAGCTGGACCAGTTCCTGGAGATGATGCGCCACAAAGAGCACGAAACCCCTACCTGGGCTAAGTAAACCGGACCTTGTGACAAAAGCCTATCAGACAAAAGACTTTATACTTGCATCACCTCTTTTGTTCTTTGTCAAAAGCTCCTTTGTCAGTCACTAATAAAGTATAAACAGGCAGAAGCCGGTAAAGCAACTGCCAAGCTATATATCCTGCTACAATGGGACTTAAAATATTAACTGAACATATCAACGTACCCGGCATCGAAACGCTGGAAGTGTATCGGAAGCACGGCGGCTACAAATCAGTAGAAAAAGCCCTGAAAACGATGTCTCCGGAAGAGGTGGTGGAAGAGGTGAAAACATCGGGCCTGCGTGGCCGTGGTGGCGCCGGCTTCCCGACGGGTATGAAGTGGAGCTTCCTGGCGAAGCCGGAGGGCGTTCCGCGCTACCTGGTGTGCAACGCCGACGAATCAGAGCCGGGCACCTTCAAGGACCGCTGGTTCATGGAGAAAAATCCGCACGCGCTGATCGAAGGCATGATCACGTCGAGCTACGCGCTGGGAGCCAACACGTCTTATATCTACATCCGTGGCGAGTTGTTGTTTGTGCTGCGCATTCTGGAGAAAGCGATCGCTGAGGCGTACGCGGCCGGTTTGCTGGGCAAGAACATACTGGGTTCTGGTTACGACCTGGACCTGCACGTAGCGCCGGGTGGCGGTGCCTATATCTGCGGCGAAGAGACAGCCCTGCTGGAATCATTGGAAGGTAAGCGTGGTAACCCGCGTAACAAGCCCCCTTTCCCGGCGGTGAAGGGTCTGTTCCAGAGTCCGACGGTGGTAAACAACGTGGAGACCATCTCTTCGGTGCCTTGGATCGTGAACAACACGGGCGCTGAGTACGCGAAAATCGGCATCGGCCGAAGCACAGGCACGAAGCTGATCTCTGCCAGCGGCAACATCAACAAGCCGGGCGTTTACGAAATCGAGCTGGGTGTACCGGTGGAGGAGTTCATTTACTCTGACGAGTACTGCGGCGGCATCTGGAAAGGCAAGCAACTGAAGGCTGTAGTGCCGGGAGGTTCTTCCGTGCCGATTCTGCCTGCTGAACTGATCCTGAAGACCGCTGCCGGCGAGCAGCGCCTCATGAGCTACGAGTCACTGTCGGACGGCGGCTTTGTGAGCGGCTCCATGCTGGGCTCAGGTGCCTTTATCGTGTTCGACGAAGACCAGTGCATCGTCCGTAACACGTGGAACTATGCCCGCTTCTACCACCACGAGTCTTGTGGCCAGTGTAGCCCATGCCGCGAAGGTACAGGCTGGATGGAGAAAGTGCTGCACCGCATTGAGTACGGCCACGGCCATCAGCAGGACATCGACCTGCTGGTAAGCGTTGCCAAGCAGATTGAGGGAAATACCATTTGCCCGCTGGGTGATGCCGCCGCATGGCCAGTAGCAGCCGCTATCCGCCACTTCCGACACGAGTTCGAGTGGCACATCAACCATCCGAAAGAGGCAACAGCCCCGGGTGCGGTGTACAGAGGCCAGCTGGACGCGGTAACAGCTTAGTTTTTTAGATATAAGTATCAAGACGTAAGACACAGGACTTTTAGGAGTTACGCGCATTTGTTTTGATACAGAAGTACAGGAAACACACAGCTCGTTATCTGTCATTCTGAAAGAAGCCTGGTTGAAGGGGTTGTAAGCCGTTGCGGCTCGCCCACAGGATCCTGACAGGATGCCAAAACGAAGTATAAATAAGTATAGCTTAAATCGTTTGTTGCTCGGCTTCTGACGAACAACGAATAACGAACAACGATATTAAAAATGGCTAAAGTAACAATTGACGGCATCGAGATAGAGGTAGAAGACGGAACTACCATTCTCCAGGCTGCAAGAAAAATCGGGGGTAGTGTAGTGCCTCCTGCCATGTGTTATTACGGTCCGCTAAAAGGCAGCGGCGGTAAGTGCCGTGTGTGCCTTGTAAAGGTAACCCAAGGCTCTGCCAAAGACACACGCCCTATGCCTAAGCTGGTTGCTTCGTGCATCACGCAGGTACAGGACGGCATGGTAGTAGAGAACACCACCAACGAAGAAGTGCTGAATGCCCGTAAAGGCATCGTGGAAATGCTGCTGATCAACCACCCGCTGGATTGCCCTATCTGCGACCAGGCCGGTGAGTGTAGCCTGCAGGACCTGTCTTACGAGCACGGCGTGAGCGCGACCCGCTACGAGGAAGAGCGCCGCTCTTTCAATAAAGTAGACCTGGGCCCGTACATCCAGCTGCACATGACGCGCTGCATCCTGTGCTACCGCTGCGTGTACACCGCTGACCAGATCACCCCGGAGCGTGTACACGGTGTGCTAGGCCGTGGTGATGCGGCAGAAATCGGGACGTACATCGAGAACGTGATCGACAACGACTTCTCAGGCAACGTGATCGATGTTTGCCCAGTTGGTGCCCTCACAGACAAAACCTGGCGCTTTAAGAACCGTGTGTGGTTTACCAAGCCAATGGATGCGCACCGCGACTGCCCTACCTGCTCGGGTAAGGTTACGCTGTGGGCGCGTGGCGAAGAGGTGCTGCGTGTAACGGCTCGCAAAGACCAGTACAACGAGGTAGAGGAGTTTATCTGTAACACGTGCCGCTTTGATAAGAAGGAGATGAACGACTGGACGATCGAAGGCCCACGCCACATCGACAGGCAGTCTGTTATCTCGGCAAACCACTATGAGCTGCCGGTTATAAACGTGCCGATTGTACCGAACTTACCAACATCTACTAAGAAAAACCTGCCTCAGCACTAATTATGGAGTCTGTAGACCTATTATATAAAGCAATTTACATTCTGGTTATCTTCGGTATCACCCTGCTGATAGCGACCTACTCAACCTATTTCGAGCGTAAAATAGCTGCCTTCATCCAGGACCGCGTCGGGCCAAACCGCGCAGGACCTGCTGGTTTGCTGCAGCCGCTGGCCGATGCCGGTAAACTGTTCTTTAAGGAGGACTTTATACCTGCCAGGTCGAACAAGGCGCTCTTCATTATCGGGCCGGGTATCGCCATGCTGGTGGCCACCATGTCAAGCGCCGTTATACCTTTCGGTGATATGCTCCTGATAGACGGACACGAAGTGTTCCTGCAGGCCATTGAGGTGAATATCGGTGTGCTTTATGTATTTGGTGTCGTGTCGTTGGGCGTGTACGGCCTGATGATCGGCGGCTGGGCTTCTAACAACAAATTCTCACTGCTGGGTGCGATTCGTGCCGCTTCGCAGAACATCAGTTACGAGTTGGCCATGGGCTTATCGCTTATCGCTATCCTGATGATGACGGGCTCCCTTTCCCTGAGAGAGATTGCGGCACAGCAGGCGGGCTTTAACTGGAATATCTGGTATCAGCCGCTGGGCTTTATCATCTTCCTGGTGTGCGCCTTTGCCGAGTGTAACCGTACGCCGTTCGACTTACCAGAGAGTGAGGCCGAGCTGATCGGTGGATACCACACGGAGTATGGCTCTATGAAGCTGGGTATGTACCTGTTTGCGGAGTATATCAACATCTTTGTGGCCTCAGCCGTGATGTCGACCCTGTACTTTGGCGCTTACAACTTCCCGTTCATGGAGAAC
The DNA here is from genome assembly GCF_003585765.1 of Pontibacter actiniarum. Classification (NCBI taxonomy): domain Bacteria; kingdom Pseudomonadati; phylum Bacteroidota; class Cytophagia; order Cytophagales; family Hymenobacteraceae; genus Pontibacter; species Pontibacter actiniarum. The sequence goes on from NZ_CP021235.1 coordinate 3,341,137, forward strand.
CTGCGGGAGGCGATCAGCGACCCGGTGCTGGCTAACAACGTAGTGACGCTGGTTGGCGTGGTGGCCATGTTTGCGAAGATCTTCCTGTTTATCTTCTTCTTTATGTGGGTACGCTGGACGCTTCCGCGCTTCCGTTACGACCAGCTGATGAAGCTGGGCTGGCAGATCCTGATCCCGCTGGCGATCCTGAACATCATCCTGACAGGCGGCGGAATTCTGCTGAAAGACTTCTTATTTTAAACTATAGTACCGAAATTTGAATGTTGATGGCCAGCAACCTGTTACAGGTATAGCTATACACCGACACTCATAATTGACCAAGAGATGGAACCACTATCAAATAGAAGAAAGCAACTGGAGAAGAAGGAGATGACGTTCGCTGAGAAAGCGTACCTGCCTGCTATTGCCCAGGGGCTTGGTATCACCCTGAAACACTTCTTCAAGAAGAAAGCGACCATACAGTACCCCGAGCAGACACGCGAGCGCAGTGAGCACTGGCGCGGGCTGCACGTGCTGAAGCGCGACGAGAAAGGCGCAGAGCGTTGCACGGCCTGTGGTCTGTGCGCCGTAGCCTGCCCTGCCGAGGCCATCACCATGACAGCCGGCGAGCGCAAGGCTGGCGAGGAGCACCTGTACCGCGAGGAGAAATATGCGGTAACGTACGAGGTGAACATGCTGCGTTGCATTTTCTGCGGCCTCTGCGAGGAAGCCTGCCCGAAAGCAGCCATCTTCCTGCAGGACGACAAGATTGCACCGGCCCGTTTCGAGCGTGACGAATTTATCTACGGCAAAGACCGTTTAGTTGAGCCTCTTAAAACCACTGAAACAAAATAACACGATGACCGAGAGTCTGTTCTATTTTCTTGCTTCGCTAACACTGCTTTGCGCCCTGATGGTTGTTATTTCCAAAAACCCGGTGCACAGCGTGCTGTTCCTTATCATCACGTTCTTTACTATTTCGGGCCACTACATTCTGCTGAACGCGCAGTTCCTGGCTGCCGTGAACATCATTGTGTACGCAGGGGCCATCATGGTGCTTTTCCTGTTCGTGATCATGTTCCTGAACATGAGTAAAGAGTCGGAGAACAAGGTTAAAACCTCCACCCTAAGTAAGTTTGCCGGTGCTATTGCCGGAGGGCTGCTGTTTGTCGTTTTAATTGCGGCGCTGAAAGACGCTGGCGTGGCAGGCTACAACCCCGAAACCTATAACTCACAGGTAGGGATGGTGGAAAACCTGGGCTTTGTGCTTTACACGCAGTACCTGCTGCCTTTCGAGCTGGCTTCTGTGCTGTTCTTGGTGGCAATGGTTGGCGCTGTGATGCTGGGCAAGAAAGAAACAGGCGAGCAGCATTTCTAAGACTCACCGTCGAATAAAATATGGAGAGGCGCCGGAAGTATACTTCCGGCGCCTCTTTTCTGTTACAGCTGCTCGGTTACCCCCAGCTGTACTTCCAACAGCTCCGAGTGCCCCGCATCGTCATCAGACAGCACCACCACCCGGTACTGCCCCTCCTCCAGCCTGTTCACCACCAAAGACTCCGCCTTGCCAATGTAGGCAGAGCCGTCCGGGTTCTGCAGCTTAGTGGCCGGCACCTCCAACGGATTTAGTTCATCAGTAGCGTAAGGCAGGGCGTTTAGGTCAATCACCCCGATAAAGCTTCCCAGCACCTCCCCGTCATCAATGGCATTGGGGGTATCCTCCACCGAGGCAGTAAAGAAAAGCTTGTCGTCGAGGGTGTAAGCCCCGGAAAAGCCGGCAGGGCTCTGCCCTAGCACCGGAAGCTTGAAGTAGTAAACGGCGGCGGCAGGAATATCACCTTTGCTCAGCACGAACTGCTTAAAGTCATCCGTATCCATCCGAATCAGGATGTTGCTGCCAGCGCCGGCGGGGCGCTGCAACAGGTACGTGTACACGTCGTCCATGGCCAGTCCCTCAATGTTGAGCACGCCTTCGTTCTCAATCCGCAGCACACGCTTCACGAAAGTATAAAAGCGGCTCAGGTCCAGCTCCTGCACAGCCATATCATCTGTTAAATTCACCAGGTAGGCCTTGTTACGCGCCTCGCTGGCCCCGGAGCCGAGCAGCAGCAGCAGTTCGTCGCGCCCATAGGAGAAGTGCGTCATACTCTCCAGATCCGGCTTGGCGGCCTTGGGGATGCGGCCGTTCACCACCCCGGAGGAGTCAAACAGCGCATGCCGCTGCACCAGCTGGTACTCCTCGTTAAGCTGGTACAGGAAAGGAGAGTCATCCCCCACGACATAAAAAGCGTTCTGGACATGGGCAACACCGGAGGCGGAGGGGATTTCCTCGAAAAGGCGCTTGGCACGCGTGGTAGCGGTTAAGTTCATGTTCTTCATGCGGGAAACGGCTGTGGCCGTGTAATCACTGGCCGTAGGTTTATTGGATTTACAGGCCTGTGTGAGCGGCAATAGCAGCAAAAGGTATAAGATATACTGTGGCTTCATGGTTTATAGTTTGTAATTCCCATAGCTACGCAAACACACGCTAAAAGTATAAAACGGCAGCCCGGATCGCCCACAGAAAAAGAAAACCTAACAATATAGCAGAAAAGCCCAAAACGCAACGGAAGGCAGTTTAGAGCGGCCTTCGCGGCCAGAAGAAGATTGGAAATATGTTATGGTTTTTACAAAAATGGGGATAACTTTGCGACTTGATTTTTGGATCGTAATTTAAGAGTAGTACGTTCAGTCACACAGAAAATGAACCACATACCTGAGGTCATCAGAACCATTCCGCTAGACTATTACCTTTTTTTCAGCGCAGCTCTTTTCGTGATCGGAGTGATCGGTGTACTTACACGCCGCAACGCCATCGTGATTTTTATGTGCGTGGAGCTAATGCTGAATGCGGTCAACCTGCTGCTTACAGCCCTTTCTGCCTACCGCGCTGACGCCAACGCACAGGTATTCGTGTTCTTCATTATGGCGGTGGCAGCGGCCGAAGTATGCGTCGGGCTGGCCATTATCGTGATGACCTACCGAAATATCCGCTCAACTGATGTGCAACTGCTGAACTACCTGAAGTGGTAACAGCCCCCAACTACGCTGAATAGCTTAAACCCTTATACAGATGCAAGAGATTGTAATGCCGATTAACAACCAGGGGATGGCACTGCTTTGTCTGCTTATTCCGTTGCTGCCGCTCGCAGGCTTCATCATAAACGGACTAGGCAACCGCAAAGTTTCCAAAGGCCTGGTAAGCTTTATTGGTTGCAGCACAGTGCTGGCTTCTTTCCTCATCACTGCCTACCTGTTCCTGGACTTCACCGCCAACGGCAGCAGCGCCTATGTGGTGGATTACTATAACTGGATTTCAGTGGGCGATATGCGCATTGGCTTCTCCTTCCTGATCGACCAGCTGACGCTGCTGATGATGCTGATGGTAACAGGTATCGGATTCTTCATCCACCTGTACTCTGCCGGCTACATGAGCCACGACGAGAACTTCGGTAAGTTCTTCGCCTTCATCAACCTGTTTATGTTCTCCATGCTGCTGCTGGTGATGGGTTCTAACTACGTGATGATGTTCGTTGGCTGGGAAGGCGTGGGACTTTGCTCCTACCTGCTGATCGGCTTCTGGAACAAGAACACCAGCTACAACAACGCCGCGAAGAAAGCCTTCGTTATGAACCGTATCGGTGACCTGGGCTTCCTGCTGGGCATTTTCCTGATCTTCATCACCTTCGGCTCTGTTTCTTACCCGCAGGTGTTCGCTGAGGCGGCACAGTACACCGGCGGTATCGATTCTACCGTGATGATCGCCATTACCCTGCTCCTGTTTGTGGGTGCGATGGGTAAAAGCGCGCAGATTCCGTTGTTTACCTGGCTGCCGGACGCCATGGCAGGCCCTACGCCGGTTTCTGCCCTGATCCACGCCGCGACCATGGTAACGGCCGGTATTTACATGGTGCTGCGCTCAAACGTTCTCTATGTGCTGGCTCCTACAACCCTCGAGGTGATCGCCGTTGTGGGTGTGGCTACCGCTGTACTGGCGGCCACTATCGGCCTGGCACAAAACGACATTAAGAAGGTACTGGCTTACTCCACCGTATCGCAGCTGGGCTACATGTTCCTGGCGCTGGGTGTGATGGCCTTCTCTTCCTCTATCTTCCACGTACTCACACACGCTTTCTTCAAAGCGCTGCTGTTCCTGGGTGCCGGTTCTGTGATCCACGCCATGAGCAACGAGCAGGACATCCGCAGCATGGGTGGCCTGAGAAAATACCTGCCGATCACGTTTGTTACCTTCCTGATCGGTACGCTGGCTATTGCCGGTATTCCCCCCTTCGCTGGCTTCTTCTCTAAAGACGAACTGCTGGCGCATGTGTGGGAGCACAATAAACTGCTGTGGGGCTTAGGTATGCTGGCCTCCTTCATGACCTCTTTCTATATGTTCCGCCTCGTGTTCCTGACCTTCTTCGGAACCTTCCGCGGTACAACGGAGCAGAAGAACCACCTGCACGAGTCGCCTGCCTCCATGACCATTCCGCTGATCGTGCTGGCTATACTTTCTACCGTAGGTGGCTTCCTCGGAATCCCGGCGGTGTTCGGCGCAAACCACGTGCTAGCAGATTACCTGAGCCCGATCTACGGCTACGCCCGTGTGGCAAACGCTGCCGCTGTGGCACCGCTTCACCTGGACCACGCTACGGAATGGATGCTGATGGGGCTGTCGGTTGCCGTGGCTGTAGTGGCTGCAATTATCGCCTACGTGATGTATGTGAGCAAGAAGTCTGTTCCGGCGACGGAAGGCACCAAGCTCTCCCCTATCCACAACCTGATTTACCACAAATACTATATCGACGAGCTGTATGACACCATCATCATTCGGCCGCTGATGTGGATGTCATCAACATTCCACCGCGTGCTGGATATAGTAGTAGTGGACGGCATTGTGAACGGCGTTGGCAAACTGACCATGCTGAGCGGCCGCACGATGCGCTACGCACAAAGCGGCGCCATCGGGTTCTACCTCCTGGTAATGGTGTTCAGCATCGCTCTGATTCTATTTTTAAACTTCTTTATCGGATAAGGTTCTTAGAAGATGATTACAGCTCTTTTACTTTTCTGGCCTGCCTTAGCTGCCCTCCTGGTGCTGCTGATAAAAGGACAAGGTGCCAAGAAAGTGGCTTTTGTAGCAGCGCTCGTAGAGTTTGCGTTGTCACTTTTTGCCCTCTCTGAATTCAATACACATAGTGGTGCCACGCAGCTTGCCCTGAGCTTTCCATGGGTAGCGAGTGCCGGTATCAACTTCAGCGTTGGCATGGATGGCATCAGCCTGCTGATGGTCCTCCTGACGACGTTCCTGATTCCGCTGATCGTTCTTTCCTCTTTTAAGCACGAGTACAAGAACCCGAACGTTTTCTATGCGCTGATCCTGTTCATGCAGACCGGCCTGATCGGGGTGTTTGTGGCGATGGATGCCTTCCTTTTCTACTTCTTCTGGGAAGTTGCGCTGATCCCGGTGTACTTTATCGCCGCCGTTTGGGGTGGCGCTGACAGAATCCGCGTGACGTTTAAGTTCTTTGTGTACACAATCTTCGGCTCGCTCTTCATGCTGGCTGCGTTTGTGTACCTGTACCTGCAGACGCCGGGCACGCACTCATCGGATGTTAACGCCTTTTATCAACTGGCGCTCTCGAGCGATTCGCAGAGCTGGATCTTCTGGTTCCTGTTTGTTGCCTTCGCCATTAAGATGCCTGTGTTCCCGTTCCATACCTGGCAGCCGGACACCTATACCGAGTCGCCTGCCCAGGCTACCATGCTCCTGTCGGGCATTATGCTGAAGATGGGTATCTACGGGGTGCTGCGCTGGCTGTTGCCGGTGGTGCCATACGGCGTGAGCCAGTGGGATGAACTGGTGCTTATACTGGCCATCATCGGCATCGTGTACGCTTCTATCATCGCCATTCGCCAGCGCGACCTGAAGCGCCTCATCGCCTACTCTTCTATTGCGCACGTGGGCTTGATCGCCGCCGGTATCTTCACCCTGAACGAGCAGGGCCTGCAGGGAGGCGTCATCCAGATGCTGAGCCACGGTATCAACGTGGTGGGCCTGTTCTTTATCATCGATATCATCTTCAGCCGCACCCAGACAAGGGAGATCACCAGCCTGGGCGGTATCACGCAGAATACACCGGCGCTGTCTATCTACTTCATGATCCTGCTGCTGGGTTCCGTAGCGCTGCCGCTTACAAACGGCTTCGTGGGTGAGTTCCTGCTGCTTTCCGGCGTGTTCCAGTACAACGGCTGGTTCGGTGCTGTGGCTGGCTTAACCATTATACTCGGCGCCGTGTACATGCTGCGCATGTTCCAGGGCGTGATGTTCGGCACCAAGTCTGAGCTGACTGAAAACTTTACAGACCTGACACTGAACGAGAAAGCTGTACTGATTCCGCTGGTGGTGATGGTATTCTGGATCGGCCTGTTCCCGAACACCTTCCTGAGCATTTCGGAGCCTGCGGTAAACAACCTGCTGAGCATTATTAACCGCTAAGCAGCAAAAAGTAAAACGAGTTTTAAGAAATACGACGACATGATATCGATCATACTTCTATCCGCTTTCGGCATCATCAACCTCTTCGTAGGGTTTATGAAGTCAAAGAAAGTGTTATTGCCACTGGCGCTGCTGTTCCTGATCGTAGTGTTTGGGGTAAACCTCTTCAGCTGGAACGATACGCAGAGCTATTTCAACAACATGATCACCATCGACAACTATTCGGTGGCTTTCACGGGCATCATGACGCTTACAACGCTGCTCCTGCTTCCTTTCTCACAGCGCTACGTGGATAACAGCGACTCAAACCTTGCCGAGTACTACTCGCTGTTGCTGTTTTCCCTGGTTGGCGCTGTTATGATGGTCAGCTATGAGAACCTGCTGATGCTCTTTGTCGGTATTGAAATCCTTTCCATCGCCATGTATGTGCTGGCGGGAAGCAACAAGCAGAGCCTGCGCTCTAACGAGGCCTCGCTAAAGTACTTCCTGATGGGCTCTTTCTTTACAGGCTTCATGCTGTTTGGCATTGTGCTGATCTACGGTGCCACGGGCACTTTCAACGTGACTGAAATAGGAGCCGTGCAGGTTGCCGCAGATGGCCTGATGAACACCATGTTTGTGCTGGGCCTGCTGCTGCTGGTTATCGGTATCTCCTTTAAAATATCTGCCGCTCCGTTCCACTTCTGGACTCCGGACGTGTACGATGGCACACCGACTTTCTTCACAGCCTTTATGTCAACGGTTGTGAAAACGGCTGGTGTAGCTGCCTTCTACAAACTGATGGTAGCCGCTTTCGCCGCCTCCTACGCCACCTGGTTCCCGACCCTGATTGCCATTACCGTGCTGACGCTGGTAGTTGGTAACATCGGAGCCGTAGTGCAGACAAGCCTGAAGCGCATGCTGGCATACTCCAGTATCTCGCACGCCGGTTACCTGCTCATGGCCCTGGTTGCCTTCAACGAAAAATCGGATGCTTCTATCCTGTTCTATTCCCTGGCTTACTCTTCGGCTTCTATCGCTGCTTTCGGCGTGCTTAAGATGGTAGCAGACCAGCGCGGTGGCGAGCAGTACGAAACCTTCAACGGTCTTGGTAAAACAAACCCGCTGCTGGCTTTTGCCATGACAGTCTCCATGCTGTCGCTGGCGGGTATTCCGCTTACAGCCGGTTTCTTTGGTAAGTTCTTTATCTTTACCTCCGTTCTGCAGAACCCAGACATGCTGTGGCTGGTAGTGCTGGCGGTGATTTTGGCGGCCGTGGGTATCTACTACTACTTCCGCGTGGTGATTGCGATGTACATGCAACCGGCAGGAAACTACGAGACAGTAAAGGTTGGCAGCTTCGCCTCCTTCACCCTGATCTTCATAACTGTACTGACTATTCTTCTTGGCATTGCTCCCGCCCTGGTGAGCGACCTGCTGCTTTAGAATAACATATTATACGGGAACAAAGGGGCTGCCTTGGTAAAGGCAGCCCCTTTGTGTTTTATACCTTTTATGAAAATGAAGCACGGTGTATGTGCCTACCAGCTGTGCCGGCGCGCCTGCCGCAGTAAAGTGGGTAAAGTACCTGCGCACTAGTACAGCCCTTTTTAAACGCTGGCAACGCCCGCTACATCGCACACTGGCAGGTGTAGTTCTTTTCTCTCCACGGCAGCTACAGTTCGCTCCTTTGGCTAGTTTATACTTTAGTTGAAGTTCAACGGGTACGCTCTCTGTGCAGGGCGCTTTTGCCAGTTGGTTTACAGAGCAGGATTGTGGTTCTAGAGTTATTAGACTTTAGAGCCTGTCTTGGCACAAGATGCTTTCAAACCTACTCCGCCTGATGCTGGGTGGCCCATAAGATGTCAGCAGCCCTAGAATGGCCTTTACAAAAACGGGTAACACTTGTAAACCCCAACAACAACCTTGCACAATACACTATCAACAGCAGTTATCCACATTTCCACACTCCTAAAGTATAATGCAGCTTATTTGGTGGATAAAGGCCGCTTTTAATCCACAATCCACACGGTTATCCACATAATTAGCCTGCTGTGCTAGTGCCTGTGGATAAAAACGAAGGCCTGCCGCTTGAAACAAGCAGCAGGCCTTCGGCAATTTGTGGATCAGTTGCTGTTACCTGTTGGGCAGGTTTTTCATCTTTATGTGTAACTCATCCAGCTGCTCATCGGCAATTGGGGCTGGCGCATCTATCATCACATCACGGCCCGAATTGTTTTTCGGGAAAGCGATGTAATCACGGATAGAGTCAGAGCCACCGAACAGCGAGCACAAGCGGTCGAAGCCAAAGGCGATACCACCGTGCGGCGGCGCTCCGTACTCAAACGCGCTCATCAGGAAGCCGAACTGTGCCTCTGCCTCTGCTTTAGAGAAGCCCAGCAGGCGGAACATCTGCTCCTGCAGGCGGCGATCGTGGATACGAATGGAGCCTCCTCCTACTTCCACGCCGTTAATCACCATGTCATACGCGTTGGCACGAATCTGCCCCGGGCGATCATCGATCAGATCGATGTCCTCAGGCTTGGGAGACGTGAACGGGTGGTGCATTGCATGGTAACGCTGCGTCTCCTCATCCCACTCCAGCAGCGGGAAGTCCACTACCCACAGTGGCGAGAACACGTTCTTATCGCGCAGGCCAAGGCGTGTGCCCATTTCCAGGCGCAGCTCGTTCAGGGCTTTGCGGGTTCTGTCGGCATTTCCGGCCAGTATCAGCAGCAGGTCGCCGGGCTTAGCGTTGAAGGCAGCAGCCCAAGCCTGCAGGTCCTCTGCTGTATAAAACTTATCTACCGAGGACTTGATGCTGCCGTCTTCGTTTACGCGGGCATACACCAGGCCGGTAGCCCCCACCTGTGGCCGCTTCACAAAGTCAGTCAATTCATCCAGTTGCTTGCGGGTAAAGCTGGCAGCACCTTCGGCACAAACGCCTAACACCAGTTCAGCCTCATCAAACACTTTAAAGCCTTTGTCCTTCACCAGCGGGTTCAGCTCTACAAAACGCATGTCGAAACGCGTGTCCGGCTTATCAGAGCCGTAGAACTTCATGGCATCGGCATAGGTCATGCGTGGCAGCTTCTCGATATGGATGCCCTTCACACGCTCAAACAGGTGCTTTATAAAGCCCTCGAAGGCATTCAGGATATCCTCCTGCGATACGAAAGACATCTCGCAGTCGATCTGGGTGAACTCCGGCTGGCGGTCGGCACGCAGGTCTTCGTCGCGGAAGCACTTTACGATCTGGAAGTATTTATCGAAGCCACCCACCATCAGGAGCTGCTTAAACGTCTGCGGCGACTGTGGCAAAGCATAGAATTCACCGGCATTCATGCGGCTCGGCACCACGAAGTCGCGGGCGCCCTCCGGTGTAGATTTGATCAGGTACGGCGTTTCTACCTCAATAAAACCACGGTTATCCAGGTAGTTACGGGTTTCACGCATCATGCGGTGGCGCAGCTCCAGGTTGCGGCGCACCGGGTTACGGCGTAGGTCCAGGTAACGGTAGCGCATGCGCAGGTCATCTCCGCCGTCGGTATCGTCCTCAATCATAAAAGGAGGCAACTTAGCCGGGTTCAGCACCTCCAGCTTCAGTACCCGAAGCTCCACATCGCCGGTAGGGATCTTATCGTTCTTAGACTCGCGCTCCACTACCCGGCCAACTGCCTTTACCACATACTCGCGGCCCAGGCTACGGGCTTGCTCAAAAAGGCTGGCAGGCGTAACCCCCTCCTCAAAAGACAGCTGTGTGATGCCGTATCGGTCACGCAGGTCAATCCACAGCATGCCGCCTTTATCGCGGATACGCTGTACCCAACCTGTTAGTATTACCTCTTCGCCAACGTTGTCCAGGCGAAGCTCACCGCAAGTGTGTGTTCGGAACATAATATGATGTACTGTATAGTTTAATGCAAATGTAATAATCTTACAGATCGTTTACCTGATCAGGGACAAAGATGTTAGTCGAGCATGGCGCGCATGGCGGCAACGTTGTTTACCTGTATGGCATCGGGCCTCATGTTGATCATGCGGGCGATGCGTGAGCGAGACTTGCCGCCAAAAAGGGCTACCTGCAGCCCCTGCTGCTTCGCCTGCGCCACCAGCGCTGCGCTGGCATCGCGCCCGTTGGCACATATACCGTTTAAGTTATACTTTAGGGCCTGCGCCTGCGCCTGTTCAAAGTCGCCACCGGCATCGAGCATCAGCTGTGCGGCTGGCTCTTCCTGCCTGAAGGCCAGCAGGAAACTTGGGTCCGGCGAGATGAATACCAGCCTCTGCAGCGGATAGTTATACTTGCGCAGCAGTGCCAGCAGCGTTTGGGCATAGTAGGCGTAGCGCTGCGGGTCGTGGTTGCGCAGGTCTATGTGCAGGTACGGGGCCTCCTCGTAAGAGCCAAGCAGCTGTAGCAGTTCTTCTAGGGTAATGATTTTCTCCTCATGAAAGAGATCATAGGGAGCCCCTCCTTTATACGCCAGCCCAACGACCTCCGTGGCATTCAGGTTCTCGATGGTGTCCGGCTCCTGCCTTACCGTCATGGAGGCCAGGGTTACGTCGTGGTACAGAACCGGCACGCCGTCTTTGCTCAGCTGCACATCCACCTCCAGGCCGTCCGCCCCAAGCTCCATGGCCTGCACCAGCGAGCCTTTGCTGTTGGGTGGCAGTGGGTTGAAGGGGTTTAGCGGCGATAGAAAGCCGGAGCCGGCATGGCCGAGCACCAGCACCTGCCTGTACTGCAGCTCGTCGTGGCGGTACAGGAGCCAGCCTCCCACGGCAAGGCCCAGCAGCACAATCGCCAGCCCCACCAGCAACGCTTTACGCGGCGCCCGCCTCTTTGTCGTTTGATGTATATGAGCCAATTCTGTAAATCTATAATTAAACTGCGAAGGTAACACACAATCTTTATAATTACCCTTAAATTTGCAGTCGGACAATTTTAGTCTCATGCAAAGTACCACAAAATCAACTGTAGCAAAGGTCTTTACTGCCGACGCTGCAACTTTAGGCCAGCCACGGGAGCGTTACCTTATCCCGCTGTCGGTTATACTTCTCATTGCCCTGGCCATTCGTTTGCTGGCAGCCTTTTTCTCGAAGGGCTTTGCCTTCAGCGATGACCATTTCGACGTGATTACCATTGCGCAGGGCTGGCTGGACGGGCTGCCGCTGTGGCTGAACGAAGAGATGCCGCCGCGCCACAGCATGCTCTACGTGCTCATTCACTACGCCATCTTCTATACTTTGGAGGCAGTGGGCATCTTTAGCCCCGAGGTGAAGATGACGGTGGTCAGGCTGGTACACGGGCTGTACTCGCTGCTGGTGGTTTACTATGGCTATAAGCTCACCGAAAGGCTCTCTAACAAGGCCAACGCACGGCTTGTGGGCCTGATGCTGGCACTGGTTTGGTTTATGCCGTTTATGAGCGTGCGCAACCTGGTGGAGATGGTGTGTATTCCGCCGTACCTGGCTGCTTTTTACCTGATGGTGAAGGAGGATCAGTCGAGTAGAAAGCGGGTGCTGCCGTACTTCTGGGCTGGCGCTTTGTTTGCGCTGGCCTTTACTTTTCGTTACCACACGGTGCTGTTCGGCGCGGGCGCAGGCCTGGTGCTGCTGTATAAACGCCAGTGGCGTGAGGCCATAGCCGTGCTGCTGGGCTTTGTTGTGGCTGCTTTCCTGATACAAGGCACTATCGACATTTTCTTCTTCGACTACCCTTTCCATTCCATCGTAGCGTATTACCAGTACAACAGCGCGCATGCCAACGACTTCAGCTCTGGCCCCGTTTACCGCTTCGCCCTGACCATACTTGGCTTTTTGGTGCCGCCGGTTAGTGCCTTTCTGGTGGTGGGGTATGCCCGTACGGCTAAACTGGCGCCTAAGCTTTTCTGGGGCGGCCTGATCTTTTTTGTGGCGCACTCGCTGTTCCCGAACAAGCAGGAGCGCTTTATACTTCCGCTGTTGCCGCTCATCATGGTTCTTGGTGTGATCGGTTGGCAGTCTTTCGTACGCAGCTCTGGTTTCTGGCAGAACCGCCGCAGGCTACTGGCCTGGTGCTGGGGCTTCTTCTGGGTACTGAACCTGCTGGCAACCGTTGGCATGGCCTTTACCTATACCAAGAAGAGCCGCGTGGCCCCGCTGGTGTACCTGTCTGAGAAGCCGGATTTCGATGCTGTCGTGCTGGAGTTTGGTAACCACAGCGTAAAGAAAGCGCCTCTGTTTTACCTGGGCCGCATAAGCGCAGTACACGAGGAGTATGAAGCAGATAGCGACATGGTGTGGCAGGAGTATCTGCAGGGGGAAAAGCAACTGCCTGAGAACTTTGTGATGACGTATACTTTAAATGAAGATAAGACGCCTGCGGAACTGGAAGAGCAAGTTTCGTCTTCGCCTTACAAGCCCGACTATGTGGTGGTGGTAGGCACCGACGATATGGAGGAACGCATGGCACGCCTCCACCAACTTTTCCCGAACCTCAAGCTGGACCACACCATCAACCCGTCGCTTTACGACCAGCTATTGCACCTGCTTAACCCGCGTGTGCATAAAGATGAGCACGTGCAGATTTATGAGGTAGTGAGGTAAAGTGTTGACGTATGCTAAAAGCAGAAGTCCTTTCGCATGAACTCTGTTTGTGCGAAAGGACTTCTGCTTTTAGCCTGTTGCTCTGCTCCTCGCCCGCTGGCGCTAGCTTGCAGCTGGTGCCTTTTATGATGTTGAGCCTCCAGCTCTACTAGCTTGCAAAGCCATACTTTCCGTTGATGCTTGAAACAACTTCCCTGGCGCAAGCGTCCGCTTGTGCCTCCAACCGCCTTGGCTGTACTTGCTACGGATATATTTTCATAGTCGCTGCTTTCTGTATCTTCAGCCAAATTATCTTTTCTAGCTGCCGCTCATCCTCCAGCTCCTAAATACCTACTGTTTCCCCTGCTGGCGCAAGTCTTCAGACTTGTGACTTATTATGATGTCGAGTCTGTAACTCGACTGGCTTGCAGAGCCATACCTGTTCAGCGTTGGCTACACTTGCTACAGTTACACTTCCATAGTAACTGCTTTCCGCATCTCCGGCCAAGCTATTCTTTCTAGCTTCCGTTCATGCTCAAGTTCCCACTTGCCTACTGTTTCACCTCTTGCTTTGGAGTTCTCACGGCCGCGGGGCCTCGTCCTGGGGACAGGGACCCTCGATAAGCGCATCGCGCTGTGTGCCTGAAGCTGCACTCGCTCCGCTGCGGGTTGCCCTTACGGGCACTGCAACAGGCACAAGGCACTCAACCCAAGAACTGAGATTAGTTCCGGTCGCCAAAGCTGATCGAGCTTATAATTGTTGCTTAGTTTTTTCCTCCCAGGAATAGAAAGCCTCGCAAAAAGGCAAGGAGGGGCAGAAGCAGGTTGGATAATGTAAAGCTCCTGGCAATCAACCGGGCAGTTGTACCAAACGCCTCACACGCTGCTACTGCGTAAAAGTATAAAGGTAGTTAATGGAGAAGTTCCAGAAGAAAACGAGCACAATGGCGCAGAACTTTGCGATATAGAAATTAAACCGGAACCGCTCCGTAAGCAGGTAAATAACCAGGTTATTGAGCAGCAAGCCCGCCAGCGCCACAACCAAAAACTTAGAGAACTGCCAGCCAATCTCAGGGTCTGCACTATGGAACGTCCAGACGCGGTTGAGGTAGTAATTGCTACTGGATGCCACAGCAAAACCCAGGCTGTTCGCCACATACTTGTTCCAGCGCAGCACCTCTTTGGCCAGAAAAGTTAAGCCAAAATCCAGCACCAGGCCAGAAAAGCCTACCACCCCAAACTTCAAGAACTTAAAAAAAAGGCTCTGTAAACTTTCTGACATCCGGTTACCTCGTTGCGTTTTTTTACTGGCTATAGCACAGGCGCTACAAAAGTAACAGTCTTAGCGCAGGCAACCAACCCCTCCCTTTTTGGATCATCAAATAAAGCACAGCCTGCTTTTCCGGTACAGGCTACTGGCCCTCACGTATTTGTCGATAAAAGGCAGTGGTTGGTATAGTTTATTTTTATATCCAATCTATGTTTAGTTACTTCAGAATGAGCTTTCTCACCTTCTAACCTCATATAAAATTATGGAACTAGTTATTCAGAACCTCTCCAAAACCTACCCTAACGGTACCAAGGCGCTCAAAAACATCAACCTGACTATTCCGAAAGGCATGTTTGGGTTGCTTGGTCCCAACGGAGCCGGAAAATCATCTTTGATGCGCACTATCGCCACACTGCAGGAAGCCGATACGGGCAGCATCATGCTGGGTGATCTGGATGTGTTGCGTGAAAAGGAGACTATGCGAAAGGTGCTGGGCTACCTGCCACAGGAGTTTGGCGTTTATCCAAAGGTATCGGCAGAGGAGTTGCTGGATCATTTTGCCATACTTAAAGGTGTGAGTAACTCCAAAGAGCGCAAAGAGGTGGTAAAGGCGCTGCTCCAGCAAACAAACCTGTATGACGTGCGCAAGAAGAACCTGGGTGGTTACTCGGGTGGTATGAAGCAGCGCTTCGGGATTGCTCAGGCCCTGCTCGGCAACCCAAAGATTATTATTGTAGATGAGCCAACAGCCGGCCTGGATCCTGCCGAGCGTAACCGTTTCCATAACCTGCTAAGTGAAATCGGCGAGAACATCATCGTTATACTTTCTACGCACATCGTGGAGGACGTAACCGACCTATGCCGCAACTTCGCCATCATCAATAAAGGCGAAGTGTTACTGGAAGGAGACCCTCTTAATGTAATCGATAGCCTGCGCGGCCGCATCTGGCGCAAGTTTATCAACAAAGACGAATTGGTCGCACACCAACTGCAGCATGAGGTCATCTCCTCTCGTCTCTTCGCTGGCAAAACCATCATACATGTGCTGGCAGAAGTACAACCCGCCCCTGAGTTCGAAGCCGTAGCGCCAGACCTGGAGGATGTATACTTCAGCAAAATCCACGAAGCAGCGCGACGTGAACAGGCTGCGCCTGCTAACGCAATTATGAATTAGAAATTATGAATTATGAATGGATTTGGTGGTGAGAAGGATACTGCTGAGGATTTTCTTTAACTCAACAGCATCCTGATATACTGATTCAAAAGAAGTTTCAGAGATAAAGCTACTGTCCTTGAGCAGTCTGAGCCAGTAGATGGTTTCGCGGGCTTCTTTCGCAGCAATATTCAGTTTGTTGATAAAGTCAGCTCTGGAACTGGCAGCAATGGCCTCTTCTACGTTGGCTCCGATGGATGTACCGCTTCGCAGCACCTGTTTTGAAAGTATAAATTCTTTTTTCTCAAAACTGAGGTGCTTGTAGAGTTTCACCATCCGAAGCGCAAAAGCATAAGATTTATCCGCCACAACATTCTCCTTCATACTTCATCATAATTTGAAGCAAGACACGAATTCATAATTAATAATTCATCATTCATAATTATTAAGAGATGTTCAAAGAGATATTCCTTTTCGAGTTAAAGTACAGGCTAAAGCGGCCTGCGACTTACATATACTTCGGGCTGCTGTTCCTGATGGCGTTTTTGGCCATGCTGGGCTTAGCCGGTGCGTTTGGTGCCAGCGTGATTATCGGCGACGCCAGCGGCGGAAAAGTATACGCCAACTCCCCGTACCAGATCAACTGGATCGTGACGCTACTGAGTTGGTTTGGTGTGCTGATTACCTGCTCTATGATGGGTACGCCTATTTTCCGTGATTTTGAGCACAAGACACACTCGCTCTACTATACCACACCTATCTCCAAAGCAGGCTACCTGTTTGGCCGTTTCTGGGGATCTTTCCTGATTACGCTGTTGGTATTTACGGGCGTAGCTTTTGGCGCAATGGCAGGCACTATAATGCCATGGGTAGAGGCAGACAAAATTGGACCTTTTAACCTGATGTGGTACCTGCAGCCATTCCTAACGATCATCATTCCAAACCTACTGCTTACCGGAGCCATCTTCTTTACCCTTGCCACCCTTACCCGTAGCGCACTTTCCATTTATGTTGGCGGAGTGATTTTTCTGGTGCTTTATGGCGTGTCTAACAGCCTTACCGGCGATTTGGACAACGAGATGCTGGCAAACCTGTTGGACCCAATGGGTGCCTCGGCCATTTATTTTACACAACGCTACTGGACCACCGCAGAGCGAAACACGCTCATGCTGCCTTTCAGCGAGCATGTGCTCCTTAACCGCGCCCTCTGGACAGGTATAGGCCTGGCGCTACTGGCCTTCTGCTACTTCAGGTTCAGCTTCTCCTTCTCTAATGTGGGCATCAAGCTATTCCGTAAACGCAACAGCGAAGAGGCAGCCGGGGCATTTGTGCCATCGGAACGTTTACAGCTGCCTAAGGTACAGCAGAACTTCTCTTTTGACCTGAGCTTTAAGCAATACGTAAGGCTAAGCAAGCTGGAGTTCAAAGGCATTATCAAGAGTTTATACTTTATCGCCATTGCCGCAGCAGGTGTTATCTTCCTGTTTGTGTCGGGTGCGCAGATAGGTAAAATGTATGATACCAACTTCTTTCCGGTAACCTCAGAGGTAGTACAGATATTGAGCGGCACCTTTGCACTGTTCTTTTTGATCATCATTACTTTTTATGCCGGAGAGCTGGTTTGGAGAGAGCGGGACAACCGCATGAATCAGATTTATGATGCGCTGCCTATTCCGAACTGGGTGCCGTTTGCCTCTAAACTCACCGCTTTAGTGTTTGTGCAAGTGGCGCTGCTGGCTGTGATTATGGTTTGCGGAATGATCATCCAGGCCTCTAAAGGTTACTTTAACTTTGAACCGGGTGTGTACCTTAAAGGCCTGTTTGGTATACAGCTAATCGATTATGTACTGCTGTGTGTGCTGGCGATGCTGGTGCAGGTAATCGTGAACAACAAGTACTTGGGCCACTTCGTGATGGTGGTATACTACCTGCTCAACATCTTTAAGGGGCAGCTGGGCTTTGAGCACAATCTATACTCTTTCAACTCTGACCCTGGCATCACCTACTCAGCCATGAACGGCTACGGTCATTTTGTGTGGCCATATACGGTGTTCAAAATTTACTGGGCCGTGTTTGCGCTACTGCTGGCGGTGCTGGCAAATATGCTGTGGGTTCGTGGCTCTGAGTCGATGCTGAAGTGGCGCTTTAAGCTGGCGGCCCTGCAACTTAACCGCCCGACAATGGCAGTTACCGGAGTAGGCTTAGCCATATTTATGGTAACGGGTGGCTATATCTTCTATAACACTAACATCCTGAACACCTACAAAACTTCTGATGAGCAGGAAGAGCAACAGGCCAATTTCGAGAAGACTTATAAGAAGTATGATGGTATTCCGCAGCCGCGCATTACGGATGTAAAACTCGACGTAGACATCTACCCGAAAGAGCGTGCCTATGCTTTTGAAGGATATTTTTGGATGAAGAACAAGCACACGCAGCCAATAGACTCGGTACACCTGATGCTAAGTGACGAGGCTGAGGTGAAGCGATTGACTTTCTCCAAACAGGCTAAGCTGGTACTGGAAGATAAGGATAACGGTTATTACATCTACAAATTGGCACAGCCGCTACAGCCCGGCGACTCCATGCAGCTGAACATGGACCTGCTCTACGAAACTAAAGGCTTCCGAAACAGCGGCTCTAACACAGGCATTGTGTACAACGGTACTTTCATCAACAGCGAATATCTGCCTAAAATCGGGTACCAATCTGGTATAGAGCTGAGCCAGGATGATGTGCGCAAAGAGTATGGCCTGGAGCCAAAACCACGTATGGCCGATGTAGCCGACTCTGTGGCCCGCATGAACACCTACATCAGCAGCGAAGCCGATTGGATAAACTTCGAAGCTACCGTTAGCACCTCGCCTGACCAGATTGCCATTGCACCGGGTTACCTGCAGCGCGAGTGGACAAAAGGTGACCGCCGCTACTTCCATTACAAAATGGATGCGCCTATACTTAACTTCTACTCTTTCCTGTCGGCGGACTATGCTGTTAAAAAAGACAAGTGGGTAGGTAAAGACGGCAAAGAGGTAGCGATAGAAGTATACTACCACCCGGGCCACGACTACAACCTCGACCGTATGATTAAGAGCGTGAAGAAGTCGCTGGATTACTTTACCACCAACTTCAGCCCTTACCAGCACCGCCAGGTGCGCATCCTGGAGTTCCCGGGCTATGCATCGTTCGCGCAATCGTTCCCGAACACGATTCCATTCTCAGAGGCCATTGGTTTTATAGCTGATGTGGATGACAACAACCCAGAGGATATCGACTACCCGTTCTATGTAACCTCGCACGAGGTGGCACACCAGTGGTGGGCGCACCAGGTAATTGGCGGGGATGTGCAGGGTTCGGTGCTGATGTCGGAAACCATGAGCCAGTACAGCGCCCTGATGGTGATGAAGCACGAGTATGGCGAAGATAAGATGAACAAGTTCCTGGAGTATGAGCTGAATTCATACTTGCTGGGCCGCACAACGGAGCGCAAAAAGGAAATGCCGCTCTACCGTGTAGAGAACCAAGGCTACATCCACTACCGCAAAGGCAGTTTGGTAATGTATGCACTAGCCGACTACATCGGCGAGGACAAGCTAAACGCCGCCCTTAAAAAGTATGTGCAGCAGGTAGCTTTCCAGGAGGCACCTTATACCAATTCGCTGGAGTTTATGCAATACATCCGCAGCGCCACCCCAGACTCGCTACAATACCTGGTAACGGATATGTTCGAGAACATAACCCTGTATGAGAATAAGGCTAATGACGCAAAGTATGAGAAACTGAAGAACGGCAAGTATAAAGTAACACTTACTGTGGATGCCAAGAAACTTTATGCTGACAGCCTGGGCGTAGAAAGCGAAGCCAAGATGAATGACTGGATAGACATCGGCGTAATAGCTCGCGAAAAAGTAGGCGAACACTGGCAGGACAAGCCGCTCTACATGAAAAAGCACAGGTTAAAGTCTGGCGAGAACAAGTTTGAGTTTGTAGTGGACCAAAAGCCCGACAAGGCCGGTATCGATCCTTACAACCTGCTGATAGACCGGAACCCGGATGACAATACAAAGACATTGGCGGCCAGTTAAAAAGGTAACCCCGCCAAGTTAGGCACATAATTAAGGTGAGAGTTAAGTAGGTGCCCATCAAAATGCAGAAGCCATCCCCTTTCGAGGATGGCTTCTTTTATTTCTGCACGTCCTGCTTTTACTTAAACAGCCCGCCGAGTCCTTTTCCCAGCTTGTCTTTGAGGCCTCCGCCTATCAGGCCGCCCAGCAAGTCGGTTTGGCTCACGTTGCCGGAGCTAACCTGGCCGCCTACTTTCTGCATGATAAAGTGGATCGCAAACGGCGCCACCTGTTTGGCAACGCTTTCTGGAATGCCTAAACGGCCCGTCAGGTCAGCAACATACTTGTTGATGACGTTATTGACCGCGCTGCTTTCGCCGGGGGCTTTGTTTCCTTTGAACACATCCATGATACCGCCCAGGTCGCCGCTGGAGGCCCGCTGCTTCAGCTCGTCCGTCAGGTTCTCCTTCGCCAGGTCCACCGATTTGTTTGCCGTGTCAGGCTGTAAATTATACTTGCTCTGGAGCTCGCCGGTCAGCTGCCCCTTTAAATTGTTTATTAAGTTCTCAATCATAGTATCTGCTTTTTGATGCTTTCTCACAAAGTTTACCTACAAGTATAACGGAGATGCCAGCGGATAAGATATTTTTCGCTTAGGCGCTATTTGAGGCACAAGCGAGGCTGCTTTGGCGTAATTATTGCATCCATTGGGGAAACAGGACCTTTTTGCCCATAATTTTTTAGCTTTGCCGACACTTTACCTATGAACATGCGATACTTAGCCTTCTTAGCCATTATTTTAATTGCCGGAGTTGCCTTTGCCCAGCCTAAACTGAAAAAGACCCAGATTAGCAAAGAGCTGAGCGTGATGCTGCCGCAGGACTTTACACCGATGCCAGATGATGGCATTGCCCGTAAATATCCGGCGTCTACCAAACCGCTTGCCGTGTACACCAGCCCTAATGGCCAGATAGACTTTAGCGTTACCCAAAAGAAATCGCAGTTTAAGGAGGCCGACCTGGACATGCTGCGTGAGTTTTACAAGGCAAACCTATTGGAAACCTTTACGCAGGTGGATTTTATCCGTCAGGAGGTAACGCAGGTAAAGGGCAAAAACTACCTGGTGTTTGAGTTCGTCAGCAAAATGGCCGATGAGCGCGGTGCCTCCAACCTGGCGCCGGTGCAGAAGTACAGCGTGGTGCAGTACACCATCAAAGGCGACCAGCTCTACATCTTTACCATGCACGTGCCCTTTATGCTCAAGAACGAGTGGCAGGACACAGCCCGCGAGATCATGGGCTCTATCAATATTAAGTAAACACTACTACCTATCTATCTACTACTTAAAAGCCCCTCCCACTCGGAGGGGCTTTTTTTATCGGCCTGCCCCTGCCCTGCCCACCGGGTTTGCACTTGCTTTTTAGGCGCTTCGTGGCCATCTTTACTCTATGGCAGCAGATTTTCTTTTATCGATCCACAGCGACGAGCATTTTATGCAGCAGGCGTACAAGCAGGCGCAGTACGCCTTTGAGGAGGGCGAGATTCCGATCGGAGCCGTAGTGGTGACCAACAACCGCATTATTGCCAAGGCCTACAACCAAACCGAAAAGCTGAACGACGTAACGGCCCACGCCGAGATGCTCGCCCTGACGGCAGCGGCCGAGTACCTGGGCAATAAGTACTTAAACGACTGCACCCTCTACGTTACCGTGGAGCCATGCGTGATGTGCGCCGGGGCCAGCTACTGGGCACAGCTAAAGCGGGTGGTGTTCGGAACATCGGAGCCCAAGCGCGGTTATAGAAGGGTAGGCAACCTGCTGCACCCCAAAACCGAAATGGTGAGCGGCATTATGGCCCAGGAGTGTGCCGAGCTGATGTCGTCTTTCTTTGCGGCTAAAAGAAATTAACTAACTTTGGCGGGACGTCGTAAACTTTGAACAAAGTATAAAAACGTAATATTTTCAACATAAAACATATATAAAACTATGGCTTTCGAACTTCCGAAACTACCTTACGCATACGATGCACTGGAACCACACATCGATGCGCGTACTATGGAAATCCATCATACCAAGCACCACCAGGCATATACTACCAACCTGAACAACGCCATCCAAGGCACTGAGCTGGAAGGTAAGTCTATCGAGGAAATCATGCGCAGCGTGAAAGAAGACAATAAGGCTGTTCGCAACAACGGTGGCGGTTACTACAACCACAACCTGTTCTGGACGATCCTTTCTCCGAACGGTGGTGGCCAGCCATCTGGCGAGTTGGCAGACGCAATCAACTCTGCTTTCGGCTCTTTCGACCAGTTTAAAGAGAAATTCAACGCTGCTGCTGCTACTCGCTTCGGTTCAGGCTGGGCCTGGCTTTGCGTAAAAGACGGCAAGCTGGAAATCTGCTCTACTCCTAACCAGGACAACAACCTGATGCCATTCGCAGAAGGCTGTGGCGGTCAGCCAATTCTTGGCCTGGACGTGTGGGAGCACGCTTATTACCTAAACTACCAAAACCGTCGCCCAGACTATATCAACGCTTTCTGGAACGTGGTAAACTGGGAGGAGGTAACGCGTCGCTACAACGAAGCGAAGTAGTCTTATTTTAGACGTTAGCTATTAGACATAAGATGTAAGACTCTTGTGTCGAAATAAAGTATAAAGCCCCGCCGGAAACGGTGGGGCTTTTTTGTTGGGAGCAAGTGTAATTTTAAAACAGCCCGGAAATTTGTAATATACATGGCCTAAGCTGAAAACAAACATGGAAATTACGCTGCTCCTCATACTTATTTTCGTCGTCGTCTGGTTCTCTCAACACTTATCCGGCAAACTAGGGCAACAGAACTATGAGTTGCAGGATATGCGAAAGGAAATGCAACTACTGCGGGAGCAGCTGGAAAAGCAGGCTACTCCATCAGCCCCTCCTGCTACCAAACAAACAGAAACAGCAAAAGAGAGTGTGGAGGAAGTAAAGCGAAGCTTAAGGCCTACGCCTCCACCGCCAGCACCTACACCAGCTCCGGAGCCTGTGGTGCCAGAGCCAGTAGTTGAGCAGCCAGCACCTATGTTTGAGCCGGAGCCAATCGCTGCTTTCGAGGCTCCACAGGAACATAGTACCGCTCCCTCCATACCAAAGCTATCTTTCTTTCAGCGCAACCCTGATTGGGAGAAGTTTATCGGCGAGAACCTTATCAACAAACTAGGCATTGCCATATTGGTGCTGGGCATCGGCTTCTTCGTGAAATACGCCATAGACCAGGAATGGATAAATGAAGTAGGCCGTGTAGCCATTGGCATACTGGCTGGTGGACTGCTGCTGGGCATTGCGCACCGGCTGCGGAAACCTTACCAAGCCTTTAGCTCCGTGTTGATCGGTGGCGGTATGGCCGTGTTATACTTCACTATAGCTATTGCTTTTCATGAGTACGCCCTTTTCAGCCAAACAGTAGCGTTTATACTGATGGTAGGCATTACGGGCTTTACCATTTTCCTGTCGCTGGCCTATAACCGCATGGAGCTGGCCGTGCTGGCGCTTATCGGAGGCTTCGGCAGTCCGTTTATGGTGAGTACCGGCGAGGGCAACTATGCGGTACTCTTTACTTTTGTGCTGATCCTGAATGTGGGCATCCTGGTGCTGGCTTACTTTAAGAAATGGAACCTGCTCAACATTATCGCCTACGTTTTCACGATTATACTTTATGGTGGCTGGCTAAGTACTAGAGTAGTAGGCGCACCCAACCCGCCATACTTCGGGGCCCTGCTTTTTGCCACGCTATTCTACCTGGTGTTCTTCCTCATGAACATCATCAACAACGTAAAAGAGCAGCGTCGCTTCACTGCCCCGGAAATCATGATGCTGCTGAGCAATACCTTCCTGTACTACTCAGCTGGCATGTTTGTATTACACAACATGGCAGATGGTGCTTATAAAGGAGTGTTCACCCTTGTGCTGGCGGCGTTTAACTTTGTGTTTGCTTACCTGCTGTACAAGAATCCTAAAACTGACCGCAACCTGGTATACCTGCTCATCGGGCTGGTGCTAACCTTCCTGAGCCTTACGGCACCTGTGCAGCTGGAGGGCAACTACATCACGCTCTTCTGGGCACTGGAGGCTGTGCTACTACTGTGGCTGTGGCAGAAATCTGGTATAAAGCTGATTCGGATAGCATCAGTGTTGGTGCTGGGCCTCATGTTGTTTAGCCTTGTCCTGGATTGGCGGCTTTACTCCTTTACTGATGTTGCTTTTGCCACTGTGCTTCCTGTTATTTTTAACAAGCTATTTATTACAGGGCTTGTAACGGTAGCGGCTCTGGCTGCCACGAATTATTTGCTTAGGCAGGAACAGGAAGAGTCTTTTATCGGGTTTGACATCAGCACATACAAGAAAGCTGTTAAGGTTCTGCTTTTTGCTTTCCTGTACCTGGTCCTGCTGTTGGAACTGAACTATCAGCTTTTACAGGCTACCACCACCTATGGCACCAGGGCATTTATACTTGGCGCATACAATTATTTATACTTACTCGGCCTTGTGTACTGGAGCGTGCGTCAGCAAAACGCCAGCATTAAAAAAGGCATTGCGGCTGCAACGGCAATAAGCGTAGCAGTTTACCTGCTGGTACTACACCCGCTGGTGTCCGACAGCCGAGATTTATACTTACTCGGCGCTTCCGGCACCCTTACCGGTTTCTGGTGGCATTACCTGCCCTTGCTGCTGGTTGTGCTTATACTTGGAGCGTTCCTTTACTTGGTTCAGGGGCTCTACGGCTACAGGCACAGGTTAGGCAAACTCAGCCTATGGTTTGCCAGCTTTGCCCTCGTGTTTCTGGCAAGTGCCGAGCTGGAGCACATAGCACTTCTATCTTCTTATGAAGGTGATGTGCCGTTGGAGGCGCAGCTCTCCCAGATCCGCAGGATAGGCTTTGCCATACTTTGGGGAGTAAGTTCTTTTGTGCTGATGATGATAGGCATGCAACGGAAGCTGAAAACGCTCCGGGTTATCTCGCTTACGCTGTTCTTCCTCACGCTGCTCAAGCTGTTTCTGTTCGATATCAGGGGTATTTCGGAAGGAGGCAAAATAGCAGCCTTTATCTGCCTTGGCGTGCTTTTGCTGGTGGTATCGTTTATGTACCAAAAGTTAAAGACTCTGATTTTAGAGGACGAGTCACATACTGAAAAGCCTGCGCCTGATGCTTCGCTGTAAAAACATAGTTTTATACCTGTTCTTATACTTTGCAGTAGCTCCTGTAGTGGCGCAGCCAAAGTATAAACGGCAGGCTACTGTACCCGCGCCAGCGCAAAGCGGCTACCATCGTATTTTGCTTCCTCCGGCTGTAACTGGATACCTGCAACCCAACCTGGCTGATTTGCGCCTATATGATAGGCAGCAGCAAGAGATACCCTACCTGTTACGGCAGGAAGAAAGGCAACGCAGTAGCCAGACATTCAGCCCTTACAACATAGTACATTACACGCACAAAGCTGGCTGTTGCTCTGAATTGCTGATCGAAAATACAGCGCAACGCCAGATCAGTAACCTGAGCCTGCTTATAAAGAATGCTGACGTGCAGAAACAAGTAAGCCTGAGCGGAAGCAACAACCGCGAAAGCTGGTATGTGCTTAAAGCGCAGGACGTGTTGCACACCATTAACAGCACAGAAAACACAGCACAGCTAAAACTGCTGGAGTTCCCGCTGAACGATTACCGCTACCTGCGCCTTCAGCTAAACGACTCCTCAAACGCTCCGCTCAATATTCTGCAGGCCGGCTACTACAACACAAGCACCGAAGAAGGCACGTATACTGTTATTCCGGTGCAGCAAACCACCCGCACCGACAGTTCTGCCGTTAAGCGATCATACATCCACCTGACGTTTGAGTACCCGGTTTACCCCGAACTGCTGCAGCTACAGGTAACTGCCCCGGATTTATACTTGCGAAACGGGCACGTTATACTTGGCAAAGCTGCTGAAGCTCCTCAGCGAAAGCGCCGGAGAAAAAAAGATGCACGACAGCCAGTAACCGAAAGTTTTATACTCAGCTCCGGCAAACCAGCTACTATTGAGCTGCCAAAGCAGCAGGTACAGGAGCTTACTGTTGTTATTGAGAATGAGGATAACCTACCTTTAAGTATGTCGGATATAAAAGTGCTGCAACTAAACCGCTATTTGGTGGCTAATCTGGCGGCAGGAGAAAAATACACGTTGCGCTTTGGCAGCAAAGATGCAACCGCACCAGCTTACGATCTCCCGTTTTTCCGGGGTAGTATTCCGACCGATTTGCCCATACTTATAGCCACCAATATTACAGCTGTGGAGGAGCACCACCAGGCAAAAGGGGCCACTTCTAAAGTTTTGCTTTGGGCAGCAATCGGGGTGGTAGTTGCAGGCTTAGGCTACATGACGGTACGGCTGCTCAATGAGATGAACCGCGAGAGAAGCCAAAGGCAATAAACGAGAGCGCCCGCTGTTATGCAGCGGGCGCTCTCGTTTATGATCTGAAGCCAAGTCTAGTCATGTGTGGCTTTATAAGCCTCCACACCGGCATCCAGGAAGTTTACAAAGTTCTCTACGCTCAGGTCATAGGCAATGGGCTTTACCAGCACGTTTTCCTGCGCATCCATCAACACATAGTATGGCTGTGCATTTACATTAAACTTCGTGATCTGGTAATCCGCATACTTTTTACCGAGGGTGGTCTTTTCTTTGCCATCGTAGGAGCTGGTGTACCACTCGCTTTCCGGCAGCTCCGTCTTGTCGTCTACATACAAGGCGGCAATTACATAGTTCTCCTGCAGGCGCTTCAGCACAGCAGGGTCAGACCACACGTTGGCTTCCATTTCGCGGCAGTTTACGCAGCCGTGGCCCGTAAAATCTATAAAGATGGGCTTACCCTGCTCTGCCGCACATTTCTTGGCCTGCTCCAGGTCAAAGTAGCCTTTCAGGCCGTGGGGCAGGTGCAGGAAGTCAGCATATTTGGGCGGCTCACAGTTTTCGTTGGTTGTGGCGGTGGCCACAGCCGTGCCACCTCCGCCCTGGCGCGCAAGGCTGTTCAGGTCAAAGTCGTGGGTGGATTGTGGCGGCAGGTAACCCGCCAGGGCTTTAAGCGGAGCACCAAATAATCCGGGCACCAGGTACACCACAAAGGCAAAAGTGGCAACAGCCAAAAACAGGCGGGGTACGCTGATAAACTTCAGGTCAGAGTCGTGCGAGAACTTGAGCTTGCCCAGCAGGTAAAAGCCCATCAACGTGAAAATCACGATCCAGAGCGCCAGGTACACTTCACGATCCAGGATGCCCCAGTGGTACACCTGGTCGGCCACGCTCAGGAACTTCAGCGCCAGCGCCAGCTCTATAAAGCCTAGCACCACCTTTACCGAGTTAAGCCAGCCGCCGGACTTCGGCAGCCCGCTCAGCCACGACGGGAAAACGGCGAAAAGGGTAAATGGCAAGGCAAAAGCCAGCGAGAAACCGAACATACCAACGATCGGCCTAACGGTTTCGCCTCCGGCAGAGGCAACGAGTATGCTTCCCACAATCGGGCCGGTGCAGGAAAAAGAAACCAGCGCCAGCGTAAAGGCCATAAAGAACACGCCGACCCAGCCGCCCTTATCCGCCTGCGAGTCTACTTTGGTAAGCCAGGAGCTCGGCAGCGTTATCTCAAACATCCCGAAAAAGGACATGGCAAACACCACGAAGATGAGAAAGAACAGCAGGTTCGGCAGCCAGTGTGTGCTGATAAAGTTAGCGCCGTCGGCACCGAACAGCTTGGCCACAATGGTACCGATGATAGTATAAATGGCGATGATGGACAGCCCGTAGACCACCGCTTTGACAATGCCCTGTGTGCGGCTGCCGCCGCTACTGGTAAAGAAACTCACCGTCATGGGCACCATCGGGAACACGCAGGGTGTTAAAAGCGCCACCAAGCCGGAGCCGAACGCCACCAGCATAAAGGCCCACAGACCACCGCCGGCAGCTGTAGGCTCCTCCTCAGGAATGGCAGAGATGGCCGTGTCCGCTACAACGCGCGCGCCGTCATTAGCCGGGCCGGCCGCAACGGCGGTGTCAGTGGGAGCAACGGTGCTTGGCTCCTCCAGGGGCGTTGCAGCTTCCTGTGCCGCAGCCTGCGGTTGCTCCTCCGCTGCCGCCGCCTTGTTAGCTGCATCGTTTGCAGGGGCAGGCTTTGCGGCCGGTGCTACAGCACCCGTCACTTTTACCTGTTTGTCAGTGAAGGTGAAGGTATCATCAAACGGGATGCAGCGGCCATCCACGTCGGTACACACCTGGTATTCGTAGGAGCCTTTCACGAGCAGGTCCGGTTTCAGCACGCGTATTTTCTGGCGGAACTGCGCTGTGCCGGTAAAATAAGTATACTCCCCCTCCCAGAGGTCGTCGTACTTCTTTTTCGGCTTTACCGGCACTATCTTACCCACCAGCTCGTAAGACGGGTGCTTCTGAAACTTGAACTCTGTCACCATCGGCCCCAGGTCCGGGTCAAAGTCAGAGGAGTAGAGGTACCAGTCCTTGTCAATCTTAGCGTTAAAGATCAGCTCTACTTCCTCACCCACAGCTACCTGTTTTTTAGAGACGTCGTAGCTCCAGGTGGCAGGCTTCAGGACCTGCGCCTGTGCAGCACAGGCAACTAACAGCAACAGCCAGGTGGCCAATAGGTGCTTTACAATGATGTTGTGGTTCATGTAGCGTATGTTGTTCAGAACGATGTGCAGAGGCGCAACAGCCGCCCTGCCAAGGTGTATGTTCAGATTCAGCAGTACAAAAGTATACAATTTTAAAGTGCGGTGTCGTGCCTACCGCCTGATGTTTGCTAAACAACCGGCATACGTGCCTCAGTGTTAGCTCCTGCGCCATATAAAGCGCCGGCTGCTGGCCTACCCTCCCTTCAGAACACTTGCCACTCCTGGCTTAGTTTCTTGCCTCCCGGGAGGTGACCGGCTGAGGCTGCTTCTGTCATTACAGCGGCCTCCCGAGCCTCATATTGAAAGATCTGTATATCACTAGTATTCAATTGATTCCCACACCTCTATCAGATTCCTTCACACGCGTTATCAGCACCTTTACAAGTATTGCGCAACAACAGCAGCAACAGCGGAATCTTATACCCACTTGTGCTGTAGTAAGATCATACTAGACAATTTAAAGCATCCCCAACTATGAAAGAGAGTGTAAGCGCCCCTCAGGCAGCGAGCCTGCGCACAGAATGTGGCCGGGAGTTTAGCAACGTGTTTAAAGCCGTAAAGCTGGTGCGCGATGAGCGGCACAACTTCCACGTGGTGTACAGAACCTATCAGGATGAGTATATCTACTCTTTCTGCAACCCCTTCCTGGACACAGACGCGCACTCCTACCAGCTGATTTCTGAGGCCAGGGCCAAAAGCATCTTCCTGCACAGGCTGTCGCAGGAGAACGCGCATGAACTCTTCAGCAGCCCGATGGCCACCCTCACCCGCTTACACGCCTGAGTACTTGCCCCCTCCAGAACTGACAAAGGTGCCTTACGGCACCTTTTTGTTTTTCTTACAGCACTAAAAACCGTTGTAGCAGCCCTGTAGGCAAGATTGATCGTAAAATATAGCATCTGTAACATATACACGTATAAAACGAGTACGTATTTTAGTTAATTTTACGGTTCTGCCAGCACATCACGGCATGATTATCCAACTATGGTTTTAGACATCCTCTTAACAATATTCCTGGTTCTCCTCAACGGTTTCTTTGTGGCCGCAGAGTTTGCTATCGTAAAAGTACGCTCCTCCCAGATAGAGCTGCGCGCCCAGTCGGGTAACACGATGGCCAAGCTGGCGCAGAACATGCTCACCCACCTCGACGCCTACCTGTCGGCTACGCAGCTGGGCATTACGCTGGCTTCGCTGGGCCTGGGCTGGATAGGCGAGAGCGTGGTCGCCCGAATGGTGATTAACGTGATGGAGGCCTTTGGCTTCCGGGGCGGCGAGGCGCTGGCGCATACCATCGCACTACCTGTTTCCTTTGCCATTATCACCGTGCTGCACATTGTTTTCGGTGAGCTGGCGCCTAAGTCGCTGGCCATACAGCGCTCTGAGTCCACGGCGCTGGCCGTTGCTTACCCGCTGCGCTTCTTCTACGTGCTGTTTAAGCCGTTTATCTGGCTGCTGAACGGCTTGGCCAACCTGGTGCTGCGGGGCCTGGGCATACAGCCGATGCATGGCGCGGAGGTGCACACTGCCGAGGAACTGCGCCTGCTCTTCGAACAAAGCGTGGAGGGCGGCGCCATACAGGACTCCCACCACGAGCTCATCGAGAATGTGTTCCATTTTAACGAGCGCATGGTGAAGCAGATTCTGGTGCCGCGCACAAAAATGGTCGCCATTGATGTGAACATCCCGGAGGAGGAGCTCATGGAGATCATCTTTAACGAAGGCTATTCGCGCCTGCCCGTGTACACCGGCAACGTCGATAACATCGTCGGTATACTTTATGTGAAGGACATCCTGAGCATTATGCGCCTGGGGCAACCTATCGTGATTGATGACCTGATGCGCCCGGCCTATTTTGTTCCGGAAACCAAAAAGATCAACCTGCTGCTAAAGCAGTTCCAGCGCCGCCACCTGCACATGGCCATTGCCACCGACGAGTTCGGGGGAGTGTCCGGTATCGTAACGATAGAGGATATTATTGAGGAGCTGGTAGGCGAGATCCAGGACGAGTACGACGAGGAGGTACCGCTGGTGGAGCGCATCAGCGACTTTGAGTACAAGGTAAGTGGCTCTGCCGCCATTTCCGACGCCAACGACTACCTGCCTTACCCTTTGCCAGAAGGCGAAGACTATGAGACGGTGGGCGGCCTGCTCAACGTAATCTACGGGCAAATCCCGGAAAACCTGAACGAGACCACCACCTTTAACCAATACGATGTGCGCATTCTGGAGAAATCGGAGCGCCGGGTTGAGTCGGTGCTCCTGACCGTGCGCGAGGAAGACCGCGACGAAATCAGCTAAGCCATGAAGCGCCACGAGAGCCTTATCCCCATCTCCAGGCAGCACCACGGCGGGCTGCTCACGGCAAGGCTGCTACAGCACGGCGCACCTGCTTACAAAGGCATGCCCACCACCCCCGCCGCCAAGCGCGACTACGTACTGCGCTTTCTGCAGGAGCACCTGCTGGCCCACTTTAAGCTGGAGGAGGAAACGGTTTTTGAACTTGCCGCCGGTTTTTCAGAGGAGCTGAAGCAGCAGACGGAAGCGCTGATGGCAGAACACCGGCGGCTGGAGCAGCTTATACTTGCCCTGCCAGCATCTCCGGAGGCCGACCTGCCAGACAGGCTGCATGAGGTGGGGCACCTGCTGGAACGGCACATCCGCCAGGAGGAGCGTGTGTTTTTTGAGCAACTGCAGCAGGTGTTACCGGAGGGTAAGCTGCTGCAGTTGCACCGGCTTGTGGCGCAGCACCTGGCCTAAGGCGCGCCGCGTGTTACACCAGGTAGGCTTGCCTACACCTGCGGCTTTCCGCTGAACCAGCCGCTGTACATCACGTAGTTCCTGGCAGTCTTCGCCAGCCCCTCGATCTGCTCCGGGCTCAGCTGCTTTACCTTGCGCGCCGGTATGCCGGCGTAAATCCACCCAGACTCGCAGACCGTGTTTTCGAGCACAATGGCCCCCGCCGCCACAATACAGTTCTGCTGCACCACCGCATTGTCCATCACAATGGAGCCCATGCCCACCAGAGCATTATCTTCCACCGTGCAACCGTGCACAATGGCGTTGTGCCCAATCGATACGTTGCTACCAATTGTGGTCGCGGCGCGCTCGTAAGTGCAGTGGATAACGGCCCCATCCTGAATATTTGTCCTGTCGCCGATGCGAATGCTGTTCACGTCGCCGCGGATTACGGCGTTAAACCAGATAGAGCACTCGCTCCCCATCACCACATCTCCTACAATGGTGGCGTTTTCGGCAATCCAGCAGCCCTCGCCCATCTGTGGCCGCACACCCTTAACCGGAAGTATAACTGGCATATCTTTAAATTGAATAACTAAATTATGAATGATAGAATAAAAGCTAGTTGATCAATGAGCTGTTTGGGAGCAGCCGCTTCCAGGTGCCTTTCAGGTAGTTATACTTGATGGTGCTGGGCAGGGCCTTCCAAAAGTATTTGTTTACTTCTACAGCAAAGCTGGGCTGCATGTAGCAGTTTATGGTACAGCCCTCGCAGGCCGGAAGCCTGCCCTCCTGCCGCTTCAGCTCCTCCACCTCCTGGCTTCGGTAAAGCTCGTAGAGGTTCCCCCGGATAGGGTAGCTCTTAGAGCCCAGGTGGTAGCAAGGCAGCACCAGCTCGTTCTCCGGAGAGATAACGAGGGTGGTGCTGGCGGCTTTGCACACCGGCTTCTCCACTTTGTTGCCGCCATCCAGGCGCAGCTGCACGAAACCCTCGTTCAGGTATACTTGCCGGCGCTTGCCAAAGTCGCTCAGGTAGCGCAGCTCCTGCTCCGTCAGCTGCTCTCCGGTTGCTACCTCGTTATACTCAAAAGCCGGGTTTATGATCAGCACCAGCTTGTTCGGCAGTATGATCTTCTGGTACACCTCCTCCAGCTGGTGCAGGTTGTGGCGGAACACCGTGAACAGAATGTCCGGCCGCTCCCCCAGTCTGCGCGCCACCTCTATCGACTCCATCACAAAATCGTAACAGGCCACCCCGCGCCCCGTGTCGTGCTCCTGCTTGTCGGCAGAGTCCAGGGAAAAGTGGAGCATGTCGATTTTCCCCTGGAGGCGCTCGGCCAGTTTCGGGTAAAGCATGCCATTGGTGGTGAGCGTGGTGATAAAGCCCATCTCATGCGCCATGCCCAGCATCTGGTCTATCTGGCGATGCAGCAGCGGCTCGCCACCGGTAAAGTCGATCACCTCCACCCCCAGCCGCTTCAGGTCGCGGAGGTTCTGCGCCACATCCTCCAAGGTGATGTAAGGCGAAGGCCGCTCCCATATATCACAGAACGAGCACTTTG
This sequence comes from Pontibacter actiniarum, assembly GCF_003585765.1. Taxonomy (NCBI): domain Bacteria; kingdom Pseudomonadati; phylum Bacteroidota; class Cytophagia; order Cytophagales; family Hymenobacteraceae; genus Pontibacter; species Pontibacter actiniarum. The sequence continues at coordinate 3,373,676 of NZ_CP021235.1, forward strand.
CGTTACAACGATAGGTAACGTAATAGTTGCAAAGTACCGGTTTAGACCTAATGCGCATGCTTCGGGGATAGTGAACTCAAAGTTATGAAGTATGATTGGGAAATAAAGAGAAAGATTCTCCCGCTTCCGGTTATCTTTAAGTACGAGCAAAATACGACAGCTATGAAAAGAAAAAACATTTCGTCCGGAGCCTTGTGGGAAGACAGGGTAGGCTACAGCCGCGCCGTTCGGGTTGGCCACACCATCGAGGTTGCCGGCACCACCGCCACCAGGGGCGATGAAGTGGTAGGCAAAGGCAGCCCATACGAGCAGGCTAAGTACATTTTAGAAAAGATTGAGCAGGCACTGCAGCAGGCCGGGGCCTCGCTACAGCACGTGGTGCGCACCCGCATCTACGTAACCGACATCAAAAACTGGGAAGAGGTGGGGCGTGCGCACCACCAGGTGTTTCAGGACATAAAGCCAGCCTCCACCCTGGTGCAGGTGGCGGCGCTCATTAACCCGGAGCACCTGGTGGAGATAGAGGCCACAGCCCTGCTCAGCACCGACGAGGCACCCTCGCCACCCGCCACAGCCCCGTAAAGCCAGGCCTAGACGTTGCCTCGCCGCCGCTGCGCCAGCACCGGGAGCCGTGCCCGGGTTGCCTCCACGCTATCCTGTTTCATCGGTTACACCCACCGGTTTGTCTACATAATCAGGAATATTGTGCCATCTAGAGGGCTATTCGTCTAAAACTGCTTTATGTTCTAACATTAATGCGTACTTTTGCACCACTACGCCAATGGGACCGTTTGTTTAAGGTGAGATGTAAATAGTATGGATCCCTACAAAACTACTACCTATAATAGATATTGACAGAAGCCGCGTTCTTTGGACGCGGCTTCTGCATTTGTACACTAACTCCTGCCCTTCCTTCGTTTTAGCAGACAGCAGCACCGCAATACAACTAAGACTATGGGAAAAATACTTTTAACTTCGATGATGGTGTTGGCATGGGGCGTGGCTGCCCAGGCGCAGACTTTTGTGGCTGGCGTAAAGGCAGGGGCAAGCTCCTCGCACGTAAAGCTGCGCGACCTGCAGAACGACCCGTTACAGTACGCGAAGGCAGATAAAATCACGGGCTATCACGTGGGCGCCTTTGCCCGCCTGCAGGTACTCGGCGTACTGCTGCAGCCGGAGCTCCTGCTCTCCTCCTCCGGCGGGAAAGTGGAGGTAACCGACAGCCAGAACAGCACAAACCTTTACATAGAGAAGTTCCGCTTTACCCGGATGGATGTGCCCCTACTGCTGGGCTACAACTTCCTGAAAGTGGCGCGGGTACAGGCCGGGCCGGTAGCCTCTACCCTGCTGAGTGCCAAGCAGGACGGCCACGACATAGAGGACTATTTTGCTAACTCCGACTGGGGCTACCAGGCGGGCGTGGGGGTAGATATCTGGAACCTGACCCTGGATGTGCGCTATGAGCACATCAACCGCAAGTATACCAACACCTCGCAGCAAAGCAGCGGGAAGGTAAAAAACGAGCAGCTTCTGGTGAGCCTTGGCTTTAAGCTGCTCAAATAACAGAAAAGCCGCAGGAACGAATGCTCCTGCGGCTTTTTATACTTCCGAATTGTAGTGCTTACGGCATGTACAGGTTTGCACCAGGGCCGATCGGCAGGTCGAGCAAGATCCAGATAATGAACAGCACAATCCAGCCAATCAAGAAAGCCACAGAGTACGGCAGCATGGTAGAGATAACCGTACCGATGCCCGCCTTTTTATCATACCGCTGTATAAAGGCCACGATCAGCGCGAAGTAGGACATCATCGGCGAAATGATGTTCGTAACGCTGTCGCCGATGCGGTAAGCCACCTGCGTAAACTCCGGCGTGTAGCCCAACAGCATAAACATAGGTATAAACACCGGCGCCATAATCGCCCATTTGGCAGAAGCCGAACCCATCACCATGTTGATAGAGGCTGCCACCAGTATAAACATGATCATCAGCGGGATACCGCTCAGGCCAAGGGTTTTCAGGGCATCCGCCCCGTTAATGGCAAGTATAAGGCCCAGGTTGGTCCAGTTAAAGTATGCTACGAACTGGGCCGCAAAGAACACGAGCACGATGTAGGAGCCCAGCGTTTCCATAGACTTGGCCATGCCGCGCATCACGTCGCTGTCGTTCTTAATGGTTCTGGCCCCAATGCCGTAGGCGATGCCCGCCACACCTGCCAGAAGAAAGATGAAAGCCACAATACCCGACATAAACGGCGAGTGCAGAATCTCATTCGTTTCCGGGTCGCGGAGGTAGCCGTACTCCGGAATCAGGCCGCCAAGTATAAACGCCACCATCAGCAGGATGGCAATGGTTGCGTACAGCAGGCCACGCTTCTCCTGGGCGTTCAGGCGGTCGATGCTCTGCGGCTTCTCCTCTCCCTCGTACTCTCCCAGCCTTGGGATCACCACCCGCTCCGTTACCCAGGTGCCCAGGGCCGCAATCAGAAAGGTAGACACAAACATGAAGTAATAGTTCGCCGCAGGGTTTACGGCATAGGCCGGATCTATGATCCGGGCCGCCTCCGTAGACAGGCCCGCCAAAAGCGGATCGACGGTGCCGAGCAGCAGGTTAGCGCTGTAGCCGCCAGAGACACCGGCAAAAGCCGCTGCCAGGCCAGCCAGCGGGTGCCGGCCCGCCGCCAGGAAGATAACTGCCGCCAAAGGCACCAGCAGCACATAGCCTACCTCAGAGGCCGTGTTGGAGATAACGCCCGCAAAAACGATCACAAAGGTGAGCAGGCGCTTTGGCGACGACAGCACCACCAGGCGCAGCACGGCCCCGATCAGCCCTGTGCCCTCCGCAATACCGATACCGAGCAACGACACCAGCACCGTGCCCAGCGGCGCGAAGCCGGTAAAGTTGGTCACCATGCGGGTCAGGATCATGTGAAGGCCTTCAGTGGAAAGCAGGTTGAAGGGCGTTACCGTCTCGCCTGTGCCAGGGTGCGTTACGGCCATATCGAACTGGCTGGCCACCCACGACAGGAGAACGACCAGCAGGGCGAACCCGGCAAATAGTGTAGCAGGGTGCGGCAGGGCATTACCAATGCGCTCCACCACCGACAGGAACTTGTCCACGCCGGATTTCTTTTGTTGTACTTCGGCCATATAAAGGTTAGGTTGATTGCTACGCTCAGCGGTGCGCTTCGGGTGGGGCAGGCGGCAGCGTACAGCACGCCCTTCCTCTTTGCCCTGCACTACCCGCGCCCTGAAAGCGGTGTCCGAAGTTGGCTAAAAAACGCCATGTTCGCAAATTTACCCTAAAACCCATACCTTAGCGTACAGTCAAAAACCAGCATACCAATGATTCCTGCACTTCGCCCCGGCGATAAAATCGCCATCGTTGCCACTGCCCGTAAAATCAGCTTCCCTGAAATAGAGATGGCCGTCCGGACTTTTGAGAGTTGGGGGCTGCAGGTAGTGCTGGGGCAAACGATAGGCGCCAGCTATAACTATTTTGCCGGCGACGATGCCCTGCGCCTGCAGGACCTGCAGCAGATGCTGGACGACGAAAGTATAAAGGCGATCGTTTGCGCCCGCGGAGGCTACGGCACCACCCGCATTATCGACCAGGTGGACTTCACTAAATTTCAGAAGCAACCTAAATGGCTCGTCGGCTTTAGCGATGTAACAGCCCTGCACAGCCACATCCACAACCTCGGCATCGAAAGCATACACGGCATCATGCCGCTGCTCTTCCCCAAGGAGGGTGCAGCAGCCTCTATCGAAACACTCCGCGGCGCCCTGTTCGGCGAGGAGCTCACCTACACAGCCGCGCCCCATCCGTTTAACCGCACGGGCACTGCCACCGGGCAGTTGGTAGGCGGCAACCTGTCGATGCTGCACACCCTCACCGGCACCCGCTCCGATAGCAGCACGGAGGGCAAAATCCTGTTTCTGGAGGACCTGTGCGAGTACCTCTACCACGTAGACCGCATGATGGTGCACCTTGACCGCAGCGGCAAACTTGCGAACCTGGCCGGGCTCATCATCGGCGATATGAGCGACATGAACGACACACCGGTTTCCTTTGTCAAGAACGCCTATGAGATCATACTGGAGCACTCCGGCAAGTACAACTACCCGGTGTGCTACGGCTTCCCGGTAGGCCACGAGCCACTAAACCTGGCACTGATCTGCGGGCGCGAGGCCAAGCTGGAGGTGCGTGAGGAGGGAGCTACACTTTTTTACCTGTAAGCTGCAGCCTCTTTCAGTCTACAAAACAAAGCAGCCAGATGGCCAAACGCGGGTGGTTTAAAGCATGTATATGAGCTTTCTTTGGATTTTACTTCCTGCCCTTGCTTTGCTGTCCCTGCTAGCGTTCTTTTTACGTTACCGGGGCAAGGCAAAAAAGCAACAGGCGGAGCAAGAGATCAGCGCTGGCTGGGCAAAACCCAAGGAAGGGCAGTACTTCAACTTTCACCTGATAGGCCGGTACTTTAAGAACAGAACAAGGCTGGGGGCGGGCTACTTTCAGATCATCTCGCACCAGATAAGCGAAGATTTGTACCTGGATGAAGTGTTTAAGTACATTGACAGAACCACCTCCAGGATCGGGCAGCAGTACCTGTACTATAAACTCCGGGCAGTGGACAGCGATATCGAAAAACTGAAGCGGTTTGACAGGCTGGTAAAGGCCTTTCTGCAGCATGATGCGCAGCGCACCCAGTGCCAGCTTCTGCTGAAGCCCCTGGAGAAAGGCGACTCCTACTACTTTGAGGAAATGCTCCACGGCGAGCCGGTGCAGGCCCCGAAATGGCTGCCGCTAGTCTATGTGCTTTCTTTCGCTGTGCTGGCACTCGCCGTACTTGCCTTTGCTTTCCCCGGCCTGCTGCTCTTTCTGCTGCCCCTGTTTATCGTTAACCTGCTAGTGCACTACTGGAACAAAGAGAACATTAACTACTACCTTATTGCCCTAAGCGAGTTTGACAAGGCTTACACGGCAGCTGGAAAACTACAGGAGCAAACCATAGTAAAGGAGCATGGTGCCAGCAGCGACTTTTTGCAGGCGCTTACACCGCTAAAGAAAAAGATGAGGTGGGTAAACTTCAGCAGCCAGTTCGAGAGCGACAGCACCTCCATATTCTATGCGCTGTTCGAGCTCCTCAAAATAGCTTTTAACCTGGAGATACTCTTCTTCTTTAGCCTGACGAGAAGTATAAAAGCAAAAGCGGCCCCACTTAATGAGCTGTTTGTGTTTATCGGGCAGCTGGATGCGGCCATCTCTACGGCCTCGCTGCGGGCGGGCCTGCCGGTGTGCTGCACGCCAACGTTCTGCCCTCCCAAGCAGCTCAACGTGAGCGGCCTCAGGCACCCGCTTCTCAAGGACTGCATCCCGAACGATTTACGGCTTTCCCGGAAGAGCCTGCTACTGACGGGCTCAAACATGTCCGGCAAAACGACCTTTATCAGGGCGGTCGGGTTAAACATGCTCTTAGCCCAGACGCTCTACTGCTGCACGGCCGAACGCTTTGAGGCCCCTTTCTCGAAGATTCATACTTCCATCAACATAACGGATGACCTGCTTTCGGAGAAGAGTTATTATTTTGAGGAGGTGACAACGATCAAAGCCTTCCTGGAGTGCTCCCAGCAAACCGAGCCGGCCCTCTTTATCCTCGACGAAATATTTAAAGGCACTAACACCGTGGAGCGCATCGCGGGCGGAAAGGCTATTCTGTCGTACCTGGCCAAGGGCAACCATCTGGTGCTGGTGTCGACGCACGATACAGAGCTGACAGCGTTGCTAACGGAGGAGTTTGCCCTGCATCACTTCTCAGAGTCAGTGCAGGGGACAGCGCTTTTGTTCGACCACAAGATCAAGCCGGGCCCGCTTACCACCAGAAACGCCATCAAAATTCTGGAGATGAGCCACTACCCCGAAGAGATCATAGCCGAGGCAAACCGCGTTATTGGTGCAATGGAAAGAGGGTAGCCGCAAGCGGCACTTCTTTTATGTGGCCTTGTCTATACCCTTCTCCCGCACATCCTGGTAATAGTTACAGATGCTGTTGAGCACACACTGCGCGCATTTGGGGCTGTAGAAGGTGCAGATGCGCTGCCCGTGGCGCAGCATGTGGATGTGGAAGTTGTAAAGCTCGACGGGCTCCCGGGGCAGCATCTCCAGCAGCAGGCCGTGTGCCTTGCCTGCCGTCACCTCTGCCCCCAGCAGCCCTACCCGCTGGCTTATCCGCAGCACGTGCGTGTCCACGGGCATCACCGGCTTTTTAAAGTTGAAAAGCAGCAGCAGTGTGGCTGTCTTCAGGCCGACACCCGGGAGCTTTGTGAGCCAGTCCACGGCCTCTTCCACGGGCATGTCGGCCAGAAAGTCGATGCTGACCTCTCCCCGCTCCTCTTTAATGATCCGCAGCGTTTCCTGTATCTGCGGCACCTTCTGCCCCGGGTAGCGTGTGGTTGCGATAGCATCTACCAGTTCCTCGAAAGGGGCATTCATCACCCCCTCCCAATCCCCAAAGCGCTCCAGCATGGTGTAGTAGGCTTTCTCCTCGTCTTTATGGTTGGTGCGGTGCGAGAGCATGGTGGAGATGAGCTCGTGCATGGGCTCCCGCCTGCTCTCCAGTTTCAGGCGCTCATAGGCTTGGTTTAGCAGCTCGTGGGTCAGCAGCGCTTTCTCCTTCGCAGGCAGTTCATGGGCATCCATAGGCTTTGCTTTCGTCAGGTTTATCTCTACGGTGCACAAAAGGGTTCTGTTAGCGCGCCCGGTTCCACAACGGAAGGGGCAAAACCGCTGTTTAAACTAAGAATATGAAGCTCCAGCGCTTTCCAGACAACTATTTTATCTGTATAACGCTATACTTTTTGTTATAACGCTTAGCTGTTGCTTGCTCACAAGTTTATGAAGATTAAGTTTTTAGGTACCGGCGGTGCTTTCGACACCGACTATCTCAACTCTGCGGCGCTGCTGGAGTTCAGAGGCATGAACCTGCTGCTCGACTGCGGCTTTACCGTTTTCCCCGCGCTTATGCGAAAGAACCTGGTGCAGAAAGTAGACCACATCCTTCTCACGCACCTGCACAACGACCACAGCGGCAGCCTGGCAAACCTGCTGCTGTACAAAAGCATCGTGGAGCAGTCTCCAAAACCGGTCATACTTTACCCTTCTGAGCAGTTTAAGCAGCAGCTGTTTAAGTTTCTGGAGATACAGGTGAAAGACCCTGAAAAGTACGCCGAGTTCGTGCCACTGGAGCAGTTCGAGGGCATTTCCTGCATAGACACCTACGGGCAGCACTCGGAAGGCATGCAGACCTACGCCTACATCTTCGACAACGACACCATGCGCATCGCTTACTCCGGCGATCTGGCCCGCCCGGAAGCGCTCTTTGACCGGCTCGCGAAAATGGCAGAGAAAAAGACCTGCGTCTTCCACGACATCACCTTTAACCCAGAGAACAAGGGCCACACGTACTATAAAAAACTGCTGCCGTACATGAACGGGGTGGAGATTTTCGGCTATCACTGCGACCCCACCCGCAACCCTTCCGACAACCCCATCCGGCTGGTGTTTTACCAGCATGAGTTCTTAGCCTAGGCAGGGCTTATACTTTAGCCACAGACAGTTCTAAAACCTTTGCCGGTATTCGGAGTTTTAGGAGCGGACCAAAACCTTCTTGCTCTAAGCTCGAGGCACGCAACCATGACCGCCACACCCAACGCCCAAAAGCCGTACCTGAAACAGCCGTTACACATCACGTACAGTGTGCTGTTTCTGGCGTTCTGGGGCTATACAGGCCTTACCACCCCCGACCTGGAGAACTGGCTGCTGGAAAGCACGCTAACGCTTTCGCTCCTTATTTTCCTGGTCGCCTTTTATAACATCTTCCGCTTCTCGGACACCAGCTATACTTTAATCTTCCTGTTCCTGCTACTGCACGTGTACGGCAGCCAGTACCAGTATGCCGATAACCCCTTTGGCGAGTGGCTAAAGGACCGGTACCACCTGGAGCGCAACCACTACGACCGCTTTGTGCACTTTGGCTTCGGTTTGCTGCTGGCATTCCCGATGCATGAGGTGCTGGCCTATGGCTTTAAGGTAAGCCGTTTCCTGAGTTACCTGCTGCCCGTGGAGTTTACCCTTTCGCTCAGCGCGCTGTATGAACTGGTGGAGTGGATTGTGGCCGAGTGGGTCTACGGGGGAGGGGAGCAGGGAATGGATTTCCTGGGGATGCAGGGCGATATTTGGGATGCACAGAAGGATATGGCCCTGGCGTTTACCGGTGCCTTTGCGGTGATGGCCGCAGCGCTTTTGCTGAGGAGGTGGAGGCAAAAGTAGCTCTGGTGGTATGTACGGCACTCCTCTTGCCAAGAGCTCCAACGCAACACCACAGCCGAAAGCGCTCCTCCGCAAAGAAGGCCTTTCCCTAACGTGCCTGAGCAGAAGCCCGAAAGGCACAGCACAGATCGCCAGGGCAGCGCCGGTTAAGGCAGCAAGAGCACCGGGTGTCTACCAGGCCAACAGGCACACGCCTGCATAAGAAAGCCAAAGTTACCGCCCTACACCAACCGGCAGTACCCACAAAAAAACCAGCCGCACCCCCGTGCGGCTGGTAAAAATCACCAATTATCCAATCAATCTACTACTACTAAACTTTTATAGATCTCCGCGCTCTGCGGCTTTCTTCATTTTTTCGTTGGCGTAGATGGCAATCTCTACGCGGCGGTTTTGTCTGCGGCCTTCCGCTGTGCTGTTATCCGCCACAGGCTGATCATCAGCATACCCCATTGTGCTCATACGGCTGCGATCCACGCCCATAGAGGCCAAGTAATCGGCAACAGACTGTGCACGGCGCTCAGACAGCGGCTGGTTGATCTGACGGGAGCCGGTGTTGTCTGTGTGGCCCTCGATCAGGATGTTGGTATCCGGGTACTTCTTCAGGGTCTGCGCCAGCTGCGAAATCTCTGTTTTCGCGTTTGCCTGCAGCTCCGCAGAGTTAATAGGGTAGAGAATACCGGAGTCGAACGTAATTTTGATACCTTCTCCCACACGCTCTACGTTAGCGCCTTCCAGGTCGCGGCGAAGTTCCTCGGCCTGCTTGTCCATGCGGCGGCCGATCACAGCACCTGCCGTACCGCCCACAGCTGCACCTATAATGGCGCCAGCGGCTGTGTTACCGGCTATTTTACCTACTACACCCCCTACCACGGCACCGGAACCGGCACCAATAATGCCGCCTTTGGCTGTTTTACTCATGCCGCCGCCATTCTGGGAGCTGGCACATGAGGAAAGGAACACTGCGATAAGGGCAATTATGGATAGACTTATTCTAAAATTCTTCATAGTTCTCGTTTTTAAATCTTCTTTTAAGGAATCCGAAGATTCTGACACTTGTACTCCATATATTGCGCAAATGTTATATTAAATTCCCTACAACATTTTGCACTGGCTTCATGCCACATCTCCAGACCCGCACTAATACCTGATCACAAGCATCTTACACTTAAGCCTAAGTATAAAACACATTAATTTTTAAGTATAAACGACATTCTCCGGATCGAGTTATAAAAGTGCCCCTATCTGTTTAAAAGGCCCCAAAAACAGCAGCGCCTGCCCCTTTGCAGAGGCAGGCGCTGTAGGCTGTATGTAAAAGGCAGCTTATTTCAGTTCACCGTTTTCGGCGGCTTGCTTCAGCTCCTCGTTCGCCACGATAATGATTTCCACGCGGCGGTTTTGCTTGCGGCCCTCTACCGTGCTGTTGTCAGCGATAGGCTGGTCGTAGCTATAGCCCTTGGCCTGCAGGCGCGAACCGGCCACACCCAGGCTGCGCGCATAGGAGGCCACCGCCTCGGCGCGGCGCTCAGACAGCTTCTGGTTCAGCTCATAAGAGCCGGTGTTGTCTGTGTGCCCTTCAATGATCACGTTTGTACCCTGGTAGTCCTGAAGCGTTTTGGCGAGCTTCTGGATGTCCTGCTTGGCAGTGGCGCTTAGTTCGGCAGAGTTAACCGCGAAAAGTATACCTGAGTCAAAGTTTACACGGATGGCTTCGCCCACACGCTCCACATTGGCGTTCTCCATAGACTTCTCCAGCTCCTCGGCCTGCTTGTCCATGCGGCGGCCGATCACGGCGCCGGTAGCACCACCCACGGCTGCACCCACAATGGCGCCGGCCGCTGTGTTGCCCAGCCTGTTACCTATCAGGCCACCCAACACGGCACCGCCACCGGCACCAATCAGGCCGCCTTTCGTGGTTTTGGACATGCCCTGCTTTTCACCGGTCTTGGCCTGGGTGGTAGTTTGGGTATTACCTGAGCCAGCCACTGGTGCTGTTGTCTGGCAAGATGAGAACAGCAAAGTAGCAGCCAGCATAGAGCTCAGGGATAGTTTGATAAATTTCATGGTAGTAGAGTTTGGTAAATGTTTTTAGTTTAAAGTTGATGTCTCGGGCACGGTTCTTTTTCATGCTTACCACAGCAAACGCAAGTCCTGTGCCAAAACGTATGGCAAGCTCCGTAAAATATTTTAAACTGAATATATTTAGGAAAACTATTCTTAGGCCAGGGCAATAAAAAAGCCTGCTGGCTTATGGCAGCAGGCTTTTTTCACTTCATCAGGGCAACGTTTTTATGATGCCTTTGCTACTTTTTTTGCCTTAGGGGCAGTGGTTATATCCTGTGGCAACAGCACCATGCTCAGCAGTTCGCTCAGCTTGTTCTTCAGTTGCTTGCGGTCTACGATAAAGTCCAGGAAGCCGTGCTCCAGCACAAACTCAGCGCTCTGGAAGCCTTTTGGCAGGTCTTTCCCGATGGTTTCTTTGATAACGCGCGGCCCGGCGAAACCGATCAGCGCGCCCGGCTCAGCAATGTTAAAATCGCCCAGCATGGCGTAGGAGGCCGTTACCCCACCGGTAGTCGGGTCTGTCAGCAACGAGATGTAAGGCAGTTTCTCCTCGCTCAGCAGTGCCAGCTTTGCAGAGGTCTTGGCCATCTGCATCAGCGAGAAACCGGCCTCCATCATCCGCGCACCGCCTGACTTGGATATCATCAGGAAAGGCGTGCGTGTTTTACGGGCATGGTCTATGGCACGGGCTATCTTTTCGCCTACCACCGAGCCCATAGAGCCGCCGATAAAGGCGAAGTCCATACAGGCGATGGTAATGTTCTGCCCGTTTATCTTACCGTAAGCAGAGCGCACGGCATCTTTCAGGCCGGTGGCCTTCTGGGTGGAGGCAATGCGCTGCGGGTATGGCTTTGAGTCCACGAAGTTAAGCGGGTCGCCTGAGGTCAGGTTTTCGTCCAGCTCCGTAAAGTCGTTATCATCAAACAAAATAGCGAAGTACTCTTTGGAACCAATGCGGTCGTGGTAGTCGCACTGCACGCAGGTGTTCAGGTTCTTGCGGTGCTCGGCCATACTTGTCACGGTTTTGCAGTTCGGGCACTTGTACCACAATCCGTCTGGGGTTTCCTTCTTTTGCTCCGTTGGCGTCTGGATTCCTTTATCTGCTCTTTTAAACCAAGGCATCATAGTTATCAGCGTGCTTTCCGCACTTTTTAGTTAATGGGCACTCTGCCACAAGGCAAGGTACAAAAATAAGTGGCCTGCCCCAGCCACCCTGTAAGGATGTTAGCTAAAGCAGGCCACAAAAATATGTAATAATCAGCAGTTGTGCTACAAATTACGCTACAGTAATCTCGTTTGCCAGATATACGTCCTGAATTGCGTTCAGCAGCTCCACGCCAACCTTCATGTCTTTCTGGAAAGCCTTGCGGCCCGAGATCAGTCCCATGCCGCCTGCGCGCTTATTTATCACCGCCGTACGCACCGCGTCCGCCAGGTCAGACTCGCCTTTAGACTCGCCGCCGGAGTTGATCAGGCCGGCACGGCCCATGTAGCAGTTGGCCACCTGGTAGCGGCACAGGTCAATCGGGTTATCGCTGGAGAGCTCCGAATACATTTTCTCATTCGTCTTGCCGAAGCCGATGGCCTTAAAGCCGCCGTTGTTCTCCGGAAGCTTCTGTTTGATGATGTCGGCCTGTATGGTTACCCCCAGGTGGTTGGCCTGGCCAGTCAGGTCGGCGGCCACGTGGTAGTCGGTGCCGTCTTTCTTAAAGGCGTTGTTGCGGGTATAGCACCACAGGATGGTGGCCATACCTAACTCATGGGCGCGCTCAAAAGCCTCGGCCACCTCCATTATCTGGCGGGTAGACTCCTCTGACCCAAAGTATATGGTGGCTCCCACAGCCGTTGCGCCCAGGTTCCAGGCCTCGTCAACGGAGCCGAACATGATCTGGTCATACTTGTTTGGGTAGGTCATCAGCTCGTTGTGGTTGATCTTTACCACAAACGGGATCTTGTGCGCATACTTCCGCGACATCATGGCCAGGTTACCGAAGGTAGTAGCCACCGCGTTGCAGCCGCCTTCCATCGCCAGCTTAATGATGTTCTCCGGGTCGAAGTAGATTGGGTTTGGCGCAAAGGAGGCACCGGCCGTATGCTCAATGCCCTGGTCTACGGGCAGGATGGACAGGTAGCCCGTACCTCCCAGGCGGCCGTGGTCGTAGAGCTGCTGCAGGCTGCGCATCACCTGCGGGCTGCGGTTCGACTGGGCGAAGATCCTATCCACGAAGTCCGGCCCCGGCAAATGCAGCTGCTCCCTGGCAATAGTTTTACTTTCATACTGCAGCAGGCTCTCTGCTTCAGATCCGAGCATCGAAACGATGTTATCGTAGGTCATTGGGTTGATAGTTTTGGGTAGATACTTAACTGTGTATGGTAAATAAATAGGATACGATACAAATCTACCATTGCAGCAAAGCCTAAAAGGCTTAATGCCGCAGTGTTTTTCATAGCATGGCAGGCACCAGTAATTAGGTGTGGGCAAGCCAGTGGCTTGCCCACACCTATACTTTAACATCCCTAAAAAAGTTGTGCCTGCAGCCGGTATAAATTACGCCCCCACCTGGCGCAGACAGCTTGCTGCGCATGTCCGCGGCCGAACACTCTTTATAAGGCATAATAAGGCATAGCCAATGAACCAGCTATGAGCTGCGCCCACCCGCCCACACCCAGCACTCCCCAACTCTGGGCGCGCCGGGTGGCCCAATGCACCGCGATTCCGTTAAACAGGAAAGGCACTCAGGTACAACGCAGCCGTTTTGTGATGACTAAAACAACCGCCTCCGCCCCAGCAAGAATTGCAGCACGCGTGTTTGCCGTACTTATACTTGCCTGCTCGTGGGGCTGCACGCCATCTACCCGGATAACAGGCACCTGGAAGAACCCCGAGGTCGAAAGCAGGAGCTATGATAAAGTTGTGGTAGCTGCCCTGACAGACAACATACGGGCCAGGCAAACCGTGGAGACGGACATGCAAAACCAACTGCAGCAGCGCGGCATCACCGCCACCCGAAGTATAGACCTGTTTCCGCCCACCGTGAGCAGGAGCGGGCCTGACGTTAACCTGCTGCTGCAAAAGGTAAAGGATCAGCACTACGGCGCTATTTTAACAGTGGCCCTGCTGGATGAGGAGACTGACACCCGCTATGTACCCGGCGGCTACGGCTACACCCCCATGACCCGGTATGGCTGGTACGGCAGGTTCCGGGGCTATTACACCTATTGGTACCCCACGCTCTACGACCCGGGCTATTACACAGAAGAGAAAGTATACTTCCTGGAGACCAACCTCTACGATACGGAAACAGAGCGTCTGCTGTGGTCTGCCCAGTCCAAGTCCTACAGCCCGGCCAGCCTGCGCAAAGCCTCTGAGACACTGGCGGAGCTAACGGTTGCCCAGATGGCCCGGGAAAGTATAATCCCCTAGGCAGGGCAACAGCTACAAAAAGCAAGGGGAGCTACCGTTTAAAGTAGCTCCCCTTGCTTTTTGTGAGGCCGGTGTGTTCTATTCGTTGTAGAGCACATGCAGCACCGTCTGCCCCACTGCCTCCAACGAGTTTTTGCTAATGATATCCATCGTGTCGGTGTGGCGGTGGTGGTACGGCCCAAAGAGATCGGCACCGTTTACGTCCAGCGCAATAATATCAATCATGCGGATGTTGCCCAGGGTGTTCACATAAAAGTGATCGTCTGTAATAGCGGGCGCATTTACATACTGGAAGTAGTCGGAGTACCCGATGCTGTTGCCCGCTTTCCACACCTTATCAACGATTTCCTTTGCGTACTGCATCGAATAGCCTTCCCGGGCGAAGCGAGCGTTTCTGGCTCCCACCATATCGAGCAGGATGCCATAGTTGGCGCTGTAGTTCGGAGTATGCTTGTTCTTGCTCCAGTACTGCGAGCCCAGGCACCACGAATCGGCGATGTAAGGCTGCGTGCTTCCGTCCGGCTGGCCGTAATCCTCTCCGTCAAAAAAGATAAGGTCTACGCCCACGTCCGGCTTCTGCTGTGCCTGGTGCAGGGTTCTGGCAATCTCAAGCAGCACGCCCACACCACTGGCTCCGTCGTTGGCTCCATCGATCGGCGACTCCGGGTCGTTCTCATCTTTTTCGGCAATGGGGCGGGTGTCCCAGTGGGCGGCCAGCAGCACGCGGTTTGCCGCCTCCGGGTTGTAGGAGGCGATCACGTTGCGCAGGTTCAGCATGGTGCCGTCATAGGCACGCATCTGAAACCTCTGCTCCTGCACCTGCGCCCCGTACGCCTTCAGCCTGGAAACAATCCACTCGCCCGTTTGGGAATGGGCGGCTGTGTTGGGCACGCGCGGGCCGAAAGCCACCTGCTGCTCCACGAGGGCATAAGCCGAATCCGCGTTAAACACCGGAACTGCCACTGTGGCCACGGCTTCCTCCCCTTCCCTGGCCACCTGGCTACTGCCGTTCTCCGGCGAGTCGCAACTGGCACAGGTCAGGAGCGCACCGCACAGCAACGCCGCCAGTGCCTTCACTCTATTCTTCATAAGCCCAGTCGATGCCGGTTTTCATGTCTTTGATAACGATGCCCTGCTTTTTCAGCTCAGCGCGGATGGCATCTACCTTATCGTAGGCCTTCTGCTCCTTGGCTTCTTTGTAAAAGGTCAGCACCAGGTTCAGCACCTCATCCATGTCGCCGATTTGCTCTTCCTCCAGGCCCAGCACACGCAGCACCAGTTCCTGGTAGGTGTCACGCACCAGGTCGAAAGTGCCTCTGGTAAGCTGCTCTACCTGTATCTGCCCTAAGTACAGGCTGTTGATCTTCTTCAACAGGTTAAACAGGGAGGCAATGGTTTTGGCCGTGTTCAGGTCATCGTTCAGGCCACGGAAGCAATCCTGTGCCAGCTTCTGAAGCTCCTCGTTCAGCTTTGCGTCCGGCTCCGCCGCCGCATTTTCTTCGGTGTACTTCAGCTTCTTGAGCACGCGCAGGCCGTTCATCATTTTGGTGTAGCCTTTGCGGGCCGCCTGCAGCGCCTCGTTGCTAAAGTCCAGTGTGCTGCGGTAGTGGGCCTGAAGGATGAAGAAGCGGATGGTCATCGGGCTGTAGGCCTGCTCCAGCATCTCGTGGTTGCCGCTGAACAGCTCGCTCAGGTTAATGAAGTTCCCCAGCGACTTGCCCATCTTCTGGCCGTTCACGGTGATCATGTTGTTGTGCACCCAGTAGCGGGCACCGTCGCTGTGGTCGCAGCTTGCCTGGTTCTGTGCAATCTCGCACTCGTGGTGCGGGAACATCAGGTCTAAGCCGCCGCCGTGGATGTCAAAGGAAGTGCCCAGGTACTTGCGGCTCATGGCCGAGCACTCCAGGTGCCAGCCCGGGAAGCCGTCGCTCCAGGGCGAAGGCCAGCGCATGATGTGCGTCGGGGAGGCTTTTTTCCAGAGGGCAAAGTCAAACGGCGAGCGTTTCTCATCCTGCCCTTCCAGCGTGCGGGTATTGCCGATCAGGTCCTCAATGTTACGGCCGGAAAGCTTGCCATAGTTATGGTCTTTGTTGTAAGCCGCCACATCAAAGTATACCGAGCCGTTTACCTCGTAGGCAAGGCCAGCGTCCAGTATCTCCTGTATCATGTTTATCTGCTCGATGATATGGCCGGAGGCGCGCGGCTCGATGTCCGGCGAGAGCACGTTCAGCTTGTGCATCTCCTCGTGGTAGATGTTGGTGTAGTGATTTACCACCTCCATCGGCTCCAGGTGCTCTAGCTTAGCTCTCTTCTGGATTTTGTCCTCTCCCTCGTCTGCATCGTTCTCCAGGTGCCCCACATCGGTTATGTTGCGCACGTAGCGCACTTTATAGCCCTGGTACTTCAGGTAGCGGTACAGCACATCAAAGGTCACGGCGCTGCGGGCATGGCCCAGGTGCGGCTCTCCGTATACTGTCGGGCCGCAAACGTACATCCCCACAAACGGGGCGTGCAGCGGTTCAAACTCCTCTCTCTTCCGCGTCAGCGTGTTGTACAGGTTCAGTTTCTGTTGCATGGTTTACTAAGTATAAACACCGCGTGGGTGCCGCACTTGCTATGGTTATGGCCATACAGGCCAATGGTTGTTCAAAACTAAAAAGTTTGCCTCCTTTCTCCTAACGCTATTCAGCCGCCTTTGGCTCCAGCACATAGGTAGCAGAGATCGGGAAGTGGTCGGACAGGCCCATTTCGTAGTGAGTCTCAAAGCTAACCGCCCTCAGCCCGGGGCTGTAGAACTGGTTGTCGATGCGCAAAAAAGGTAGCGGCCCGTTGTACGTCGCCCCCACGCCATTACCGGCTTTCACAAAAGCGTTCTCCAACTCCTCGGCGAGCTCCTGGTACGTATAGCTAAAGGGAATGTCATTAAAGTCGCCGCACACGATCGCCGGGTAAGGCGACTGCCGCACATGCTCCAGCAACTGCTCCACCTGCTGGGCCCGGGCTATAAACCCGCGCTTCAGGCGCCGCGCCACATTCCGGCCCTCTTTCTTAAAACTCTCCTCATTACCGATGGCCGAATAGGTGTTCTCAATGTCCTCAGACTTTATACTCATGGACTGCAGGTGCACGGCATAGATTCGGACCGTGTCCCCGTTCACATCCAGGTCTGCCCAGGCAGCTCTGTTGGCACTTTCTCTTTGCTTGTTGAGAAAGTGTATCGTTCCTCCCTGCAAAATGGGATACTTAGAGAAAATGACAATTCCAAGGTTTGCCTTGATACGATCTGTTTCAAGTGTGGAGACGAACTTGTACTTGCCGTAGCGGGTGCCGATCCTGTTAAAGTTGTTGTACTCAATGGAGTTGACGCGGCTGTAGAACTCCTGCAGGCAAAACACGTCTGCCGGGTGCGTGGCCACCCAGTCTACCATGTCGTTGGAGACCTGTGGCACCCCCTCCACAATCTTATCGTAAGCATTGAAGACGTGCGTGTTGAAGCTCAGCACCTGCAGGGTCTTGGCCTCTTTCGGCACCTCCTCCGCAAAGTTGATGGCCAGCAAGCGGCCGTAGTAGTTCCAGCCAAGCAGGAGCGCAGCCAGCGGCAGCACCAGCAGCCAGGAGCGGCGGAACACCCAGTAGAGCAGGAACAGAAAATTGAGCACCAGCGCGCCGGGCAGCGAAAGCGCCACGAACCCTGCGGGCCAGAACTCGCTCGGCGGCACCTGCATGCACAGCACCCCCGCCAGCATCCAGAACACCACCAGGATGTTCAGAATGAGCCAAACCCTCCTGCGTATTTTTTTGAATGTACCCGTCACAAAAGCAAACTTACGAATTATGCACCTATCTCTACCATGTCCGGAGGCAGAATATCTGCCTCCCTTGCCCAACGGCACAAAGCCCCCTGTGCGTACATATAAACCATAGGCGAACTAAAATATAGTACCTCATGTTACACAACAAGGCTTCGGCTGCTACACCCCGGTGTGCGGTACGCTTTTACCCGGACACCCCGGAAATAGTTGGTTGCAATAAATTTAATACAGGCCACAGCGGCACAATATGTTGTGTTTATAATGTATTTGTAGTAAATTTGCAGTAATATTTCCAAGGAGTTGAGGGGACACGAGGTCCCCTTCTTTATTTCTTAACTGTTTGCTATGGCACTTACCGCAAAAACCATAAGAGAGATGGCGGAGGCGAGCCTGCCGGAGAGCGACTTGTTTATAGTGGATGTAGCTGTATCCGATTCATCTGTCAGACCGAAGATCACGGTGCTGGCCGACGGCGAGCAAGGCATCACCATAGACCAGTGCGCGACCATCAGCCGCCGCATCAACAAAAAAATTGAGGAGACCGAAGGCGAGGAGGTGAGCTACGTACTCGAGGTAAGCTCCCCGGGCACAGACTTCCCGCTGACACAACCGCAGCAGTTTAAACGTAACACCGGCCGAAACCTGAAGATCAAGCTGCAGGACGGCTCCGAGAAAACCGGCAAACTGGAAGAAGTAACCGAAACAGGCCTCAACCTGATGGAGGAGGTGAAAGCAAAAAAAGGCAAAAAGGCAACGTATGAGCCTGTGCAGATACCCTTTGGGGACATTGTAAAAGCAAATGTTGTAATATCTTTTAAATGATAAAATAATGAACAGTTCAGTCCTGATCGAGTCGTTCGCCGAATTCGCGAAATTCAAGAACATAGACCGTCCGACCATGATGCGCATCCTGGAGGATGTGTTCCGCACCATGATCCGCAAGAAGTGGTCTACCGACGAGAACTTTGACATCATTCTAAATGTGGAGAAGGGAGACTTAGAGATTTGGCGTAACCGCGAGATCGTGGACGACAACTCTGAGGATATCTGGGACCATGACAAGATCAGCCTTTCGGACGCCCGCAAGATTGAGCCTGACTTTGAGGTAGGCGAAGAGGTGTCGGAGGAGGTGAAGCTGGAGGACTTCGGCCGCCGCGCTGTGTTAACAGCCCGCCAGACGCTGATCCAGCGCATCAAGGACATGGAGAAGGAGTTGCTGTTCCAGAAGTATAAAGACCTGGTGGGTGAGATCATCTCCGGTGAAGTATACCAGGTGTGGAACCGCGAGGTGCTGCTGCTGGACCAGGAGGAAAATGAACTGCTGATCCCGAAGGCGGAGCAGATCCCGAAAGACCGTTACCGTAAAGGAGACGTAGTAAGAGCTGTTGTGCAACGCGTAGAGATCGTAAACGGTAATCCGAAGATTATCCTTTCGCGTACCTCTCCTACGTTCCTGGAGCGCCTGTTCGAGAACGAGGTGCCGGAGATTTTCGACGGCCTGATCGCCATCAAGAAGATCGTTCGTGAGCCAGGAGAGCGTGCCAAGGTAGCGGTTGAGTCTTTTGACGACCGTATTGACCCGGTAGGCGCCTGCGTAGGTATGAAAGGTTCTCGTATCCACAGCATCGTGCGCGAGCTGGAGAACGAGAACATCGACGTGATCAACTACACCGAGAACCTCGAACTCTACATTCAGCGCGCCCTTAGCCCGGCTAAGATCAGCAGCATGAAGATCGACGAGGAGAACGGCAGAGTATCTGTGTTCCTGAAGCCGGACCAGGTATCCCTGGCAATCGGTAAAGGCGGCCAGAACATTAAACTGGCAAGCCGCCTGGTGGACATGGAGATCGATGTGTTCCGTGAGTCTGAAACGTATGAGGAAGACATCAGCCTGGAAGAGTTCACGGACGAGATCGAGGATTGGGTGATTGCTGAACTGCGTCGCATCGGCTTGGACACGGCAAAAAGTGTGCTGGCCGTAAGCAAGGAAGACCTGCTGCGCCGTACTGAGCTGGAGGAGGAGACGATCGAAGATGTGCTCTCGATCCTTCGCGAAGAGTTTGAAGCAGAAGACAATCAATAGTTGTGAGTTGCGTTCCGTTGCGCTAATTTTGAAACAAAGTTGGCGCGGAGCCCGACCTATACCTTAGGGAGCAACTAATATTAAACACAGAATTAAATAGACAGCATATTAGAACAAAATGGCAGAAGAAAAAACAAGGAGGCTTAAACAGGTTGCGACTACTTTAAACATTGGTACATCCACGATCGTGGATTACCTCTCTGCTAAAGGGTTTGAGGTGGAAAATAAACCAACCACCAAAATCACGGCAGAGCAGTTCGGTATGCTGGCTAAAGAATTCGCATCCTCAATGCAGGAAAAGCAAGAGGCAGATGAGATTCACATCGGTAAAAAGCCACAGAGCAACCAGGTAGTTGAGTCGGAGCCGGCAGCACAGGAGCCTAAAAAGCAAAGCGAGCCTGAAGAGGAGATCCTCATCAAGAACGCAAGCGCTCCGAAGGCACCAGAGGCGCCAGCGCCAACACCTGCCCCTGCCCCAGCAAAAGAGGAGGAGCCTGCATCTAAGCTGCCGGGAATAAAGATACTCGGCAAAATCGACCTGGACGCAAAAGGCAGACCAGTAACGAAACAACCGGAACCGGAGCAGAAGCCTGCACCGGAGGCACCCAAAGCAGAGGAAAAGCCGGCACCAGCCCCGGAAGCTCCAAAGCCAGCGGCACCAGAAGTGCCAAAAGCGGAAGAGCCAGCCAAGCCCGCTGCCGTAACGCCAGCTCCAGAGGCCGCTGCTCCTAAAGCTGAAGAACCAGCCAAACCACAGCAGCCAAAAGCACCGAAGGCAGAGGAAAAGCCTGCTCAACCGGAAGCCAAAGCGCCTGAGGCACCTGCCAAGCCTCAGCAGCCAGAAGCTCCGAAGCAGCCAAGCACGCCGGCAGCAGAAAAACCAGCTGCACCAGCACCAAAACAGCCAGAAGCAGAGAAGGCGCCACAGCAACCGGCCACTCCTGCAGAGGCAAACAAAGGCACAGAAACCAAAGAAGATATAGAAAAGATCACAGCAAAAGCAGACCAACTTAAAGGTCTGACTGTACTCGGCAAAATTGAACTGCCGACAGAATCGCGTAGAAAAGGCGCCAAGCCTGCCGCCTCTTCTGATGACCGCAAGAAGAAGAAGAAGCGCAAACGTATTATGGTGGCCACAGAAGGTGGCCAGCCAGGAGCCGCTCAGGGCCAGGGACAGGGAAACCAGCGCCCGACACAGCCTGCCCAGCAAGGCAACCGCCCAGACCGTGGTAACCAACGCCCGGCAAGACCTGCCAAAGGCAGAGGAGCTGCAAGGCCTGAGAAAGCAGAGGTTACCGATAAGCAGATCCAGGAGCAGATTAAGGCTACACTTGCCAAACTGAGCGGTGGTAAAGGCGGCGGCGGTAACCGCGCCAAGTATCGCCGTGAAAAGCGCTCAGCTATTGCTGACGCCACGGAGGAGCGCCGTATGCAGGAGCAGGCAGAGTCTAAGACACTGCGTGTAACTGAGTTCGTATCTGCGAACGACCTGGCCTCCCTAATGGATGTGAGCGTGAACGACGTGATCAAGGTATGTATGCAGTTGGGGATGTTCGTGTCCATCAACCAGCGCCTTGACGCCGAAGCCATCACCATCATTGCTGATGAGTTCGGCTACAACGTAGAGTTCATCACCACCGAGGAAGAGCAAGGCCTGGAGGATATTGTAGAGGAGAACGAGGAAGACCTGAAAGAGCGTGCCCCAGTGGTAACCATCATGGGCCACGTTGACCATGGTAAAACATCGTTGCTTGACTACATCCGTAGCGCCAACGTAACAGCCGGTGAGGCCGGCGGTATCACGCAGCACATCGGTGCCTACAAGGTACAGACGGAAAGCGGCCGCACCATTACCTTCCTGGATACACCGGGTCACGAAGCCTTTACGGCAATGCGTGCCCGTGGTGCCAAGGTAACAGACGTTGTTATTATTGTGGTAGCAGCAGACGACTCTGTGATGCCGCAGACGAAGGAGGCCATCAACCACGCACAGGCGGCGGGTGCCCCAATCATCATTGCGCTGAACAAAATTGATAAGCCAGGAGCAAACCCGGACAAAGTTCGTGAGGAGCTTGCCCAAATGAACGTTCTGGTAGAGGAATGGGGTGGTAAGTATCAGGCGCAGGAAGTTTCGGCAAAAACCGGCCAGGGCGTACCTGACCTTCTCGAGAAAGTATTGCTGGAGGCAGAACTGCTTGAGCTGAAAGCTAACCCAGAGCGCCAGGCAATCGGTACCGTAATCGAAGCCTCGCTGGACAAAGGCCGCGGTTATGTTGCCACCGTACTGGTACAGACTGGTAACCTGAAAATAGGTGATGTGGTACTGGCAGGCTCTCACTACGGTAGGGTAAAGGCCATGACCGACCACCGCGGTAAGAAAATGAAAGAGGCCGGTCCTTCTACCCCGGTACAGTTACTGGGTCTGGATGGCGCGCCACAGGCAGGTGATAAGTTCGTGGTAATGGACTCTGAGCGTGAAGCCAGAGAAATCGCCTCTAACAGATCGCAGCTTCAGCGTGAGCAAAGCCTGCGTACACGTAAGCACATTACACTGGATGAGATCGGTCGCCGTTTGGCAATCGGTACGTTTAAGGAGCTGAACGTGATTGTGAAAGGTGACGTGGACGGTTCCGTAGAGGCGCTTTCCGACTCCCTGTTGAAGCTGTCTACGCCTGAGGTTCAGGTGAGCATCATCAACAAAGGTGTGGGTGCCATCTCAGAATCAGACGTGCTGCTTGCCTCTGCCTCTGACGCCATTATCATTGGCTTCCAGGTTCGTCCGTCTGTGAACGCACGCAGGCTGGCTGAGCAGGAGCAAATTGATGTGCGCCTGTACTCTATCATCTACGATGCGATCAACGAGGTGAAGGATGCCATGGAAGGTATGCTTGCCCCTACCCTGAAAGAGGAGATTACTGGTAACGTAGAAGTACGTGAGGTATTCAAGATCAGCAAGGTGGGTACCATTGCAGGTTGTATGGTGACAGACGGTACTATTCAGCGTAACGCCAAGGTACGTCTGGTACGTGAAGGCATCGTGGTACACGATGGAGAGATCCTGGCTCTGAAGCGATTCAAGGACGACGTAGCAGAAGTAAGACAAGGCTACGAGTGCGGTATCAGCCTCAGAGGATACAATGACATCCAGGTAGGTGACGTAATTGAAGCTTACGTAGAAAAAGAAGTGAAACGTACGCTGTAGTAACAGACAGCATGCATCATAAAAAAGCCCCCGGTTGCCTTGTGCAGCCGGGGGCTTTTCTTTTAGATACCTCCTATCTCAAAAAATAAGGAGCTACCAAAGCACGGCAGCCTAAGGCCGGGGTTACCTAAGCTGGCAAGGCTATAGCTATGCCAACATACCAAAAGGCCGCTGTTGCTCGACTGAGGCTAAAGTACAGCTCCCATAGCTCCAGGCTTATGCGGCGGCGGCACATCCTGCCCAGGCCTGCACATGAGGGCAGCGTAGGTCTTTATCGACAAGAGAGCCGGAAGGTACGCTCAGTACCAAACCTGATCTTACTTGCCCACAAAGAGACCAACCGTAACTTACCAGCAACAAACTTCTTACCAGGGGAAGCGAAAGAAGAGGAAGGGGCGGTTAGCGTGAAGCAACTGCCATTAAAAGACAAGGATCCAGACACCAGCACTTAACCGACTGCCGCAAAGAAGTACAGAGAAGGCAGCCAAGGCTACAGACCGTACTTACAGGAGCCCGTATAAAGCAGGAGCGGCCGCCCAATAAGGGCGACCGCTCCTGCTTTATACTTATATCTTTAGCTTCGTTTAATCAAGGTCCTGCCGGCGGAGGCGTCGCTTATCGCGCTTACGCTTTTTCATCATCTTCTCCTCTTTCTTCAGAATCGCCTTCATGCGTTTGCTGTTCGCAATCTTTCTTTTGGCGAAGCTGCTGCGCGTAACACCCTCGTAGGTATTGTACCGAACATCCAGACCAGCGGCGCGCTGGCCTACTGCATCTTCCGTCGAGCCACGGGTCTCTTTCTTGGCCGTGCCCCAATACTCATCTTTAGTAGAAGCACTACTAAGCGACGACTGGGCATTGGCTTTCGTGGTGAAAAGTACAATTCCAAGAGAAAACAGAAGCAGAATCAGTTTTTTCATAAACCATTGTTAATGTTCTATGTATACAACGCAAACAGGCTCTAAAAGTATACATTTTTCTCAAAACACAACACCGGAATAGAAAATTCCTGCTATTTAAATTTGTACGAAACGCCGAGCCCAAGCGTCTGCTTCAGCTGCAGGCGCGGGCCGGAACCGTCCACTTTATTGTCATCGTCCCGGTCGAGCGCCACGTCAACGTCATCGTCATAGATCATGTGCACGAAAAGGCTGGCAGAGATGGTTTTGTTCACCTTGAAATTGACCATGTTCTCCCAGTTCACATCTATGTTCTGCGGGTCGCGCAGGTAGTTCGAAAACAGGTCCAGCTTAGACTGCAGCGTCACGTTGGTCAGCAGTTCGCTGGTGTACCGCACGTTTACGTAGCCACCGAACTCCTTGCGGAGGTGCTCACCAGTTCCGGGTATAGGGTTGCCTTCGCTGTCCTTCCTGGCGGGGGCAACCCCAAAGGCGCCCTTGTCTGCCAGCACCTGGCTCTCTACGATCGTAAACTTGCCCGTGAAGGGCGAAATAAACACCGAAAGCTTGTCGTTTGGCTTATAGTCCATACCGACGGAAGCGAGGATGTAGGCCGGCGAGAAGAAGTTAGACCGGAGTGTATCGCGGGTAATGGTGTAGGTTGGCGTAAGCTGGGTCTTGATGTTGAACTGCCCCGTGTAGTACCAGCGCTTGGAGGCACGGTAGCCGTACTTCAGGTTCAGCTCCAGCTTATCATCGCTCTTCTGCACACGCCGCCCCTCTAGCTTCACGAGCCCGTAAGTAAGATCAAGGGAGTTGTTCCAGGTGTTTTTGCCCTGCTTGTAGTTGCCGTACAGAGAGGCCGTGCCCAGCACTGAAACAGTGTTCTGACCGCCGGCGGCCCAGTTGCTCAGGCTTACCTGGCTAAAGTTAACGGCCCCAACGCCGCCAAAATCCCAGATGTTGACCTTGGTGGTATCCTGCGGGAGTGGCGCTGCAGCTACTGTGGAGAAGAAAGGGAAAAGAGTAAGAACAAGTAAAAGTACGCGCAAACAGTAAAAAGACATGACTTTGGAATAGATTAAACAACTTTATCGTGGGGCTCTGAGGCGGCAGAGGGGTTCTGCCCTTTCAGCAGGTCGCGGATCTCGGCCAGCAGCACTTCTTGCTTGTTAACAGGCGGCGCAGGTTTGGCAGCCTCTTTTTCCTGCAGGCGGTTAATGGTACGCACCAGCATGAATATAGCCAGGGCGATAATCAGGAAGTTGATGACCACCTGTATAAAATTACCGTAGTTGAGGGTAACAGCCTTCGCCACGACCTCGCCGTTCTCCACCACGGCCTCCTTTAGCACCACTTGGAGCGAACTAAAGTCTATGCCACTAACGAGCAGGCCCAGCGGGGGCATAATAATATCATCAACGAGCGATTTTGTAATGGCCCCGAAGGCGGCACCGATCACAACCGCTACGGCAAGGTCAATGACGTTGCCTTTGACGGCAAATTTCTTAAAATCAGAGATAAATCCCATGAATAAAACTATAGATAAAGGGTGAAAAATAAGACGACCAGAAGGCCCCCGGCAGCAGGCTGGCACCCCCTCAGGACAAGCCGCACACACCGGCTGCTCCTTGAGTAGCTGTTTCGGGATTGAACTAAATCCTTATATTTGTGACAAAGAAAAAAGATTTTAACCAGAGTTGACAATATCTTATGGCCACATACGAAAACCTCTTGCTTGACCTGCAAAACGGCATCCTGACAATTACCATCAACCGTGCAGACAAGCTTAACGCCTTGAATATAGACACTATCAAGGAAATAAAAAACGCGATGCAGCAAGTATACGACGATACAGCGATAAAAGGAGCCATCCTGACAGGTGCCGGACCGAAGGCATTTGTGGCAGGCGCCGACATCACTGAGATTGCCGAGCTGAGCGAGGTAACGGCCCGTAGCTTTGCCGAAAGAGGGCAGGAAGTGTTCGCCATGATCGAGCGTAGCACCAAGCCTGTGATTGCCGCTGTCAACGGCTTTGCGCTGGGCGGCGGGTGCGAGCTGGCCATGGCCTGCCACATTCGCGTTGCCGCTGAGAACGCCCGCTTCGGGCAACCGGAGGTAAACCTGGGCCTGATACCGGGCTACGGCGGCACACAGCGCCTGACGCAGCTGGTGGGCAAAGGCAAAGCCATGGAGCTTATGATGACTGCCGACATGATCGGGGCGCAGGAGGCCCTGCAGCTGGGGCTGGTGAACCACGTGGTGCCACAGGAGCAGCTGATGGGCAAAAGCGTTGAGATTCTGGAAAAGATCATGGGCAAGGCACCGCTGGCGATTGGGCTGGTGATTGAGTGCGTGAACGCCGTGTTCAACAAGGACGAGAACGGGTACCAGACAGAAGCAAACGCCTTTGCACGCTGCTGCACCTCCGAAGACTTTGTAGAGGGCACCAGCGCTTTTATCGAGAAACGTAAGCCGGAGTTCACTGGCAATTAATCACGCAAAAACACCCCTTACCCCGACCCCGAGACAGACCGCATGAGCATAGCCAAGAAATTGGTCGGGCAAACTGCTGCCTATGGCCTGAGCAGCATTGTAGGCAGAGCCCTCAACTACCTGCTCGTTCCTCTTTACACCGCCGTATTCCTCCCGGAGGAGTACGGCGTGGTAACGTACCTGTATGCGTTTGTGGCTTTCTTTAACATCCTGTACACCTACGGGATGGAAACGGCCTACTTCCGCTTCGCCAACAAGCCCGACACCAACCAACACCGGCTCTACAACCAGGTGCTCAGCCTCATCATCTGCAGCAGCATCGTGTTTACCGCCGTCCTCATACTTGCCTCCGGGGCCATCGCGTCTTATATCGGCTATCCCGACCAGCAGGAGTACATCATCTGGCTGGCACTGGTACTGGCCATTGACGCCATCGTCGCCATTCCATTTGCCAGGCTGCGCCTGGAGGGCCGCCCGATGAAGTTCACCAGTATAAAACTGTCGAACATCCTGCTCACCGTAGGGGCTAACATGTTCTTTCTCGTGCTGTGCCGGAACATCTACCAGGGAGAGTACCTGCAGGGGCTGCGCCCGTTGGTGGAGCGCATCTACAACCCGGACTTTGGCGTTGGCTACATTTTCCTGATCAACCTGGTGGCCAACGCGCTGCTTATCCCGATGCTGTGGCGCGAGTTCCGCGACTTCCGCTTTAGCCTGAACAGGGAGGTGCTGCAGCCAATGTGGCTGTATGCGTACCCTTTGCTGTTCATGGGGCTCGCAGGTATGGTTAACGAGGTGATCGACCGCATCCTGCTGGAGCGCTGGCTACCCGAAAGCTTTTACCCTGACATGAGCAACATGGCTGCCGTTGGGGTGTACGGGGCCTGCTACAAGCTTTCCATCTTCATGACGCTGGCCATACAGGCTTTCCGCTACGCCGCCGAGCCGTTCTTTTTCTCACAGTCCGGAGACCGTAACTCCCCTACCACCTTTGCGCTGGTCATGAAGTGGTTTGTGATTGTGTGCGCCTTCATCTTCCTGTTTATCTCGGCCAACCTGGAGGACTTTGCCCTGCTGCTGCGTAGCCCGCAGTACCGCGAAGGCATCATGGTGGTGCCGGTGCTGCTGCTGGCGAACCTGTTCCTGGGCGTGTACTACAACCTGTCTGTGTGGTTTAAGCTGACGGACAAGACCAAGTACGGCACCTACATCAGCTTTGGCGGTGCGGCCGTCACCATACTTTTTAACCTGCTGCTGATACCGGTGCTGGGGTACATGGGCTCCGCTGTCGCCACGCTTGTCTGCTACTTTAGCATGGCGCTGGCCAGTTACCTGCTCGGCAACAGGCATTACCCCATCCCCTACCCTGTCAAAAGCATTATGGGGTACGTGCTGCTGGCGGCAGGCCTCGTGTGGCTGGCCCTATCCGTTGATATCCAGAACTTTTGGCTGCGCCACGCTTACCACCTCTCCGTTTGCCTTGCCTTTGCGGCAGTGGTGTGGGTGCGGGAGCGCCATAGTCTTCTTAAACTTTAATATATATATTTAGCTATAATGGACAACAAGAACCTGCCTGTAAACGTCATTAACCAATCGAAGCACGCGTTGCCGGGCTACCAAACCGTGCATTCTGCCGGCATGGACCTGCGGGCGAACCTCGAGGCGCCTGTTACGTTGAAGCCACTGCAGCGTGCCCTCATCCCAACGGGCCTTTTTATCGAGCTGCCTGAGGGGCACGAGGCGCAAATACGCCCAAGAAGCGGTTTGGCTTACAAGCATGGCATTTCCATCGTTAACAGCCCGGGCACTATCGACGCCGATTACCGTGGCGAAATAAAGGTATTGCTCGTCAACCTCTCGGACCAGGATTTTGTGGTGGAGGACGGAGAGCGCGTAGCCCAGATGGTGGTGGCAAAGTATGAGCGCGTTGAGTGGCAGGAAGCAAACGCCCTATCGGACACAGCCCGTGGGGCGGGCGGCTACGGCAGCACCGGCACCAGGTAAGCGGCCAAACCTTGCTGCTTTGGCCCGCACACCGCTGGGAACTATGGCGCACGGCTAGCCCGGGGCACGCCCGCCAACAGTAACAAGTATAAAACGAATAAATAAGCTATGGCGCAGGCCGTAGCATAAACTTAACTTTAGAACTAAAAAAACAGCTATGAGGATTATCGTACCGATGGCCGGAATGGGCAAACGCATGCGCCCACACACGCTTACAGTTCCCAAACCACTTATCCCTATTGCAGGCAAGCCGATCGTGCAGCGCCTGGTGGAAGATATAGCCAAAGTGTGCCAGGAGCCTATTGAAGAGGTAGCCTTCATTATCGGTCATTTTGGGGAGGAAGTAGAAAACGACCTGAAGGAAATCGCTGACAAGATCGGCGCCAAGGGCACCATTGTTTACCAGGAGGAAGCCTTGGGAACAGCGCATGCCATACTCTGCGCCAAAGAGGCCCTGAAGGGTAAAGTGGTGGTGGCTTTCGCCGATACGCTTTTCAAAGCAGACTTCCAGCTCGACACCAACGCCGACGGCACCATCTGGGTGCAGCGCGTGGAGGACCCGCGTCCGTACGGTGTGGTGAAGCTGAACGACAAAAACGAGATCACTGACTTTGTGGAAAAGCCGCAGGAGTTCATCTCCGACCTGGCTATCATCGGCATCTACTACTTCCGCGACGGCGAGTACCTGAAAGAAGAGCTACAGTACCTGCTCGATAACGACATCAAGGATAAAGGCGAGTACCAGCTCACCAACGCCCTGGAGAACATGAAGAACAAGGGCACCAAGTTTATACCTGCCGTGATCTCGGAGTGGTTAGACTGTGGAAATAAAAACGCAACTGTTCATACTAACCAGCGCTATTTGGAGTATATAAAGGATGAGGAAGGCCTGGTGGCCTCGTCGGCAAAGCTGGAGAATGCAGTAATCATCCCTCCTGTATACATTGGCGAAAACGTGCGCATTACCAACTCGGTAGTAGGACCACATGTTTCCATAGGCAACAACACTAACGTATACAACTCTGTGGTGAGCAACTCCATCATTCAGGAGAGCACATCCCTTAAAAACGGCAACGTGGCAAACTCAATGTTGGGCAACTTTGTTGTGTATGAGGGGCGCCAGTCTGATCTCAGCCTAGGCGACTACAATACGCTTACAGAGTAATACCATGACTACTACATACAGAAACATCATACTTGCCACCTGCTGCCTGGCCATTATCGGCACAGGCGAAAGCAAGGCACAGTCCGCTAAGAAGAAAGCCAAGGCCGCACAGGAGGCACCGGCACCACAGGTGCAGCAGCCAAGTGAGCACGAGCGCCAGATTAGCGAGGCATTGTTTCTGGATGGAATGAAATACTTTATGCTGGAGGACTATCAACAAGCCCTCCAGCTTTTTCAGAAAGCCTACACCATAACACCGGGCAACGCCGCACTCAACTACAAGATCGGCGAAACCTACCTGCACCTGAGCGAGCCCCGGTCAGCCATGCCTTTTGCCCAGGCGGCCGCCACCCTCGACAAGCGTAACGCCTATTATTACCTGCTGCTGGCACAGCTGCACTCTGAGCAGAAGCAGTACGATGCCGCCGCCCAGGCTTTCAACGACCTGATCCGCAACGTGCCGGGCTCGGACGAGTACCTGTTTAACCTGGCCGACCTGTACCTGTCGCAGTCGCAGTACGACAACGCCCTGCGCACGTATGAGCGCATCGAAAAGGAGTTCGGCGATATGGAGCAGCTCCACGTAAACCGCCAGCAGATTTACCTGCGCCAGAAGAACGTGGACAAAGCCATTGCAGAAGGCGAGAAGCTCCTGAAGTCCAACCCTACGGAGATCAGCTACTTCCTGTCTCAGGCGGAGCTTTACAATGCCTCGCAGCGTCCCGACGAAGCGATCTCTACCCTGAACAGAGCCCTGCGCCTGGAGCCAGGCAACCCCTTCGCCCATCTGATGCTCTCGGACCTGAACCGCCAGAAAGGACAGCATACAGAGTCGGAGAAGCAGGTAAAGCTCGCTTTCGCCAGCCCGGAACTGGACATTGACACCAAAGTGCGCATACTGGTGGACTTTATCCGGCAGCTGCCGAACCCCCAGATCGAGGGCGTGGCACTGGAGCTGGTAGACCTGACAATTGCAACACACCCGGAAGAGGCCAAAGCCTATGCCGTGGCCGCCGACCTGCAGACTATCGTCGGCAAGAAAGAGATCGCCCGCAACAATTACCTGAAAGCGGTGAAGCTAGACGACTCCCACTTTAAGATATGGCAGCAGATTGTGCTGCTGGATGCGGAGCTGGAGCAGCCGGATGAGATGGTAAAGCATGCAGAGCAGGCGCTGGAGCTGTTCCCGAACCAGGCTGTTTTCTGGTTCTACAGCGGCACCGGCCACCTTATCGAGAAGAATTACGACAAAGCCGTAAAGGCACTGGAGTATGGCAAGCGCCTTTCTGCCGGTGAGCCGGAATTGGTGAAGCAGTTTAACCTGCAGCTGGGCGACAGCTACAACTCGCTGAAGGACTACAAAAAATCGGATGCAGCCTATGAGGAAGTGCTGGCCCAGGACCCGGATAACGAACACGTGCTCAACAACTACAGCTATTTCCTGTCGCTGCGAAACGAGAAGCTGGACCGCGCCAAGCAGATGTCGGAGCGGCTGGTAAAGCTGCACCCCACCAACCCGACCTACCTGGACACCTACGCCTGGGTGCTGTACAAAATGGGTAACTACACCGATGCTCGGAAGTACCTGGAGCAGGCCGTGGCCATCTCCGACGATGCCACCGTGGTAGAGCACTACGGCGATGTGCTGTTTAAGCTGGGCAAGAAAGAAGAAGCCGTAAGCCAGTGGCAGAAAGCCAAATTAAAAGGAGAAGCCTCCGCCTACATCGACAAAAAGATCAAAGACAGAAAGCTTTATGAGTAAGCATCTTTTGCTTTTCCTGTTCGGCCTGCTGCTATTGGCAGGCTGCAAGAAAGAAACTGTACCCTCCACCGCCTCCACGGCCGTAAAAGCCGTCGGGGATGTAAAGGTAAACAACCTCGACTTCAACTACCTCAGCAGCAAAGGCCAGATCACGGTCAATGACAAAAACGACAACCTCTCCTCCGGGCTGAGCATCCGCATGCAGAAAGACAGCGTGATATGGGTGTCGATACAGCCCGGGCTGGGCATTGAGGCCGCCCGCATGATGCTGACCCAGGACTCGGTATACTTCATGAACCGCCTGAAGAAAGAGTACGCCGCCACGGATTACCGCTTCCTGCGCAACAAGCTCCAGGTGGATGTTAGCTTTGAGGTGCTGCAATCCATACTGCTGGGCAACTACCAGCCGCAGGGCTCTGAGAAGGTGATGAGCGCAGAAGGCATGCAGCATATACAGCAGCAGCGCCAGAACCTGACCTTCGACTACTTTATCAGCGACATCAACAGCAAGCTACAGCAGCTGAACGTGCA
The DNA here is from genome assembly GCF_003585765.1 of Pontibacter actiniarum. Taxonomy (NCBI): domain Bacteria; kingdom Pseudomonadati; phylum Bacteroidota; class Cytophagia; order Cytophagales; family Hymenobacteraceae; genus Pontibacter; species Pontibacter actiniarum. Next base: position 3,405,442 of record NZ_CP021235.1, read on the forward strand.
GGACATCAACACCAGCAACACGATCACGGTGAAGTACAACAGCTTTGAGCCGGTAGGCCAGGTGCCCTTTGCCCATGGCTTGGCCGCACAGGTGCTGCAGAAAGGCGAGGTGTCCGACTTTACACTCAAGCACAGCCGCGTAAGCGTGTCTGACGAGCCCCTCTCGTTTCCGTTCACGGTGCCGAGCGAGTATAAGCACCTCACGATTAATTAAATCTCTGGGCCCGTTGGTTCTTCCGTTATAGTTTTGCCATATTTGTAGACTGAGAGAAGAAGAACCGAACGTTTTGATGAAGGCCCTTTACAGATTAGCCTTTTTCCTGCTTCTGCTGAGCCTGCCGCTGGCCTCCATGGCCCAGAAAACAAAATCGAAGGCACAGCTAGAGAAGGAGAAAAAGGAGAACCTCACCCGAATAAAAGAAGCAAACCGCATTCTGCAGCAGACCAAGCAGCAGAAGCAGGCTTCCATTGGCCAGCTCAACGCCATCAAAGAGAAAATAACCGTGCAGAAAGGGGTTGTACAGAACATCTCCCGCGAAATCACCTTCATAGAGTCGGATGTAAAGGAGACAGAGGGCATTGTTGGTGCCCTGCAGCACGACCTGGAGCAGCTCAAGGCTGAGTACGCCCACATGGTGTATGCAGCCTCCAAAACAGCAAACAGCTATAACAAGCTCATGTTCCTGTTCGCCTCCGACTCGTTTAACCAGTTTGTGATGCGCCTGCGCTACCTGCAGCAGTACTCCGAGGCACGCAAGAAGCAGGTGGAGCAGATAAACAAGGTGCAGCTGGTGCTTAATGGGCAGGTAGCGGTACTGGAGTCCAAAAAGCAGCAAAAGCAGAACCTCCTCTCAAAGCACGTAGCGGAAAGCAAGAGCCTGCAGTCGCTCAAGCAGCAGCAGGACAGCGTGATCACCCGCCTGAGCCAGCAGGAGAGCAACCTGCAGAAAGAAGTAGCCGAGCGCCAGCAGGCTGTGAAGAAGCTCGACAAACTTATCGCCGACATTGTACGCGAGGAGATTGCCAGGGCAGCACGCGCCGCACGCGAAGCGGGCAAGGCCACCAGCGGCAGCCCCAACAAGGTAACCCTCACTCCGGAGGCGGCCCTCATCTCCTCGTCCTTTGCGGGCAACAAGGGCAGGCTGGCCTGGCCGGTAGAGCGCGGCTTTATTTCGCAGAAGTTCGGGCGGCACAACCACCCTGTTCTGAAGGGGGTAGTGGTGGAGAACCGCGGCGTGGATATACAGACGGCGGCAGGAGCGGCAGCCAGGGCCATTTTCGAGGGCAAGGTGCTGACTGTGGCCAGCGTACCAGGCATGAACAACATTGTGATGGTGCAGCACGGCGAGTACTTTACCGTGTATGCCAAGCTAAAGACCGTGAACGTGAAGCCGGGGCAGACAGTGAAGCTGAAAGACACCATCGGCACGGTGTACACCGACAGCGACGGCACCACCGAGCTGCAGTTCCAGATCTGGAAGAACAGCTCCAACATGAACCCTGAATCCTGGATTGTAAAAAAATAGAGCGGCGGCAGAACAGCCTCGGCAGAAACGAAAAAAGCCACAGCGTTGCTGTGGCTTTCTCTTTTTAAGTTTTACCTCCCCCAGGCAAAACTCAAGCAATGTTACTAAAGGCCGTTTGTGTTTGTGTTAGAACCAAAACAGCTTAGGTTAAAATAAAAAAACACCCCACAGTGCAGGGTGCCTTTCCAAGCTATGAAAACAAACTTAATATTTATATCTATAGGCAGGCGCTGAAGGCCTGCTGAGATTTCATGACACTAAATTACAACCTTGTTTATAAAAATGCAACAATGAGGCAAAAACTAATTCCCAATCGCATTTATGTATAGCTATACTCCTATTTAGAGATAAAGGTTATAGATGCTCTAAAAAAAATTCCTAGTTGCTTCTATAACATCTTACACCCGCTTTGAGTTGCTTTTTAGGTTGTGAATTAACGGCGGCCCCATTAACTTTAACCCTTTATTTCAGCACGTTCACCAAACTACACCGAAGGGCTTCTGCTTTTACACTTTACAAGTGTTGTGCCAAAACCGCCTCAATACATAACACACTGACTCTTAGTATCAACAAATTAAAGCAAGATCAAAAACATCCCTATATTGGAATAAAACCACTGCATTTTTCCAGTCATGGGAAAGATGCACCGCGCATCCCCCACCAAACACAGGCTTCTTTTTGCCGGAGCTAAAATCCGGCCGTATATTGCCCCCGTAAGTAAGAAG